>NZ_JBNPTK010000002.1:0-562747 GCF_051167615.1 Bradyrhizobium sp. HKCCYLS3013
CTTGCCAAAAACCCACAACAGTTGAGCCTCGCAATATGCGGAAGCTGAACCGGACAGCCGTGGGCTTGTCCCGGGCACCCACGCTGCCTCCGCACGACGTGGATGGCCGGGACAAGCCCGGCCATGACGGGAGGAGGGGGCGGGGCGTCAAACGGCTGTTGGTGTGTACGCTCCTGTCGATCGTTGCAATCGTTCTCGCACTCACCGCCTACGCCATCTCCCTCGGCCCGCTGCCGTTGCGCGAGGCCGAGGCGCTGTCCACCACCGTCGTCGACCGCCACGGCAAGCTCTTGCGCGCCTATGCGATGGCGGACGGGCGCTGGCGGCTGCCGGTCAGCGCGAAGAAGGACGTCGATCCGACCTATCTGAAGCTGCTGTTCGCCTATGAGGACCAGCGCTTCTACGACCACCACGGCGTCGATCCACGCGCGCTGGCGCGGGCCGCGATCCAACTCGGCTCGCATGGCCATATCGTCTCCGGCGGCTCGACCATCACGATGCAGCTGGCGCGGCTGCTGGAGCCGCGACGGCAGCGTTCGCTGCACGCCAAGCTCAGGCAGATCGTGCGCGCGCTCGAGCTCGAGCATCAGAAGAGCAAGGACGAGATCCTTGATCTTTATCTGACGCTCGCGCCCTATGGCGGCAATCTCGAAGGCATCCGCGCCGCCTCGATCGCATATTTCGGCAAGGAGCCGAAGCGGCTGTCGCTGGCAGAAGCGGCCCTCTTGGTGGCGCTGCCGCAGTCACCGGAGACGCGCCGGCTCGACCGCCATCCCGAGGCCGCTCGACGCGGCCGGGACCGCGTGCTCGACCGCATGGTGTCGGAGAACGTGATCTCCGTCGAGGACGCGGCGCAGGCGAAGGCGCAAGCCGTGCCTACCTTCCGCAAGCCGATGCCGATCCTGGC
Organism: Bradyrhizobium sp. HKCCYLS3013; assembly: GCF_051167615.1. Classification (NCBI taxonomy): domain Bacteria; kingdom Pseudomonadati; phylum Pseudomonadota; class Alphaproteobacteria; order Hyphomicrobiales; family Nitrobacteraceae; genus Bradyrhizobium; species Bradyrhizobium sp. HKCCYLS3013. Next base: position 908 of record NZ_JBNPTK010000002.1, read on the forward strand.
GCCGCATGCCGCCGACCAGGCCTCGGCGGCCGTCAAGGGTCAGCCGATGATCCGCCTTACGCTGGATGCCTCGCTGCAGAAGGTGCTGGAGCCGCTGGCGCGCGATCGCGCCATCGCATTGGGACCAAACGTCTCGGTCGGCATCATCGTGGTCGACAATGACAGCGGCGACGTGCTCGCCCATGTCGGATCGGCCGACTATTTCGACGAGAAGCGGGCAGGGCAGGTCGACATGACTCGCGCGGTGCGCTCGCCCGGCTCGACCTTGAAGCCGTTCATCTACGGGCTCGCCTTCGAGGACGGCTTCGTGCACCCGGAGAGCCTGATCGAGGACCGTCCGGTGCGCTTCGGCTCCTATGCGCCGGAGAATTTCGACATGACGTTCCAGGGCACGGTGCCGGTGCGCAAGGCGCTGCAACTGTCGCTGAACGTACCGGCGATCGTGCTGCTGGACCGCGTCGGCGCCAGCCGGCTGTCGTCGCGGCTGAAGCAGGCGGGTGGCAATCTGGTGCTGCCGAAGGACGAGGCCCCGGGCCTCGCCATGGGCCTTGGCGGCGTCGGTGTGACCCTGCAGGACCTCGCCCAGCTCTATACCGGCTTTCCGCGGCTCGGCACCACCAGGCCGCTGCGCGAGATCATGACGGCTGACGGTGCGCAGGATAACGCCCGCGAGCCGATGCGGCTGATGGACTCGGCGGCCGCCTGGCAGGTCGGCAACGTGCTGCTGGGGACGCCGCCGCCGGAAAACGCAGCCCGGAACCGGATCGCCTTCAAGACCGGCACCAGCTACGGCTATCGTGACGCCTGGTCGGTCGGCTTCGACGGCCGCATCACGATCGGCGTCTGGGTCGGCCGGCCCGATGGCGCGCCGGTGCCCGGCCTGATCGGCCGCGTCGCCGCGGCGCCGATCCTGTTCGACGCTTTTGCCCGCAGCGGCAAGCTGCCGGCGACACTGCCAAAGGCGCCCAAGGGGGCGCTTGTCGCCAGCAATTCAAAGTTGCCAATGCCCCTTCGCCGGTTCCGGCCGGTCGGGGAATTGGTGCGGACCGGCGCAGAGCAGGCGCCGCACATTCAGTTCCCGCTGAATGGCTCCCGCATCGATGTCGACCGATCCGCGGGACGCGAGGCTTCGGTGATGCCGGTGAAAGTGTCCGGGGGCGTGCTGCCGCTGACCATGCTGGTCAATGGACTGGCCGTTGGCGAGATCGACAGCCGGCGCCAGCGCCTGATCGATCCGCCCGGGCCGGGCTTTGCCCGCCTCACCGTGATCGATGCCACGGGCGCTGCGGACACAGTTGTGGTCAGAATCCAGTGAGGGTTCGCTAAGCGGTTGTCGGCATGGCGGTTTCAGCGTATTCGGAACCCCATGGTCGAGACCTATGCCCGCCCCCGTTTTGGAGAGCCGCGCGAGCCGAAGAACCTGGTCAATCCAGGCAATCGGCTGGTGCGGATGATCGATGCCGTCACCGTGAGCCACACCAGGGCGGTGGCGTTCCTGCTCGTCTGCGGGCTGCTGTTGTTCCTGCCGGGCTTCTTCACCATCCCGCCGATCGATCGTGACGAGGCGCGCTTCGCCCAGGCGACCAAGCAGATGGTCGAGAGCGGCGATTACGTCGACATCCGCTTCCAGGACGACGTGCGCTACAAGAAGCCAGTCGGCATCTACTGGTTGCAATCGGCTGCGGTCGAGACGGCGTCGGCGATCGGGCTGCCGCGTGCGCAGCTCCGCATCTGGGTCTACCGCATTCCCTCGCTGATCGGCGCGATCGGCGCGGTGCTGCTGACCTATTGGACCGCGCTCTCCTTCGTGACACGGCGCGGCGCGGTGTTCTCCGCCCTGCTGATGTGCTGCTCGGTCCTGCTTGGGGTGGAAGCCCGGCTCGCCAAGACCGACGCGATGCTGCTGTTCACCGTGGTGGCCGCGATGGGCGCGCTGGCGCGCGTCTATCTGTCGTGGCAGCGCGGCGAGGATCCGGTGCATCCGCCGTGGGGACCGCCTGCAATCTTCTGGACGGCGCTCGCCGGCGGCATCCTGATCAAGGGCCCGCTGATCCTGATGTTCGCAGGACTGACGATCTTGGCGTTGGCGATCATGGATCGCGGCGCCGGCTGGCTGTCGCGTCTGCGCCCTCTGTGGGGGCTGATGTGGATGCTGGTGCTGGTGCTGCCCTGGTTCGTGCTGATCTTCCTGCGCGCCGGCGACACCTTCTTTGCCGATTCCGTCGGCGGCGACATGCTGAGCAAGATCGGCGCCCAGGAGTCGCATGGCGCACCGCCGGGACTTTATCTGCTGCTGCTGTTCATCACCTTCTGGCCGGGCGCGCCGCTGGCCGCAATGGCAGCCCCCGCCGTGTGGCGCGCGCGGCGCGAGCCCGGTGCGCAGTTCCTCCTGGCCTGGCTGGTACCGTCCTGGATCATTTTCGAGGCGGTGCTGACCAAGCTGCCGCACTACGTGCTGCCGCTGTATCCGGCGATCGCCATCCTGACCGTGGGCGCGCTGGAGCGGCGGGTGCTGTCGCGCTCGTGGCTGCGCCGCGGCGCCGCCTGGTGGTTCGCGATTCCCGCCATCACCTCGGTGGTGGCCGTGATCGGCGCCATCATCGTGACGCACCAGCCGGTGTTCCTGGCCTGGCCATTCGTGGCGGCGTCGCTGATCTTCGGCCTGTTCGCCTGGTGGCTCTATGACGACGGCCGTGCCGAGCGCTCGCTCTTGAATGCCGGCGTGGCGGCGATGTTCCTGGCGTTCGTGGTGTATGGCGCCGTGCTGCCGGCGCTGACGCCGCTGTTTCCCAGCGCGGAGATTGCGCGCGCGCTGCGCAACGTGGTCTGCGTCGGGCCAAAGGCGGCAGCGGCAGGTTTCCACGAGCCGAGCCTGGTGTTCATGACGGGAACCTCGACCCAGCTCACCGACGGCTCGGGGGCGGCCGACTTCCTCAACCAGGGCACGTGCCGCTTCGCGCTTGTCGAGCAGCGCACCGAGCGGGCGTTCGTGCAGCGCGCCGAGGCGATCGGGCTGCGCTACAACGTCGCCAAGCGGATCGACGGCTACAACATCTCGCAGGGCCGCCCGGTCTCGATCGCGATCTATCGCTCGGAGGGCACCGAATAGATGTCGGCGCCCGACACCTCTCCGTCTTCCTCAGGCTATGTCTCGCAGCTCGCGCTGGTCGGCAAATTCTCGCTGGGACGGCTGGTGCGCCGGCCTCAGACGGCGCCCGATGCAGCAAGCCGGCAGCGTCTGTGGCGCGAACTTCTCCTGCTGATTGGCATCGGTTTGGGCGCGATCGTGATCCTGATGGTTGCCTTCGATGCCTATGAGATCGGGTTGATGCCCGCCCGCGGCACCCCCAGCATGTGGCCATGGCGCATCGTCACCGAGTTCGGCCAGGATGAATACGTGCTGGGTCTGCTGGCAGTCGGCGTCATCGTGACGATCCTGATCGCGCCGCTATGGCCCGAGGCCACGCGCAGCCGCCTGCTGAATTTCGCCACCCACGTTCAGTACGCCTTCTTCGCGGTGCTGGGCTCGGTGCTCGTGGCTCAGGTGCTGAAATACATCATCGGCCGCGGCCGCCCCTTCGTCGGCGGCAAGGCGAATGCCTTCAACTTCGACCCGTTCAACGGCACACCTGCCTATTTCAGCATGCCCTCCGCGCATGCGGTGACGGCCTTTGCGCTGGCCTTCGCCGTTGCCGCCGTCTGGCCGCGATGGCGCGTTCCCGCGTTCATCTATGCCGTCGTGATCGCCCTAAGCCGGCTGGTGCTGCTGGCCCATCATCCAAGCGATGTGGTCGCCGGCGCCGTGGTCGGATTGGCCTGCGCCATGCTGGTCCGCTACTGGTTCGCAGCCCGGCGGCTGGGTTTCCGCCTGGGCAAGGACGGCCAAATCGTACCGCGCTAAAGGGGTTGATAGGCGGCCCCAAGCCCCATAAGAAGCCTCCGCCGCAGCGCCCGGGGCAGCAACCGGTCCAGTCACGCCATTACGAGTTCTCATCTTGTCGACCGAAACCCTCGTTGCCGTCTCCATCGTCGTTCCCGTGCGCAACGAGGCCGGCAATATCGTTCCGCTGATCACCGAGATCGCGGCGGCGCTCGATGGTCTGTGGTCCTACGAGATCATCTACGTCAACGATGGCTCGACCGATGACACCGCGCAGCGGCTCGCCGAGGAAATGGCACGGCGGCCGAACCTGCGTGTGCTGCGGCATGAGAAATCGACCGGCCAATCGGCTGCGGTTCGTAGCGGCATCCGCGCGGCCCATGGCGCCATGGTGGCCACGCTGGATGGTGATGGCCAGAACAATCCCGCGTTCTTGCCCGACCTCATTGCCGCGCTCGAAAAGGGCGGTGCAGGCGTCGGCCTCGTCGCAGGGCAGCGCGTCGGCCGCAAGGATACCGGCTTCAAGAAGCTACAGTCGCGGCTGGCCAACAAGATCCGCAATGCGGTGCTGCATGACGGCACCCGCGATACCGGCTGCGGCCTCAAGGCGGTCCGTCGCGACGTGTTCCTGATGATGCCGTATTTCGATGGTCTGCACCGCTTCCTTCCCGCCCTGGTGCGGCGCGAGGGCTACGACATCGCCTATATCGACGTGATCGATCGTCCCCGGCATTCGGGCGTGTCGAACTACGGGTTCTTCGACCGGCTGTGGATCGGGATCATGGATCTCGCCGGCGTGTGGTGGCTGATCCGCCGCAAGAAGCCGACGCCGGTTGCGATCGAGGTGAAGTCATGCTGATTCAATTCGGGCAGGCGTTCAGCAACTATCTCTATGACATCTTCGTCGCCAAATTCGATTTCTGGCTGGTGTTCGGCCTTGCCGCCCAGCTGGCCTTCGCCGCGCGCTTCGTTGTGCAGTGGATCGCCAGCGAGCGCGCGGGCAAGAGCGTGGTGCCGATCGCCTTCTGGTTCTTCTCGATCGGGGGAGGGCTGATGACGCTGATCTACGGTCTCGTGAAGCGCGAGCCGGTCATCATCTTCGGCCAGCTGCTGTCGAACATCATCTACGTCCGCAACGTGATGTTGATCTTCAAGAACCGCCAGCGGGAATCCCAGACGCTGAGCAATTGATCGGGGCCGTCTTCAGGTTCACAGGGCGGATGTTCGCTGGCGCAGGACAGGCATTGCCTCTCCCATCGCAGTTCGCGCCCAGCTCTCTCCGCGCCGAAGGCGCTTCGGCCCAGGCGCGGGCATGCGGAACAACCGGTTCGTAGCGCCGTCCTACGCTCAGCGCGGCAGCGGCTTTGCAGAGGATGCGGGCAGGGCGACGGTGGCCCCGCTGTCTGCCGCCTCGCTGCGGCGGCTGGCCGCTTCGCCGGCCGCGTCCAGGACGGGATAGGCGACCGAGCAGATGTGGGAGTGGATACGCCTGAGGTCACGCAGCACGTCGAGATGCAGTGAGGTGGTTTCGAGCGTCTCCGAGCGGCCCTCGCGCAGACGTTCGAGGTGCCGCTCGGTCGCGCCGAGCTCTGCGTTGCGGAGCTCGGCTTTCTGATCGAGCAGTTGGTGGGCTTGCTGCGCATCGCCGGACATGAAGATGCCGAACGCGACGCGGAGCGCCTCCATGATCTGGCGGTGAAAGGCCTGCAGCTCGTCGGCGCCCTCCGCAGAGAACTGGAACCTGCGCTTGATCTTCTTGGTCGCGAGCTCGCTCAGGTTCTTGTCGATGATGTCGCCGATGTGTTCGAGGTTGATCGCGAAGGAGATGATCTCCATCGCGCGCTTGCCCTCACGGTCGTCCAGGCTGCCCCGCGTCAGCTTGGTGATGTAGAGCTTGATGGCTTCGTCGAGCCGGTCGACGACATTGTCCGCGCGTGACACCTGATCCACGAGGCCACGGTCGTTGGTCATCATCGCGGTCATGACATTGCGCAACATGGTCTCGACCAGATCGCCCATTCGCAGCGCCTCGCGCGCGGCGTCCGCAAGCGCCAGCGACGGTGTCTCCAGCGCGGTCTCGTCGAGATAGCGCGGTTTGGCCGGATCGACCTCCGCCGGGCGGTCGGAGAACAGTCTGACGAGCAGCTTCTCCATGACGCCGAGCAGGCCGATGAACACCACGGCCGTGCCGAGATTGAAAGCCATGTGGAACTGGGCCGTCAGCTTCGACAGATCGGGCTGAAATTGCTGCAATTGCGCTGCGAGCGGATGCAGGAACGGCGCGATCAGCGCGACTCCGATGACACGGTTGAGGAGATTGCCGACGGGCAGGCGATAGCTCGCCGGGTTGTCACGGCGCGCGCCCTCGAACACCGGATTGACGGCGCTGCCGAGATTGGCGCCAAGCACGAGCGCCAACGCGGCATCGGCCGTGATGAAGTGCGCATAGGCCAGCGACATCACCAGCAGCACGCTGGCGACGCTGGAATGCACGATCCAGGTGACGACGGCGCCGAAGATGATGCACAGCGTGACATCGGCCGTGATCGCCTGCATGAACACGCGCATCGCCGGCGCTTCTTCAGCGGGCGCCAGGGTGTCGATCAGGATGTGCAGCGACAGCAGCATCAGGCCGAGGCCAATCGACACCCGCCCCAGGTCCTTGATGCGCGATCGCGGCCCGCTGCGGAACGCCACCAGGCCGAGCACGAACAGGATGGGGGCGACCGCCGCCACGTTGAACGACAGGACCTGCACGATCAGCGTGGTGCCGATATTGGCGCCGAGCATGATCGCCAGCGCCGGGATCAGGCCGACCAGGCCTTCCGCCGCGAAGGAGGTCGTGATCAGCGCGGTCGCCGTGCTGCTCTGGAGCAGAGCGGTCAGACCGAGTCCGGCGGCGAGCGCGCTGAAGCGGTTACGCAGCGCCCGCGATAGCAGCAGCCGGAGATCCGGGCCGAAGGCGCGAAGAATGCCGCTGTGGACCATGTGAAGGCCCCACAGCAGCAACGCCACGCCGCCCATCAGATCGAGCAGAACCATGATTTCCGTTCGTTCCAGCTTTCCTTGCCGCGCAGGCTACCCCCAATCGGCGGGACATCAACGCCAATTTGTCAGCCCAGGCTGCCCGATCGCGCGACGCTCCGCTTGCTGCGGGCGTGCTTAAGCTGCGTTGAACGCCGCAAAGCCTCGGTCGAGATCCTCCTTGAGATCCTCTACATTCTCCAGGCCAATATGCAGACGCAGCGTGGGGCCGCCGGGCGCCCAGGTGGTGGCCGTGCGATAGCTCGCGCAGTCGAACGGAATCGCCAGGCTCTCGAAGCCGCCCCAGGAATAGCCCATTCCGAACAGCGTCAGCGTGTCGAGCATCGCATCAACCGCGGCTTGCGGCTTTGGTTGCAGCACGATGCTGAACAGGCCGGAGGCGCCGGTGAAGTCCCGCTTCCAGATCGCATGCCCCGGATGGCTCTCCAGCGCAGGATGCAGGACCTCGATCACCTCGGGGCGGGCGGCGAGCCAGCGTGCCATCTCCAGGCCGGACCGATGATGCTGCGCCAGCCGCACGCCGAGCGTCCGCACGCCGCGCAGCGCCAGGAAGACGTCGTCCGGCCCGGCGCAGACGCCGAGCAGGCGGATGCCTTCGGAGATCAGCGGCCACGCCTTCGCATTGGCCGAAATCGTCCCGAACATGATGTCGGAGTGGCCGCCGATATATTTGGTGGCCGCCTGCATGCTGACGTCGACGCCCTGATCGAGGGAGCGGTGGTAGAGCGGCGTCGCCCAGGTGTTGTCGTCGATGACGAGTGCGCCATGCGCATGCGCAACCGCCGCAATGGCGGGGATGTCCGGCATTTCGAACGACTGCGAGCCGGGCGCCTCGACCACTACCGCGCGTGTATTTGGTTTGAGCAGTTGCTCAATTCCTGTGCCGATCAATGGGTCGAAATAGGTCGTCTCGACGCCGTAGCGCGCCAGCATGCCGTTGCAGAAATTGCGGGTCGGGCGATAGATGCTGTCGCAGACCAGCACGTGGTCGCCGGCCTTGAGCACCGACAGCAGGGTCGTCGAGATCGCCCCGAGACCTGACGGCGCGATGCCGACGCCGGCGCATTGCGGGCCCTCCAACGCCATCAGCGCCTGCTGCAATGCCTTGGTGGTCGGCGTGCCGTGGCGGCCATATTGGAATTCGCCGCGGTGTGCATGCAGATCTTCAGCCGTTGGATACAGGACCGTCGACCCATGAACGACCGGAGGATTCACGAATCCGTGCTGCGCTTTCGTGTCCCGCCCCGCCGTGACCAGCCGTGTCTCGACGTTTTGTCGCACCGCCGCAGCGGGGTCGTTCGATAATGCCATTCGCGTGTCTTTTCTCTTTGAGCCTGCCGGGATAGCTGGAAATCAGGCTGCACTGCGGTCGTTAATAACAGAATGCAGAACAGGCCCGTCAACCCCTTGACCCGGACCGCCAGTCGTTCTGTGATGCCGGCGCAATTCGATCGCTGCACGTTGAGGGGCTTGCCGCGATTCCCGCTTCATCTCGCATGCACGGCTCCGTTGTGCATTGCGTGCGCCATATTCTTGGTATGGCGTTTGCAAAGGCGGATTCAGGTCGGCCCCATCTTCGCGCTGAGATTTCATCGCTCCCCAAGGACGACCGCGAAAGGCTGTATTTATGAAACGCGTCACTCTGGCTCTCACTCTTGCTCTCGCCCCGATGCTGGCGAGCGTCGGCGCCCAGGCCGAAACGCTCAAGACCGTCAAGGATCGCGGCATGCTCGCCTGCGGCGTCAGCCAGGGCCTGCCCGGTTTCTCGAACCCGGACGACAAGGGCAACTGGACCGGGCTCGACGTCGACGTCTGCCGCGCCATTGCCGCCGCGATCTTCAACGATCCGACCAAGGTCAAGTTCGTGCCGCTCTCCGCCAAGGATCGCTTCACCGCGCTGCAATCGGGCGAAGTCGACGTGCTGTCGCGCAACACCACCTGGACCCTGTCGCGTGACACCTCGCTCGGCGCGAACTTCGCCGGAATTACCTATTATGACGGCCAGGGCTTCATGGTGAAGAAGGCCCTCAAGGTCAACTCGGCGCTGGAGCTGAACAGCGCTTCGGTCTGCGTGCAGACTGGCACCACGACCGAGCAAAACCTCGCCGACTACTTCAAGGCCAACAAGATGAAGTACGAGGTGATCGCGTTCGCCGGCGCCGACGAGACCGTGAAAGCCTATGAATCCGGCCGCTGCGACGTGTTCACCACCGACGTCTCCGGCCTCTATGCCGAGCGCCTGAAGCTCTCCAATCCGGCCGACCATGTTGTGCTGCCCGAGGTGATCTCGAAGGAACCGCTCGGCCCGATGGTGCGCCACGGCGACGACCAGTGGTTCGACATCGTGAAGTGGACGTTGTTTGGGCTGATCACGGCCGAGGAAATGGGCGTCACCCAGGCGAACGTGGACGAGATGGCCAAGTCGGACAAGCCTGATTTCAAGCGCGCCTTCGGCACCGATGGCAATCTCGGCGAGCAGCTCGGCCTCACCAAGGACTGGTTCTCCCGGATCGTGAAAGCGGTCGGAAACTACGGCGAGATGTATGACCGCAACGTCGGCGCGGGCTCCAAGCTGCAGATCGCGCGCGGTCTGAACCAGCTCTGGAACAAGGGCGGCCTGCAGTACGCGCCGCCGATCCGCTGATCACTGCACGATAGCGGGGCTGCGGCGAATGAGTATCGAAGCGAGGTTACCGCCTGCGCAATATGGGCTTCGGCTGAAGCGCATGCTGGGTGGCAAGGCAGGATGGAACGGCATCATCCTGCAGATCCTGTTCGTCGCAGTCCTGGTGTGGGTTGGCTACGAGATCGTGGCCAACGCACGCAGCAACCTCGCCGCCCAGCGCATCACGTCGGGCTTCGGCTTCCTCAACAACACGGCCGGCTTCGACGTCAACCAGACCCTGATCAGCTACTCCGGCTCCGACAGCTACAGCCGCGTGCTGATCGTCGGCGTGCTGAACACGCTGCTGGTCTCCGTCATCGGCATCGTGCTGGCGACCATCCTGGGCTTTCTGGTTGCGCTTGGCCGCCTGTCGCCGAACGCATTGCTGTCGCGGGTCTCCGGCGCCTATGTCGAGCTGATCCGCAACCTGCCGTTGCTGTTCCAGATCCTGTTCTGGTATCTCGCGGTGCTGGCGGCTCTGCCCGGACCGCGACAGAGCATCTCTCTTTTCTCGACCTTCTTTCTCAACAACCGCGGCTTCATCGTTCCGCGCCCGATCGAAGAAGCCGGCTTCGTGCCGTTCGTGATCGCGCTCGGTGTGGCGATCGTGCTCTCGGTCGGTCTGCACTATTACGCGCGGCGCGAGCTGTTCCTCCGCGGCCATGTGATGCGGATCTGGCCCTGGGTGCTGGGCCTGCTGATCGGCCTGCCGCTGATTGCAGCGCTCGTGTTCGGCGTGCCAATTTCTTTCGAGGTACCGGCGCTCAAGGGATTCAACTTCGCCGGCGGTTCGCGCATCATTCCTGAACTCGTCGCGCTGACCCTGGCGCTGACCATGTACACGGCGTCGTTCATCGCCGAGGTCGTGCGCGCCGGCATTCTCTCGGTCCATAAGGGACAGATGGAAGCGGGGCTCTCGCTTGGACTGAGCCGCGGCACCGTGCTGCGCCTGATCGTCGTGCCGCAAGCGCTCCGCGTCATCCTGCCGCCGCTGACGAACCAGTATTTGAACCTCACCAAGAACTCGTCGCTCGCGGTCGCCATCGGCTATCCCGATCTCGTGTCGGTGTTCGCGGGCACGACGATGAGCCAGACGGGTCAGGCCATCGAGATCATCGGAATTACGATGGGCGTCTATCTGGCGCTGTCGCTGATCACGAGCGCGATGATGAGCTTCTACAGCTGGCGGCTTGGGAAGAGACTTGGCGCATGAAGAGACCTGGCGCATGACCGACATCACGGCCTCAACCTTCATCCGTCAGGACATGGCCGGAGAACGCCCGGCGCCCATCAAGACGACCGGTTTCGTCGGCTTCGTCCGCACGAGGCTGTTGAACTCCCCGACCAATATCCTGCTTACCTTGGTGAGCGCGCTGTTGATCTGGTTCACCGTGATCCCGGCGGTCAAGTTCCTGCTGGTCGACGCAGTGTGGGTCGGCAAGGACCGCGAAGCATGCCTGGCGCAGAACGCCGGCCATCCGGTCGGCGCCTGTTGGCCCTACATCTCGGCGAAGTTCGGTCAGTTCATGTACGGCTTCTACCCGGAGGCCGACCGCTGGCGCGTCAATCTGACCTATGGGCTGGCGGTGGTGCTGCTGGTTCCGCTGCTGATTCCGCGCCTGCCGGCGAAGGGATTGAACGCGGGTCTGTTCTTCTTTGCGCTTCCGGTGGTCGCGTTCTTCCTGCTCTATGGCGGTGGGCTGGAAGGCTTCGGCGTGAGCTGGACTACAGGCGCCCTCCAGCTATTCGTCGAGAGCATCGATACGGCCGGTGACGCACTGGTCCGCGCCGGCGACAATTTGCCGGTGGTCGGCGTGCTGCTGTGGCTGCTCGGCAAGCTGGTCGTGCTGATCGGAACGCTCGCATCGCTCGTGATCTGGCCACTGGTCTGGATCCGCAACGAACTGCAGCAATCTCACCAGCCCGTGTGGAATGATCTCGCGCTCTCGGCGATCATTGTCACCGCGCTGGTGTTCATCGTCGGCGGCGGGAGCAGGGCGCTGCGCAGCGTCATCGCCACGGCCGCGACCTTCGCTGGCATTGCCGTCGTCATTGCGATCATGGGCCTCGATCGCGGCGGCCTTCCCATCGTCGACACAAGGCTGTGGGGCGGAATGCTGGTGACGCTGGTCGTCTCGGTGATCGGCATCGTTGCGTCGATGCCGATCGGCATTGCGCTTGCGCTCGGCCGCCGCTCGACCATTCCACTGATCCGCATCTTTTCGATCGCCTTCATCGAGCTGGTCCGCGGCGTGCCGCTGATCACCGTGCTGTTCTTCGCCACCTACATGCTGCCGCTGTTCCTGCCCGGCAATGCCAGGGTCGATGGCCTGGTACGGGCGCTGATCGGCGTTGCGCTGTTCTCCGGCGCCTACATGGCCGAGGTGATCCGCGGCGGCCTGCAGGCCATTCCGCGCGGCCAGGCGGAGGCGTCGAGCGCGCTCGGCCTGTCCTGGTGGAAGACGACGAGCTTCATCGTGCTGCCGCAGGCGCTGCGCCACGTGATCCCCGGCATCGTCAACAGCTTCATCTCGCTGTTCAAGGACACCTCGCTGGTGTCCATCGTGGCGCTGTTCGACCTGCTCGGCAGCCTCAAGGCCTCGTTTGCCGATCCGGTCTGGGCGACGCCGACCACGGCCTTCACCGGCTTTGCCTTCACGGGGCTGATCTACTTCGCCTTCTGCTTCGGCATGTCACGCTACTCCCTGCTGGTCGAGCGCCGCGTCAACGCGCACCGGCGCCATTGAGCCAGAGATCATCGAGAGATCCATGACTGCAAATTCGATCGTCAGCATTTCCGCCCTCAACAAGTGGTACGGCGAATTCCACGTCTTGCGCGACATCAATCTCTCGGTCGGGAAGGGTGAGCGCATCGTGATCTGCGGGCCTTCGGGCTCAGGCAAGTCGACCTTGATCCGCTGCATCAACGCGCTCGAGGAATTCCAGGAGGGCGAGATCAATGTCGACGGCATCGACCTCGGTCCGAACCTCAAGCGCGTGGACGAGGTTCGCCGCGAGGTCGGCATGGTGTTCCAGAGCTTCAACCTGTTTCCGCACCTGACCGTGCTGGAGAACTGCACCCTGGCGCCGATCTGGGTGCGCAACATCCCGCAGAAGGAAGCCGAGGCGACCGCGATGAAGTTCCTGGAGCGGGTCAAGATCCCGCATCAGGCGCAGAAATACCCGGGCCAGATGTCGGGCGGTCAGCAGCAGCGTGTCGCCATCGCGCGCGCGCTGACGATGAACCCCAAGGTCATGCTGTTCGACGAGCCGACCTCGGCGCTCGATCCGGAGATGGTGAAGGAGGTGCTCGACACCATGGTCGATCTCGCGAAGGAGGGCATGACCATGCTGGTCGTGACCCACGAGATGGGCTTCGCGCGCGAGGTCGCCAACCGCGTCGTGTTCATGGACGCCGGCCAGATCATCGAATCGAACACGCCGCAGGAGTTCTTCGCCAATCCGCAGCATGCGCGCAGCAAGCTGTTCCTGAGCCAGATCCTGCGGCATTGATGGGGCGAATTGGGAGATGCGAATAGCGAATAGAGGTCGTTTCTCGTTCGCTACTCGTCTTTCGCGTCCTACATGAACGGCGGCTTGATCCCGCTGCGCTTCTCGAGCCAAGCCGGCACCGGCAGGTTCTTCGAACGCATGAACTCTGGATTGTACAGCTTCGACTGATAGCGCGTGCCGGAGTCGCACAGGATGGTCACGATGGTGTGGCCGGGGCCGAGCTTCCGGGCGAGCTGCACCGCGCCGGCGACGTTGACGCCGGTCGAGCCGCCCAGGCACAGGCCTTCATGCTGCACGAGGTCGTAGATCGTGTTGACGGCATCCTCGTCGGACACCAGGAACGCGTCGTCGACCTTGGCGGTCTCGATCACGGGCGTCACGCGACCGATGCCGATGCCTTCGGTGATGGAGTCGCCGGGCGTCGACTTGACGACGCCGTTCTTGAACCATTCGTACATGGCGAAGCCGTGCGGATCGGCGCAGGCGGTGACGATATCCTTGTTCCTGTCCTTCAAATAGCGGCTGGTGCCGGCAATCGTGCCGCCGGTGCCGACCGCGCAGATGAAGCCGTCGACCTTGCCGTTGGTCTGCTCCCAGATCTCGGGTCCCGTGGACTCATAATGCGCCTTGGCGTTGTCGAGGTTGTTCCACTGGTCGGCGAACAGCACGCCGTTCGGCTCGGTCTTGCGCAGTTCGTCGGCGAGCCTGCGGCCGACATGCTGATAGTTGTTGGGATTGCTGAACGGCAACGCCGGCACCTCGACCAGCTCCGCGCCGCACAGCCGTAGCATGTCCTTCTTTTCCTGGCTCTGCGTCTCCGGAATCACGATCAGCGTGCGATAACCGCGCGCGCTGGCGACCACGGCCAGACCGATGCCGGTGTTGCCGGCAGTGGCCTCCACCACGAGGCCGCCCGGCTTGAGATCGCCACGTCTCTCGGCCTCCAGGATCATCCACTTGCCGGCACGGTCCTTGACCGACTGGCCCGGGTTCATGAACTCGGCCTTGCCGAGAATGGTGCAGCCCGTCGCCTCCGAGGCGCGCTTGAGCTTGATCAGCGGCGTGTTGCCGATCGCCGCGACGACGTCGTTATGAATGGTCATTTTGCAGATACCGTAGGAGTTTCCTCGAGCACACTTAAGAGGACCCTAGCCTGATATCCAGGGGAGCGTAAGCCGGCTGGATCAGCCCCCTGATTTCGCAAAGACCACCTGGCGAACATCGATGTTCCCAGAGAGGAAACCTGCTTCGCAGTAGGACAGATAATATTCCCAGAGCCGCCTGAAGCGCTCGTCGAATCCGGCGGGCGTGAGGTCAGGCCAAGCCTCTCGGAAGTTATTTCGCCAGATCGCCAGCGTCCTGGCATAATCTTCCCCGAAGATGCGCTCGCGGATGACGGGTATGCCAAAGCGGTCGCCGAGCGACTTCAGGATCTGCGGTGTTGGCAACATGCCCCCCGGGAAAACGTAGCGCTGGATGAAGTCGACCTCGCGGCGATAGTGCTGGAACAGGCTGTCCTGGATGGTAATGGCCTGGACACCGGCCAGTCCGCCCGGCAGCAGACGGTCTCGCAGTTGCGAGAAATACTTCGGCCAGAACTGCTCGCCGACCGCCTCGATCATCTCGATCGAGGCGATACGGTCGTAGCGGTCGCGCTCGTCGCGATAGTCCTGCAGGCGGATCTCGACTTTCTCGGCGAGCCCGGCCTCGTGGATGCGGCGCTGTGCAAAATCGCGTTGCTGCTGGCTGATCGTCAGCCCAACGACCTTGGTGCCGAACGTCTTGGCGGCATATTCGGCAAAGCCGCCCCAGCCGCAGCCGATCTCGAGCAGCTTCTGCCCGGGCTTGAGATCGATCGCCTCGGCCAGCCGCTTGTACTTGTTGGTCTGCGCAGCGGTGAGGTCGGTGGTGTGCTCCTCGAACAAGGCCGAGGAATAGGTCATGCTCGGATCGAGCCAGGCCGAGTAGAACGAATTCCCGATGTCGTAATGGGCGTAGATGTTGCGCTTCGCCTGACGTTTGGTGTTGCGGTTGAACCAGTGCCGGACCAGCTGGGCAAACCGGATCAGCGGCTTGTCTTCCAGCATCGACTGCAGCAGGTGCTGGTTGACGCAGAACAGATAGAGAAACTGCGTGAGGTCCGGCGTATCCCAGTCGCCGTTCAGATAGGCTTCGGCGATGCCGATGTCGCCGCCATTGAGAAGGCGCGATGCGAAGCCGTAATTGGCCAGGATCATTGCGGCGGCCGGCCCGGGCTCAACGCCGCCGAGCCGGATCACCCGTCCGTCCGGCAGGGTCACGTCGAGCGTGCCTTTTCGCAACCGCGATCCGAAGCCGAGGGCAAGGCGGGGCAGGCGGGGAAGATCGGCAAGCACCTTGTCGATGGTATCAGGGGTGACTGGGATGACGTCCGGCATGGCAGGTCCACTCACGCAAACGGCTCCAGCCCACGTCCCCGTCGGCTGGCCGGTGTGGCACCTGTGCGGGCAGGGAATCACGGACGCAGAGCGAGCCGGCCGTTTCCGGTCAGCGTCGTGATATATAAGCGTGGCTGCCGTTCCCCGCCAAGCCGGTATTGGTTCCAGGGCCTGCAATGATTTCGCCGCGCGGCACGAGCCGGACGCCTTTGGCCCACAGCCGCAGTGCCTCCCAATGGATCGCGGCGAAGATTTTGACAGTCACCAGCGGGAGCGAGACGAAGGCAGCGAGCAGGGAGCCGGACGTCATTCCGCGACGACGGCCGGAGAAGGTTGCAGCGAGCAGGGGCCCGTCGGCGCCAGTTTCCAGAATCCGCAACTTGACCTCGTCGCCCGGCGGCATGATGCGGAAATGGTAGCGCATCGCCATGTCGATGAACGGCGAGACGTAGAAGGTCTTGTCCTGCGTCTG
Source organism: Bradyrhizobium sp. HKCCYLS3013 (assembly GCF_051167615.1). Taxonomy (NCBI): domain Bacteria; kingdom Pseudomonadati; phylum Pseudomonadota; class Alphaproteobacteria; order Hyphomicrobiales; family Nitrobacteraceae; genus Bradyrhizobium; species Bradyrhizobium sp. HKCCYLS3013. Next base: position 16,900 of record NZ_JBNPTK010000002.1, read on the forward strand.
GCGCAGCCCTGCCGCGGACAGCTCATTGGGCCTGACCGGCAGCACATAGGGCTTGATCTCGCCGAAGGTGTTGCGGACCTCGTAGATCATCAGCGCCAGGGTGCCGTTGCTGCGATAACAGAAATAGACCGACAGCGGATTGAACACGTAGCCGAGCAGCCGCGGATAGCACAGCAGCAGCACGCGTCCGCCGCTGAGATCGATCCCCTGATCCGCCGCACAGGTCTGCGCATAGGCCAGCAGCGATGAGCCGTCGCGCGGACCGTGGTCGGCCTCGTGGAAGCTGTAGAGCGCGCGCCGATTGACCCCGAACAGCGGTGTCTGCCGGTCCGCCTGGTCGAGCCGGCCGAGATCGATCAGCAGGCTCATCACGCGATACTGGAATCGATGCGTGGTGGGCCGCATGCGGGCATGCATGACATCTCCGACATAGAGCGCGGCCGCTTCCATTCGATCATCCGGTCCCGAGTGATCCATGCCCATATCGCGCCTATTCCGCAGCCTCGGCGAGCTCGGCTGGAAACCCGCGCCATGGCACGCTCGCGCCGAGCGCCTCTGCCACGGCGAGACCCGAGCGCAGCCCGTCCTCATGGAAGCCATAGCCGGTCCAGGCCCCGCAGAACCAAGTATGGCGCTGCCCCTGAATCGCTGCCAGACGCTTCTGCGCCGCAAAGGCGGCAGCCGTATATTGTGGGTGCTCACAGATATATTTGCCAAAGGTCAGCTCCGGAGCCGGAGCGAAGGGTGGGTTGAGGCTGACGAACAGCGGCCTGGCGTCGTCGATGTCCTGCAGGTTGTTCATCCAATAGGTGACGGCGACATCGTTCATGGGAACGCCCTCACGCTGCCAGCGCAGGAAATTCCACGAAGCCCAGGCGCGGCGTCGCTTCGGCATCAGCCTGCTGTCACGGTGCAGATAGATCGTGTTGGGCGAATATTTGATCGCACCGAGGATGCCGCGCTCCCGCTCGTCCGCGTCGGCGAGCATCGACAAAGCCTGGTCGCTGTGCGCGGCAATCACCACATGATCGTAGGTATCCCGACGTCCGCTGCTATCTTGGACGACGACGCCGTGGCCGGTGCGTTCGATGCTCGTCACAGCGCTGCCGAGCCTGATGTGGTTGCGGAAGCTCGACGTCAGCTTCTCCACGTAGCGGCGGCTGCCGCCCTTGACGGTGCGCCAGACCGGGCGATCATATTGCAGCAACCTGTGATTGCTGAAGAACGCGACGAAGTTCTCGGCCGGAAAGTCAAGCATCTCGGATGCCGGGGCCGACCAGATCGCGGCACCCATCGGCGCCAGATAGTCGGTCAGCAGGCGCGGCGCGAAATGGTTGCGGCGGAAATAGTCGCCAAGCGTCAGGCCCTCGAGACGACCGGCCTTGAAGTCCGCTGTACTCTGCTCGTTGAAGCTCAGGATGTCCCTGAGCATCCAGAGATAGGATGTCGACAGCAGGTTGCTCGGCTGCGCGAACAGCCCCTTGGCGGTGTCGAGCCAGGTGTTGCCGCCACCTTTCCATTCGAACCGGCCGGCATCCGCGGTGACGGCAAAGCTCATGCTGCTGTCGACCGTCTCGACCCCCAGATGATCGAACAAGGCGGTGAGCTCAGGATAGTTCAGCTCGTTGTAGACGATGAAGCCGATGTCGACGGAGACCGGAGCGCCGTCATAGTCGATCGTCACGGTGTGGCTGTGGCCGCCCGGACGGAGATCGCGCTCGTAGACGGTGATCGGATAACGCTTCGCCAGGGACCAGGCCGCGGCGTTACCCGCAATACCCGTTCCGACCACCGCAACTCGCATGAATGCCCCCTGAAGTTCACGTGCAAGTTACGGAGTCCCCGCCAAAGGGTTTCACGGGCGCGCTCGCCGCGTCACACCCCGCGCAAAACGGCATTCGGCAGATGAAATCTTGGTAAGGCGGCAGCCGGTGGCCCCTGGCCAGGCCTGCACGAAACTCCGCTGATTTACGGGAGATCTGTCGATTCGGCGGACTTTATCGGCACCATCGCTGCTGGGGGGGACGTGGGCTGCAGGGCTGTCCGGCGCCGTGGGCTGCGGCTAGAATGATTCCCCAAGACTACAGGGAAGCATCACGCCAGTGTCCACCGTGCCGATCGCCGTCGACGAGCTTTGCCGCGCGTCCGCTGACCCGCGGATCGTTGCCGGGAAGCGGGAGAATCGCGCTCCGGCGAGCCTGCGGCATTTCGTCCGCTGGATCGCCGCGATCGGCTTGGCGGTAAGCTCGGCCGGCTGCCTGCTGACGCAGGATATTCCCGACCCGGCCCTCGACATGCCCCGGCGCTACAAGGCGGCGTCCGGTTCCGAATTGGCGGCGCCACCGCCGCTCGATTGGTGGCGCGGCTTCGGATCACGCGAGCTGACCCAGTTGATGGAGGAGGCGCAGAGCGTCAACCTCGATATTGCCGCTGCTGTGGCCAGGTTCAGGCAGGCCGATGCGCTGGCGCGGCAGGCCGGCGCGGCGCTGCTGCCGAGCCTGTCGAGCACGGGGCAGGAGACCTATTCGCGCACGTCCGGGTCGAGCTCCAGCGGGCTCACCAATGGCGGCCGTGAGGTCGTCAATTACCAGGCCTCGCTTTCTGCGAGCTACCAGCTCGACTTCTTCGGCCAGAATCGTGACGCGCTGCAGGCGGCCGAGGAAACCGCATTGGCCAACCGCTTCGACCGCGACGTCACGCAGTTGACGACGCTCGCCACCGTCGCAAATGCCTATTTCCAGGTGCTGGCCGCGCAGGATCGGATTCGGACGGCGGAGCGCAACATCGCCAGCGCCACGCGTGTGCTCGATGCCATCCGCGAACGGCAGAAGGCGGGCACCGGCAATGATCTCGACGTCGCGCAGCAGGAGAGCGTGCTCGCCAATCAGAAGGCGGCGGTGCCGCCGCTGCGCCAGACGCTCGATCAGAACGTCAATGCCCTGGCTGTGCTGGTCGCGCGATCGCCCGAAGGCATTCGGGTCATTGGCGGCTCGCTCGACCAGATCAGGACTCCGCGGGTCACGCCTGGTCTGCCGTCGGAGATCCTGACGCAGCGTCCGGACATCCGCCGGCAGGAGGCCCAATTGGCGTCAGCCACCGCCAATGTCGGCAGCGCGCGGGCGCAATTCTTTCCGAGCATCCAGTTGACCGGAAACGGAGGCTATCAGAGTGCAGCGCTGACCTCGCTGTTTCAGCCGCATGCGGCGTTCTTCAGCCTGGCCGGCAGCCTGACCCAGCCGATCTTCGACGGCGGCCGCATTCTCGGCAATTTCGAGAATGCCAAAGCGCGCCAGGATGAGCTGCTGCAGACCTACCGCAAGACCGTGATCCAGGCCTTCACCGACGTCGACAATGCGCTGTTCTCGATCAAGCAGACCACGATCAGGCTTCAACTGCAGCGCCAGGTCGTTACCGCCTCGCGTCGTGCGTTCGAATTGTCCGAGCAGCAACTGCGCGCGGGAACTGCCGACATCGTGACAGTCTTGAATACGCAATTGACGCTGTTCCAGGCCGAGGACGCGCTATGGCAGGCGCAACTGGCGCGCCTGCAGGCGTTCGTGAGCCTCTATCAGGCGCTCGGCGGCGGCTGGGAGCCGCGCATGGAGAAGTCGGCCGATGCTCTTTAAACCGGACGAGAAGGGAGCAGGGGCAGTGAAGCGCGCGCGGTCCAGCGTGGCGCGGCGGCTGGTGTCGATCACGATCACGCTGCTGATCCTGGGCGGCCTCGGCTATATCGGCTGGTCGGCGATGCAGCAGAAGCAGCAGGCCAATAACCGCTTCGCGCGGCCCGACCTTCCCGTTCCGGTCCTGGCCGCCTCGCCTGCCATCAAGGACGTGCCGGTCTATCTCGACGGCGTCGGCTCGGTCCGCGCGCTCAATACCGTCACGGTTCGCTCCCAGGTCGACGGCAAGCTGATCGCGGTCAATTTCGTCGAAGGGCAGGACGTCAAGAAGGGCGACGTGCTCGCCGAGATCGATCCGGCGATCTATCAGGCGCAATACGACCAGGCCGTCGCCAAGAAGGCGCAGGACGAGGCGCAGCTCGCCAACCAGAAGCTCGACCTCGCCCGCTACGAGCAGCTCGCCGCCAGCAATGCCGGCACCAAGCAGCAGGCCGACACGCAGCGCGCGGTGGTGGCGCAGCAGCAGGCGCTGATCAAGGCGGATCAGGCCGCGATCGACAACGCGGCGACGACCTTGAGCTACACCAAGATCGTGGCGCCGCTCTCCGGCCGCGCCGGTCTGCGCCAGGTCGACCAGGGCAACGTCGTTCATGCCTCTGACGCGACCGGCCTCGTCGTCATCACGCAGCTGCAGCCGATTGCGGTTCAGTTCAGCCTGCCCCAACAGCAGATCATGCGCGTCAATGCGGCCGCCGCCAACGGACCGCTCGCCGTCGACGTGTTCGGCAATGACGGCGTCACCGTCATCGACACCGGCACGTTGCGGGGCATCGACAACCAGGTCGATCAGACGACGGGCACGCTGAAGCTGAAAGCCGAATTCCCCAACGGCAAATTCCAGCTCTGGCCAGGACAGTTCGTCAATGTCCGGCTCAAGGTCGAGACCCTGTCGCAGGCGATCACGGTGCCGACGTCGGCAGTACAGCGCGGGCCGGCAGGTACGTTCAGCTACGTGATTGGCGAGGGCGACATCGTCTCCGCGCATCCGGTGGCGGTCGTGCAGCAGAATGAGAGCGAGGCCGTGATCGCGAGCGGCTTGAGCCCCTCGGACCGTGTGGTGACGACAGGTTTTGCCAACCTCGCCGAGGGCGTCAAAGTGGTGGTCGGGCGCGCCGAGCAGACGCCGCAGGCCGATCTGGCGCCTCGCAAACGCGGCCGCAATCCGCAAGCAAAGGATCAAGGCAAGGACCAGGCGAAGGAGGGCGGAGCGCCGCCTGACGGCGCGCCGAAGGACGGCGAGCGGCGTCGCAGGCCTCAGGCCGCGGGCCAGACCGATGCCGGTGCAGCGCCCCAGGGAGGGAGTGAGGCAGGTCGCGGCGCGAAGGCGCAGCCATGACGCGACCGCAAGAGTGACGAGCAGTCGCGATGAGCGTCTCCGAACCCTTCATCCGCCGTCCTATCGCGACCTCGCTGCTCGGCGTCGCGCTGCTGATCGGCGGCCTGCTCGGCTATCTCGCGCTGCCGGTCTCGGCGCTGCCGCAGGTCGACTTCCCGACCGTCCAGGTGACGACGCAACTGCCGGGCGCCAGCCCGGATGTGATCGCCTCGCTGATCACGGCGCCGCTGGAGCGCCAGCTTGGGCAGATCCCGTCGCTCTCGGCGATGAACTCGACGAGCTCGTTCGGCGTCAGCCAGATCTCGTTGCAGTTCGATCTCGGACGCGACATCGATGGCGCCACGCAGGACGTCCAGGCGGCGATCAATGCCGCCGCCGGCGTCTTGCCGAAGTCGCTGCCCTATCCGCCGACCTATGCCAAGGTCAATCCGGCCGACGCACCGGTCATGACGCTCGCGCTGACCTCGGACACGATCTCCCTGCGCGCGATGAGCGACATGGCGGACACGATCATGGCCCAGCGGCTGAGCCAGGTCTCGGGCGTCGGCCGTGTCTCGGTGCTCGGCGGACTCAAGCCCGCGGTGCGCGTGCAGGCCGACCTGGCGCGGCTCGCCGCCTATGGCATCTCGATGGAGGACCTGCGCGCCGCCATCGCAGGCGCCAACGTCTCCGGTCCCAAGGGATCGCTCGACGGGGCGCAGCAGGCCTATCTGATCACGGCCAACGACCAGATCGCGGCCGCCGACGCCTATAAGCCGATCATCATTGCCTACCGCAACGGCTCGCCGGTCACGATCGGCGATGTCGCGACGATTATCGATGGTTTGGAGAACGATCGGACCGGCGGCTGGTACCAGGGTGTCCCTGCGGTCATCCTCGACATCCAGCGCCAGCCGGGTGCCAACGTCATCGAGGTCGTCAAGCAGATCCGTGCCGAGATCCCGAAGCTGCAGCGCACGCTTCCCGCCGGCGTGAAGCTCGCCTTCGTCAGCGATCGCACCGTGACCATCCGCGCCTCGGTGCACGACGTGCAATTCACGCTGGTGCTCAGCGTGGTCCTGGTGACGCTGGTCGTGCTGCTTTTTCTGCGCTCACTGCGGGCCACGATCATCGCTGGCGTCGCGCTGCCGCTGTCGCTGATCACGAGCTTCGGCGTGATGTACTTTGCCGGCTTCAGTCTCGACAATCTCTCGCTGATGGCACTCACCATCGGCACCGGCTTCGTCGTCGACGACGCCATCGTGATGATCGAGAACATCGTGCGCCACATGGAGAATGGCGAGAGCGCGATGAACGCCTCGTTGCGCGGCGCGCGCGAGATCGGCTTCACCGTGATCTCGCTGACCGTGTCGCTGATCGCGGTGTTCATTCCGCTGCTGTTCATGTCGGGGCTTGTCGGCCGCATGTTCCGCGAGTTCGCTTTGACCTTGACGATCGCAGTGGTGACGTCGGCGGTGGTCTCGCTGACCCTGACACCGATGATGTGCTCGCGGCTTTTGAAGCATGCCAGCGAGGAGTGGGTGCTGCCGGGGCTGAACGCTATCAGCCGCTTCATCGACCGCACGGTGGCGGTCTATCACCGCAGCCTGCTCTGGGTGCTCGACCGCCAGACCGAGACGCTCGTCGTGACCTTCGCGACCTTGGCGGCGACCTTGGCGCTCTACGTCGTCGCGCCCAAGGGCTTCCTGCCGCTGCAGGACACCGGCTCGATCACGGCGGTGACCGAAGCCGGCGCTGACGTGTCGTTCGCCGAAATGCAGAAGCGCCAGGCGGATGTCGCCGCCGCGATCCGGGCTGATCCCGACGTCGTCGGCGTCGTCTCGGTGATCGGCGCCGGATCGGTCAACCCGACCACCAATGTCGGCCGTCTCGTCATGACCTTGAAGCCGCTCGGCGAGCGGCAGGATGGCGTCGCCGAGGTGATCGACCGGCTGAAGCAGAAGACCTCGGGCGTGCCCGGCATGACCGTGTACTTCCAGCCGGTCCAGGATGTGCAGATCTCGACCCAGGCGAGCCGCTCGCAGTACCAATACACGCTGACCGGTGCCGATGCCGCGGAGGTGTCGAAATGGGCGAGGCAGCTTGTCGGAGAAATGCGCCGCGACCCTCTGTTCCGCGACGTCTCATCCGAAGCCCAGGAGGGCGGCCTGCGCGCTGAGCTGACCATCGACCGCCAGCGCGCCGGCCAGCTCGGCGTCAGCCTGCAGGGCGTCACCGACACGCTCAATGACGCCTTTGCGCAGCGGCAGATCTCGACGATCTATGGCCAGGCCAACCAGTACCGCGTCGTGCTGGAGGCGCTGCCGATGTATCAGCGCGATCCCTCGATCCTGTCGAAGCTCTATCTGCCTGGCGCCGGCGGCCAAGTGCCGCTCTCGGCGGTGGCAAGCCTGAAGCGCACCACCGCGCCGCTGGCAATCTCGCACGAGGCGCAGTTTCCGGCGGTGTCGCTGAGCTTCAATCTCGCGCCCGGCGTGGCCCTGAGCGAGGCGGTCGACGCGCTCCATGCGACCGAGAACCGCATCGGCATGCCCGGCAGCATCATCGGCGTGTACTCGGGTGATGCCGCCGAATTCGCCAAGTCGCTGGCCGGCCAGCCCTGGCTGCTGCTGGCGGCCGTGGTCACGATCTACATCGTGCTCGGCGTGCTCTATGAGAGCTACATCCATCCGATCACGATCCTGTCGACCTTGCCGTCGGCGGGCGTCGGCGCCATCCTGGCCCTGATGCTGTTCGGCCAGGATCTCTCGGTCATCGGCTTGATCGGCATCATCCTCCTGATGGGCATCGTCAAGAAGAACGCGATCATGATGATCGACTTCGCGCTCGAGGCGGAGCGTCACGAGAACCGCACGCCCTACGACGCGATCGTGCAGGCGTGTCTCCTGCGCTTCCGCCCGATCATGATGACGACCCTGGCCGCGCTGTTCGGTGCGCTGCCGCTGGCGATCGAGAGCGGCACCGGCTCGGAGCTGCGCTTTCCGCTCGGCATCTCCATCATCGGCGGCCTGCTGCTCAGCCAATTGCTGACCCTGTACACGACGCCGGTCATCTATCTCGCGCTCGACCGCATCAATCGTCGCTTCGAGCGCGCGCTGCCGCCGGCGCCGAACCTGCCGTCGCCGCCGATTGCAGGTGCGACCGAAGGCGTCCAGTGATGGCCTCGATCTCCGAGCCGTTCATTCGCCGGCCGGTCGGCACCACACTGCTCTCGATCGGCCTGTTCCTGGTCGGGATCGTCGCCTACATCTTCCTTCCGGTCGCGCCGGTGCCGAACGTCGATTTCCCGGCGATCTTCGTCAGCGCGTCGCGCCCGGGCGCGGACCCGTCCGTCATGGCGGGGACCGTCGCGGCGCCGCTGGAGCGGCGACTCGGCGAGATCGCGGGCGTCAACCAGATCACCTCGACGAGCTCGCTCGGCACCACCAACATCCAGATCCAATTCTCGATCGGCCGCGACATCGACAAGGCCGCGCGCGACGTGCAGGCGGCCATCAATGCCTCGCTGTCGGACCTTCCGAGCGACCTTCCGGCGCTGCCGCGGTTCCGCAAGGCGAACACGGCCGCGGCTCCCGTATTCGTTCTGGCGCTGACCTCGAAGACGATGACGACGAGCGCGATGTATGACGTCGCCGACACCGTGCTCGCGCAGCGGCTGTTCCAGGTACCCGGCGTCGGTAACGTCACGGTCAGCGGCGCCGATCAACCCGCCGTGCGCATCGCGCTCAATCCGGTCTCGCTCGCCAATGCCGGCATCTCGACCGACGATGTCCGGACGGCGATCATCAATGCCAATCCGATCGGGCCTGTCGGCATCTTCGAGGGCGGCCGCCAGAGCGAGACCATCGCCATCAACCGGCAGATGCGCAGCGCGGCCGAATTCCGCGACATCCTGATCAAGAGCAGCAATGGCAGCTTCGTACGGCTGTCGGATGTCGCCGACGTCGAGGATTCCGTGCGCAACGTGCGTTCGATCGCCTGGTTCAACAAGCAGCCGGCGGTGCTGATCCAGATCGCCAAGCAGGGCGATGCCAACGTGATCGAGACGGTCGACCGGGTGAAGGCGCTGATCCCGGAGCTCAAGCAATGGCTGCCGGCGGGGATCGAGATCTCCACGCTGGTCGACCGCACCGGGACCATTCGCGCCTCGGTCGATGACATGCAGTGGACCTTGCTCGCGACCGCCGTGCTGGTGATGATCGTCGTGTTCCTGTTCCTTCGCCGTCTGGTGCCGACGGTCGCGGCCGGCGTCTCGGTGCCGCTGGCGCTTGCCGGTACCTGCGCGGCGATGTGGCTCGCAGGCTTCTCGATCGACAATCTGTCACTGATGGCGCTCGCGATCTCCGTCGGCTTCGTCGTCGACGACGCCATCGTCATGATCGAGAACATGTACCGCAATCTCGAGCATGGCCTGTCGCCGATGCGCGCCGCGCTCGATGGCGCCCGCCAGATCGGCTTTACCGTGTTGTCGATCAGCCTTTCTCTGATTGCAGCCTTCGTGCCCTTGATCTTCATGGACGGCGTCGTCGGCCGTCTCCTGCGTGAGTTCTCGCTGACGCTGACCTTCGCGATCGTCGTGTCGACATTGGTATCGCTGACGGTGACGCCGATGATCTGCGCGCATTACATCAAGGAGACGCTGTCCGATCGTGCCACCTGGTTCGACCGTATCGTCGAAGGCGCGCTGTCCGGCATGGTCCGCTTCTATGCCTGGACGCTGCGCGGCGTGCTGGTTTATCCGTTTCTCACCCTGATCGTGTTCTTCGCCACCATCGCGCTCACGGTGACGCTCTACATCAAGGTGCCCAAGGGCTACTTCCCGACCGACGATTCCGGCTTCGTCATCGGTGCGACGCGCGCCTCGGCCGACATTTCGTTCCAGTCCATGCTGGGCCTGCAGCAGCGGCTTGCCGACATCGTGATGGCCGATCCCGCCGTGGCCGGCATCGGCTCGACGGTCGGGGGTGGCGGCGGGCCGGGCGGCGCGACGTCCAACCGCGGCACCATGTTCATCAACCTCAAGCCCCCGGCGGAGCGCGAGGGCGTCTCGACTGAGCTCGTGATCAACCGCCTCAGGCGGAGCCTCGCGATGGTCCCCGGCATTCGGCTCTTCATGTTCGCCGCGCAGGACGTTCGCACCGGCGGCCGCCAGAGCGATTCCGACTACCAGTACACGTTGAGCAGTCCCGATCTCGACCTTCTGCAGAAATGGGCGCCGATTGTCGCCAAGCGCCTGGAGTCGGTCGACGGCATCACCGACATTTCAAGCGACCGCGATCCCGGTGGCCTGCAGCTTGCGCTGCGGATCGACCGACAAACGGCGGCGAGCCTCGGCGTCCGCGTCCAGGATATCGACAACGCGCTCAACAACGCCTTCGCGCAACGCCAGATCTCGATCGTCTACAGCCAGCGCAACCAATACATGGTCGTGCTGGAGATCGACCCGAAGTTCCAGACCGATCCCTCCAATCTCGACCGCATCTATGTGGCCGGGGCAGGGGACGCGCAGGTGCCGTTGTCGGCGCTGGTCAAGGCCGAGCGCGGTCTGTCACCGCTGGCGGTGTATCATTCACAATCGTTCCCTTCGACCACCGTCTCGTTCAACCTGCTGCCGGACGTGCCCTTGCAGACCGCGACCGCCAACATCCAGCGCGCCGTCGACGAGCTGCACATGCCGGAGGGCATCCGCGGCAGCTTCGACGGCAATGCCGGGGACTTCAACAAGAGCAGCGGCCGCCAGCCTCTCTTGATCCTGTTCGCCCTGGCCGCGATGTATATCGTGCTCGGCGTGCTCTATGAGAGCCTGGCGCATCCGCTGACGATCATCTCGACCTTGCCGTCGGCCGGGCTCGGCGCGCTGCTCGCCTTGCAGGTTACCAACACGCCGCTGACGGTGATCGCCTTCGTCGGCATCATCCTGCTGATCGGGATCGTCAAGAAGAACGGCATCATGCTGGTCGATTTCGCGCTGGAAGCCGAGCGGCAGCGAGGCATGTCATCGGCCGATGCGATCTTCGAGGCCTGCCGGGTGCGATTCCGCCCGATCCTGATGACGACCCTCGCCGCGCTGTTCGCCGGCCTGCCTCTGGTGATCGCGACCGGTCCCGGCACCGAGCTGCGCCGCCCGCTCGGCATCACCATCATCGGCGGGCTGCTGGTGTCGCAGATCCTCACCCTCTACACCACGCCGGTGATCTATCTGCTGATCGACCGGCTGCGCCGCCGCTCGGCGCCGGAGCCGCTCGCAGCTCCTGCCGAATGAGCCGTTGTCGCGACGTTCAGCGGCGCGTATAGGCGCGCCATGCCAGAGATACACAACCATCCGCCGCTCGCCACCGAGGCGCCACCCGACTGCCCGCGCTGCCAGAAGCCGCTGCCGCTGTGCATCTGCGACAGCGTCACGCCGCTGGAAAGCCGGCTGGGGCTCCTGATCCTCCAGCACCCGCAGGAGCAGGACCGCGCGCTCGGCACCGCGCGGCTCGCCGCCCAGCATTTCAAGAACGCGGTGGTCAAGGTCGGGCTGTCCTGGCCGAGCCTCGCCAGGGCGCTGGGACGGCCGGTTGCCGATCCCGCGCGCTGGGCCATTCTCTATCTCGGCTCGGCCAAGGCGGCCGAGCTCGATCCTGAGACCGAGGTGGTCGCGCTGACCCGCAAGGGCGAGGTGGCCGACAACCAGCGCGCCATCCTCAAGTCGATCGAGGGCGTGATCCTGCTCGACGGCACCTGGAGCCAGGCCAAGGCGCTGTGGTGGCGCAATCCGTGGATGCTGAAGTGCCAGCGCGTGATCCTCGGGCCGCGGCAGCCGTCGCGCTACGGCCGGCTGCGCCGCGAGCCGCGCCGCGACGGGCTGTCGACCATCGAGGCGGCGGGGATGCTGATGGCCGCGCTGGAACGCCGGCCGGAGATCGCCACGACCCTCGACGCCAGCTTCGAGCGCATGCTGGCGCGGTATCGGGAGGTGGAAAAAGAGCAACCGGAGCTCACGCCCCGCCCAAAGGCCCGCAAGCCGGATTGGCGCGGCCGTAAACGCCGGGTTTAGGAACCGGGGGTACGCTTCTTGCATTGCAGCATGGAACGAGGATCAGAGCCATGCAGGAAGCAGAAAAATCCAATGTGGTGCAGTTCAGGGATTACGCGCCCCGGCTGGCCGGCAGGTCCGGCTCGGATCGGGGCGGCGTCTCGGCCGGTGAACGAGGGGCAATTCTGACCTGGCCGCGCGCGCAGGTCAGCTATCCTGGCGGCATCGACGATCTGCCCATCTAGCGCCGGCCGCGGCCAATGGGTGGTCCAACCCGCTTGATCTTGATTGAGTGGAGGCCACGACCAGAATTGAACTGGTGTAAACGGTTTTGCAGACCGCTGCGTAACCACTCCGCCACGTGGCCCCTGTGGGCGGAGCAATATAGGCAATCGGTCGCTTAGGCAACCACTCTCGTCGCGAAGCCGACTCCATCGATCCGGGCCCTCAGCCAGCCGGACGTTCGATCCGCCGAGCCGCGTTTCGATCGGGTCGGCACCCGGCACGGCAGCACGTAGGGGTGTTGTCGCGCTGCTCTCATCCCGACCCTGGCGCACACCTTGCGTGGTCGAAATTCCAGACGGAGCTGGCGACACCGTCGCTGCCGATCACCAGCAGCTTTCGCCGAACTGTTGCATCGGCAATGACGCGCAGCAGCGACGATAGTTGAAAACATCGCGGCGAAATCGCGCAACGCGCCTTGATTTCGTCAGGTTGTGTTGTTCTAATTGTTCTATGTCAGGGTGCGCTGCGGGACGCCGGACTTTAGAGCAGCATTCCCACGACTCACGCACACAACTTCACACGCAAAGATCTGTCATGGATGATCACCCGACACGCCGCTCGGTGGTTTTCGGCACGCTTGCCGCATGCGCAACAGTCGCCGGCGCAGCGGCCGACGACGATGATCCTCGCAAGGAGAAGCGGCCGCAGAAAGGCGACCTGATCGTGTTCTCGGAAGGGGAGCGCGAAGGGCAGACGATCACGCCTGACGACTTGAAGCTCGGTGAGCCACCGGTTCACGCGTGGCCGAAGGATCCAGCGAATGCGATCGTGCGTGACGGATCGCGATTGAACGAGGTGGTGCTCGTCAGGCTCGATCCGAACGAACTCGACGACGATACGCGTCAGCGCGCGGCCGAAGGCATCGTGGCCTACTCGGCCATCTGCTCGCATGCGGGATGCCCGGTCACGGCCTGGATCAAGGCGACCGAGGGCAACGACGATGTCTTCAAATGCATGTGCCACAATTCCGAGTACGACCCGAGGCGCGGGGCGCAGGTCGTGTTCGGCCCCGCGCCGCGGCGGCTTGCCGCGCTTCCCCTCGCGATCAAGGACGGCACGCTCCTGATCGCCGGGCCCTTCATTGGGAAGGTCGGTGGCCAACAGGGCTGATGAGATCCCATGTCCTTATCGGAACTCGCATCGTCTCGACACCCGTCACGACAACAAGTGAATCGAAAAACGAAGCAGGGGAGGTTTGTCCATGTCCATCACGTCCAACGCGATCAAGCAATGGCTGCTATCGAGCACCGTGGCGTTCACCTGTCTCGCCGCACCGGCAGCCTTGGCCGGCACGATCGACAACTATAGTCCCGTCACGCCCGCGCGGCTCGAAAATCCCGAACCGGGCAACTGGATGCTCTACCGCCGGACCTATGATGGCCAGGGGTATAGTCCGCTCGACCAGATCAACACCGCGAACGTCAAGGACATGGTGCCGGTCTGGACCTTTGCCACCGGCGTGGTCGAGGGGCACGAGGCGCCGCCGCTGGTCAACAACGGCGTCATGTTCATCACGACGCCGATGGGGCAGGTCATCGCGCTGAATGCCAAGACCGGCGATCAGTACTGGCGCTACAAGCGCGAGCTCCCCGAGGATCTGTTCCAGCTGCATCCGACCAATCGCGGCGTCGGCCTCTGGCAGGACAAGCTCTACCTTGCCACGACGGACGATCATCTGGTCGCGCTCGACGCCAAGACCGGCAAGGTGCTGTGGGACAAGAAGGTCCAGGACTACAGGAAGGGACAATATCTCACGCTGATGCCGCTGATCGTCGACGGCAAGGTGATGGTCGGCGGCTCCGGCGGCGAGTTCGGCGTCCGCGGCTACGTTGCCGCTTATGACGCCGAGGACGGCAAGGAGCTTTGGCGCACCTTCACGATCCCGGCCGAAGGCGAGCCCGGGCATGACACCTGGAGCGGCGACGACTGGAAGAACGGCGGCGGCTCGGCCTGGATGACCGGCACCTACGACAAGGACACCAAGACGGTGTATTGGGGCGTCGGCAACGCCGCGCCCTGGCCAGGGGGCCTGCACCCCGGTGACAATCTCTACACCAGCTCGGTGATCGCGCTGGATCCTGCGACCGGAAAGATCAAGACGCATTTCCAGTATCACCAGAACGACTCGTGGGACTGGGACGAGGTCGATGCGCCGATGCTGGTCGACCTGCAGCGCGACGGCCGCAGCTTCAAGAGCCTGATCCATCCCGGACGCGACGCCATCTTCTGGGTGCTCGAGCGCACGCCGGAGCGCATCAACTACGTCAATGGCTGGAACTTCGTCCACACCGATGTCTGGAAGGGCATCGAGCCCGAGACGGGACGGCCGATCGTTGATCCCGCGCACAAGCCGACGCTCGGCAAGCGTGTCGACTTCTGTCCCTCGTTGTGGGGCGGCAAGGACTGGCCGTCCGCGGCCTACAGCCAGAAGACGCGCTTCGTCTACGTGCCGGCGAACGAGAATTTCTGCGGCGGCTTCACCGGGGAAAAGCTGCCGCTCGTTCCCGGCCAGCTCTGGCTCGGCACCAAGGCCGAGGACATCGGGCTCACGGTGCGGCCCGGTGCCGACCATTTCGGGGAGCTGCAGGCCTGGGATCCCGCGACAGGCAAGAAGGTGTGGTCGCACAATTTCCCGAAATCCCAGCTGTTCGGGTCGGTGACCGCGACGGCGGGCGATCTCGTTCTGGTCGGCGGCACCAACGACCGGATGTTCCGGGCCTTCCATGCCAAGACCGGCGAGCTGCTGTGGGAGCAGAAGACGAACTCGGGGATCATGGGCATGCCCGTCGCCTATGAGGTCGATGGCACGCAGTACATCGCGGTGCAGTCTGGCTGGGGCGTCGATGCGCAACGCATTCAGGATGCGCTATCGAAAGGCAACATCGGTCTGGAGGACAACGTCCCGCAAGGCGGCGTCGTCTGGGTATTCGCAGTCAAGAAGTAGCGCCGGCGATCTGAAGGGCGGCGGCCTCGGCCGTCGCCATCTCAGAAGATGACGACCGCAGCAGTGTTCCGGCGAAGACGGGCCGATCCCCCGGCTTGCATGACGACAGACGATCGCACGTCAGCAGGCCGCGAACCAGCCGTCGGGAAACGGGATCAGCGGCCAGGCGCCCTGGTTGTCGTTGGCTGCCGTGGGGACATGCAGAATTGCGAACAAGCGGGCCATGGAATCGGTCTCGGTCTCGGGCGCAATAGCGGTTCTCACAACGTCCATCAACAGCTCGTATTCCGCTTCGCTCATCTCGCCCTCGCACAAACTGCGAGCCAGGATGGCAAAATTCCACTTTGTTCAAATTGAGCGGATCGCTCAAATTCTAACGATCGGGCACGACGGACCCAATTGGTTACCGGTGCCCTTCGTTCCAAAGATACCGCGGTCCACGCCGTTCCAGTGTGAACGGGCTCACATCCCAAGGCTTCTCGTCATCCCTCGACCGGTCTGCCCGCGCGGCAGGTGTGCCGTTCAGCGATCACGAGGCCGCCCGTAGCCGACCCTGAGCAAGAGATCCACAACGCCTGCTGCGCGTCGCAGGCTGCCTCGCCTACCAAGGCCACAGAGGCGACCCGCTCCAAACGCCCGGCTCGACGCAAGCAGCAGAATCGCTGGCGGTCAGACCGCCACGGCGAGAAGCTCGGTGTCCTGCGCCAGAATGTCACGCATCAGCTGCGACAGGTCTTTCGGCTTGAACGGCTTCGCCAAACGATGAAGGCCGACCACTTTGGGCGAGGGGGAGAGCAAGTCAGGCGCCCCCTGTCCTGACTCGAGCACCATGCCCGACATCATCACGATCGGCATCGTGGGCCGGGCCGCGCGCGCAGCCCGGATGACGTCGTTGCCGTCCATGTCGGCCAGGTTGAGATCGATCAGGGCCGCAGCGAAATCGTCGCGGGACACGGCATCCATGGCCAGCCGACCGTCGGTGACGGCCGTGACCGCGTAGCCCTCGCGAACCAGAAGATGCTGGATGACACAGCAAACGCCGACTTCGTCATCAACGACCAGGATGTTCATCATGAGCCCTTCCTGACAGACGTGGATGAGGAGCCACGCGCCGCGCCTCGGTCAGAAGTCGTTGCCGCACCTCGATCGCACGATCGACCGCTTCGAGCAGATCGAGGATGTCGAACGGCTTCTGCAACGCTGCCGTTGCTCCGAGCTTGATTGCCATACCGAGGAAGTCTGGAGCTCCCAGTTTCTTATCGGTGAACGCGTAGCCGGAGATTGCGATGAACGGGACCGTGGGATCGAGCTTGATGAGCTCGCGAATGGTTGCGATGCCGTCCATGCCCGGCATGAACATGTCGATCACGACGGCATCGAAGGACACGCTGCCGATCAATCGAATGCCGGTCGGACCATCCGGCGCGAGAAACACGCAGAACCGCTTCTTCTTCAATAATGTTTCCAGCGCAGCGCGCGTGGCACAATCATCGTCAATAATGAGGACAGTAGGCATGGGCCACCTCAGTATCAGCGGGACTGAAGGACTCTCACGCTACAAGGACAATAGGCTGAGGCTCAAAAATGGCAAAGTAGTTAACACTGAATTAGTTGCTGCGATTCTGCAACCAGGAGTTTTACGGAACTTCCCTGTCCGGACCGCAGGCAGATCTTCTGTTGTGCATCATGCGATGAAGATGGAACTATGATGTCCGGGTCGATGGCTCCGGCTGTTTGACGAATCTCAATCCGGCTTGAGCAAGGCGACGATGACCAGCCCGACTGCGATCAGCGCCGCGCAGCAAAGCCGTTGCGGCGTTGCACGCTCTTTCAGGAACAGCACGCCGATCAGCGTCGCAAACAGGACGCTGCATTCGCGAAACGCGACCACATTGGCGATCGGATTGCGGCTCAAGGCCCAAAGGAATACCACGAATGACGTCAGCCCCAGGGTGCCTGCGATCAGCACCGGAGTCCGGGCGTCTCGGATCTCCAACACCAGCGCAGGTCCTCGCAACATCATTGCGACGAGAAAGAACACGACACTGTCGAGCACGATCATCCAGACCGTGAACGAAGCCCAGCCTTCGGTCTGCCGAGTGCCTGCCGCATCGACGACCGAATAGCCGGCGACCAGTGCGGCGGCGCAGACCGCAGCCCAGAACGCGCGGCGGTCGATCGGACCGTGGATGCGGTCGCGCGCCAGGCCGGTGATTCCGAGGACGATGACGGCAATTCCGATCAACTGCCCGCTCCGTGGCAGTTGCTGCAGACCCAGCGAGGCAAATAGCGTTGCGAACAGCGGAACGGTGCCACGCGCGATCGGGTAGGAACGTCCAAGCTCGGCCGAACGGTAGGCCATTGCGAGGCTCGCCTTGTAGCCCGCGTGCAAGACCAGCGAGGCCACGATGAGCGGCCAGGTCGAGAGCGCCGGAATGGGAACGAGAAACATGAAGGGCAGGATCAGGGCGCTGCTCACCAGACCCATGCCAGCCAGAAGGGAGAGGCTGCTGCCGGTCTTGACGATGGCATGCCAGCTCGCATGAAGCAGACCGGCCATCAGCATGAGAATTGCGGCGACAGGATCCAAGGACTCGAGTCCGGTTCAGCTCTCGGGCCGCCAGCTCGCGGCAGCGAAGTAGGGGACCGGGTCGTGCTGGAGCGCCTGACGCGAGATGATCCGGCTCGATGGCGACACCGGGAGCTGGTCCCATTCCCCACGATCGACGAATCGGAGGCTCGCGATCTCCTCGCCGTCAGGCGCAAGCGCGCCGCCTTCGATGACGGCTTCGAAGGCGATGACCGTATAGTAGGTCAGATCACCGTTGGGATAGCGGATGAGGAACTCCGGGCCGCCGAACACCCCGAGCAGACGTTTCGGGCGGACCACGAGGCCGGTCTCCTCAAAGCATTCGCGGGTGGCGGCGTCGGCCGGATGCTCATTCGGATCGATGGCGCCGCCGGGCAACGTCCAGAGGCCCGTCTCCGCGTCGCGCCCGAGCAGAATGCGGCCCTGGTCGTCGAACACGGAGATGGAAACCGCCGTGGTCGCCAACAGATCATGGCCGATCTTGCTGCGGACGGCTCTCAGATGATCGGAAATCGGCATCGCTGGTCGTCACTGCAGAAGGAGTGCCCCCGCTTGCCCGACGCCCCATGCGCGGTCAAGGGAAGACAGTGAAGATCGGCGAACGTTCGCCGCCAATCGGCGGATGTCCCGCGTCACAAGAAAGAAGGATTGGGAGGATAAAGAACCATTCGGCATGGCCAGAATGGCTCCCCGGGCTGGATTCGAACCAGCGACCATTCGATTAACAGTCGAATGCTCTACCGCTGAGCTACCGAGGAACAGGCGAAGCAATGTTCGCGAATGCGGCTGCGTATAACAAAGCCGTTTCGCCTTGCATAGAACGAAATCGCATCTTTGCGACGATTGCGGGCTCAGGGATAAAATACCGAAATTTCATATGGTTAGATTGATTTTGAACGCTTGCTGGGCAGCGGCCGCCCACAGTTCGATGACAGGAAATTCACTTGGAGGGGAGCAAACCGGCCCCGATAGTTTGCTGGAACCGGCCAGTCCCCCGCGGTCATGGAGTGTCGTAGATGCCAAACACCGTCATCCCATTCGCTGAAGAAGTCTCCGCGCCCTCGTTGATTCCCGACCAGGTCGAGCGTCTCAGCGACGACGAATGTCTCACGCGGTTGGCCGACATGATGACGCGCGGTGATTCTGAACATATTGACGAGATCGTGCAGTTGCTCGGGCGACTGGCCGTGGTGATCGAGTAGCCGGCGGTCGGCGTCCTCACAGGCGGTGTCCCAGCGGCTCCGTTGAAACCCGCATGTTGCCTTTTCGAGGGCCTTGTACCAAAAGATTGCGCAGATCGTCCGCGGTCCATCCGCTTTGCTTGCAGGTCTGCTCATGTCTTCATTCGCGACGGCGCGCCAGAAAATGGTCGATGGTCAGGTCCGGACCAACGACGTCACCGATCACCGCGTGCTGGATGCGTTGTTGACCGTGCCGCGGGAAGCCTACGTTCCCACAGATCGGCAGGCGCTGGCCTATCTCGACCTGGATCTCGACGTCTCCGAATCCGCTTCGACCAAGCGGTATCTGATCAAACCGATGCTGACGGGAAAACTGCTGCAGGCTGCCGAGATCAAGCCGACCGACAGCGTGCTGGTGGTCGGATGTGCGACGGGCTATCTCGCTGCGTTGGCCGCCCGGCTTGCGGGCAGCGTGACGGCGACCGAGGTCGATTCGGCGGTCGAAGGTCGCGCCAAGCAGGTGCTTGCCGCCGTCGATGGCTGCCCGGTTACGATTCGAGTCGCGCCGGCTGCGGAGGGTGATCCGGCGGACGGCCGCTTCGACGTGATTCTCCTCAATGGAGCGACCGAGGTCGCTGTTGACGGTCTTTGCCGTCAATTGAAAGAGGGCGGCCGCCTGGTCGGCGTCTTCGCCACCTCGCGACCCGCCCGCGCCATGATCTTTACGCGATCGCATGGTGATATCGGCAGCAGGGTTCTGTTCGATGCCGCGGCGCCGGTCATTTCCGGCCTCGAACGGGTCCCCGAGTTCGTTTTTTAAGTCGTCAGACGAAGTTCTTGGCGACCCCTCTGAACTGCCGGCATCCCGTCGCGCAGTACGGCTTGGTGCGTTGTCTTCGCGGCTGCGGGCGGGCAAAATTCTGTTTTAAATCAGAAGTGTGGCCTGGATGCTGCACGTTGACAGTTTTCGATACGGGTTCCAGGCTTGGGTGGTTCCGTTGCGCTTGCATGGGGAATAAGGTGCGAGGTGCGCGGGAGTCTCTTCAACAGGTTACGGCCCGGCTCTGGCGTTCGAGCCGGTAACAAATGAATGGAACAGGGATGTTTGGGGTGAAGCTCGTCACCGCAGCGGCGGCTGTGGTCCTCGTGATGGCTTGTGCAGGCCCGACGCCTGCGCTGGCCGACACGATCGAGGCTGCGCTGGTGCGCGCCTATCAGAACAACCCGCAACTGAACGCGTCGCGGGCTCAGGCTCGTGCGGTCGACGAAGGCGTTCCGCAGGCACTCTCGGGGTATCGGCCGAAGGTCAATCTGACTGCGACGGCGGGCATTCAGTATACGGATTTGCAAGCGGCACCCGCGACGCCGGCCGTCAGCGGCGTGCAGAGGCCGCGAAGCGTCGGCCTGACGGTCAACCAGAATCTGTATAACGGTCAGCAGACGGCAAACGGCGTGCGCAAGGCCGAGGCGAACGTCTCGGCGCAACGAGAGGCTCTCCGCATTCTTGAGCAGCAGGTGCTGCTAGCCGCGGCCACGATCTATATGGACTATCTGCGCGATGCGGCGATCGTCGAGGTCCAGCGCAGCAACACGCGAGTGCTGGAGCAGACGCTCAAGCAGACTCGGGATCGGTTCAACGTCGGCGAGGTCACCCGCACCGACGTCGCGCAATCTGAGGCTCAGCTCGCCGCCGGCCGCACGCAGCAGCTCACAGCAGAGGCCCAGCTGACGGCGACCCGCTCGAACTTCCGCCGAATCATCGGCAACGATCCCCAGAATCTGGCGCCGGGCTCTCCTGTTGATCGTTACTTGCCGCCGAGCCTCCAGCAGTCGGTCGAAACGGCCCTGACGGAAAACCCGAGCGTGACCGCGGCGATGTACGGCATCGACGTCCAGTATCTTGACACGAAGATCAAGGAAGGTGCGCTGCTGCCGTCCGTAAACGTCCAGGCTCAGGCTCAGCAGGGCTATGAGTCGAGCCTGCAATCCTATCGTGGGTTCAGCGCGTCGGCTGTCGCCTCGCTGAACGTCCCAATCTACAACGGAGGGGCGGAATATTCGCTGATCCGGCAGTCCAAGGAGTCGCTGGCACAGCAGCGTCTGGTCCTGGAGCAGACGCGTGATCAGGCTCGCTCCGACGTGGTATCTGCCTGGGGCAAGCTGCTCGCGGGCAAGGCTCAGGTGCAGTCGGCGCAGGCCCAGGTGGCGGCCTCCGAGATCGCCTTGAACGGCGTGCGCGAGGAAGCCAAGGCGGGCCAGCGGACCACGCTGGATGTCCTCAACGCTCAGCAGGCGCTGGTCAATGCGCGGAACTCGCTGGTGAACGCACAGCACGATCGTGTGGTGGCGTCCTACTCGGTGCTTCAGACCGTCGGTCGGCTGTCGCCGCAGGTGCTGAACCTGCCGACGACCACCTACGATCCCAGCGTTCACTACCAGCAGGTCCGGGATAACTGGGCGGGTGTACGGACGCCGGATGGTCGTTAGTATATTCTTAATATCGACCCTGATCCCTCGGTCCTTGGCCGGGGGATTTTTTTGTGGCACATGCTGTGGTTGTGACGAATGGGCGACGCTTGACAGGCGACCTCCGTGCTCCACCGGGTTCGCGGCCGGCGTTGCTTGCATTCATTTGTTGCCATGACATAGCCTCAAAATGGCCGCCGAACGATTCGGACTGCGTCGGAAGTTCTTCCAAGAATAGTCTCCGACATGGGCAGTATCGTTCTGTTGTTTTGCATCGATCAGGCCTTGTCCGGAGACAAGTTGGCATGTCCGTTGAGAAGTCCAAGCCTCTTGGATCCGGCGCCCGGGACTTTTGCGCCGCGCCGATACGTAGGGCGGCGTTGCTGATTTGGAGTCGGAAATGACGCAGCCTGCGAAGGTCCAAGAACCCTCCATGGAGGAGATTCTGGCGTCGATCCGGCGTATCATTGCCGACGACGAGGGCAAGCCGCCGGCGGCGGACAAGGCTGCCGCGCCGGAGCCGGTGAAGGCCGAGAAGCCGGCGGCCCCGGCCGCGAAGCCGGTGATGAACGACATCCCGCCTTCGAAGATCGCTGCTGCGGCCCCCGCCAAGCCCGCGCCACCACCACCTGCGCCGCCGCCCGCGGCGGCTGCGGCGCCCAACAGTCAGGATGACATTGACGCATTGCTGGCGGGTTTGGATGAAACGACTCCGGCGGCAGAGGTCCGGCCGGCCGAACCCGAGCCGGATCCAGAACCTGAAGTACTTGAGTTGACGGACGACATGGCAGTGGCCCCACCGACTCCCGCTCCAGCGCCAGCCCCCGCCGCGGCATCCTTCCGAAAGGTGGATCCGCAGAACGATATCGAGTTCATCGAGTCCGGGCGGCTCAACCAGAAGGCCGCGAGCTTCGAGTCGTCTTTCGAGCAGGCCACGCCGAAACAGCCGATCCTGGCGCCGTCCACGGTCAACGCCGTCGAATCGGCATTCAATGCGCTGGCCAACACGGTGCTGAGCAACAACGCCCGGACGCTTGAGGACCTCGTCAAGGAGATGCTGCGTCCGATGCTGAAATCGTGGTTGGATGACAATCTTCCGGCCCTGGTGGAGCGCATCGTCAAGGCCGAGATCGAGCGCGTCTCGCGCGGCCGCTGACGCCGAGAGGGGGCACGAACTCGCATTCCGTTCTGGAGCGAGCCGCGGCGGGCGGGCGGCCCTTTCCGCCAATGTTCGTCGCTGCTGTTGACTTGGCGCGCCGCCGCGGCTTTCTAGCCCTGTCAAGCTGATCCCTGCCGGACGGATCGAGAGGGCTCCTCCGGGAGCACGGTCCGCGGTCGGACATCAGTCCGAAAACAGCCCAAGCACCAACAGCTTGCGTGAGCTTTTTCAGGTCATGTCACAAAAGGCCCGGACGAGTTCCGCGACATCCCGAATTGGACAGCCGGCCCCACGCCGCTGGAAATGCCATGATCGATAAGAATTATCAGCCCACCGATCTCGAAGGTCGCATGTCCCTGGTCTGGGAGGATGCCCGGGCGTTCTCCGCCGGTCGCCCCGATCGCCGAGATGCCGATCCTTTCACCATCGTGATCCCGCCGCCGAACGTGACCGGATCGCTGCACATGGGGCACGCGCTCAACAACACGCTTCAGGACATCCTGTGCCGGTTCGAGCGCATGCGCGGCCGCGACGTGCTGTGGCAGCCCGGCACCGACCATGCCGGCATCGCCACGCAGATGGTGGTCGAGCGCCAACTGATGGAGCGCCAGCAGCCCGGTCGCCGCGAGATGGGCCGCGAGAAGTTCCTCGCGCGCGTCTGGCAGTGGAAGGACGAGAGCGGCGGCACCATCATCAACCAGTTGAAGCGTCTCGGCGCCTCCTGCGACTGGGGCCGCGAGCGCTTCACGATGGACGAGGGCCTGTCCAAGGCCGTCGTCAAGGTGTTCGTCGAGCTGCACCGCGCGGGTCTGATCTACAAGGACAAGCGGCTGGTCAACTGGGACCCGAAGCTGCTGACGGCGATCTCGGACCTCGAGGTCCAGCAGATCGAGGTCAAGGGCAACCTCTGGTACCTGCGCTATCCGATCGAGGGCAGGACGTTCAGCCCGGAGGATCCGGCCAGCTTCATCGTCGTCGCCACGACTCGTCCCGAGACCATGCTCGGCGACAGCGCGGTCGCCGTCCACCCCGATGACGAGCGCTACCAGCACCTCGTCGGCAAGCGCGTGATCCTGCCGCTGGTCGGCCGCGAGATCCCGATCGTGGCCGATAGCTATTCCGATCCGGAGAAGGGCACCGGCGCGGTCAAGATCACGCCGGCGCACGACTTCAACGACTTCGAGGTCGGCCGCCGCCACGGCCTGCCGCAGATCAGCATCCTCGACCGCGAGGGCTGCATCGCGCTGGTCGACAACGAGGACTATCTGCGCGGGCTGCCCGAGGGCTCCGAGGAGTTCGCCAAGGAATTCCACGGCGTCGAGCGCTTCGCCGCGCGCAAGAAGATCCTGGAGCGGCTGGAGACGTTCGGCTTCCTCGAGCGCGTCGAGCCCAACACCCACATGGTGCCGCATGGCGACCGCTCCGGCGTCGTCATCGAGCCCTATCTGACCGACCAGTGGTATGTCGACGCCAAGACCCTGGCGCAGCCGGCGATCGCCGCCGTTCGCTCGGGCGCGACGACGTTCGTGCCGCGCAACTGGGAGAAGACCTATTTCGAGTGGATGGAGAACATCCAGCCCTGGTGCATCTCGCGCCAGCTGTGGTGGGGCCATCAGATCCCGGCCTGGTACGGCCCGGACGGCAAGGCCTTCGTCGCCGAGACCGAGGAGGAGGCCGTCGGCCACGCCATCGGCTACTACGTCGAACAGGAGGTCATCACGGCCGAGCAGGGTCGCGAGATGGCGCTCGACCGCAACAAGCGCGAGGGCTTCATCACGCGCGACGAGGACGTGCTCGACACCTGGTTCTCCTCCGCGCTGTGGCCGTTCTCGACGCTCGGCTGGCCCGACGACACGCCCGAGGTGAAGCGCTACTACCCCACCAACGTGCTGGTCACCGGCTTCGACATCATCTTCTTCTGGGTCGCCCGCATGATGATGATGGGCCTGCACTTCATGAAGGAGGTGCCGTTCTCGACCGTCTACATCCATGCGCTCGTCCGCGACGAGAAGGGCGCCAAGATGTCGAAGTCGAAGGGCAACGTCATCGATCCCCTCGCGCTGATCGACGAGCACGGCGCCGACGCGCTGCGCTTCACCCTGGCGGCGATGGCAGCCCAAGGCCGCGACATCAAGCTGTCTACGCAGCGCGTCGACGGCTACCGCAAGTTCGCAAACAAGCTCTGGAACGCCAGCCGCTTCGCCGAGATGAACGGTTGCACCGTGCCGGATGGCTTCGACCCGGCCTCCGCCAAGGAGACGCTCAACCGCTGGATCGCGCATGAGGCGGCCGCGGCGACGCGCGAGGTCACCGAGGCGCTCGATGCCTATCGCTTCAACGACGCGGCCAACGCGATCTACCGTTTCGTCTGGGACGTCTATTGCGACTGGTATGTCGAGCTCTCCAAGCCGACCCTGCTCGGCGAGGACGGCCCCGCCAAGGCCGAGACCCGCGCGATGGTGGCCTGGGCGCGCGACGAGATCCTCAAGCTCCTGCATCCCTTCATGCCCTTCATCACCGAGGCGCTGTGGGAGTCCACCGCCAAGCGCGACAGTCTGCTGACCCTGTCACCCTGGCCGCACCGCACCGACAGGCCGACGGTGGCCGAGATCGCCGCGCTGTCCGCGGCCAGCTTCGGCGATCCCCTGGTGCCGCCGCTGCTGATCTCGTTCGACGCCGCCAGCTTCAAGGACGAGGCGGCCGAGGCCGAGATCGGCTGGGTGGTCGATCTCGTTACCGCGATCCGCTCGGTCCGCGCCGAGATGAACATTCCGCCGGCGACTCTGATGCCGCTCGCGCTGGTCGGGGCCTCCGCCGAGACGAGGGAGCGCGCACCGCGCTGGACCGAGGTCATCAAGCGCCTCGCGCGGCTCTCCGACATCAGCTTCGCCGACGCCGCGCCTGACGGCTCCGCCCAGCTCGTCGTGCGCGGCGAGGTCGCCGCGCTGCCGCTCAAGGGCGTCGTCGATCTCGCCGCCGAGCGCACCCGCCTGGGCAAGGAGATCGCCAAGGCCGAGGCCGACATCGAGCGCGTCGACAAGAAGCTCGGCAACGAGAAGTTCGTCGCCAACGCACCGGAGGAGCTCGTCGAGGAGGAGAAGGAGAAGCGCGAGGCGGCGCTGGCGCGCAAGGCCAAGTTCCAAGAGGCGCTGTCGCGGCTGCAGGGCGTCTGACACGACGCTCTCTCCTCCGTCATTGCGAGCGAAGCGAAGCAATCCAGAGTCCCAGCGAAGCCCCCTGGATCGCTTCGTCGCTTACGTTCCTCGCGATGACGGCGGAAATGGCTTGCTCAGGAACCGCGAGCCCTTCAGGCCGAAACGCCACGGCAGCTCGACGGCCTTGGTGATGCCGATGCGGATGCCTGTGACGACCTCGACATCGCCTGTCCGCGCGAACAGCTCGATCGGCGGAGCATCGAGCGGCAGTGCGTTATGCGCGATCGTGATGCCCATCGCCTGGGTCAGCTTGCCCGGTCCGGAGCACAGCATCCGGACATCCTCCAGCCCGCGCCGCCGCTGCATCTCGCCAATCCCCAGCGTCGGCTCCATCGCCCGGATCAGCACAGCGCTCGCCGAGCCCTCGGCCTCGCAGACGAAGTTCACGCACCAGTGAATGCCGTAGGAGCGGTAGACATAGGCGAAGCCGGGCGGGCCGAACATCACCTGGTTGCGCGGTGTCGGTCCCCGGAAGGAATGTGCCGCCGGATCGGTGTGGTGATACGCCTCGACCTCGACGATGATCCCGCCGACGCCGTCGACCAGAAACGTCGCCCCGATCAGCTCCGGCGCCACGGCAAGCACCTCGCGGGCAAAGAACGCCCGCGTCAGCCGCTTGGCCGCAGCATTGCGCCGGAGCCGTGAAACCCCGGGGATTTTTGCCGGTTTTTGCGCCATTCTCAAGGAAATCCGCCGTGGTGCGCGCTGTTCCGCGCTGCCCATATCTGCCATGCCCTGGTATCCTCGGCCAGCCGGTTGCGGTGCGCCGCGCCACGGAATAGCTAGGGCGCAACAGAGGTTTGTGCGAATCCCATGGTCACCATCGTCGACATCAACGCGAACACGCCGCTGCGCCCCCGCCACCCCGAGAAGGTGAACCGTCCGGACTCCGTCTCGCCGGCCAAGCCGGCCTGGATCCGGGTCAAGGCGCCGACCACCCGCGGCTATGCCGACACCCGCAACATCGTGCGCGAGAACGGCCTCGTCACCGTATGCGAGGAGGCCGGCTGCCCGAACATCGGCGAGTGCTGGGACAAGAAGCACGCCACCTTCATGATCATGGGCGACACCTGCACGCGGGCCTGCGCCTTCTGCAACGTCAAGACCGGCCTTCCCGCCGCCCTCGACGCCGGCGAGCCCGAGCACGTGGCGGAGGCGACCTTCAAGCTCGGCCTGACCCATGTCGTGGTCACCTCGGTCGATCGCGACGATCTCGCCGACGGCGGCGCCGCCCATATCGCCGCGACCATCCGCGCCATCCGCGCGAAATGCCCGACCACCACGATCGAGGTGCTGACGCCCGACTTCCTGCGCAAGGACGGCGCGCTGGAGCAGGTCGTCGCGGCCAAGCCCGACGTCTTCAACCACAATCTCGAGACCGTGCCGTCGCGCTACCTCTCGGTCCGCCCCGGCGCGCGCTACTTCCACTCGATCCGGCTGCTGCAGCGGGTCAAGGAGATCGATCCCACCATCTTCACCAAGTCCGGCATCATGGTCGGCCTCGGCGAGGAGCGCCACGAGGTGCTGCAGGTGATGGACGACCTGCGTTCGGCCGAGGTCGATTTCCTCACCATCGGCCAGTATCTGCAGCCGACCAGGAAGCATCACGCCGTGATGCGCTTCGTCACGCCGGAGGAATTCTCCGGCTATGAGACCGTCGCCTACACCAAGGGCTTCCTGATGGTGTCGGCGAGCCCGCTCACGCGCTCCTCGCACCATGCCGGCGAGGATTTCGCCAGACTGAAGGCCGCGCGCGACGCGCTCGCGCGCTGATCGAGACCAGATGCCGAGATTTTCCAACAAGCGCCGCGTCGCGCACACGGCCGACCAGATGTTCGACCTCGTCGCCGATGTCGAGCGCTATCCGGAGTTCGTGCCGCTGTGCGAGAAGCTGGTGGTGCGCCAGCGCAATCCGAAGCCTGACGGCACCGAGGTCGTCGTCGCCGACATGACGGTGTCGTTCAAGCTGGTCAAGGAGACCTTCACCAGCCGCGTCACGCTCGACCGCGCCGGGCGCAAGATCCTGGTCGAATATGTCAGCGGACCGTTCTCAAGCCTGGAGAACCGCTGGAGCTTCGAGTCACGCGAGCAGGGCGCCTGCGAGGTGACGTTCTTCATCGCCTACGAGTTCAAGAGCCGCATGCTGGCGATGCTGATGGGCTCGATGTTCGACACGATCTTCGCGCGCATGTCGGCGGCGTTCGAGAAGCGCGCCGACGCGATCTACGGCCGCAAGCCAGCGGTGTCGTCGACGTAAAGCTCATCATTGGTGGCCGACTGCCGCCTCATGCTCAGCTGTCGTCCCCGCGAACGCGGGGATCCATAACCACAGGGCGTCGTGTGGTGGCACGCCCGGAACTCCGATCTCCTCTCGTCACATCCGCCGCGGAGTATGGGTCCCGGGTCGGCGCCTGCACGGCGCTTCGCGCCGTTCCGGCTTGCCCGGGACGACAGCGGAGGGTGAGGGCGCGCCTCGCATCTCACTGCGCGCGTTCCGACCACAAGCGCGCTCCGGCCGCAGGCCCACACGCGTTCCGTTCCTATCCACGTCTTCAAACAGCTGCTCCACGGCATCATCCGTGGAGCCATCCTGATCGCCGACGTCAGTCGCGGACGATCAAAACCTACGCCGCCTGCACGGCGGTCAAAAAGTCCTTCACCTTGCCGCGCAGCTCGTCCGCATGCTTGGCGAGCTGGCCGGCTGCACCCAGCATCTGCCGCGCGGCGCCGCCGGCCGATTCCACCGTCTGGCTGACGGAGCCGATGTTGGTGGCGACCTCGCGGGTGCCGCTGGCGGCCTGGCTGACCGAGCGGGCGATCTCCTGCGTCGCATGGCCCTGCTGGTCGACCGCGGTGGCGATCGTCTTGGCGATCTCGCTGATCTGGCCGATGGTGCCGCCGATGCCCTGGATGGCCGCGACCGTATCGCTGGTGGCGCGCTGCATCGCGCTGATGTGGGCGCTGATCTCGTCGGTCGCTTTCGCGGTCTGGCTCGACAGGCTCTTCACCTCCGAGGCGACCACGGCAAAGCCGCGGCCGGCATCGCCGGCGCGGGCGGCCTCGATGGTCGCGTTCAGCGCCAGCAGGTTGGTCTGGCTCGCGATCGCGTTGATCATGTCGGTGACGGCGCCGATCTTGGCCGCAGCGTCCGCCAGGCTGTTGACGAGGTCGTTGGTGCGCGAGGACGCCTCGACGGCCTCGGCGGCGATGGTGGAGGAGGTTGCGACCTGGCGGTTGATCTCGCTGACCGAGGTCGAAAGCTCCTCGGTCGCGCCGGCCACCGACTGCACGTTGGAGGAGGCGGAGTTGGACGCCGACGCCACCAGCGCCACGCGCTGCGCGGCCTGATCCGCGGTCGTGGTCAGCGAGGCGGCCGTGGTCTCGACCTCGCGCGAGGCGCCGGAGATCGCATTGGCGATGGCGCCGACCGAGGTCTCGAAATCCTTGGCGATCCGGTCGAGCGCGCGCTTCTTCTCCTCGCGCGCGGCAATGAGGTCGGAGAGATCGCGGCGGAAGCTGATGACATAGGTCTGGCCCTCGACCTGGGTCGGCACCAGCGTGATCTGCACCAGCGCCGGGCTGCCGTCGGCGCGCTTGGTGGTCCACTCGAACGTCGCGTGGCCCTCGCGCCTCGCCTTGGCATCCATCTCCTTCACGACATCGGCGGAACGCTTGCCGCTGGGCTGGAACTCCGGCGCCATGGTCGCCGGCGAACGCGACAGCAGGTCCTGCTTGCTGCGGAAGCCGCCGAAGCGGACCGCGGTCTCGTTGCAGGCGATGATCTTGCCGTCGGACATCACCAGGATGGCGTCGCGATGGCGTTCGAACAGCTCCGTCATCAGGAGGTTATGCGTGCGATCAGCCGACTTGCCGGAGAAGAAAGCCATGGGGTCCCGAATCCACTGTCAGAGAAGAATGCGCGAGAGGTAGCAGGACAAAATTAACCAAAACCTTTAGGCCGTGGCGGCGCGTGCGATAATCGTCGGCGATCGCGATCCGGACGGTGAGGGACGGCATCGAGCGGACGAGCAGCCGCATCCTCCGCGGCGCAATCGCGCCCGGGCTGTGCCTGTCGATCGCCCCTCTGAAATCACGAGGGCGCAGGGAATGCCGGGAGCTCGCCGCCCCCATGGCCCGCCTGCGGAAAAAAATGCAGGCGGCAGGTACCACAGGTGCAGCCGAGACATCCCGGCATTCCCCGCGCGACGGTCTTCACGCTTATACGCAGTCTCCCCGGGGACCGGCTGTCTTGCCCCCGTGACCGGCGGATCATCATCTCCACCGGCGTGACACCAGCTTCGGGGTGTCAGGACGCTGCGACTTCACGTCCGCCAGGAGCCGTTCGTCCGCACGTCCAAGACGCGCTGCGGCAATCAGCGGCCATCGCCTCCCCACCTCGCGTGTCGTGACGATCGCGAAACGCCCCTCGTGTCGAGGCGGGATGAGCGGAGGGAAACATGAATTTCGGGAAAATGGAAGAAGGATATTTTTGCGGGAGGGACTGGACAGTGAGTCGGGCGTTGAAAGCACTCGGGAAATTCGTCGCGTGGCGCACGGGGTGGAATGCGATTTCGGCGGCTGGAAGGATTCAGCACCCGGCCGGGCACAAACCGCGAGAGGGCTGATTTGCCCGACGGGTCGGCTATCGTGATGCTCAAGGGACAATCTGAAGAGGAAAGCAGGCTGATGTCACTCTCTCATCTCTATGACGACGCGCTGGTCTATGCGGCGAAGTTGCACCGGACCCAATTGCGCAAGGGCAGCATGGTGCCCTACATCGCGCACTTGCTCAGCGTCTCCAGCCGCGTGCTGTCGGCGGGCGGCAGCGAGGTGCAGGCCATCGCCGGCCTGCTGCACGACGCCGCCGAGGATCAGGGCGGACAGGCCACGCTGGACGAGATCCGGCGGCGATTCGGTGATGGCGTCGCAGAGATCGTCGCGGACTGCACGGATTCCTGGGTCGATCCGAAGCCCGCATGGCGCCCGCGGAAGGAAGCCTATCTCGCCAAGCTGCCGCTCAAGCCGGCGTCATCGCTGCTGGTGTCGCTCGCCGACAAGGTCGACAATGCCGAGGCGATCGCGCGCGATCTTGATGAGGTCGGCGACGCGGTGTGGCAGCGCTTCACCGGCGGAAAGGATGGGACGATCTGGTACTACCGCACGCTGAGCAGCATCTTCGATCAGGCGTTGCCGGGATCGTTGGCGCGGCAGCTAGCGCAGACGGTGGGCGCTTTTCCGTCCTGACACTTTGGACAGCGCGGGCGCTGATCTTTCACCGGATTGGCAGATGACAACTTCAGATCTATCAGCTATAGACCAGCCATGATCACCGTCGCCACCCATCGTTTTGGTCGTTGGACGCACCGTAGCTTGCGGGCGGCGGGAGGATCACGCGCAATCTGATGATGTGCAGTCTTTGATCCGAACAGCCGCCAGGAACCTGGCGGCTTTTTTATTGCCGGCAGGTTCTTTCTTTTCAAGGGAGCCCGCCATGCCGAGCACGACCGACGAGCAGAGTGTCAGCGCCATCGGGACGCGTGGATTGCGTGGTGTCGCGCATGCGCCGCGGATCTTCGAGCGCGGTCGCGATCACTCGGCGCGACGTCCTGCTCCGCCGAAGCCTGGGGCAAACGTCTACTACTTGCCGCAGTCAATTACCGAGCGCGGCGGCGTTGCGCCCGAATCAAAATCGCTGCTTCGGCTCTGGTGGGCGCGCTGGCGCGAGCGGCGCAGCTTCGCCAGGGAGCTGCCCTGGCTCGCCGACGAAGTGCTGGAGGACTACGGCCTCACGCGCGACGAAGCGCGACGGTCGTGCCGTCGGCCGTTCTGGCGGGCATGAAGACTATTGGGACCGAGGCGTCGGCCCACCCACAACTGTCATCCCGGGCAAGCCGGAACGGCGCAAGGCGCCGTGGAGGCGCCGACCCGGGATCCATACTCCGCAGCAGGTGTGGTGGAATGAGATCTGAGCCACCGACGTGCCGCTACACGACGTGCTGTGGTTATGGATCCCCGCTTTCGCGGGGATGACGACTGAGGGTGAGGCGGCGAGGGAGCTTGAAAATGCTCTCGACTATATCCGCCGCTCAGTCTCCAAGTGGCGCTCGGAGGGGTGACGTTCGGATCAGATCCGTTCTTGGATTTGCCGCGTAGTATTGTCTGGCGTTGAGCAGTGCCCGCCGCTCGTCAGCCGTCAACCGACCCGCCTCAGAATCCGCGGACGTGCGGCAGCGTCGATCGTAGCTGAGCAACGTGTCGCAAATGCTCTCCGGAAGCGGTGCGACCGAGTCGATCGTGCAGACGGCGCCATCGGCTTCAGGAGGGATGCTCACACCGCTGCTCCGGTCGAAGCGGAATACTTCCTGGGTCGTCAGCGCTCGTGCCGTCAGGCTGCTGTCATCCAGCGATGTCACGATGCAAATGCGGACAGCGTCGTTCGGAAACGCTGCGTGGAATAAATCGTTGACCACCAGGTCGGAGGACAGATGTCCTGCGCTCTTTCATTATGATTAGGCCGGGACGTTCATTTGAATGAGATCTATCACTTTATCTCAGACTGCATCCATTCGCTCGCGGTGTGGTGAGAGCAGAAGCATCGAGATCAATTACGTCGGCGGCCGGCGTGGCGGCCTTTTCACCGGATGCAGCCTTGGCGCCCGTACCGCGCGCGGGCGCAATCGCGTCGCCGCCGCGCGCTTCGGCTTGGCCGGCACTTGCGGCCTTGCCAGCTCCATCAGCATCCGCAACGCCTCCAGCACCGACCGTGTCCGCACCGTGCTGCGGCCGATGGCGCCGAAGCGGTGTTCGCGATGGGTGATGCGGCCGTCGCGGGCGGCGACGGCGAAGTGGACAAGGCCGACGGGCTTGCCGGGCGTGGCGCCGCCGGGGCCGGCGATGCCGGTGATGGCGACGGCGAGGTCGACGTCGGCGCGTTCGAGGGCGCCGACGGCCATCTGGATCGCGGTCTCCTTGGAGACGGCGCCGAAGGTCTGCAAGGTCGAGGCTTCGACGCCGAGCATCGCGCGCTTGGCCTCGTTGGAGTAGGTGACGAAGCCGCGGTCGATGACGTCGGACGAGCCGGGGATCTCCGTCAGCGCGGCGGCGACCAAGCCGCCGGTGCAGGACTCGGCGGTCGCGATCATCAGCTTGCGCGACCGGCAGAGGTCGAGCAGCGAGCGGGCCAGCGCGCTGGTGGAGCCGATTTGACGTTCGCTCGCCATCTGCAGCGTTTCCTCGATGCCGATCGAGACCTCAGGAAGCACCACCAAAGCGATGGCGTTCGAAAAGTTCGAGGTGGCGCCGCGAGCTTCGCCTCTCCCCACCCTAGCGAAGCTTCGCTTCGCCCTGACGGGGCGAGGGAGCGCACCGCGCTCGCGGTGACAACTCGATTCCAAGGTCCAGAGATCAGTTTGATCTCGTGTCTCAACTCAGCAGTCGATGTCTTCTTCGGGCATCGACTGCTTCCATCACTTGCTCGCCGGGACTCCCGTCAAACATTCCACGGCAGCCGGATCGTCGCGCTTGCCGTGGCCGCGATGCCTTCCTCGCGGCCGGTGAAGCCGAGCCGCTCGCTGGTGGTGGCCTTCACGGCGATGCGCGAGAGGTCGACGCCGGTGATCTCGGCGATGCGGGCGCGCATCTGGTCACGCAGCGGGCCGATCTTCGGCCGCTCGCAGATCATCGTGACCTCGAGATTGGCGACGCGGCCGCCGCGCGCGGTGACGCGCTCGATGGCGTATTTCAGGAACTGATCGGAGGCCGCGCCCTTCCACTTCATGTCCGAGGGCGGAAAGTGCGAGCCGATGTCGCCATCGGCCAGGGCGCCCAAAATTGCATCAACCAGAGCGTGCAAACCGACGTCGCCGTCGGAGTGGGCCAGGAAGCCCTTGCTATGCGGCACACGCAGGCCGCACAGCCAGACATGGTCGCCTTCGCCGAAGGCGTGCACATCGTAGCCGGTGCCGGTCCTGATGTCGCCGAGGGTGGCAGCGAGGCGCGCTTCCTCGCGCACGAAATCTTCCGGTGTGGTGAGCTTCATGTTGGCAACATCGCCCTCAAAGGTCGCGACGGTCAATCCCGCCCATTCCGCAATCGCCGCATCATCTGTGAACTCGGTGAGGCCCTCGCGCGCGGCGCGGCGATGCGCCTCGAGGATCGTCTCGAACTTGAAGGTCTGTGGCGTCTGCGCGATGCGCAGCTTCGCGCGCTCCGGCGTCGCGGTGATGTCGCCGCCCGTTCCGACCTCCTTGATGGTGTCGGTCACCGGCACGACGGGAATCGCCGCACCGGTCTTGCCGGCCGCGACAATCGCGCGCGAGATCACGGCCGGCGTGACGAACGGACGCGCGGCATCGTGGATCAGCACGATGTCGGGCTTGTGCGGCGCCAGCGCTTCCAGGCCTGCCAGCACCGAGGCCTGGCGCGTTGCACCACCATGTGCGGGGACCTCGTGGCGCAGGCCTGATACGGCAGCATTGAAGATGTCGATGTCATCGGGATTCACCACCGGCTGGACCACCGCCACCTCGGGATGATCGGCGAAGGCGGCGAGCGCGCGATGGATGACGGTACGGCCGCCAATCGTGCGGTACTGCTTCGGACCACCGGCGCCGGCGCGCAGGCCGCGTCCGGCCGCGACGAGGATGGCTGCAGTCCGCTGAGAAGTCGTCATGGGAACAGGATATCGATGCTGATGAAAGACCAGGGTGAGGAGATTTGCCGGCTTCTTACATCTGCAGAGGATGTTAAGCGAGCAGGATCACACATGACTTGAGCGGCGACTGCGACCGCGACGCGTTCGTAAGGCGCCGTGAGGCACTTGAAGGCCGATCCGCTGCTGCGAACCGCCGTGGAGCCATGCAAAAATCCGGCGGCTCAAGGGTTTACCATGACTGCCGAACAAGCATATTTTGCTGCACTGCACTTGAAATACTGATCGTTTTGGCTAAAGTGTAGGCATGACGCTTGACTGCCCAAGATTTGTGCTTGAGAGTGCAGCGCAGACGCGATGATGCGTCCAAAGAGCTTTAAGAGTCGTTCGTGACCGGTCCGGCCAAACCACCAGCCAAAGCCTTGAAGATAGGCGACGTTTCGCTCGCCAACCGGGCCATTCTGGCGCCGATGTCGGGCATCACCGACGCGCCGTTCCGCCGACTCGCGGCCGAGCTCGGCGCCGGGCTGGTGGTGTCCGAAATGACCGCGAGCGACGATCTCGTGCGCGGGCGGTGGATATCCCGGTTGCGCTGCGAGGCCAGCGGCATCGGGCCACATGTCGTGCAGCTCGCCGGTTGCGAGGCGCATTGGATGGCGGAGGGCGCCAGGGTGGCCGAGGACGGCGGCGCCGATATCATCGACATCAACATGGGTTGCCCGGCGCGGCATGTCACCGGCGGCCAGTCCGGCTCGGCCCTGATGCGCGATCTCGATCATGCGCTGACCTTGATCGAGGCGACGGTCGAGGCCGTCGATGTGCCCGTGACCCTGAAGATGCGGCTCGGCTGGGACGAGCGCAGCCTGAACTCGCCGGAGCTGGCGCGCCGCGCGCAGGCCGCGGGCGTGCAGCTGATCACGGTGCATGGCCGCACCCGGCAGCAGTTCTACAAGGGCGAGGCCGACTGGAGCGCGGTGCGCGCGGTGAAGGACGCCGTCGATCTGCCGGTCGTCGTCAACGGCGACATCACCACCTACGAAGACGCGCGCGAGGCGCTCGACGCCTCCGGCGCGGATGCCGTGATGATCGGGCGCGGCGCGCAAGGCGCCCCCTGGCTGCCCGGTCAGATCGGCCGCCAGCTCAATGGCGGGGCGGAGGAGGGCGCGCCGGAGCTGGCGCAGCAGCTCGCACTGCTCACGGCGCTCTATGACGAGATCTGCCGCCATTACGGCGAGCGTGTCGGCCTGCGCCACGCCCGCAAGCATCTCAGCTGGGGGCTCGACGTCGCCGCCGAGCACGCCCGCGCGCCGGCCGAAAAACTGAAGGCCTGGCGCGACCGCATCCTCACGTCCGAGCAGCCGTCTTTGGTGCATCGGGCGCTGCGTGACGCTTTCGACGATTTTGCCTGGAGTGCAGCCGCATGAGCTCAGCCGCAGAACAGCGCAAGCGACTTCCGTCGGATGGCGATGCCATCCTCAACGCGTTGCCCAATCCGGTTCTCGTCATCGGCCCGGACGGCATGATCATGGACGCCAACATGGCGGCGGAATCGTTCTTCGATTCCTCGACGCAGTTTTTGCAGCGGCAATCGCTGAAGAAGCTGGTGCCGTTCGGCAGCCCCTTGCTGGCGCTGATCGACCAGGTCCGAACCACGAGCGCGCCGGTCAACGAGTACAAGGTCGATCTGGGCACGCCGCGCACCGGCGCCGATCGCCTCGTCGACCTCCACGTCGCGCCGCTGCCGGAGCGGCCCGGCCACATCGTGGTGATGCTGCAGGAGCGCACCATCGCCGACAAGATGGACCGCCAGCTTACCCATCGCAGCGCCGCGCGCTCGGTGATCGCGCTGGCCGCGATGCTGGCGCACGAGATCAAGAATCCGCTGTCGGGCATCCGCGGCGCCGCGCAGCTCCTGGAGCAGCAGGCCTCCTCGGAGGACCGCATGCTGACCCGGCTGATCTGCGACGAGGCCGACCGCATCGTCACTTTGGTCGACCGCATGGAGGTGTTCGGCGACGACCGCCCGGTGGCGCGCGGGCCGGTGAACATCCACTCCGTGCTCGACCACGTGAAGCGGCTGGCGCAATCCGGCTTTGCCCGCAACATCCGCTTCGTCGAGGATTACGATCCGTCGCTGCCGCCGGTGCTCGCCAACCAGGATCAATTGATCCAGGTCTTTCTCAACCTGGTCAAGAATGCCGCCGAGGCGGTCGTCGACCTCGGCTCGGATGCGGAGATCCAGCTCACCACCGCGTTCCGCCCGGGCGTGCGGCTGTCGGTGCCCGGCAAGAAGTCGCGGGTGTCGCTGCCGCTGGAGTTCTGCGTCAGGGACAACGGCCCCGGCGTGCCGGAAGACCTGATGCCCAACCTGTTCGATCCGTTCGTGACCACCAAGCCGACCGGAAGCGGCCTCGGACTTGCATTGGTCGCGAAGATCGTCGGCGACCATGGCGGGATCATCGAGTGCGAGTCGCAGCCGCGCAAGACGACCTTCCGGGTGCTGATGCCGATGTACAGCGCAACCAAACAACCAGACCAAAGCAATCGCGATGACGTTTCGGGGACGCCGTTGCATGCCTCACAGGGATCAAATTGAGGACCACCTATGCCTGCAGGTAGCATTCTCGTTGCCGATGACGATACGGCCATCCGCACGGTCCTGAACCAGGCGCTGTCACGCGCCGGCTATGAGGTGCGGCTGACCGGCAATGCCGCCACCTTGTGGCGCTGGGTGAGCCAGGGCGAGGGCGATCTCGTCATCACCGACGTGGTGATGCCGGACGAGAACGCGTTCGACCTCTTGCCGCGCATCAAGAAGATGCGGCCGAACCTGCCGGTCATCGTGATGAGCGCGCAGAACACCTTCATGACCGCGATCAAGGCCTCGGAGCGCGGCGCCTATGAGTATCTGCCGAAGCCGTTCGACCTGAAGGAGCTGATCGCGATCGTCGGCCGCGCCCTGGCCGAGCCGAAGGAGCGGGCGGCGAGCCAGCCCGACGATGGCGAGTTCGAATCGATCCCGCTGGTCGGCCGCTCGCCGGCAATGCAGGACATCTACCGCGTGCTGGCGCGGCTGATGCAGACCGATCTGACCGTGATGATCTCTGGCGAGAGCGGCACCGGCAAGGAGCTGGTGGCGCGCGCGCTGCACGACTACGGCAAGCGCCGCAACGGCCCGTTCGTCGCGGTCAACATGGCGGCGATCCCGCGCGACCTCATCGAGTCCGAGTTGTTCGGCCATGAGCGCGGCGCCTTCACCGGCGCCAACACCCGCGCCTCGGGCCGCTTCGAGCAGGCCGAGGGCGGCACCTTGTTCCTCGACGAAATCGGCGACATGCCGATGGAGGCCCAGACGCGGCTTTTGCGCGTGCTGCAGCAGGGCGAGTACACCACCGTCGGCGGCCGCACCCCGATCAAGACCGACGTGCGCATCGTCGCGGCCTCCAACAAGGATCTGCGCATCCTGATCCAGCAGGGGCTGTTCCGCGAGGACCTGTTCTTCCGCCTCAACGTCGTGCCGCTGCGGCTGCCGCCATTGCGCGAGCGCATTGAGGACCTGCCGGATCTGGTCCGGCACTTCTTCGCGCTGGCCGAGAAGGACGGGCTGCCGCCGAAGAAGCTCGATGCCGCCGCGTTGGAGCGGCTCAAGCAGCACCGCTGGCCGGGCAACGTCCGCGAGCTGGAGAACCTCGCGCGGCGCCTGGCGGCGCTGTATCCGCAGGACGTCATCACCGCCTCGGTCATCGACGGCGAACTGGCCCCGCCGGCGGTGACCACCGGCTCCAACGCGCCGACCTCGATCGACAATCTGGGTGGTGCCGTGGAGGCCTATCTGTCCTCGCACTTCCAGGGATTTCCGAACGGCGTGCCGCCGCCGGGGCTGTACCACCGCATTCTCAAGGAGATCGAGATTCCGCTGCTGACGGCGGCGCTCGCAGCGACGCGCGGCAACCAGATCCGCGCCGCCGATCTGCTCGGCCTCAACCGCAACACGCTGCGGAAGAAGATTCGCGACCTCGACATCCAGGTGTACCGCAGCGGCGGCTGACAGTGCTTTGATACCTTCGCGGCTGGCTCAAGCCCGCCTCAGGTGAGAATTATTGTAGACAAATCCGCGTCGCGCTTCCGCGCCGCGGATTTGTCGCAATTTGGCAACAGCGTGGTAGGAATGCATCAGTCCGATTCCCGGACGTGCCGCGTTCAGCATCACCCACCTTGCCGGAATGACCAGCGCAGAGACCTCGGCCACCCCCTTCGATTCCTCGTCCGCCGACCGCCGACGCTGGACCTGGCGCACCTGGCTCGCGCCGGTCGCGGTCGCGCTCGCGCTGCTGTCGGCCTTCCTCACCTTCATCGTGCTGGTCGGGCTGACCCCGGTCGAGCCGACGACGGACGTGGTCAAGACCTTCTATCTGATCGACGCCGGAACGATCCTGGTCCTGGTCGGGATCATCATCCGCGAGGTCTGGCAGGTGGTGCAGGCCCGCCGGCGCGGCCGGGCGGCGGCGCGGCTGCACGTCCAGATCGTCAGCCTGTTCTCGGTGATCGCGGTCCTGCCGGCGGTGCTGGTCGCGGTGGCCGCCAACGTCACCATCGATCGCGGCCTCGACCGGCTGTTCTCCGGACCGGCCAAGGTCGCGATCCAGAACTCGCTGACCATCGCGCGCGCCTACATGCAGGAGCACGCGCAGTTCATCCGCGGCGACATCATCGGCATGGCCAATGACATCGCCCGTGCGCGGCCGCTGTTCGATCAGGATCGCGCCAGCTTCCGCGATCTGCTGACCACCAGCGCCGCCTCGCGCAATCTGCCGGGCGCGATGATCATCGACAAGAACACCAATCCGATCGTCTGGGCCGAGTCCGGCGGGGTGCAACTGGCCTATTCGCCGCCGGCACCCGACTTCCTGAACAATGTCCGGGAGGAGGAACCCGAGATCGCGGTGCTGCCGGAGTCGAACTACGTCGCTGCGGTGATCCGGCTGCGCGCGTTCAACGACACCTTCCTCTACGTCGCGCGTCCGCTCGATCCGCAGGTCGTCGAGCAGCTCAAGCAGACCGAGCTGTCGGTCGCCGAATATGCCCAGGTCGAGGCGCGGCGCTTCGGCATCCAGATCGCCTTCGCGCTGATGTTCGCGGTCATCGCGCTGACCATCCTGATGGCCTCGGTGCTGATCGGGCTGAACTTCGCCAACTGGCTGGTGGCGCCGATCCGGCAACTGATGAATGCCGCCAACACCGTGTCGACCGGTGATCTCAACGTCCAGGTCCCGGTGCATCGCTCGGAGGGCGATCTCGCGCAGCTCGGCCAGACCTTCAACAAGATGACGCAGGAGCTGCGCACGCAGCGCGACGAGCTGGTCAGCGCCAGCGATTTGATCGACAGCCGGCGCCGCTTCATCGAGGCGGTGCTGTCGTCGGCCTCCGCCGGCATCATCGGTGTCGATGCCTCCGGCAGCGTCGGCATCCTCAACCGCTCGGCCGAGAAGCTGATCGGACATGCCGAGCAGGAGGTGCTCGATCATCCGCTCTCCGACGTGCTGCCCGAGCTCGACGACATGATGAAGACCGCGCGCGAGGGCAAGCAGCGGCTGGTGCAGGGCCAGATCACGATCCAGCGCGACGGCCATGAGCGCAATCTGTCGGTGCGCGTCACCGCCGAGCAGACCAACCAGGCGCGCGACAGCTACATCATCACGCTCGACGACATCACCGAGCTGGTGTCGGCGCAGCGCACCTCGGCGTGGGGCGACGTCGCGCGCCGCATCGCACACGAGATCAAGAATCCGCTGACGCCGATTCAACTCTCGGCTGAACGCATCCGCCGCAAATTCGGCAAGGTCATCACCGAGGACAAGGCGGTATTTGAGCAATGTACCGAGACGATCGTGCGGCAGGTCGACGACATCAGGCGAATGGTCGACGAGTTCTCGCGGTTCGCGCGGATGCCGAAGCCGGTGATGGAAGGCGAGGACGTCGCCGACACCGTGCGGCAGGCCGTGTTCCTGATGAAGGTCGCGCATCCCGAGATCGACATCGAGACCGAGATCAAGCAGGACCCCTTGCGCGCGCAGTTCGATCGCCGCCTGATCTCGCAGGCGCTGACCAACATCATCAAGAACGCCACCGAGGCGATCGAGGTGGTGCCCGAGGCGGAGCTCGGCAAGGGCCGAATCGATGTCGTCGCCTCGCGCGAGGGTGAGGACGTGCTGATCGACGTCATCGACAACGGCATCGGCCTGCCGAAGGTGGCGCGGCAGCGGCTGCTCGAGCCCTACGTCACGACGCGCGCCAAGGGCACCGGCCTCGGGCTCGCGATCGTCGGCCGCGTGCTGGAAGACCATGGCGGCAAGCTCGAGCTGAAGGACGCATCCGATTTTCGTCCCGGCCAGCGTGGCGCCTGGATGCGGCTGCGCTTTGCCGTCTCCGGCCAGGCCGCCAAGACGGGCGCGAAGGAGCAGGCGGCGGCGTCTGACAATGCGCAGAAGACCGAGGCCGGCGGCGAAACCGCCGACACGGTTCAAACGACCAATGATGAACCAAAAATCCAAGCCGCGACCGGCAGCTGACGAGACAGGCGTGACCCATGGCGAGTGATATTCTGATTGTCGACGATGAAGCCGATATCCGGGAGCTGGTCGCCGGCATCCTGGACGACGAAGGCTTCACGACGCGAACCGCGCGCGACAGCGATTCGGCGCTCGCGGAGATCACGAGCCGCCGTCCCAACCTGGTGTTCCTGGACATCTGGCTGCAAGGCTCCAAGCTGGACGGTCTGCAGCTGCTCGAGCAGATCAAGA
The DNA here is from genome assembly GCF_051167615.1 of Bradyrhizobium sp. HKCCYLS3013. Classification (NCBI taxonomy): domain Bacteria; kingdom Pseudomonadati; phylum Pseudomonadota; class Alphaproteobacteria; order Hyphomicrobiales; family Nitrobacteraceae; genus Bradyrhizobium; species Bradyrhizobium sp. HKCCYLS3013. The sequence continues at coordinate 58,227 of NZ_JBNPTK010000002.1, forward strand.
AGGACCACCCCGACCTGCCGGTGGTGATGATCTCCGGCCACGGCAACATCGAAACGGCGGTCGCCGCGATCAAGCGCGGCGCCTATGACTTCATCGAGAAGCCGTTCAAGTCCGACCGCCTGATTCTGGTCGCGACGCGTGCGCTGGAGAATTCGCGGCTCAAGCGCGAGGTGCGCGAGCTGAAGCAGCTGGCGCCGACCGCGAGCACCATGACCGGTCGCTCGCCATCGATGAACCAGCTGCGCCAGACCATCGAGCGCGCCGCCAAGGCCAACAGCCGGATCCTGATCGTCGGCCCTCCCGGCTCGGGCAAGGAGCTCGCCGCGCGGTCGCTGCACGCGCAGTCGCCGCGCTCCGAAGGCCCGTTCGTCGTCATCAACGCCGCCGCGATCACGCCGGAGCGGATGGAGGAGGAGCTGTTCGGCATCGAGCAGTCCAATGGCGAGCAGGCGCGCAAGACCGGCGCGCTCGAAGAGGCCCACGGCGGCACGCTGTTCGTCGACGAGATCGCCGACATGCCGCGCGAAACGCAGAACAAGATCCTGCGCGTGCTGGTCGACCAGACGTTCCAGCGCGCCGGCGGCACCACCAAGGTGCACGTCGACGTGCGCATCATCTCCTCGACCGCTCGGAATCTCGAGGAGGAGATTGCCGCCGGCCGTTTCCGCGAGGATCTGTATCACCGTCTGTCGGTGGTGCCGATCCGGGTTCCGCCGCTGTCGGAGCGCCGCGAGGACATTCCCGAGCTGATCGACTATTTCATGGACCAGATCTCGGTCACGACCGGCCTGCCGAAGCGGCAGATCGGGCAGGACGCCATGGCCGTGCTGCAGTCGCATGTGTGGCCCGGCAACGTCCGCCAGCTCCGCAACAACGTCGAGCGCGTGATGATTCTGGCCGCCGGTGGACCGGAGGTGATCATCACCGCGGACATGCTGCCGCCGGATGTGGGATCGATGGTGCCGGCGATGCCGACCAGCAACAATGGCGAGCACATCATGGGACTGCCGTTGCGCGAGGCACGCGAGGTGTTCGAGCGGGACTATCTGATCGCCCAGATCAGCCGCTTTTCCGGCAATATCTCGCGCACCGCCGAGTTCGTGGGCATGGAGCGGTCTGCCCTGCATCGCAAGCTGAAGGCGCTCGGCGTCGGCTGAGGCCTTCGGCTCGGCCAAACTTGCCGACTGGACGAATTTACATTGGAAAATTCGGCGAGTTCCGGAATTTTACGGATGAATCCGGGTCTTTTGGAACCGGCTTCCCTGCAAGCGGCTTGCCTAATATGCTCGCCTGTCTTCTAATCCGGCATCCCGTGGTCCCTCGAGGGGGATCTCAATGGACCATGGGTCACCTCGATGAATCCGGGGCCTGCGATCGGGTCATCGAAGGTTCAATAAGAAAAAGCACAAGACTGCGAGATAACAACAATGGCGGCCGACCGCGCACAAAACCTACAAGACACCTTTCTCAACCATGTCCGCAAAACCAAGACGCCGCTCACGATCTTCCTGGTCAATGGCGTGAAACTGCAGGGGATTGTCACATGGTTCGACAATTTCTGCCTGCTGCTCCGGCGCGACGGTCACTCGCAGCTCGTCTACAAGCATGCGATCTCCACCATCATGCCGGGAGCGCCGATCCAGCTGTTCGAGGGTGGCGAGGACGCGTCTGCGTGAGTCTGACCTGACGTGAGAGTGACCTGATTGGAACCCCGCGATCGCGAAGGGACCATCGGCCTGTCGAGGCCGGATGACAACAAGGGGACCGGGCTCGTCATCGTGGTCGGCCCCTACTTGCGAGCGCGCCGCGGCGACGATGGCGCGCAAGCAGGCCAATCCGACATGCGTGATTTCGAGGCGCGGATCGACGAGGCCGCCGGCCTCGCGCGGGCCATCGAGCTGACCGTGGCCGAGGCCATTCTCGCGCCGATCGGGCAGATTCGCCCCGCGACCTATCTCGGCAAGGGCAAGGTCGAAGAGATTGCCGGCGTGATCGCCGGCCATGGCGTCGAGCTGGTGGTGATGGATTGCGCGCTCTCGCCGATCCAGCAGCGCAACCTGGAGAAGGCCTGGAACACCAAGGTGCTCGATCGCACCGGCCTGATCCTCGAGATCTTCGGCCGCCGCGCCAAGACGAAGGAGGGCGCGCTGCAGGTCGAGCTCGCGCATCTCAACTATCAGCGCAGCCGTCTGGTGCGGTCCTGGACCCATCTCGAACGCCAGCGCGGCGGCTTCGGCTTCATGGGCGGTCCCGGCGAGACCCAGATCGAGGCCGACCGCCGGCTGATCGGCGACCGCATCACGCGGCTCGAGAACGAGCTGAAGAAGGTCCAGGCGACGCGGCGGCTGCATCGCGCCGGACGCCAGCGTGTGCCGTATCGCGTCGTGGCGCTGGTCGGCTACACCAATGCCGGCAAGTCGACGCTGTTCAATCGCCTGACGCGCGCCGACGTCCAGGCCGCCGACATGCTGTTCGCGACGCTCGATCCGACCTTGCGCGCGATCACGCTGCCGCATGGCGGCAAGGCAATGCTGTCGGACACCGTGGGCTTCATCTCCAACCTGCCGACGCAGCTCGTCGCCGCCTTCCGCGCCACGCTCGAGGAGGTGCTGGAGGCCGACGTGATCCTGCACGTCCGCGACATGTCGCACGAGGATGCCGAGGCGCAGCAGCACGATGTCGAACTGGTGCTGAGCCAGCTCGGCATCGATCCCGAAGCCACCGACACCATCATCGAGGTCTGGAACAAGATCGATCAGCTCGACGCGGCTGCGCGCGAGAACCTCGCCAACATCGCCGCGCGGCGTCCGCCGGAGCGGCCTTGCCTGCTGGTCTCGGCCGAAACCGGGGAGGGCGTCGACGCGCTGCTGCAGACTATCGAGGACCGGCTCGCGGCGGCGCGCACCACGTTGGACCTCACCATCGACGCCGCCGACGGCGCCGGCATCTCCTGGCTGCACCGCAATGCCGAGGTGCTGGCCAAGGAGCTGCACGAGGGCCATTACGACATGACCGTGCGCGTCGACGCCACCAAGCGCGACATCGTGGTGGAGCGCTATCACGGCGTGCCCCGGGTTGCGTAGAATAGTAAAGGTATCCAACCACTATCGATTGCCACTCGATCGAGTGCGCAACCATCCAAATCAACTGATTTGAGCGCTTATTCGCTATATTCTTTGAGCGTCTCCGGCGGCCGCTTAGTGGGCCACCATCAGCTTCATCGCGCAGCAAAATCAAACAGATGCAGCTGATTCAACGGCTCTAACAGCCATCTCGGCTCACAGATGCGGATGACTTTACAGACAAAAAACTTACAACTAAAACGTGTCAATCATAATATTGATTTGTATCAATAGCGGCCGACGGCCACGCCGTTCAGAAGTGCCTTTCGTTCAAATGAGATTATTTTGTCGAGCGACATGCGGGTTGCGCGTATGGCCTCAAGAGAAAAAATCCGACAGAGTGTCCGAACCTCGATCTTTATGAGATCGATTGGTCACTGTGAATACGGTGCTTGTGGGGAAATCGCTGCAAGATGGTCCAATGGGCACATCGAGATGATCGGCGAACTCTGCCACATCCTGCCGGTGAATGATGGCAGTCGATCCGAATTCAAAGCATCGTTTCCGCACGTCGATCTCGATTCTGAAAACAACTTGATGCTGCTTTGCCGAAAGCACCATCACCTGATCGATCAGGAAAAACCGAGCGAATACCCGCCGGCGATCCTCTTCCAGATGGTCATGAACAAAGCTCGTCACGTCGCTAGATTCGTAGATGACTTGTTTCAGAGCAGTCCATTCAGGTTCGACCACCACGAGTTGGCGCAAGATGTCAGGGTCGGTCGAATCTATGACCTGATGAATGAGGCGACCCTGAGCGGACCAAAAGAGGGGCGCAGTCTTCTCCGGGAGGCAGAGCGTGTTCTAGGCGATATTGCGCTCAACCCGTTGGTCGAAACTGCCGTGCAATGGGTGGAGTTGGCGCGACTTGAACTCAAGACGACGTCGTTGGAGAACGACTATTCTTCGTCTCGATGGGAGAAGGGTCTGCAGGCGAGCACCGCTCTGCTGAGAAAGATAGCAGACGCGCGAAAGGTGCCCGTCGCGGTTTCGCTTATGCTGCTTTTCTTAAGGGATGAGTACAGCGTATTCGATACGCAAAAGAAGCTCACATTGGCAAAGGCTCTGAACGACAAGCTCGATTCAGTTAGTGCTTCAGCTGAGGATCAGGACGCCTTGGCCTATATCTTAATAGTGAAGTCAGCCGTCGTCAGGTGGCGAGGCCGCTTGCAGCGACTTCAATCACACCAAGAGAGTTCGTTCAGCGAAGCTGAACGCTGCGCGAAACGTAGCCTGTCTCTCGTCAGATCCTCGTCGGCGTTGCTGCAGTCTTTGCTCGTGGAATACTCGAAGGCAAGATTGCTCCCGCTGAGGTCGGTTGCGGAGTATGATGAACGGATAGCCGCTATAGGCCAGAGTTTGGAGGGCCCCGAACTTCTAGAATACGGCGCGTCTGCAAAATATCGTCCAATCTTCTATCGGCAGACATTTCAATATACCAAGTCGATAGACGCATTTTGGAAGGGCATCGATTTCGGATTTCGTCCTGCGTTGAGCCGAGTGGCGTACATCATAGGCGAGGCGTCGACTGCTGCATATTCGCAGGATCGAAGCAGGGGATTGACCATTGTGAATGACGCGCTCTCGTTTCTTTCGGAGTCATTGCGTCAGGGCTTCGACCATGCCCACAATTTCAAGGCTTGGATTGCTTGCAGGTCCATCGTGGATGAAGAGTGGTTCGATGTTAACCTGTTATCTAAGTTTGAGACTGACCTCGAAGCTCCAAACCAACTCGCAAACATCTTGACTGATGCGCGACGGCGTTTTTTCGGGCAAGACGCATTCGGCCACGACGTGCTCTTCGGTGTTGATGAAGCGGAGTTCTGGACGATGCTAGGTACCTTAACTGCTCGTTGTAGATCTGATCTGGATCTCGCAATGCGGTTTTTCGAACGCGCCAATCGCTATGGAGGGCATAAGTTTCCGATACATGCTGCACGTGTGCGGGCCTGCTTGCATGTAAAGCGTCTGGAGGAAGCACGGGCGCACCTAGTGAGGGCACGGAGCGTGGCAGGCGCGCGATATGGGAGCGCGATCGCTGATCTGGAAGCGTCCCTCGCCAGATTGGAAGATTTACCGGGTCTGTCCCGAAGCTCGGCATGATTCATTTCATACCTCATGTTCAACTGGCCTTCTCCGTGTCGTTCCATAGTTGTCGACATCTTCAGGCAAGGACCACTTCCAGAGTGGCCCCGTCAGCAGGGACGAGCTCGATGTAGGCAAAGAGAACTGATCGCCGCGCCGGGGCAGACCGCGCCGTTTGGTCGCGCCCGATCGAACTAAAGCGGCGTGATGTCCACATGCAGCACCGCGGCGCGACCGCCATCGACGGCTGCGACGCAGCGCTCGATCGCCGCATCGAGGGCATCGGGATCGTCGACCCGCTCGCCATGGGCCCCAAATGCGCTGGCGATGTCGGCGAGACGGCGCTGCTCGTCCTGACGGCCGGTGCAGAGCCGGGACAGAAACGAGTCCGTCCGCTGGGCCGTGCCATCGGGATAGACGCGCTGAACCGACGCCTTCACCGCCTGCCATCCGTTGTTGTCGAGGATCACGGTCAGGATCGGGAGCTGGTATTGCTGCGCTACGGCGTAGACGGAATCCGGTGCGGCGAAATGGTAGGCGCCGTCGCCGACGATCTGCACCACGCGCGTCGAGGGATCGGCGAGCTTGAGCCCGAGCGCCATGCCGCCGCTGAAGCCGAGGCCGCCGCCAGCGAGGCCCACATAGGTCATCGGCCTGGTGCGGCGAAGCTGCTGCTGCAGGAGCGGCGCATTGCGGACCGCCTCGTTGACGACGATGTCGTCCTCCGACAGATGCGCCTGCAGCCGCGCGAACAGATAGGCCGGGTTGATCGCGCCGGTCCAGCCCTTCTGGCCCGCCGCGGCGGTGCGTTTCGCCTGTGCCGCCTCGCGGGCCGGCTGCCAGCTCGCGATCCGATCGCGCACTTTTCTCAGATACGCATCGTCGGCACGGGCGACGACGATCTCCAGGACTTGGCGGAGAATGACGGCCGAATCGCCCTGAATGCGAAGGTCGGTGGCAAATCCCCACATCGGGATGTCCGCCTTCAGGGCGTCGATGTCGATCTGGATCCAGCGCAGCCGATCGGCCGCCTTCAGCATCTGTGGAATGAAGGGCACGTCGATGTCGATGAGCAGTCCGAGGTCGGCGCCTGCGATGAGCGCGGCGGGGTCGGCGCCCGCAAAGCAGGGGGAGTCCTGGCAGATGTTCATCGTGACGGGATTGAACTCGGCGACGCGGATGCCGCACACCAGCGCCAGCCGCTCCATGACGGAAACCGCCTCGGCGCTGCGGCCGAGATAGGCGGTCAGCGCGATCGGATTGTCCGCCTTCATCAGCGCGTCCGCGATCGCCTGCGCCCGTTCCGGCTCGATGCCTCCCGCTTTGACGCTGCCATAGCGCGCGGCCGGGTAGGCCGGCATCGCCTGCTCGTCCCAGGTCTCGGCCAGGGTTTCCCGCGGCAGCATCATGTAGACCGGGCCGGGCGGATCACTGTGCATGAATGCGGCGGCGCGGGCCACCGCCTCCTTGACGACGACGCCCGACGGCAGCGTGTATTCCCATTTGACATAGGGCCTGATGACGCTGCCCTGATCGAAACTCTCCTGCACGAAGTGGACGTAGGTGTCACGTCCTCCCGGCAGCTCGCCATGCAGCGCGAACGGAGCCCGCCCCGCGAACAGCAGCACAGGAAGCCGGTAGCGAAAGGCATTCTGAATGGCCATGCACGCGTTCGCCGTGCCGGCATCGACGTGGACGAACACGGCCTGGCCGCGGCCGGTCGCACTCGCATAGCCCATCGCCATGTGCACCGCGACCACCTCGTGGGGGCACAGGATCACCTCTGGGTGCCGTCGGCCTTCGCTGTCCCAGCGCGCAAGTTCCTCGATCAGCGAGACATGATCGGTGCCGAGATTGGCAAAGATGTAGTCGACGCCGATCTCGACGAGCGCCTCGAGGAAGTAGTGCGCGGTGGTGTGGCGGGTCATGGCGCGGTGGCAAGGATCAGGCGACGACGGCATTGTCACGGCGCACGGCCTCAGGCTGGGTTGTGAGGCCGCGCAGGCGGCCCAACAGGTCGTCGGGCTCTTTCGGTGCGGCCATGCCACGCCAGGCGATGTGGGAATCCGGCCGCACCAGCAGCAGGCTTTCGGCAAAGCCATAGCCGGCCGCGGCCCGGTCGACGTCGACCACAGTTAGGGGAACGCCATGCCGAGCTGCGGCCTCGACGAGCGCCGTGACATCGACGGCCGGATCGAACCGGACCAGCGTGTAGGCCGGGCCGAGCGCATCCAGCAGCGATCGGCCATCGGCGAGCCACACATGAGGGGCGCGTGCGCCCGGCACCGTGGACGCAGTGAAATGGCCCATGCCGTAGGGCGGCGGCGTCTCGCCATCGTACGAAATGGCCGGTGACCGGTCATAGTAGTAGCCGAAGTTCAAGCCGGCGCAGCAATATTGCTGCACGTTGAGATCGTAGGCGGCCTTGCCGACCTTGCTACGCGCCGCGTCGCCGACGGGGCCCTCCATTTCGACCTCGGCAGGCACGGCGCGCCGCTGGCTCATCACGGCGAGCGCATGGTTCATCGCGAAGTGCGACACCTGCTCGGTAATCGGCTGACGCTCCGCCTCATAGGCGTCCAGCAGGGCGGGGGCAGCCCAGCCGTGCAGCACGCCGGCGAGCATCCAACACAGGTCGACCGCATCGGCGATCCCCGCATTCATGCCGTAGCCGGCATAGGGAATCCACAGATGCGCGGCATCGCCACAGATGAAGGTGCGGCGATCGCGGAAGCGGTCCGCCACCAGGCGGCGTCCGATCCAGTCCTCCTTGCTGATGATCTCATACTGGAAACGGTCGTCGACGCCGAGAATGGTGCGCAGCGCCCAGTCGCGATCGACACTGTCGAATTCGACTTCCTCGGCCGCGAGGTGGTTGTGGATCAGCCAGTTGTCGCGGCCGTCGATGGAGACGGTAGTGCCGCAGCGCCGCGGGTTGAGCGACATCGTCATCCAGGCCGGCTTCTGGGTGATCAGGTCCTTCAGCGCGGGGGCACGGATGTAGGTCGACTGCACCCGCTGTACGACATCGGTGCCGCCGAGCCGTGCGCCGATCAGCTTGCGCACCGCGGAGCGGCCGCCATCGCAGCCGATCAGATAATCGGCCGAAATGGTGATGTCCTGGCCGGTGTCGAGATCGCGCGCCCGCGCGACCACGCCGTCTTCATCCTGGTCGAACCGATCGACCTCGACGCGGTTGAGAATCGTGATGCCGCGTTGCGCCTCGGCGCAAGCGAACAGGATGGGCTCGAGATAGATCTGGTTGATGCGATGGGGCGGCTCGGGCGTCGGCCAATCGGTGTCGGGTCCACCGGTCGCCGTATAGCGATCCTGGCGGGACGGAATCGGAATGCGGGTCAGCTCGCGGCCGACGACCGCGGTGCGATAGGCGCAGTCGTTGGGAAAGTCGGCCGGCAGGCCGCCTTCGCGCACGTGTTGGACGATACCAAGGCGGCGGAACACCTCCATGGACCGCGCGGAAACGTGGTTGCACTTCACGTTGGGCGGCTCTCCGGCGCGCCTGATCTCGGCGACGACGACGTCGATGCCGCGCGAGGCAAGGTCCATGGCGGCGGTCAGCCCGACCGGGCCGGCACCCACGATGAGCACCTGGGTTTGAATCGTCTTCATGTCAGTTCTCTTTTTAATTTGAACCTAGGCACGCTCGGCTGTCGAAAGCGTGTCCCGCTGCGCGTCGCCGGCGCTCGGAAGACTGCCGCGCATGCCAAGGACGGCAAGGCCGAGGATCACCAGTGCCGAAAACAGCTGCGGCACCGCGCTCGCCTGAAACAGCGACGACACGTCCCATTTCGCCGCGAGCATCAGCCCGCCGAGCGTGACGCCGAGGATCGAGCCGAAGCGGCCGATGCCGAGCGCCCAGCCGATGCCGGTGCCACGGATGTAGGTCGGATAGATCCGCGCCGCGTAGGCGTTGCAGCCGATCTGTCCGCCGATCACGGCGACGCCGGCGATGAAGACCGCGGGCACCAGGATCGGCAACGAGGCGCCGGCGATGCCGATGGTGATGATCGAGAGGAAGCCGGCGACGTAGGTCGCGAACAGGACGCGATCGAAGCCGAACTTTTCGATCAGCAGGCCGAGCCCGACGGTGCCAAGCATGCCGCCGAGCTGGAAGGCGATGCCGACGGCGATCGCCGCCTGGACGTCAAGCCCGACACCATGTGTGAGCGTCGGCAGCCAGCTGTTGAGGAAATAGATGTCCATCATGTTCATGAAGAACATCACCCACAGCAGCAGGGTCGGGAGCAGGCGCCGCTTGGTGAACAACTGCGGCAGCAGGAAGCCCTTGCCGCTCTCCTCGACGATCGTGAACCGCGCATCGGCCGGAAGCTGGGCCGTGGGATCGATGCGCGCCAGCAACGTGCGCACGCGTTCGCTCCTGCGCGGATCGAGCGCCATCAGCGAGAGCGATTCCGGCAGCCAGACGATCAGGACCGGACAGAGGATGAGCGGCAGAGCGCCGCCAATGAGAAAGATGATCTGCCAGCCATAGGCGGTGATGAGCTTGGCCGCGACCGCTCCGCCGATCGCCGACCCCAGCGACACGGTCATGAACATCAGCATGATCAGCAAGGTTCGGCGACGCTGCGGGGAATATTCGCCGGTCAGCGCGATGGTGTTGGGCAGGACGCCGCCGAGCCCGATTCCGGTCGCGAAGCGGAGGACGACGAGGTCGGATATGCTGGTGGCCTGCGTCGTCGCCAGCGAGCCGAGCGCGAATACGAGAACGCCGGCCACCACCAGCCATTTGCGTCCGAGATAGTCGGCCAGCGCGCCGAACACCAGCGAGCCGATCATCACGCCGAACAGGGACGCACCGAACACGGGCCCCAACGCGCCCGGCGCCAGATGCAAATCCTTGCTGAGGGCAGGGGCGACGAAGCCGAGCGCCTGGGCATCGAAGCCGTCGAGCCCGACGACCAGCGCGCACAGGCAGATCACCCGGATCTGGAATCCCGACAGCGGCCGCTCGTCGACGTAGCGCGTGAGATTGATCGCCTGCGTCAAATGTCCCTCCCCATGTGCTTGTTGTTGCCGGGCCGCTTCGCCGCTCCGGCTGTTTGCAAATATGTTGCATGATCAAACTCTTTCGATTAGCCACAAAATTCTCATTCATTCATAAGGAAAGCTAATGCCCCCGACCCTGCGGCAACTGGAGGCCCTGGTCCTGGTGTATCGGCTCGGCAGCATCACCAGGGCGGCCGCCGAGCTGCGCGTCACGCAGTCGGCGATCAGCCTCTTGATCCGGCAGATCGAGGAGAACTTTCAGCTCAAGCTGTTCGATCGCACGACGCGGGCGCTGCATCCGACGGCGGCCTGCCGCGAGGCGATCACCGCCGCGGAACGCATCCTGGCGGGGACGCAGGGGCTGTCGCAGCGGATGCGCGACCTTGCCGAGATCAAGGCCGGCCGGATTTCCATCGCGGTCTCAGCGGGCGTCGCGTCGGCGCTGCTGCCACGCGTGTTCGCGACCTTCCGGTCGCGCCATCCCGAGGTGAGGATCGACCTGCGTGATGTCGCCCCCGACGAACTCCTCGCGATCGTGATGGCCGGGCAGGCGGAGTTCGGCCTCGGCAGCGTCGAGGACGAGGGCGTGCCGGAGGTCCGGATCGACACACTGATGCAAAGTCCGCTGTCGGCCATCGGCATCAAGGACGGCCGGTTCGAGAAGCACCGCCGCCTGACGTGGGACGGCATCATGAGCTCCGACCTGATCACGATGCGTCACGGCACGCGGATCCGCAGTCAGATCGACGAGGCGCTGGCGCAGACAGGGCGGGCGCTGAAGCCGGCCTGGGAGGTGTCGCTGATCACCACCGCGCTGGCGCTCACGGCGGAGGGCGCAGGCCTGAGCATCCTCCCCGCGCACATGCTGCCGAAGGCACAATTTCCGACGCTCGTTGCCATACCGCTGTCGCAGCCGACGATCCATCGGCACGTCTCGCTGCTGAGCCGCGCCGATTTCGGATTGTCGCCAGCCGCGCAGCGCTTCGTCGAGATCGCGAAGGCCGTGCTGTCGGGCAAGGGCGGCTGATCTCGGCCTCGGTGCAGCAGGCGCTATTTCTCCAGCCGCTTCGCCTCGTTCCACAGCTCGTCCATCTCGTCGAGCGACGCTTCTTCGAGGCTGCGGCCCTTGGCCGTCAGCGCCTGCTCGATGTGCGCGAAGCGGCGCTCGAACTTGGCGTTGGTGCCGCGCAACGCGGTCTCCGGATCGACATCGGCATGGCGGGCGAGATTGACCAGCGCGAACAGGAGATCGCCGGTCTCCTCGGTCAGCTCGGTCGCGTCCTTGTTGTCGAGCGCGGCCTCGATCTCATCGGCCTCCTCGCGGATCTTCTGCAACACCGCGCGCGGATCGTTCCAGTCGAAGCCGACGGTCGCAGCCTTGCGCTGCAGCTCCATCGCGCGCACCAGCGCCGGCTGTCCGGCCTTGATGCCCGACAGCAGCGGGGACTTGACCGTCTGCGCCTCGGGCGACCGCCGCGCGGCGCGCTCGGCCTTCTCCTCGGCCTTGATGCGGTCCCAGGTGCCTTTGGTGGGCTGGGTGACGTTGCCGTCCTTGTCCGGGAACACATGCGGATGGCGGCGGATCATCTTCTTCGTGATGCCCTCGACGACGTCGCCGAACGCGAACGCGCCTTGCTCCTCGGCGATGCGGGCGTGATAGACCACCTGCAGCAGGAGATCGCCGAGCTCCTCGCGCAGATCGTCGATGTCGTCGCGCGTGATCGCGTCGGCCACCTCATAGGCTTCCTCGATGGTGTAGGGCGCGATCGTCTGGAAGGTCTGCTCGACGTCCCAAGGACACCCGGTGACCGGCGTGCGCAGCGCCGCCATGATCTCGATCAGGCGGGAGATGTCGCGGGAAGGGATCATGGGCAGGTCCTGACAGCATCGTTCGATCCTGTCCTGTATGCCCCAAGCGGCGCGCGGCTCCCAGCAAAAAGGCCATGACGCGGGATCGCTCCGCAGGTTGGCCCGACCCGTCGATGATGCTAAGCGGGAGCCATGAATGAGCAGGACACGACGGCCCTGGTGCTGTTCTCGGGCGGGCAGGATTCCACGACGTGCCTGGCCTGGGCGCTCGACCGCTTCGCGCGCGTCGAGACGATCGGATTCGCCTACGGCCAGCGCCATGCGATCGAGCTCGCCTGTCGCGACCGGCTGGTCGAGGGCATCGCGCGCCTGCGTCCCGACTGGGCGGTCAAGCTCGGTGACAGCCACACGCTGGACATTCCGACGCTGGCTGCGATCTCGGAGACGGCGCTGACGCGCGACGTCGCGATCGAGATGGGCGCCGACGGCCTGCCCAACACCTTCGTGCCGGGCCGCAACCTGGTGTTCCTGACCTTCGCCGCGGCGCTCGCCTATCGCCGCGGCATCCGCCACATCGTCGGCGGCATGTGCGAGACGGACTATTCGGGCTATCCGGACTGCCGCGACGAAACCATCAAGGCGCTGCAGAACGCGCTGAGCCTGGGCATGGCGCGCGCGTTCGAGCTGCATACGCCGTTGATGTGGCTGTCGAAGGCCGCGACCTGGCAGCTGGCGCACGATCTCGGCGGCACCGGCCTCGTCGACCTGATCCGCGACCAGTCGCACACCTGCTATCTCGGCGAGCGGGGGGCGCGGCACGATTGGGGCCATGGCTGCGGGCAGTGTCCCGCCTGCGAGCTGCGCGCCAAGGGATGGCGCGAATACATCGCGGTGGGCGGGCCATCCTGAATCGGAAGCGGGGCCCTCGAGCCCCGCGGAGAGTTGCGCGACAGACGAGCGCTCAGGCGGCTTCGGTGTCCGACGGCTCGCGCTGGCTGACGATGACGAGATCGGCATCGGCGACGTCGTGGCCGTCATCGGCCTGGTTGGCGGCAGCGGAGGCCGCCTGCGCAACGAGACGCGCGGTGATCTCGTCCTTGGCGTCCTTGCCGCTCTTCTCCCAGGCGGGTGCGTTCAGCACCACGATGTCGTCGTCCTCCGCGGCATCATCCTGATCGGCGGGCACGATCGATGGCGACTTCGCCGGAGTATCGACGACACGCAGGGTGGGGGCCCCGGCTTCGACCGGCTCGTCCTCGGCTGAAGCCGTTTCGTCTTCGGCCATTTCGGGCTGGGCCGGCTCGACGGGCGCGGTCTCTTCGGCGGAGGCGTCGGTTTCGGCGCTCGCCATTGCCTCAGCAGCTTCGGCGGGCTGCTCGGCGGCCGCGGCGGGGCTCTCTGCGGCAGGCGCCTCATCAGCCGGCGTGAGGCCGAGATGCTGCGAGATCTCCTTGATCACGCGGTCGATCGCCACCAGCACGCGATATTCCGGGATCGAGGCCATGTGCTGCTCGAACCGGTTGCGCGCATATTGCAGCGAGTCGATCACGTCGGTGGCGATGGAGGAGCCCGACGCCTCGGTGCCGTGCAGGGCGCCCGCGGCCTTCTCGGTCGAGCTTTCGATCAGCAGGAAGGCCTCGTATTGCGGAATCGATTTGAGCTTCTCGTGATAGTCCTGGCGCACGCCGGCGAGCGTGTCGACGATGGTGGCGAACTCTGGCGCGGGCATTTCGACGTCCCCCTCAACTTCAGCAAAGAAGATGCGGGACGCTACGGACGCACTGATGAATGTTCAATTTCGAACGAATACGGCTGTTCGCGGCATGAATAGCCGGCCGTTAAGACCGGCCCACCAAAAGCAGGATCGCCCGCTCACCGGGCATTAAGCATTCTTACGACGCGCACGAAGGGCTCAACCGACGAAATCCTCGGGCTTGAGCTCGATCGGCCTGCCATGCGGGGTGCGATCGGCAGCGTGATCCCAGGCATCGCGGTAACGCGTCAGCGCGTCCGCGGAGGTGACGCCCTTCTCGGCGACGAGCCGCTCGAGCGTCGCCAGCCAGTGCCGGTAATAGGTATCGCCGCAATCGGGATCACCAGACGCTTGCGCGCGCGAAATCTCCTCGGCGAGCGCAGCCGCCCATTCGGGCCAGGTGAAGAGGCCGCGGGCGTGCAGCGTGACGGCCATCGCGAAGGCGTGCGCTTCCCACGGCTCGCGAAACACGGGCCCACTGTCATCGACGGGAATGCCGGGCAGGGCGCGCGTCGCCGCGACCGCCGCCTCACGGTCCGGTGTCATCGGGCTGGCTCCAGATAGGGCTCGAAGGCGTCGACCGTCACCTCCAGCAGCGGATCGGGCGCGTCGGCCCACAGCTCGGCGCCGCTGAACGACACCGTGTAGAGCCATTGCGGGTCTTCGCCGCCGCCATGGGCGTTGCTGTCGGGAAACACGTGCACGCCCCGGATCGCCTCGATGCGGCCGAGATGGCCGCGCACATAGCGCGGCAGCCGCGTATGCGTCGCCGGATGGATGTCCTTGGCGCGCACGCGGTCGCCGACGGCGAACCGCGCCGGCTTGGTTTCCGCGCGTTCGGTCGGACCGCCGCGACGCAGGGTCGCCGCGACGGCATCTGCAGTGAGGATCCTGGCGACGGGCCTGGCCGGATGCAGCGCCTCGCCGGCGGCGATCTCATCGGCGTCGACCAGATGCCGCTCCTGCATCAGCCGTTCGATGCCCGCGAGCCAGATCTGGTAGTAGCTCATGCCGAGGTAATCGTCCGGCGGACGGTTCTCGCGCGCGAAGCGCGACATGTCGATGTTCCAGCCGCCGGGCGTCGCCATTGCCAGCGTCATGGCGAACGCACGACGCTCCCATTCGGCGTGAAACACCGGCTCGTTCGGCTCGGGGCGGACCGGACCGAAGCCGGCGACGCCGCCCATGTCATGCGCGCCATCCATCAGCTACCGACCTCATGCGGTTGCTTCGGCAGCCCGGTGCCGATCATGCTGTCGCGCGTGACGAGTTCGGCGAGCTGCTCCGCGCTCCAGCCGTCGGTCCCCGCGGGACGCATCGGCAACACGAAATAGCGGACCTCGGCGGTCGAATCCCACACCCGGATCTTCGTCGTCGGCGGCAGCTCGAAGCCGAAATCCTTCAGGACGCCGCGCGGATCCTTCACCGCCTTGGCGCGATAGGGCGCCGATTTGTACCAGACCGGCGGCAGGCCGAGCACGGGCCACGGGTAGCAGGAGCACAGCGTGCACACGACCATGTTGTGCAGATCCGGCGTGTTCTCGACCGCCACGATGTGCTCGCCCTGGCGGCCGGCATAGCCGAGCTCACCGATCGCCGGCGTGGCCTCGGCAAGAAGGCGCGCCCGATAGGCGGGATCGGTCCAGGCCCGCGCCACGACCTGGGCGCCGTTGCGGGGACCGACCTTGCTCTCATAGGTCTCGATGAGCACGTCGAGCGCAGCAGGATCGATATACCCCTTCTCGGTCAGGATGCTTTCGAGCGCGCGAACGCGCAGATCGGTCTCGGACAGGTCCGAGTGATCGTGCGGATGGTCGTGATGGTGATCGTGATCCGTCATGACTCAACCATAGGCGTAATCGGGCACCGCTGTCGAGCCGAGGTGGCTCCCTCGGTGCGTGCCGCCGTGTTCAACGGCCGCCGCAGCCGTGCGGCGGTCAAAATGCCGAGCGTTGCGTCCTCGGCCGTTGACGCGACGGGGCGGGACGCAGATGTGATCGGGGTCGCTCCATTGCCGCCATCCCGGGCTGTTCAAATCGGGGCCCAGATATGGTTCGTAGGGCCTTCGTTGTCCCAATCGGGCGCGAAAGCGACAGAGGTTTGAGGTTCATCAATGCCGAACGACGTCTCCCGCCGTGATCTTGCAAAGCTGGCCGGGCTGGCTGCCCTTGGGGCGGCCAATGGCCCGGCGCAGGCGGAGGAGAGCGCGGTGAAGGAGGATGCCGGGCGGCGGTTTCCCGCCGATTTCGTGTGGGGGACGGCGACGTCGTCGTATCAGATCGAGGGCGGGGCCACGGCCGATGGCCGCGGACCGTCGATCTGGGATGTGTTCACGCATCTGCAGGGCAACATCGAGGACGGCAGCACCGGCGACGTCGCCTGTGATCACTACAACCGCTACAAGGGCGACGTGCGGCTGATCAAGGAGCTCGGCTGCCGGGCCTATCGGTTCTCGATCGCCTGGCCCCGGCTGTTTCCCGACGGCGGGCTGACGCCCAATCTGAAGGGCCTCGACTTCTACAACCGCCTCGTCGACGAGCTCCTGGCCAACGGCATCACGCCGTACGCAACGCTGTATCATTGGGATCTGCCGCAGGCGCTGCAGGACCGGGTCGGCGGCTGGCTCTCGGCCGACACGGCCAGGGCCTTTGCGCATTATGCGGGCTACGTCGCGCAGCATCTCGGCGACCGTGTGAAGACCATCTTCACGATCAACGAATGCGGCCGCTTCATCCCGTTCGGCTATGGCCTCGGCGTCGACGCGCCCGGGCTGAAGCTGCCGCAGCAGCAGGTCAACCAGGCGCGCCATCACGTGGCTCTGGCGCACGGTCTCGCCGTCCAGGCCATCCGCGCCGGCGGGCAAACCGGCATGCGCGTCGGCGTAGCCGAGAACATCACGGCCTGCCTGCCGGCGATCGACACGCCGGAGAACATCCGCGCCGCCGAGATCGCGACGCGCGAATTGAATGCGGGCTTCCTCAACGTCATCCTCGAGGGGCGCTACACGGACGGTTTCCTGGCGTGGTCCGGCAAGGATGCGCCGAAATTCACCGCCGACGAACTGAAGATCATTTCGGCGCCGGTCGATTTCGTCGGCCTCAACATCTACGCGCCGCAAGCCTATGTCGTCGCGTCGGACCGCGCGGCCGGCTTCGACGTGCTGCCGATGCCGTCCTCGTTCCCGCATATGAGCTCCCCCTGGCTGCAGGTCGGTCCGGAGACGGCCTATTGGGTGCCGAAGCTCGCCGCCAAGATCTGGAATCTCCAGACCATCTACATCACCGAGAACGGCACCTCATCGGACGACAAGCTGACCGCCGACGGCAAGGTCCACGACCTCGACCGCGTGATGTATCTGCGCAATTATCTCGCCCAGCTCCAGCGCGCAACGTCCGAGGGCGTGCCCGTGAAGGGCTACTTCCTGTGGAGCCTGCTGGACAATTTCGAGTGGGTGTTCGGCTACAAGCAGCGTTTCGGCATCTATTACGTCGACTTCGACACCCAGGTGCGCACGCCCAAGCTCAGCGCGTCGTACTACCATCACGTGATCAGCCGCAACGCCGTGAGCGCGTGAAGCGCCGCGACGTCACCCGGGGGTCCAGCCGGACCCAGTCCACGCCATTCAGGCGGCCAATGTACCCTCGGCACCCGACGCATTGAGTGTCGGCGCGCCGGACTTCACGCCGCGATTGCAAATCCATGATGCGGAAAGCACACCTTGTGCGACTCTTTTGCGCGCACGCAGTTTTCGTGGCGAAAGCTGGCTGCAGATGACTTAAACCGGCAATCTGCCGGCCCCTCAAGCGAGTTTTCCAGCATGCAAGTTTCCGTTGTCTGTCCGCCAGCCGTCCGCGCGGGCGTTCTGTTGTGCGTCCTCGGAGTGATCGCTGGCTCCAGCGCCTGGGCCCAGGGAGCCGCGAACGATGCGGCCAAGCCCGCCACGGAGCAGTCTGCCGCGCCGACGGCCGGCAAGCCGGCGGCTGCGGCCGAGCCTGAGAAGACGGCCGAGAAGCCCGCCGAGCCGGCCGCTGTGGACACCAAGCCCGTTCAGTCCACTGACAGCGCCAGCCCGCAGCCGGCGGACAAAGTATCGACCGAAAAAACCGCGACGGATGTTGCGGCCGAGAGCAAGCCGGCCGAGGCCGAATCCGAGACCAAGGTCGAACCGAACTCCGCCACCGACGTCGGCCAGAAGCCGGCCGTGACCGAGTCGAAACCGGCAGAGCCCGCTCCGGCCGTTCAGCCCGCCGCCGTCGCCAAGGACGCGCCCGTACCGGAGAAGCTCGAAGGGAAGGCCGAGGAGAAGGCGGCGGAGAGCAAGCCGGCGGCCGCTGCGCCGGCGGAACAGCCGGCCACCGCTGCCGAGGCGAAGCCTGCGGTAGCGCCGGCCGAGCCCAAGACATCCGAGCCGCCGGCCACGGCGCCTTCAGCGGCGGTACCGCAGAAGGCGGCTGTGAAGCAGGATACCGCAGCCCCGTCAGCCAAGCCCGAACGGCACGGCAAAGCGAACGCGCATGCTCATCACGCCGAGGACGACGCCAAGCCGGCCAAGCGGAAGCTCCGCGCCCGCAGCAAGCCCGAGAGCGAAGCGAAGAGGGGTGGTGTCAATTGCAAGAGCTTCCGTACCTACGATGCGGAGAAGGGCACCTATCGCGGCTACGACGGGCGCGTTCACACCTGCTCGTAAGGACCGGTCGGCAAATGGGCGCATCGGCAGCGCAAAGGCCGCTACCGATGGCCGCTGCCGATCACACCATCAACGCGGCATCGGCGGCTGAATGCCCGAGGTGTTGCGGGTAAAGAGTGTCCCGAACGTCGAACCCTGCGGCTGCGCCGGCTGCGGCCGGGCCATTCCCGTCGTGGTCCGCTGCTGCGGCGTGACGATGATCTGCTGGGGCGGGCCTGGGGGGACCGTGCCGCGTGCCTGCACCGCCTGGTTGGACATTCGTGACACCAGTCGCATCAGCTGATCCTGGCCGGCCTGTAGCTGCTCGATGGCGCGGGTGTGATCGCGGCTGGCCTGATCCTGTGTGGACTTGATCTGTTCGATGCCCTGCTGCAGATCGGCGATGTCGCGCGCCATCCTCTGCATCAACGTCGCGGGCTCGCGGGAGCCGGTGGTGTCTTCCGCTCCCCTCAGCGAGGCATTCGACATCATGGCATCCTCGCTGCCCTGCTGAGCCGTCGCCTCGTCCTGCGTCGCTTCGCTGGCGCCCGGCATCCAGCGGTCCATCAGTGACGTGCCGACGTCGCGCTGCGACCAGGCGACCGAGCCGCCGACCAGCACGACCAGCAGCGCGAGACCCACGGCGTTGCGCCCGCGCAGCCTGCCGAGGGGGGCCTTCACCCGCGCCCAGCGGCTGGCCCCGGCGTTTGCCGCCCCGCTCGTGCTCGCTGCCGCCGCGGCATCCGCCGCCATGCCGGGTTTCTCGATCGCCGCAAGCCGCGTATCGATCCGGGTCAGCACCTCGCGCAGGACCCGCCGGTACAGTTGATCGTAGCCTGCCTTCTCGGGCTTCTCAGGGGCGAGGCCGATCTCGCTCTGATCAATCTGTTGCACGTTCTGTGTGGACTGCATTGCTGATCCCCAAACCCTTGGCCCGCCGCCGACGCCGATGTTCTCTTTGAATTTTCAAACGTGACTCGACCCGCCGCTTTGGCCGAAAGCAAGACAGCGTCGTGACGAGGAGGGGGCCTTTTCGGACCATCTCTCCCTCGCTGCAGCGCCAGTCGATCGCTTCGAGAGGCCTCAATCGGCCTTTGGTTGCGCGCTGCCGAGCCTTCGAGGTACTATCCGACCGATGTTTTTGGGGGATTGGGGCCGGTGCAAAGCTTGATTGTCATTGCGCGCGCAGTGTTGTGCGCAGCGTTCGTCGTCCTGTCTGCTCACGCGCAGGCCGTGCCCTTGGATGAGGCCACGCGCAAGGCTGAACTGATGGCCGCCTGGCAGGCAGCGAGCCAAGCGGGCACCGACGGACCAAGCGACATCGTGCTGATCGACCAGGGCAAGCTGAAGCTTCCGGCCGACTACTTCTACGTCCCGAAGAACGAAGGCCTGCGGGTCCTTCGCGCGCTCGGCAACGTCGTCAACGACGCGACCTTCGTCGGGCTGGTCGTCGGCAGGCGCCAGAACGACGACTGGATGGTGGTCATCAAGCACATCAAGGAAGGCTACATCAAAGACGACGACGCCAAGAGCTGGAACGCGGACGATCTCCTGAGCAACCTCCGCGCCGGCGCCGAAGAGGCGAACAAGGACCGTGCGGCGCGCGGATTTCCGGAAATGGCCGTGGTCGGCTGGGTCGAGCCGCCGGCCTACGATGCCACGACGCATCGTCTCGTCTGGTCGCTGCTCGCCAAGGAGAAGGGTCAGCCCGACGACGCGCCGAAGAACGTCAACTACAACACCTACGCGCTCGGGCGTGACGGCTATTTCAGCCTGAACCTGCTGTCCGGCTCGGAGCGGATCGCGGGCGACAAGGCTGTCGCGCACGAGCTGCTGTCCGATCTCTCCTACAATGCCGGCAAGCGCTATGAGGATTTCAGCGCCGGCACGGATCGGATCGCCGAATATGGCTTGCTGGCGCTGGTCGGCGGCGTTGCCGCGAAGAAGCTCGGGCTGCTGGCGCTGGCCGGTGCGTTCGTCCTGAAGTTCGCCAAGATCATCATCTTCGCCGTCGTCGGCGCCGGGGCCGCGGTCATGAACTTCCTGCGCCGCAAGCCGCGCGGCGACAACGCGGGCGGGCCCGCGTGAAGGCACTCCTGCTGATCCTGTTCTCCGGCCTGAAATGGGGGAAGCTCGCCATGAGCGGCGGCACGATGCTGCTGTCGCTGGTCGTGTATGCGGGCATCTGGGGCTGGCGCTACGCGGCGGGTTTCATCGCTCTGCTGTTTGCTCATGAGATGGGGCACTACGTCGCCGCGCGCCAGCGCGGTCTCGACGTCGGCGCTCCCGCCTTCATCCCGTTCGTCGGCGCCTGGATCGCGCTCAAGGAGCAGCCGGTCGACGTCGAGACGGAGGCCTATGTGGCACTCGCCGGTCCGCTGGTCGGGACCGCCGCGGCGCTCGCGGTCTATTTGTTGGCAAGATCGGAAGACAGCAATCTGCTGCTCGCGATCGCCTATTCCGGCCTGTTCCTCAACCTGTTCAACCTGCTGCCGATCTCGCCGCTGGACGGCGGCCGCATCACCAGCGTGCTGAGCCCGCGCATCTGGCTGCTCGGCGTTCCCTTGCTGCTGGCCTTGATGCTCTATCGGCCGAGCCCGATGCTGTTCATCATCGCCATCCTCGCAGCCCCGCAACTGATGAAGGCCTGGCGCTTCGATCCCGGCGCGCCCGAGAACGTTGCTTATTACGGCACGACGCTGCAGACGAAGCTCGAATATGCCGGGACTTATCTCGCGCTCGCGGCGCTGCTCGCCGTCATGACCTACGACGTGCACGAGATGCTTGGACACTTGCGCCAGTTTGGCTGAGTTGAGGTCGCCGCTTCAGACGAGAAGCTTCATGTAGATCGAGGGCACCGGCACCGCCTGGTCGTAAGGACGTGGGCCTTCTGCGACTCGGAATATCCGTTGCTGCAATGCAGCGGATGTGTCTGGGCGGCGCGCAGGAATGAGGCAGTCTTGTACGATGTTCCATCAGCCATGAGCGCGGCGCGCTATCACAATGCGCTGAGCGCAGAGCACGTTGCCGGATGTTCCCTTGCCCACTGGCATATCGGAGACCAAAGTTGGGCCTGCCCGTCAGAGGCATAAGGATTCGGGAGGTTTCATGATTTCGCTCAAGTCCATCTTGCTTGCGAGCTGCGCAACTGCGCTCGTCTCCTCGGCCGCCATGGCCGCCGATCCCATCAAGATCGGCGTCATCGCCGAAGCCCAGGCCGTCGCAGGCTCGTCGATCGCTCCCGCGGCGCAATTGGCCGCCGAGGAGATCAATGCTAAGGGCGGCGTCGACGGGCGCAAGATCGAGATCGTCGTCTACGACAATCACTCCTCCTCGGCGGAATCGGTGCGTGCCTTCCAGCGCGCCGTCAGCGAGGACAAGGTCAACGCCGTCATTGCGAGCTACATCTCCGAGGTCGTGCTGGCGCTGGAGCCGTGGGCAGGGCGCCTCAAGACGCTGATGATCACGCCAGGCGCCGCATCCGACGTCATCACCCAGAACATCGCCAAGAACTACGACCAGCTCAAATACACCTTCCATGGCTATCTGACCTCGACCTCGTTGGCCGGCCTCGTCTGCGACGCGGCCAAGGATCTGCTGGTCGAACCCTACAAGATGAAGACCGCGGTAATCATGAGCGAGGATGCAGCGTGGACGACGCCGCTCGACGCCGGCTACGAGAAGTGCCTGCCGGAGATCGGGCTGAAGGTCGTCGACCATATCCGCATGTCGCCTGATACCACCGACTTCACACCGATCTTCAACAAGATCGAAGGCCTGAAGCCGGACGTCATGATCACCGGCATCTCGCATGTCGGCACCCAGCCGACCGTGCAGTGGAAGAGCCAGCAGGTGCCGATCCCGATGTTCGGCATCTCCTCGCAGGCGACCAACTCGACCTTCTGGAAGGACACCAACGGCGCCGTCGAGGGCGTCATGTACAATGCCGTATCGGGGCCGGGCGTCGCGGTGACGCCGAAGACACTGCCGTTCGTGGATGCCTATCAGAAGAAGTTCGGAAACTTCCCATCCTATGCCGGCTACACCTCCTACGACGAAGTCTACATGATCGCGGACGCGATCCATCGGGCCGGCGGCACCGATCCCGACAAGATGGTCGAGGCGATGGAAGCGACCGACTATGTCGGCACGATTGGCCGCATCGCCTTCAAGCCGAAGGGCGATCCGAACCCGCACGCGCTGCGGACCGGCAAGGGCTACATCACCGGACTGATGCTGCAGTGGCAGAACGGCAAGCAGGTCAATGTCTGGCCCAAGGAGCTCGCCTCCGGCACCGCAACCTGGCCGTCCTTCATCAAGCTCAAGGCGGCCAGCAACTGACGCATCGCGGGGCCGCTCCTTCAAGGAGCGGCCCATTTTCTTGGTGCCTCAGTCTGACGTTGCAGGTCGATTTTCAATGCTTTTCTGGCAGATCTTGATCGATGGCTTTGCCATCAGCGCGCTGTATGCCCTGGGCGCAACCGGCTTCACGCTCATCTTCGGTGTCTCCGGCGTTCTCAACCTTTCTCACGGCGCCATCATGGTCGGCGCCGCGGTCGCCGCCTGGGCCGCCGCCAGCGAGCTCGGCGTCGGGCCCTACACGGGGGCGCTGATCGGCGTCATCGCCGGTTTCATCCTGGCGTTCGCCACCTACTTCATCGCCGTCAGGCCGATCCAGCGATCGAAGATCATCGCCGAATCCGAGAAGGAGATCTTCATCCTGACCGCGACGCTGCTGTGGGGCATCATCATCCAGGAGGCGATCGCGTATCTGTTCACCAACAACGCCAAGACAGTGCTGCCCATCGTCGAGGGCGTGACCACGGTGTTCGGCGTGCGTACGCCGAAGAACGAGTATTTCACCGCCGTGATCTGCTGGGTCGCGATCGGGCTGCTGTGGTTCCTGGTCAACCGCACCAGGCGCGGCAAGGCCGTGATGGCGGCGTCGATGAACCCGCGCGGCGTCACCTTGCTCGGCATCGAGCTGTCGTCGATCTATCTCACCGTCTGGGCGATCTACGGCTTGCTGGCGGGCGTTGCCGGCATCCTGCTCGGCATGTTCCTGGGCGTCAGCTCCTACAGCGTCGGACCGCTGACGGCGAGCGCGTTCTCGATCGTCGTGCTCGGCGGCCTCGGCAGCGTGTCAGGCTCGCTGATCGCGGCCTATGTCGTCGGCTATCTCGAGACCGGAACGGCCTATCTGATCTCGCCGGCCTACCGGACGATCCCGGCGCTGCTGCTGCTCGTCATCGTCATGTATCTGCGCCCGCAAGGGCTGTTCGGACGGAGGTGAGCATGCCTGCATTCGTTATGTCGCGGCTGTTCTGGATCGCGCTCCTGACGGTGATCGTGGCTCTGATCCTGCCAACCTACGTCTCAGGCTACGTCCTCGGGCTGCTGACGGTCGCGTACTACACGGCCGTGTTCGCGATGTCCTGGGATCTGCTGTTCGGCTTCGCCGGCGAGGTCAATTTCGGACCGACCTTCCTGATCGGCGTCGGCGCCTATACGGCCGGCATTCTCGATGCGCACTTCTCGCCGGGCCTGTCGATCTGGCTGTGCATCGCCGCCGGCGCACTGGCGGCGGTCGTCGGCGGCGTCGTGCTGGCGCTGCCGGCGCTGCGCGTCAGCGGGCCTTATTTCGGCCTGACCACGCTGGTGGCCGTGCTGATGTTGCAGAACTTCATCGTCGTTGCCGCAGGGCTGACCGGCGGCGAGATCGGCCTCGCCGTGCCGGACGTGATCTCGATCGATGCCAGGACCAACTACTGGATCGCGCTCGGCTTCATGCTGGTGAGCGGAGCGATCCTGTTCGGCTTGTCGCGCAGCGCCATCGGGCTGATCCTGCAGGCGAGTGGCCAAGACAAGATCCAGGCCGGCGCGCTCGGCTTCAATGTCACCAAGCACAAGCTCGCCGCCTTCGTCGTCAGCGCGTTCTTCTCCGGGCTCGCCGGCGCGCTGATGGTGTTCTACATGGGCACGGCCTCGGTCTCGACCTTTGTCGATGTCGGCGTCGGCGTGCAGATCATCATCGCCGCGGTGCTCGGCGGCCGGCGCACCGTCATCGGCGCCGCGATCGGCGCGATCTTCCTGATCGGCATGGGCGAGCTGCTGCGGCCGCTCGGCGAGCTCGCGACCCTCATCGTCTCCGTGATTGCGCTCGTGGTCATCCTTTTCTTCCCCGACGGCTTCCTCGGCATGATCAGGGGAGGGGCCAAGGCATGAGTGGCGCTCCGATGCTGGAGGTCAACGGCCTCACCAAACGGTTCGGCGGCCTCGTCGCCGTCAAAAATTTGAGCTTCTCGATCCGGCCCGGTGAGATCCTCGGCCTGATCGGGCCGAACGGCTCGGGCAAATCGACCGCGATGAAGAGCGTCATGGGCGTCGAGCGGCCGACCGCGGGCTCGGTCAGGCTCGACGGCGTCGAGCTCGCGGGCCTGCCGTCGCACCGCATCGCGCGCATGGGCGTCGGGCTGGTGTTCCAGCATTCGCGACCGCTGGCGCGCCAGACCGTGCTGGAGAACATCAAGGTCGCGCTGCTGCCGGACAAGCTGACGCGGCTGTTCGCCGACAAGGACGTCGATGCGCGCGCACGGGCCATTGCGGAGCGCGTCGGCCTCGGCGGCGTCATCGACCGGCGGCCGCCGACACTGGCGTTTGCCGATCTGCGCCGGCTCGAGCTTGCGAAGGCGGTGGCGCGCAGCCCGAAGCTGGTGCTGGTGGACGAGCCTTTCGCCGGCCTCACGGCGTCCGAGGTCGCCGACTTCTCCGAGCTCATCCGCGAATTCCGCGACGACGGCCACGCCGTGCTGCTGGTCGACCACAACGTCAAGAGCGTGTCGGCGCTGGTCGACCGCGTGCTGGCGATGTATCTCGGCGAGAAGATCGCCGAGGGCAGGGCGACCGAGGTGATGCAGGACGAGACGGTCCGGCGCGTCTATCTCGGCGGCGCGCTGGTCTCGACCGCGCGGCCGGAGGCGAGCTTCAAGGACGTCACGCCGGCGCTACAGGTCGACAAGGTCGGCGTGCTCTACGGCAAGGCGCAGGCGCTCCAGGACGTGTCGCTGCACGTCCATGAGGGCGAGTTCGTCTCGGTCGTCGGCCTCAACGGCGCCGGCAAGACGACGCTGTTCAACGCCATCTCGGGCCTGGTGCCATATTCGGGTGAGGTGAAGTGGGCAGGGCGCAGCCTTGCCGGCGGCACGGCGGCGCAGATCGCCCGCTCAGGCATCGTGCAATGTCCGGAGACGCGCGAGTTGTTCGGCGACATGAGCGTGCGCGAAAATCTCGAGCTCGGCGGCAATGCGCTGGCCGACACCGAGCGTGCCGAGCGGCTCGAATGGCTGTTCGGGCTGTTTCCGATCCTCAAGTCGCGGCAGCCGCAGCTGGCGCGCACGCTGTCCGGCGGCGAGCAGCAGATGCTGGCGATCGCGCGGGCGCTGATGATGAAGCCGAAGCTCCTGATCCTCGACGAGCCGACGCTCGGGCTCGCGCCGGTCATCCTGGAGACGCTCTCGAAGGCGCTCGACCGACTGCGCGAGACCACCAAGATCACGGTGCTGCTCGGCGAGCAGAACGTCACCTTCGCGCTCCCGCACGCCGACCGCGTCTACGTGCTGGATCATGCCAAGATCGTCTGGGAAGGCCCGCCGGACCGCTTCGAGGCCGAGGCCGCTGCGAACTATCTGTGAGGGTTGAGCGGAGAGCGTGGGGAAGGGGAGCCAATTGAAGGGGAATGGCCACGCACCCGTTTCCGACGTTGCGGCCTGTCGCGCCGTCGAGTTGATCTATCACTCCTACCTGACCGGCCTCATCCTGATGTTGTCGTCGCGGGCGGGTCCGCAGCGCGCTGCGGAGATCGTGTTCCGGACGTTTCGGCGGCAGCAACTGGCTCGCTTCCTTCCGGGGTTGAAGAAGCTCGGTCTCGACGGTCTGCCGCATGCGGTCGCGTGTGCGCAGTACCATTACCTGTCCAATCAGGTCGGCGGCGTGAAGGTCGAATACGTCTACGAAAACGATCGCAAGGCGTGGGTGCGCTATCCGCCGCCGCGCTGGATCTGGTCGGGGACGGCGATCTGCGGCATTCCCTCGGAGGTGTCGCGCGCGATGCTGCGCGGATGGCACGCCAACAATGGCGTCGTCCTCGGCAATCCCAGGCTCGGCTTCGTCTGCACCGGGCAGACCGTCGACGGCCAGCCCGGCCTCGAAGGCTACTACAAGGAATGGGATCACGATCTCGTGCCGGACGAACGCCTTCAGTTCTCGCCGGGCGAGCGTTGCCCGGCTTTCGATCCGGCCCGCGCTCCCAAGCTCGCGGAGAATGCCTGGCCCGAAGAACGGCTCCTCAAGGTGCTCCGCAACTATGCGATGGAGTATATCACCTCGATCGTGCCGGAGACGGTGGCCGTGCTCGGCCCGGAGGAAGGCGGCCATCTGGCCGGCGCCGCGGCGAGGCTGATCGGCATGCATACGTTCGACGAGGTCGCAGCGCTTCTTGGCGGCGTCGAGCCTGGCGCCGCAGGGTTCGCAAAGGCGTTCGCGCGACTGGCCCGCGGCCAAGGCGACGACGCAGAGCTGTTGCCGGATCGCGACTCGATCCTCGTACGCCAGACGTCCTGGCGTCTGATGTCCGAGCGGGACAACCTCCCGCCAGCCGTGTTCGAGGCCTGGAGCGAACTCTGGGTCGGCACGGCGCTCGCGCACGACCGATTCATGAGGATCGACATCGTCGAGCGGCGCGACCGGGGCGACGCGCACTGGGCCTGGCGATTTCGCTGATCGCAAAGTCCGCACATGCCTGCGCGTCCGGGAGAACCGTGCCGGAACTTCTTAGAAGCGAGGCGGGCGGGCCTGAGGCGGCCGGGGTGGGAGGCGCACGGCTGCGCCAACCGTCGTGGCCTCGGTCTTCGCCCCCCGGACCGCGCGCACCAGCTGGTCCTGGCTTGCCTGCAGCTGTTCGATCGCCCTGGCCTGATCGCGGTTGGCTTGCTCCTGGCTGGACTTGAACTCCTGGAACCCGCTCTGCAGTTCGGCGACATCATGCGCGATCTTCTCGATCAGTGGCATAACGTCCCGGTCGGGAGCGGGCGGCATGTCACGCTCCGACGTTGCCTCCGCCATCGCGGAGGATGGATCGCTGGAGCGCGTTGATGATGCTGACGGTGACGTCTCCGGTGTTGGCGAAACGGATGGTGAAACGGATGGTGATGGTGAGGCAGGAGCCGGCTCGGCCACACTCGATCCGTTCGCCGCCGTCTCCAGCGTCACGGCTGGATTCGCCGTCTGAGCGTTCTCGCGCCGGATGGATTGAACCGCCGCTTCGATCCGGTCGGTGACGGAGGTGATGGTCTCGGTATGGTCCCGCGCCAGGGTGATGGCCGCGCCGACGAGCCCGGCCGACGCCATCAGCGTGATCATGGCCCGCAATACGGGCCGGCGCCGGGCCGGAGGAGGCGTTTCCAGGTGCTCGATGCCTGCAGCGGGTTCGGCAGCCTCGACAGCATCTGCGGCGGCCTGGGCCTCGATGGCGGCGATCCGCTGATCGATACGTGCGCGCACCTCGGCCAGCACCCGCTGATAGATCTCCTCGCAGACAGCGTCGTCAGGCGGCAGCGCGACATCACCCGGATCAACTTCCTTCGACGTCGACTGAACTGGCATGTCTTCGGATCCCATTCACGATACGCCCGTGCCCAATCCTGAAGGATGCGGTTTTGACCTCTGGGCTTTGACCAAACGAAGACTGCGCCGTGACGAGGCGGGGGCGATTTCGCACAGGCGCCGACGTGCGCTGGGCGGGCCGATGTGCGGCTTCCACCGTCAGGCAACCGCCCACAGCCAATTCGCATAAGGTATATTATGGAATATTTATATGCTGAGGGAGTTCAATGGCTTGGCGCCGAATCCTCGAATTTACGGCAGCCGCGGGCCCTTCAGACCCCCCGGCCAGCCCAAGCTGATGGGCGCTCGCCATCGCCGAGACTCGCGCTGCGCATGGGGCCTGCTGCGAACGCCGATATTGCTGCTGCGGCCCATCGCTGCAATAAGCGCAGGCGACGTCGCTGATGTCGCAGGATTCGTCCGGCGATGCTTGCGGCGGCGCGATGCAACGAGAAGAAGCTTCTCCAGGGAGAAACGAGAATGAGCCTGTCACGACGCGCGCTGTTGAAGGCCTCCGCGGCGTCAGCCGTACTGGGTGGAATTGGCACCGTCGCAGCGCCGCATGTGGCGCGCGCTGAGAGCGCCGAGTTCACGTACAAATACGCCAACAACCTCCCCGACTCCCATCCGCTCAACGTCCGCGCCAAGGAGATGGCGGCGGCGATCAAGGCCGAGACCAACGGCAAGTTCGACCTGCAGATATTCCCGAACAACCAGCTCGGTTCCGACACGGACATGCTGAGCCAGATCCGCTCCGGCGGCGTCGAGTTCTTCACGCTCTCGGGCCTGATCCTCGCGACCTTGGTGCCAGCCGCGTCGATCAATGGCATCGGCTTCGCGTTCCCGGACTACGACACGGTCTGGAAGGCCATGGACGGCGATCTCGGCGCCTATGTGCGCGGCCAGATCAACAAGGCCGGCCTGGTGGTCATGGACAAGATCTGGGACAACGGCTTCCGCCAGACGACGTCGTCGACCAAGCCGATCAACGGTCCGGATGACCTCAAGGGCTTCAAGATCCGCGTGCCGGTGTCACCGCTGTGGACCTCGATGTTCAAGGCATTCGAGGCGGCGCCCGCCTCGATCAATTTCAGCGAGGTCTATTCGGCGCTGCAGACCAAGGTGGTCGAGGGCCAGGAAAACCCACTGGCGATCATCTCCACCGCCAAGCTCTACGAGGTGCAGAAGTACTGCTCGCTGACCAATCACATGTGGGACGGCTTCTGGTTCCTGGCGAACCGCCGTGCCTGGGAGGCCGTGCCGGCCGACATGCGCACGATCGTCGCCAAGCACATCAACGCGGCGGCCGTGAAGGAGCGCGAGGACGTCGCCAAGCTCAATGCCGGCCTGCAGGCAGAGCTCGCGTCGAAGGGCCTGACGTTCAATCAGCCGACCGTCGCGCCGTTCCGCGACAAGCTGCGCACCGCCGGCTTCTATGCCGAGTGGAAGGGCAAATACGGCGACGAGGCCTGGGCGCTGCTCGAAAAGGCCGTCGGCAAGCTGTCGTAGCCCCCCGAGCATGATCCGGAAAAGTGGAGACCCGGTTTTCCGAAAGGATCATGCTCAAAACAAGAATGGCGTAGGGCGCGTTCGGGTGACGTCATGGCGCATGCCGAGTTCACGGAAATTGCGATCAGCGAGGTGATCATCGAGACCCCTCGCCGCCGGTCCTGGCTCGACGGCCTGGAGGCCCTGCTCGGCCTCCTCGTCGAGATCCCCGCCGCGCTGCTCGTCGTGGCCGAGATCGTCATCCTGTTCGCGGGCGTCGTGGCGCGCTACGTCCTGCACCAGCCGCTGATCTGGTCGGACGAGCTGGCCTCGATCCTGTTCCTGTGGCTCGCAATGCTCGGCGCCGCGGTGGCGTTCCGCCGCGGCGAGCACATGCGGATGACGGCAATGGTGGCGCGCGCCAGCCCCGGCTTACGCGCCTATCTCGATCTGGTCGCGACGAGCGCGGCGCTGGCGTTTCTGGTCATGATCGCCTGGCCGTCCTGGGAGTACGCCTACGAGGAAAGCTTCATCACCACGCCGGCGCTGCAGATCGAAAACATCTGGCGCGCCGCCGCACTGCCGGTCGGCGTCGGACTGATGGCGCTGTTCGCCCTCATCCGTCTCGCCCGCACGGCCAGCGTCAGGACGATGCTGCTGGCCGTCGTCTCCGTCGTAGCCATCATCGCGCTGTTCTGGGTGGCGCAGCCGTTGCTGAAGCCGCTCGGCAACATCAACCTCGTGATCTTCTTCGTCGGCGTGGTCGGCTTGTGCGTCTTCGCCGGCGTGCCGATCGCGTTCGCTTTCGGGCTCGCGATCTTCGGCTATCTGGCGCTGACGACGCGCACGCCGCTGATGGTGCTGGTCGGGCGTATGGACGAGGGCATGAGCCACCTCATCCTGCTGTCGGTGCCGCTGTTCGTCTTTCTCGGATTGCTGATCGAGATGACCGGCATGGCCCGCGCCATGGTCGCGTTCCTGGCAAGCCTCTTGGGGCACGTCCGCGGCGGGCTGCATTACGTGCTGGTCGGCGCGATGTACCTCGTCTCGGGCATTTCCGGCGCCAAGGCCGCCGATATGGCCGCGGTCGCGCCGGTGCTGTTTCCGGAGATGAAGGCGCGCGGCGCCAGGCCCGGCGATCTCGTCGCCCTGCTCGCCGCCACCGGCGCGCAAACCGAGACCATTCCGCCGAGCCTGGTGCTGATCACGATCGGCTCGGTCACCGGCGTGTCGATCGCGGCGCTGTTCACCGGCGGCCTGCTGCCGGGCGTGGTGCTGGCGATCACGCTGTGCACGCTGGTGTGGTGGCGCTACCGCAACGAGGACATGAGCGGCGTCCGCCGCGCCAGCGGAGCCGAGATCGGCAAGGCCTTCATCGTCTCGCTCCCTGCCCTGGCCCTGCCCTTCGTGATCCGCGCGGCCGTCGTCGAGGGCGTCGCGACGGCGACGGAGGTCTCGACCATCGGCATCGTCTATGGCGTGCTGGCGGGCCTCCTGGTCTATCGCCGCTTCGACTGGCGCCGGCTGATGCCGATGCTGATTGAGACGGCGGCGCTGTCCGGCGCCATCCTGCTGATCATCGGCACCGCCACCGGCATGGCCTGGGGCCTGACGCAGTCCGGCTTCTCACGCGCGCTGGCGGCCGCCATGACCGGGCTGCCGGGCGGCCCGGCGACGTTCATCGCGGTCTCGATCGTCGCCTTCACGATCCTCGGCAGCGTGCTCGAGGGCATTCCGGCAATCGTGCTGTTCGGGCCGCTGCTGTTTCCGATCGCGCGTGCCGTCGGCGTGCACGAGGTGCATTATGCCATGGTGATCATCCTGGCGATGGGCATTGGCCTGTTCGCACCGCCGTTCGGGGTTGGATATTACGCCGCCTGCGCGATCGGTCGGGTCGATCCCGCCGAGGGCATCCGCCCGATCTGGGGCTACCTGCTGGCGCTTCTCATCGGCCTCATCGTGGTTGCGATTTTTCCGTGGATTTCGATCGGGTTCCTGTAAACTCTTCAGATGACGAGGGAGGGTGGTGATGAGCACGAACCAGTACAAGCTCGGCCTGGACAAGACGCCGGCCAACTACGTGCCGCTGACCCCGCTCAGCTTCCTGGCGCGCAGCGCGGCCGTCTATCCCGACCACGTCAGCACGGTCTATGAAGGCCGCAGCTTCACCTGGCGCCAGACCTATGAGCGCTGCCGGCGCTTCGCGTCCTATCTCGCGGGACGCGGCATCGGCGAGGGCGACACCGTGGCTGCGATGCTGCCGAACATCCCGGCGATGAACGAGGCGCATTTCGCCGTGCCGATGGCCGGCGCGGTGCTCAACACCCTCAACATCCGCCTCGATGCATCCTCGATCGCGTTTCAGCTCGATCACGGCCAGGCCAGGATCATCCTGGTCGATCCCGAATTCTCTGCCGTGATCAGCGAGGCGCTGAAGCTGATGAGCGGCGCCAAGCCGTTCGTGATCGACGTCGATGACGCCTCCTATGCCGGCGGCAGCCGCATCGGCGAGATCGAGTACGAGGCCGCCGTTGCCGCGGGCGATCCCTCATTCGAGCCGCGCCGTCCCACTGATGAGTGGGACGCGATCGCGATGAGCTACACCTCGGGCACCACGGGTAATCCCAAGGGCGTCGTGACGCATCATCGCGGCGCCTATCTGAATGCCGTCAGCAACATTCTCGCCGGCGGCCTCGGCCAGCATCCGGTCTATCTCTGGACTCTGCCGATGTTCCACTGCAACGGCTGGTGCTTCCCCTGGACCATGGCGGCCGCCGCCGGCGTCAATGTCTGCCTGCGCAAGGTCGAGCCGACCAAGATCTTTGAGCTGATCAAGACCCACGGCGTCACCCACATGTGCGGCGCGCCGATCGTGTACAACGTGCTGATCAACGCGCCGGACGCGCCCAAGGGCAAGCGCGACAAGCCGGTCGTCGGCCTGATCGCCGGCGCCGCGCCGCCGGTTGCCGTGCTCGAAGGCGCCGAGAGCATCGGCATCAAGCTGACGCATGTCTACGGCCTCACCGAGGTCTACGGCCCCGCCTCCGTCTGCGCCGAGCAGCCCGGCTGGGATGACCTGCCGGCGCCGGAGCGCGCGCGGCTGAAGCGTCGGCAGGGCGTGCCTTATCCGTTGCAGGAAGCCGTCACGGTGCTCAA
The DNA here is from genome assembly GCF_051167615.1 of Bradyrhizobium sp. HKCCYLS3013. Classification (NCBI taxonomy): domain Bacteria; kingdom Pseudomonadati; phylum Pseudomonadota; class Alphaproteobacteria; order Hyphomicrobiales; family Nitrobacteraceae; genus Bradyrhizobium; species Bradyrhizobium sp. HKCCYLS3013. The sequence goes on from NZ_JBNPTK010000002.1 coordinate 90,994, forward strand.
TCCCGAGACGATGCAGGAGGTGCCGCGCGATGGCGAGACCATCGGCGAGGTCATGTTCCGCGGCAACATCGTGATGAAGGGCTATCTCAAGAACGAGAAGGCGACGCAGGAAGCCTTCGCCGGCGGCTGGTTCCATACCGGCGACCTCGGCGTGCTCGACGAGCACGGCTACGTCATCATCAAGGACCGCTCCAAGGACATCATCATCTCCGGCGGCGAGAACATCTCCTCGGTCGAGGTCGAGGACATCCTCTACAAGCACCCCGCCGTTTTGTTTGCCGCCGTCGTCGCCAAGCCCGATCCGAAATGGGGCGAGGTGCCCTGCGCCTTCATCGAGCTCAAGGACGGTGCTGAAGCCACCGAAGCCGAGATCATCGCCTATTGCCGCAGCCACATGTCCGGCTTCAAGACGCCGAAGGTCGTCGTGTTCGGCCCGATCCCGAAGACGTCCACCGGCAAGATCCAGAAGTTTTTGCTGCGCAACGAGGTCAACTCGGCCAAGGCGATCTCGGCGTAGGTGCCTCTGAGTAGGGCGGGTTAGCCGCAGGCGTAACCCGCCGCGCCAGTGCTGGAGGCTATGGCGGATTACGCTGCGCTAATCCGCCCTACGCGCGGCCAATGAACTGATGAGCTGCATCGACACGCGCGGTGCACCCTCTCCCCTTGTGGGAGAGGGTGGTTTCGATGCAAAGCATCGAAACCGGGTGAGGGGTTGCCACGAACTCAGAGCGGAATGTGCGGCACGAACCCCTCACCCGAGTGAGGACGTAGTCAGCACCTTTGAGCCCTCTCCCACAAGGGGCGAGGGCGCATTCATGAGCACCGCGATGACGATGGTCTTTCCTCGCTCGGGCGTCGAAGGTCAGTTTGCCGCCGCGTCGCCCCTGCTCTTCTCCGGATAATACTGCGGCGCTTCGCGGCGATCGTACATGCCGTAGTCTCTGCTGACTTCGACGACGCGGATGTTGTCGGCGCCGGGTTCGGCGAGCAGGCGCACACTCAGCGCCACGCCGGTCGCCTCGTCCGGCAAGTCGATCAGATGCGCGAAGCGGCCCTTGCGATAGACGCTGGAGAAGGTCGCGACCGGCAGATCCGTCGCGATGCTCAGCTGCGGCGCAGCCGTCTCCACCGCCAGCACATAGGTCGGCGCACGCCGTTTCGGATCGTTGTACGTCCCCCGCCGCTCCGGCTGCCAAGCCGCCTGCCCCGGCCTGACCTCGTGCACCAGCTCGGCGACGCGCAGGCGATAGTCGGAGAACACTTTGTCGCGGCCGAGCGTCTGGATGTCGTGGTGATGGGCGTGCACGCGCCAGGCGGTCATGGCGCCCTCGTCCTGCCAGATCTGGTAGGACAGAATCAGGTTGTCGCGCGACAGGCTCCTGAAGCGGTCGAGGAACAGGCAGCCGCCGAGGGCGTCGAGCTCGGGCCGCAGCGCGGCAGCGAGCTGCAGATACTGGTCGAGATGGCCGGGCTTGACCTCGACCTCGAAGAACAGCGACAGCATGGTAGCATCTCCATGTATTCGGCCGCAGGCTGCTACAGCTTCGTGGCCCTTGCGGTCGCCCGCCCCTGCCCGTCAACGCGAGCGAAGCGAAGCAATCCAGAGTCATTGCTATAACTCTGGATTGCTTCGTCGCCTTCGGCTCCACGCAATGACGGCCTTAGCCGGCCAACGAACAATCAGCCGACCTCCAGCCGCATGCCATCATACGCCGGCACCACGCCGGCCGGCAGGCTCTGGCGCAGCACCTCGTAGTCGAGATCGGCGGTCATGTTGGTGATGACGGCGCGTCGGGGCTTGAAGCGCTCGATCCAGGCCAGCGCGTCGTTGACCGAGAAATGGCTCGGGTGTGACGCCGGGCGCAGGCCGTCGACAATCCAGAGGTCGAGATCCTCCAGTGCGCCCCAGCTCTCCTCTGGGATGTCGTTGAGGTCAGGCGTGTAGGCGGCATTGCCGATGCGGTAGCCGAGCGCGGGGATGTTGCCGTGCTGGACGAGGAACGCGGTCAGCCTCAGCTCGCCGCCCTTGCCTTCCACCGCCTGGGTCTCGCCGGCCTCGATCGCGTGCTGGGTCAGGATCGGCGGATAGTCGCTTCCCGGTGGCGAGATGAAGCAATAGGAGAACCGGTGCATGATGTCCTTGGCGGTCGACTGGTTCAAATAGACCGGAATCCGCCGCCGCTGATGCATGACCACCGAGCGCAGGTCGTCGATGCCGTGGGTCTGGTCGGCGTGCTCATGCGTCAGGAACACCGCGTCGATGTGGTCGACATTGGTATCGATCAGTTGTTCGCGTAGATCCGGCGAGGTGTCGATCACGACGCGCGTCACGCCGTGCGTGGCGCGGCGCTCCACCAGCAGCGAGCAGCGCCGGCGACGATTTTTCGGGTTGTTCGGATCGCAGGCGCCCCACCCCAGCGCCGGGCGCGGCACGCCGGCCGAGGAGCCGCAGCCGAGAATGGTCAGCGTCAGCGTCATGCAGCCTCCCTTGGCCGCGGCACCTTCGAGAACAGCTTGAAGAAGGTCTCGGTGGTCTGCTGCGAGAATTCCTCGAGCGAGACGCCGCGGGTCTCCGCCAGAACCTTCGCGGTCTCGACGACATAGGCCGGCTCGTTGCGCTTGCCGCGGAACTTGCCGGGCGCGAGATATGGCGCGTCGGTCTCGACCATGATGCGGTCGGCCGGCACCTCGGCGGCGAGCGCGCGCAAGGCCTCGGACTTCTTGAAGGTCACGATGCCCGTGAACGAGATGTGCAGTCCGAGATCGATCGCCTTCATCGCCAGCTCGCGTCCGCCGGTGTAGCAATGCAGCACGGCGTTGAAAGGTCCGCGCGCCATCTCCTCCTCGAGGATGCGGCTGCACTGCGCGTCGGCCTCGCGGGTGTGGATCACCAGCGGCAGACCAGTGTCACGGGCGGCGGCGATATGCGCGCGGAACCCGCGCTCCTGGGCGTCTTTCGAGCCGTGATCGTAGAAATTGTCGAGCCCGGCCTCGCCGAGCGCGACCACCTTCGGATGGCGGGTCAGCGCGATCAGCTCCGCGGCCGGAATACCATCCTCCTCGTCGGCATTGTGCGGATGGGTGCCGACCGAGCAGTAGACGTTGTCGAAGCGCTCGGCGATGGCGAGCAGCTCGGGCAAGCGCCGCACTCGCGTCGAGATCGTCACCATGCGACCGACGCCGGCGGCCGCGGCGCGCGTGACGATGCCATCCAGATCCTCGGCGAAATCCGGAAAGTCGAGATGGCAATGGCTGTCGACCAGCATCACGCGGCCGTCGGCTCGATGTAGCGCGGGAACACCGCCTGTGGCGCTGGCAGCTGCGTGCCCGCAGCAATCCGGAGCTCGCCGCCAAGCCGCGCGAACGTTCGCTCGTCCTCGGGAATGCCGAGGCTGTCGAGCAGCTTTGCCGACGCGGCCGGCATCACCGGCTGGGTCAGGATCGCGACCTGACGGATCACCTCGGCGGTGACGTAGAGCACGGTGTGCTGGCGCGCCGGATCGGTCTTGGCCAGCGCCCAGGGCGCCTCGCCCGCGAAATAGCGGTTGGCCTCGGCCACGACCGACCACACGGCGTTGAGCCATTGGTGGATCTGCTGCGTCGCCATGGCTTTGCGCGCCGCGCCGATCATCGCGTCGGCCTCGGCCAGAATCGCCTTGTCATTGGCCGAGAACTCGCCGGGCTCCGGGAGCACGCCGCCGAGCTGTTTCGAGATCATCGACAGCGAGCGCTGTGCGAGATTGCCGAGGTCGTTGGCGAGATCGGCGTTGATGCGCGCGACGATCGCCTCGTGATTGTAGTTACCGTCCTGGCCGAATGGCACCTCGCGCAGGAAGAAGTAGCGGAGCTGGTCGACGCCATACTGGTCGGCGAGATTGAACGGATCGACGACGTTGCCGACCGACTTCGACATCTTCTCGCCCCTGTTGAACAGGAAGCCGTGGGCATAGACCCGCTTCGGCACAGGGACGCCGGCCGACAGCAGGAACGCCGGCCAGTACACCGCATGGAAGCGGATGATGTCCTTGCCGATGACGTGGACGTCGGCCGGCCAATACTTCCAGTTCGGATCCCTCTCGTCGGGAAAGCCGACGCCGGTGATGTAGTTGGTGAGCGCGTCGACCCAGACATACATCACGTGCTCGTCGTCGTGGGGCACGCGGACGCCCCAGTCGAACGTGGTGCGCGAGATCGAGAGGTCCTTCAGACCGCCCTTGACGAAGCTGATGATCTCGTTGCGCCGCGCATCCGGCCCGATGAAATCCGGCTGGCTCTCATAGAGCGCGAGCAGCCTGTCCTGATAGGCCGACAGGCGGAAGAAATAGCTCTTCTCCTCGACCCACTCCACCGGAGTGCCCTGCGGTCCGCGGCGGACATTGTCCTCGCCGACGACGGTCTCGTCCTCGGCGTAATAGGCCTCGTCGCGCACCGAGTACCACCCCGCATAGGTGTCGGCGTAGATGTCGCCGTTCTCGCGCATGCGAGTCCAGATCGCCTGCACCGAGTTGTGATGCGCGGGCTCGGTGGTGCGGATGAAGCGGTCGAACGAGACGTTCAGCCGCTCGTCCATCTCGCGGAAGCGGCCGGCATTGCGGGTCGCGAGCTCCGACGGCGTCAGGCCCTCGTTCTGCGCGGTCTGCACCATCTTCAGGCCGTGCTCGTCGGTGCCGGTGAGGAAGAAGACGTCCTTGCCGTCGAGCCGCGCAAAGCGTGCGATGGCGTCGGTCGCGATCGCCTCATAGGCGTGGCCGATATGTGGGTTGCCGTTGGGATAGGCGATCGCCGTCGTGACGTAGAAGGTGTTCTTGTCGGCCGGAGGTGCGGCGACCTGCGCTACGATCTCGTCGATTTCGACGACGACAGCGGCCTCGACCTTCGGCTTGCGCGGCGCCTTCGGCTTGGCGGCGCGCGGCGGCTTCGGGGCTTCAACGATGGCCGGCGCGACCTTCTTCGGTGCGGCCGGCTGTTTCGGAGCGGCGGGCTTCCTCGCTGCCGCAGGCTTTTTCGTTGCTGCCGCAGGCTTGGCGGCGGTCTTCTTGGCCGGCGGTGTGGCGGGCTTTGCCACGGCCTTCCTGGCTGGCGCCTTCACAGCTTTCTTGACCGCTTTCTTGGCGGCGCTCTTCGAAGCTTTCTTGGCCGCGGTCGCCGCCGGAGCTTTGCTCTTGGCTTTCGCGGGGGCCGTCTTGGATGTGGCGGTCTTTTTCTTGGCGTCCTTGTCCTTCGCCGCCTTCGCCTTGGCCGCGCTGACCTTGCCCTTCGCGGGCGCGTTGCGGGCAGCCTTCTTCGCGCCGCTCTTGCTCGCGGGCTTGCCCTTTTTCACGGTTGTCTTGCTGGCCTTAGCCACGGCAGATTCCTCTTTGACGACGTCGGTCGACGGATTGATCCTGATGATCCCGGGATGATGGTCGCGCGGTTACCGCGTGGCTTCGGCAAGCATCCCGAACACCGAGAAAACCAGCGGTTTTCGTTCCAGATTATAGGATTCGGTGTCGCGCGCGGCGCGGACGATCTTTTCCCATACCTCCGCCAGCCGTGCAAGGCGCGGCAGTTCCGCGTTGGCATCGCCGGCGCGCAGCCGCTCCGCCACCCAGCGCTCGATGCTGTCGAGGAAGCTCGCCAGCGCGACGCGGTCGCTGGTGCCGAGCGCATCACCCAGGGCATGCAGCTCGCCGGCGTCGATTCGCGGCAGGCTCGCGAGCAGCGCCGCGGTCCGGGTCTGCAGCTGCAGCCCGTCGCCGCCCAGCAGCATCAGGGTGCGCGCGACGCTGCCCTCGGAGGCCCTGGCCGCCTCGCGCAGCGCCGGCTCGGCTACGTTCATGCCGGTGGCCTCGGCCGCGGCGCTGATGACGTCGTCGGTCGCCAAGGCCCGCAGCGCCAGCCGGCGGCAGCGCGATTTGATGGTGGCCAGCACCCGCGCCGGCGCGTGGCTGACCAGCAGGAACAGCGACTGCTGCGGCGGCTCCTCGAGGATCTTCAGCAGCGCGTTGGCGGCGTTGGGATTGAGCTCGTCGACGGTGTCGACGATGCACACCCGCCAGCCCTCGACCGCCGCCGTCGAGCCGAAGAACGAGATCGTCTCGCGGGTTTCGTCCACGGTGATGACGGTGCGCAGCACGCCCTTGTCGTTGGCCGAGCGCTCCAAGGTGAGCAGCCCGCCATGGGCCTCGGAGGCGATCAGCCGGGCCACGTGATCATCCGGGTCCACGTACAGCGAGCCGGCGGTACGTACCGCGTCCGACGCAGGATCACGGTGGGTCAGCACGAAGCGCGCCATGCGGTAGGCCAAGGTGGCCTTGCCGATGCCTTGCGGGCCGCCGATCAGCCAGGCATGCGCCATCCGGCCGCTGCGATAGGCTGACAGCAGCGCGGCCTCGGCCTCGCGATGGCCGAACAAGGCGCTGGTCTCGCGGGGATGGCGGACCGCGATCTCCGGCTCGACCTTGCGTGCGCTCATGAGGCGGCCGCCACTTCCGCGAACAGCCGCTCGCGCACGGCGTCCCAAACGAGTTGCGAGACCGTATCCGCGCTCGCCGTGGCGTCGACCAGCACGCAGCGCCGGGGATCCTCGGCGGCGATCTTGTGAAAGGCGTCGCGCAGCCCCTTGTGGAACTTGATGTCCTCGCCTTCGAACCGGTCCGGCGCGCCGCTGCCGCGCCGCGCCGCGGCTCGCTGCAGGCCGACCTCGACGGGCACGTCGAGGATCAGCGTCAGGTCCGGCTTGAGGTCGCCGATCGTGACCCGCTGCATCGCATTGAGCACATCAGGCGCGACCTTGCCCTGGCTGCCCTGGTAGGCCCGGGTCGAATCGAAGAAGCGATCGCACAACACCCAGCTTCCCTGGTTCAGCGCCGGGAGAATCACGTTGCGCACATGGTCGTCGCGTGCGGCGGCGAACAGCAGCGTCTCGGCCTCCGGCCCCAGCAGCTTGCCCATGCCCGACAGCACGAGGTGGCGCATGATCTCCGCGCCCGGCGATCCCCCGGGCTCGCGAGTCAGGACGACGCGCACACCCTCCTTCTGCAGACGGTCCGCCAACATCTTGATCTGCGTGGATTTTCCGGCGCCCTCGCCACCCTCGAAGGTGACGAATCGGCCGCGGCCCGGACCACGTTTCAAAGCTGAATCCGCCATGTCTCTAGAGCTTCTCGGCCCCGGCGCGGAACATCCCGATCACGAGCTCGCTGACCCCATCGATCGCACGCCGCATCGTGGATCCCCTGCCCACCGCCTCCGCAGCATAGACAGGGGCCTCCATGGCGATATTGGGGCCGCGCCAGACCCTGACAACCCCGACCTTCTGCCCGGGCTCGATGGGAGCCCTGACCGGGCCACTGTAGATGATGCGGGCGATCAGCTTGTCGCCGCCATTCTTCTGCACCATGACCTTGACCGGCACCGGGCTCGACAGCTTGACCGAGCGGCTCTCGCCGCCGAACACCTTGGCGTAGCCGATCGGCTGCTCCGCCGCGAACAGGGTGCGGGTCTCGAAATTGCGGAAGCCCCATTCCAGCATCTTCTTGGCCTCGGTGGCGCGGTCCTCGGAGTCCTCCAGGCCATTGACGACCACGATCAGCCGTGTGCCGTTCTGCACGGCCGAGCCGACCATGCCGTAGCCGCCTTCCTTGGTGTAGCCGGTCTTGAGGCCGTCGGCGCCCTCCATCGCGTTCAGCAGCGGGTTGCGGTTCTGCTGCCGGATCTTGTTCCAGGTGAATTCCTTCTCGCCGAAGATCTTATAGAACTCCGGGAAATCCAGGATGATGTGCCGGGCGAGCATGGCGAGCTCGCGCACCGTCATCTTGTTGCCGGGATCCGGCAGCCCGTTGGAATTGGCGAAGGTCGATCTGGTGAGGCCGAGCTCGCGCGCCCGCTTGGTCATGTAGTCGGCGGCGAAGATCTTCTCGTTGCCGGCCATGCCCTCGGCGAGCGCAATGCAGGCGTCGTTGCCGCTCTGGATGATCGCGCCGTGCAGGAGGTCGCTCACCGACACCTTGCTGTTGAGCGCGGCGAACATCGTCGAGGTGCCGGAGGGCGCCCCGCCCCGGCGCCAGGCGTTCTCGCTGATGCGGTATTCGTCGTTGAGCTTGATCGTGCCGTCCTTGACCGCGTTGAAGACCACCTCGGCGGTCATCAGCTTCATCATGCTGGAAGGCGCCCGCAGCTCGTCCGCATTCTTCTCGAACAGCACGCTGCCGCTGTTGGCCTCCACCAGGATCGCGGTCGGCGCATCGCCGTCGAAGCCGCCATCCTCCTTGCGCGCGCCCTGGACGCTCTGGTTGGCGGCGTAGAGCACGCCGCTCCAGCCGACGGCGAACGCCGCGGCCAAGGCGATGAGCGCACGCGTCACCCGTCCGGACGTGAAACCGGAGCGACGCGGCGGTAAGGTCATGACATTCATCGGCTAAGCTCTGGAGCGCACTGGGATTCTAGCAGTTGCGGGGGGTGCAAACAACTCGGCAATCCGCGGATCCGTCCGCTGTCCCGGGATTTGCACGGCTCATCGCGCGGTGCGATACGTCCAGGGCCGGCAATCACAAGTCGAGCAACCAAGGGGGAAACGGTGTCATCGACGCGGACCATCAAGGCCAACGGAATCGAGCTGTTCGTGCGCGAACAGGGCGAAGGCCCGCTTGTCGTGCTGTGCCACGGCTGGCCCGAACTGTCCTATTCGTGGCGGCACCAGATCGTGGCGCTGGCCGAGGCCGGCTATCGGGTGGTCGCGCCCGACATGCGCGGGTTCGGCCGCTCGCAGGCGCCAGCAGACATCGCCGCCTACTCGATCTTCGACACCGTCGGCGACATGGTGGCACTGGTCGAGGCGCTCGGCGAGGACACCGCCGTCATCATCGGCCACGACTGGGGCGCGCCGGTGGCCTGGCATGCGGCGCTGTTCCGGCCGGACCTGTTCACGGCCGTCGCCGGACTGAGCGTGCCGCCGCCGCTTCGCGGCCGCGGCCGGCCGCTCGACACGCTCCGCGCCGGCGGCATCGAGAACTTCTACTGGCAGTATTTTCAGACGCCGGGCGTCGCCGAGGCCGAACTCGAGCGTGACGTCGCGCTGACGATGCGCACGATGCTGGCGCGTGGCTTCTCCGACCCGCAGTCGCTGTTCGTCGCGCCGGACAAGGGGTTTCTCGGCGACGTAACGCCCGATCTGCCTCTGCCGGCGTGGTTGAGCGAGGCAGATCTCGCCGAGTTCATCGCAGCCTATCGCACCTCCGGCTTTCGCGGCGGCCTGAACTGGTATCGCAACATCGACCGCAACTGGGAGCTGACCGCGCCCTGGCAGGACGCCCAGATCCGCCAGCCGTCGCTGTTCATCGCCGGCAGCGACGACGCGGTGGTGACCGGGCTGATCGGCGCCAAGCGCGTTCAGGACATGGCGCGCGTGCTGCCGGATCTCCGGCGCAAGCTGATCATCGACGGCGCCGGCCACTGGATTCAGCAGGAACGCGCCGCCGAGGTGAACGCGGCGCTGATCGCGTTCCTGCGCGAGGTGGCTCCGGCTCGCTAGCGCGCGAGCGGCAGCTCCATCATGCGATGCGACGCTGTCGCGTTGTCCGCCGCGTCGCGGAAGCCCAGTCGGACGTAGAACCTTATCGCGTCGTCATTCGTGGTTGCGACCGCGAGCGAAAGCACCGCGGCGCCGTGCTCCCGTGCGGCGGTGGCGACCGCCTGCATGATCTCGCGCCCGACACCCGCGTTGCGCGCGCCAGGCAGCAGCGCGAGATCCACCACGTGCCATTGTGACGCCGCGCGGTCGAGCAGCAGCCGCCCGACCGGCGCGGCGTCGCGGAGAATGATCAGCGACTGCGCCGCCGGACACTGCGCCGCATGGCTTGCGAGCTGGGCGCGATACTGCTGCGCCAGCACGAGATCGAGCATCGCCGGCGGCAGACCGGCCGCGGCGAGCTGCGCACCTTTGACGAAACCAAAGAGGTCACGCAGGAACGGCTCGTCGGCGGTCTCGGCCGGCCGCAGCCGCAAGCGAACGTCCGGTGAGACGACGTCGATCCCGAGCGTCACTCCGAGCCTGCTCGGCTCAGGAGTTGTTGAATGACGGGAAGATGCCCGCATAGCAGATGCACCAGATCAGCGCCTGGGTCGGCTGCATGTTGTCGTGCGGAATGCTCTGCCCGTTCGATGTGACCGCATTGACCGCCAGCGTCGTATTGCCCGGCGGCGCCAGGAACCCGTTGAAGCTGGGATCGATCGCCACGATGCCCACGCCCGTGCCCGGCCCCGGCGTGGCATTCGCCGCCGCCTTGCTGCCGAGCTGCAAGGTATGGGTGTGCGCGGGCATCTCGGCCGTGGTCAGAAAGGCGGTGCTGGTCCCCATCGCCTCACCGATGACGCGCGGCTGCAGACCGGGGCCGTTGCCCTGCCCGTTGGTGATCGCGCCGCTCAGATTCGGCAGCGCGAAATTCGTGGTGCCGTTGCCGCCGTAATAGGTGCCGATCAGCGCGAACAGCGGCGTATAGCGCTGGATCGGGAGCAACTGGCCGAAGCACGGCAGCCAGGCGTTGTTGAAGCCGTCGCTCGCAAAGGTGAACGGAAAGGCCTGGATTTCGCCGACGAAGGGGTCTGACACGACGTCTCTCCTGAGGAATGCGCAATAGAGCCGATCGAACGCGAAGGCGTCAGCCCGGCGACGGGAAGATGCCGTTGATGCAGATGCAGTAATTGCCGACGACGGTCGGCATGATGTTGTTGTGAGCAACGCTCTGCCCCGACGGCCCGACGCAGGCCGCCATCACTTCGTAAGTCCCGGCGTCAGCACTGGGCGCGTAGAGATTGCCCGCTGTCGCGGTTCCCAGGAGGGTGCTGGTCCCCGGCTGTGCCGTGTCGGCGACGGTGGTCGACGCCAACAAAGCGTGGCTGTGCGTGGGCATCTCGGTCGTGATCAAGGTGTGTTCGTCTTCGCCGTCGAGTTGCCCAAGCACATAGGATGCGCCGCCGGGCGGCGTGCCCTGCCCGATCGGAACGCGGCCGCGCAGATCCGGCAGATTGAAGGTCTGGACACCGTCGCCGCCAAACGTCGTCCCGATGACCGCATAGAGCGCATCATAGTTGGCGATGGACAATGCGCTTCCGTCGCAGGCGAGCCAGCCATCCGGTATGCGCGGAAAGCCAAACAGCCTGATCTCGCCGAGAAACGGGTCTGACATCCCGACATCCTTTCAAGTGCGGTGGGCGCCGCGAAGCGGGCGCGATGCGGCGGATTGCGACGATGGTGAGAAACGTGAGCGCCGAGCCGTCTCAGTTGCGCGAAGGGAAAACCCCATTCAGGGCGATCAGATAATTGATCACGAGGTAGGGCTGCATGTTGTTGTGGGGCTGCCCGCCGCCGATGTCGACGATGTTGGTGCTGAGCGACAGCGGCACCGCGTTCGTCCCGGCGGTGGTGAAGATCAGCTTGGGATTGTCTGGCGGGAGCTTGTTGGTCGCGAACACGTTGTTGGCCGCCGACGCTCCACGCCCCGCACCATCGTTGCTGGACGCCTGGATCTGGTGATTGTGGGTCGGCATCTGCGCCGTCGTGAGCGTGACCGTGGTCTCGCCGCTGACCATGCCAGCGGGAAACTGGCCGCTGCCGCCGGTCGAGCCGAGGATAGCCCGTCCGCGAAGATCAGGCAGCGCGAACGTCGTGATACCATTGCCGCCGTAATAGGTGCCGAGCAGGGAGAACAATGCCTGGTTCGTCTGGATCGCCAACAGCGCGCCATTGCAGAACGCCCACCCCCTCGGTGGCTGGCTGCCAGCAAATGGCATGATTTGCCCGAGCACAGGCGTAACCGGCATGCGTTCCTCCAAATGATTTTGTGCAATTCAACCAGACAACAAAGCGCGTCACGACGAAACGCGGACAACCGACGCGTCCAGTATTCGTCATGTGCAATTCGAAAGTGTCACGCATCCAACGGGAACAGTCAAGCATGAACCCGCAGGGGATGTGGGGGCGTTTCGCGAGACCTGCCCCGAATCAGCACGCGGAGAGGTCGCAGTGTTGCGGGCGCGCAACTAAGTTCGGGAAAGGCCGCGCGAGTGCGGCGGTTCCGTGCATCACTGGCTTGCGGCACAGGGGAAACAAAGCTTAATCAACGGTAAGTTTTCCGTAATCTTTATTGCAGTCGCAGAATATTTGGGACCGCGGCCGAGGTCGACCCGCGGTCGCGGGGAAGCGCAGGGGCAAGGTGCAGTTTTTCGCGATCATCATTGGCGCGTGGACGACGTCGTTCCAGCGGTTTCTGACTCGCTGGTCGTCGGCCGTCAGCAACCTGAGAACGTTGGCGGTGACGACCTTTGTCGTTCTCGCGGCCATGGGCGCGTCGATCTCATCGGCACAGGCGGTCTGCGATCTGACCGTCAATTCGACCACCGGGGCCACGATCACATTCAATTCCGTGTCACAGGTCTATCACCTGTGTCTCACCGTGGTGGGCACTCCCAACACCGGAGACGATGCCGTTGTCTACGGCTTGTACTCCGTATCCGGCACGAATGCGAACACCCAGCTGCCCATCGCCGGCACGAGCTCGAGTGCTTATTCCGACTACAGCCCGACCACGAGCAAGGCCAATTACACCCTGCATCCAAGCAGTGGAAACGACAATGGGCAGAGTGCGAATACCGGTCAGGCTCAGATCAACATCACTCTGAACAGCCTGACAGGCGGCGGTCAGGATACGATCACGCTGTTTTATGCGTCAGACTGTAGCGACTTTCTCGTAACCTGCTCAGGCTCCGGAACGGCGCTCACCTCTTGGACCATTACGGTCAACCTGCCCGGCCCCACCGCGACACAGTCCATCGCGTCGAAAGCGCTGACCGTCAACACCGCGACGACCTCGTTCACGCCGGTCACCGGCTCCGGCGGCACCGCGCCGCTCGGCTATGGCATCGCGCCGTCGCTGCCGACCGGTCTTTCGTTCAACACGTCCACGGGTGCGATCACCGGCACGCCCACGATCACCAGCACCGCGACCACCTATACGGTCACCGTCACCGATGCCAACAGCGCCACCGCCAGCAACACGTTCAGCCTGACGGTCAACGGCGCGGTCACGGCGACGCAGGCGGTCGCCTCGAAGACGCTGACGCAGAACCACGCGACGACCTCGTTCACACCGGTCACCGGCGGCGGCGGCACGACGCCCTACACCTATAGCATCTTGCCGTCGCTGCCCTCCGGTCTCTCGCTCAATACGTCGACCGGCGCGATCACGGGCACGCCGACGGCCACGAGCGGATCGACGACGTACACGGTCACCGTCACGGACGCGAACAGCGCGACGGCCTCGAACACGTTCAGTCTCGCCGTCAATGCGGCCGTGACCGCGACCCAGTCGGTCGCATCGAAGATATTGACGCAGAATGCGGCTGCGACCTCCTTCACGCCCGTGACCGGCGGCAACGGCACCCCGCCGCTCACCTACGGCGTGTCGCCGGCGCTGCCCTCGGGCCTCACGCTCGACACCAACACCGGCGCGATCACTGGCACGCCGACCGTGAGCAGCGGTGCAACCACCTATACGGTCACCGTCACCGACGCCAACAGCGCCACGGCCAGCAATACCTTCAGCCTCACGGTGAACACCGCCGTCACCGCGACGCAGTCGGTGAGCTCGGCCACCGTCACCGTGAACACGGCCATCACGCCATTCACACCGGTCACCGGCGGCGGCGGCACGACGCCGCGGACCTATGCGATCGCGCCGACCTTGCCGACCGGTCTCAGCTTCAACACCGGCACCGGCCAAGTCAGCGGCACGCCGACCGTGACCAGCAGCACGACCACCTATACGGTGACCGTGACGGATGCCAACAACGGGACCGCCACCAACACCTTCCAGCTGACCGTCAACGGTCCCGTGAGCGCGACGCAGGCAATCGCCTCCAAGACGCTGACGCAGAACGCTGCGGCGACGTCGTTCACGCCGGTCACCGGATCGGGCGGCACGCCACCGCTCTCCTACGCCGTTGCCCCCGGTCTGCCGACGGGCCTGACGCTCAACACCTCGAGCGGCGCGATCACGGGCACGCCAACCGTGACCAGCGGCGCGACCACCTACACGGTCACGGTGACCGACGCCAACAGCGCCACGGCCAGCAACACGTTCAGCCTCACGGTGAACAGCGCGGTGACCGCGACGCAGGCGGTCGCCTCGCGGACCTTCACCGCCAACCAGGCGATCACCGCCTTCACGCCGGTCACCGGCGGCGGCGGCACGGCGCCCCTGGGCTACACGATCTCGCCGAGCCTGCCGGCCGGGCTGAGCATCAGCCCATCCACGGGTGCGATCTCGGGCACGCCTTCGACGAGCGCGGCGACCACGACCTACACCGTGACCGTCACCGACGCCAACAACGCGACCGCGACCAACACCTTCAGCCTGACCGTCAACGGCGCCGTCAGCGCGACGCAGTCGATTCCGGCGAAGTCCCTGACCGTCAATGTCGCTGCGACATCCTTCACCCCGGTGACCGGGGGCGGCGGCACGTCGCCGCTGACTTATGCCATCGCACCGACCCTGCCCGCCGGTCTCAGCTTCAACACCTCGACCGGTGCGATCACGGGAACGCCGACGGCGATCAGCTCGGCCACGACCTATACGGTCACCGTGAGCGATGCCAACAGCGCCAGCGCCAGCAACACGTTCAGCCTCACGATCAATGGCGCGGTGACCGCGACGCAGGCCATCGCGTCCAAAGGCCTGACCGTGAATACGCCGGTGGCGTCCTTCACGCCGGTGACCGGCGCCGGGGGCACCTCGCCGCTGAGCTATGGCATCGCGCCGGCGCTGCCCGCGGGTCTCACCTTCAATACGTCCTCGGGCGCGATCACCGGCACGCCGACCGCGACCAGCGGCGCGACGACCTATACGGTCACGGTGACCGACGCCAACAGCGCCACGGCGACCAACACGTTCAGCCTCGCGGTCAACGGCGCCGTCAGCGCGACGCAGGCGATCGCCGCGACGACGCTGACCGCGAACCACGCCGTCACGCCATTCACGCCGGTCACGGGCGGCGGCGGCACCGCGCCGCTCACCTACTCCGTCGCGCCGACGCTTCCGGCCGGACTGACCCTCAACACGGCCAACGGCAGCATCTCCGGAACGCCCACGGTGACCATTGCCGCGACGACCTTCACCGTGACCGTGACCGACGCCGCCAACGCGACCGCGACCAACACATTCAGCCTGACCATCAACGGCGCGGTGACGGCGACGACGGCGGTGCCGTCGAGCGCGCTGCCCATCAACCAGGCGGTGACGCCGTTCACGCCGGTAGCCGGCTCGGGCGGCACGGGTGCGCTGGTCTTCGCCGTTTCGCCGGCCCTGCCCGCCGGCCTCAGCTTCAACACCAGCAATGGCCAGATCACCGGCACGCCGACGGCGCCGGCGGCAATGACCACCTATACGGTCACCGTGACCGACACCAACAGCGCCTCGGCCACTGCCACCTTCAACCTGTCGGTGGGCCAGCTGGTCACGACCGTCGGGCTGACCTCGTCGCAGAACCCGAGCCAGTTCGGCCAGCCCGTGACGTTCACGGCCACCGTCTCAGCGTCGAGCGGCACGCCGACGGGAACGGTCACCTTCAACGACAACGGCTCGCCGATCGGCACGGCGACGCTGGCTGGAGGCATTACGACGTTCGCCACCTCGACGCTCGCCGTCGGCAGCCACACCATCACGGCGAGCTATTCCGGCAACGCGTTGTTCACGGCGAGCACCTCGGCCGCGCTCGCCCAGACCGTCAACGTGCCCGTCGACAGCGTGCGGCTGCGCTCGCTGCAACAGACGGTCAGCAAGCTGGTGGCACAGAATTCCGGCCAGGCGATCTCCGGCGCGATCGATGACGCGATTGCCGACGGCTTCAGTGATGGCGGTCCGTTCATGTCGCCGGGCAATGCGCGCATGCGCTTCAACTTCTCAGCCGATCCACGCGACCAGGACGAGCCGGCGCCGACCTCGGACCGTGCCGCGGCCGGCGGCAGCGACGCCTATTCCTCCATGCTGCCCGGTGCGTCGCAGCCGCGAGGCCGCAGCCGCGGGCGAATCGATGATGCCTTCGCGGCCATCGACCGGGGCGACAAGAAGCAGGCTGCGCCGAGATGGCACGAGCAGAAGGAGTGGCTGCTGTGGGCTGATGTCCGCGGCACCGGTGTCGATCGCTTCGGCACGACCAACAACGGCGGCATCACCCAGGCCAACCAGGTCTCGCTGTACGGGCAGCAGCTCAACGCGATGATGGGGCTGACCTACCGGGCGACGCCGAGCTTCCTGGTCGGCGTGCTCGGCGGCTACGAGACGTTCAGCTACACCCAGCAGGAGATCAACGGAAAGCTCAAGGGCGATGGCTGGACCACCGGCGCCTATCTCGGCTGGAAGATCGTCCCCACCCTGCGCTTCGACGCCGCCGTCGCCTATTCCGGCATCGGCTATGACGGCAGCGCGGGGACGGCCCAGGGCAATTTCAGCGGTCAGCGCTGGATGCTGTCGACCGGCCTGACCGGCAGCTACAAATTGGCCGGCGTGGTGCTCGAGCCCTCGACCAAGGTCTATGCGCTGTGGGAGCATCAGAACGCCTATACCGACTCGCTGGGCACGCGGCAGGGCACCAACGACTTCGCCAGCGGCCGCGCCTCGGGCGGCCTGCGTGCCGCCTACCCTGTCGCCTGGCTCGACAGCGGCGTTCTGCTGACGCCGTTTCTCGGCATGTACGGCGACTACTACTTCAACAAGGAGGACGCCAATACGCTCGCCGCCGGCGCGCTCGCCTCGACGCCGCTGCTGCAGGGCTGGTCGGCCCGGTTCACCGGCGGGCTCGGCATCCAGACGGAGGGTGGTGCCGGCGTCGGCCTCGGTGCCGAGTATGGCGGGATCGGCGGCAACACCCGGGTCTGGACCTTCTCGGCCAGGGCGCGCGTGCCATTCACCGCCCGATAGGCCCCTCCCGGCAGGACTTTTCCCAACAGGACTTTTCGCGCCAGGTCTTTTCGCAAAAGGTCTTGGCGGCTCGGTCGAATCGAAACCGCCCCGGCGAGGGACGGCTGGTTCGACGTGCGAGATCGTATTCCGTGAGCGTATTGCGTGGATCAGTACAGGCCGCGGCCGCCGAGGATCTCGCGGGCCTCATCCGCGCCGTCGGACGCGCTGGTCGGCGTCACGTAACGGCCGGCCTGATCGTAGGACACGGCACGCGGATTATCGAGGCTGCGTCCGCGGCTCCGGCTGGACGCCGACATCTCCGACGTCGCCGCGACCGACGCCAGGTCGGCGGAGGTGTTGCCGAGTGTGTAGGGACGCCCCTCGGGCAGTGGGACTTCGCCGCGAATCGGACGACCTGCGCCGATCTCGGGAACGAACGGCTTGGCGGAGGCGACACGGACCAGGGACGGCGCCGGCGCCGGGATGCCGGTGCGCAGGGTCGCCATCAGCTGGGTATCGTCGGATCCTTCGAGAGGCGCCCGGCCGACATATTCGACGCGGACGCGGGCGATGCCGCTGCCCTTGAACTCGAGCAGATCGGCGGCCTTGTTCGAGACGTCGATCAGCCGGTTGCCGTGGTACGGGCCGCGATCGTTGATGCGGACGATGAGCGATTTGCCGTTGGCGAGATTGGTGACGCGGGCGTAGCTCGGCAGCGGCAGGGTCGGATGGGCGGCCGTCAGCGACGTCATGTCGAAGACCTCGCCATTGGCGGTCAGCCGGCCGTGAAAATCATCGCCATACCAGGAGGCCAAGCCCTCGGCGCGGTAGTTGGTGTCCTCTTCGGGAACATAGGTCTTGCCGGCCACGGTATAGGGCTTGCCGACGCGGTAGACGCCGCCGCCCTTCGGCACCGGCTCGCCGAATCCGACGACGCGCGGGCTCGACGATACGCCGTATTTCGGATCGACCTTGCTGGCGAACTTGTTGGACGAGGCGCAGTTCGCGACCATCAGGCAGGCGAGGACGGCAACGGCACTGCGCACCGCTCTCTCGACCGGATCTGTTTGACCAATCCCCATCGACCCCAATTACCAATGAGCCGGTCGCAGCCGAGCCATCCCATCAGGCCCCCGCGTCCCGGCTTGTCCCCGAGTCGCATCCCCGCAACTCAATACACAAGGATAACGCAACCCGAACACGGCGGAAATGGGGTGGGCCCCGCCGTGGTTAACCGGAGCTTTCCAGCGGTTGTGACGCGGACGATGGCCGCCCAGGCGTGCACTCCGCTGCGCCACTGTGTTGCGAGTGCACCTTTTGGGACACATATGTTGCGTGAAATCCTCACTTGGGAGTGTTCTCATTTCGCGGGACCTGAATCATTTTGACTGTGCGGGGCTGCACGTCGTTTGCTTCACGTGGGGCGCAACAGGGTGTGTTCGCTATGATCGAAGCAATGACGGCAGTGATGGGCTTGGTTGGCGCCGGGATCTTCCTTGCTCATGCGTTTGAAGGGGTCCGCTCGCGGGCCTGATTCCGGACGGATCGGACAGCCGACGCCATGGTCGGCTCTCGTCCGTTTCAATGTTTGCGTCCGCTTCAATAACGACACTTCAGGAGCATCCCTGAAGCCGGAAGTTTCGACCAGAAGATCATCCAGACCGTTCGTCGCCCGGCCCTTGGTTTTCTCCGGCCGGTGTGAGATCGGACCGGTAGCGCAGCCGCAGCAGGTGGCCCATGCGACACCAAGATCTACGACATCAAGCGTTGCGACATCAGGACTTGCTCTCGGGCAGCTTTCTCGCCCTGGCAGCGCTGAGCACCGCAGTCTTGTGCTCCGGCCTGATGGCCTTTGCGCTCAGGTGAGCGCGGGCTTTGAGCTGAGGCCGTCCTGGCAGGCGTGAATGCGCCGTTGACGAGCCGCAAGCCCGCACCCTAAACAAGGATCGCGTCGATCCCGCGCCGCCGTGGCGTGGACGTCGCCGACGTCCAGGACACGACGCCGGATGGAAGGGTGGCCGAGTGGTTTAAGGCACCGGTCTTGAAAACCGGCGTGCCCGCAAGGGTACCGTGGGTTCGAATCCCACCCCTTCCGCCATTCCCGTATTTGCTGGCAGCAAACTGCAGGCAGCCGGATTCGCCCGGCGATGCACTGTTCCATACTGGCAGACGCGAGAGGCTGAGAAATCCGGCCGCTGAGGCGTTGAGCCTGCCCGCAGGGTCGCGCGCGCCCCCCCCCCGATCAGTGGCTGACGTGCGCGCCGTTGATCGCTCGCGGCGCACCGTGAACGTCGGCAGCTTCCGGCGTCACGCCGACCCGCTCCATCAGTTCGCGAACGTCGCGGATGCGGCTGTCGAGAAGGCCGTGCACCTCGGTCAGCGTCCAGCGCAGCTCATCCACCGCGCCAGGTGCTGCGTCGGGAAAATGCGAGAGATGATAGATCATCTCGTTGAGCACCTGCCGCAGCCCGTACAGGTCGTCATGGGCGAGCTTCTGGACATCGAGCTGCCCGAGCAGCCGCTGCACGAAGCTGCGGCGATCGGGCGGCACATGGCGCAGATCGACGAACCGGTTGACGTGGAAGGCGCGCGGCGCCTCGGCGCTGCCGGCCGCGTGCGCCAGCGCAAGGCGCACGCTGTCCGCGTTGAGGTCCTCGGTATCGACGGAGAGCGTGTTCGGGAACAGGCTCTTGTGCCGTTCGATCAAGGCGTGGGTCTTGTCGTAGTACCAGCCGAACTTGTCGGCCAGCGACAGCTCCATCCATTGCTGCTTCGACATCTCTCCGAAGTGGACAGCGGTCGGACGCTTGCGCTGCGCGGCCGGCGAGTCGGCGTAGTAGAGGTGGTTCTGCGGCGACAGCTCCGCATTCTCAACCAGGCTTGCGATGCACGCCGCCCGGTCGCGCCGGCGCAGATGCACCAGCGTGACCTGGTCGCCGAGGAGCTCGGCGATGATCGGCAGCACGGCCGCATAACCGTTGCCGACGACGCAGGCATGGGGGCAATCGAGGATCGTCTGACGAATCTGATCCGCGAAGCTGGGATCGTTGGTTTCCTTGAGCTGGCAGAACAGGTCGTTGAGCTCGCTCGACGCCCATTCGTGCACAGCCCTGTCGCCGTTGCCCTGGTTGTCGAACACCTCCTGCATCATCCGCGCCAGCGACGTCGTGCCGTCCCGGCCGGTGCCGACGCACAGCACCCGCAGCGCGGAAGGCGGAGAATTCCTCAAGGCCACGTCACGGCGATTGCCGGAGGGGCGCGTCGCTCCATTGTCCGAGACCACGGCCGGACGCTGGCGCGTCAGCCGGCGAAGCTCCGCGGATGCCGCCTCCCACTCCAGCCTGTAGCCGTCGCGCTCGTCGCGCAGGCGGCCCATGATCACGCCCCTCTCTTCGGTGATGCGCCTGTACCGCTCGCACTCGTCCTTCGCGGCGATCAACTCCGCTTGCAGCGCGTCGACGAAGCGTTTCACATCCTCATCGAGGCGGCTTTCGGTGCTGGCGGTGCCAATCCCCAACCGGCCCTCGATCCATCGGCGCAGTCGCACTCTCGACAACAATCATCCTCCAAGACATCGAGCCGAACGGCCTGCTGATCGTCTGCCGTGCGATCGCTGCTGCGAATCAGCACGCCTGCGAAGACCGCCTTGCCGGCTCCGGCTCTCTACGTAATACAATTGCAATGTACATCAAAATGCGTCGCAGTTCGGTTGCAGAAGCAGCGCTGATGGGCCGGGACGTTGCGCGAGCACCCCGCTCGTGCTCGATAAATGTGCACGCCGCTGGAGCCTGCTTTCTCCCGGTCAGGCCGTCAACGCGACCAATCGTCATTCTTGGGGTATTAAAATACCGTAGCGCGGTGCGGCCGCGGTGATCATGCGTCACGGCATGCCGCAGGCGCCGCTGCTGCCAACGGACACAGCCGCGGCGACGCCAACTCCGTCGAGCTAGTCCAGTCCACGCTCGCGACTGAGCCGCACCATCTCGTCGATGAAGATCTGCTTCTGCCTGTCGTCGAGGCTGGTGAAGAGCGGCTCCGACGCGTCGGCCACGGCGCGCTGGTCGGCGGCGCGGTCGACCAGGAACTGAGCCTCGTTGCGCATCTGCTCGACGATGTCATCCGGCGGGTCGCGCTTCGACCGCGCGATGCGCAGATCGAGCCTGTCAGCGCCGTTGCGGCCGAGCGCGTGCATCGCATTCGCGAACGGACCCCAGTTCTTCGCCTGCTCTTCCGTCAGGTTCAGCCCGGTCTTCAGCCGCTCGACATTGCTGTCGCTGTTGGCGACGATCTGTTCGGCCGTGAGTTGCGGGGCGCCTGGCTGCGTCAGCATCGGCGTCGCCTTGGCGACCTTGCTCGTCTTCGCCGCCTTGGAAGGCTTCGCCTTCCTGGCCTCGGCCGGCGGTGCCGCGGGCTGCGCACTCTGCTGGTCGTTGTTGCCGGTGAACGCCCCGGTCACGCCGGTGACCACGCCGACGACACCGCCGATCGCGCCACCGAGCACACCGCCGACCGGGCCTGCCGCCTTGTTGCCTTCGCGCGCGCCCTGCTCGACGCCCCTGAACAGGCCCTGCGCGGCAGACTGACGCGGCAGGCCCGCGAGGCCGACGAGGCCCACTGACACTCCTATTGCGATGCATCCGAAAGACCGGCGCCAGATGCCGGCGGGGCTCGTCATCATCAGTTCATGCTCCGTGCAACACGTCCGACCGTCTCGCGCGTTGCCGGTCGTGACGGCCATGATTCCAACGAATTCTATCGTTGCCGCACCGCGCAAGTCCATCTGCCGCACGCAGTGCGATGCATCCAACGCGTCCAGCTACATCGATTCCTGTTCTGCCGTGACGCGCTTTGCGCTGCAACGCTCATCGTTGCGATGCAATCAGTTGCGAGACCTGCGACGATTGTGCCCGCCATTAGTTCTAGGATTCGCTCCACCTGCTTTCTCGACAGCCGCTCGCAATTCTGCTCTGATTGCACCCAAGCGAAATCCATGCGTCGCATGACGCGACGCAACAACTAACAAATCGGATTCGCACCCAAACGCTTGGCTCACCAGGGAGGGAACGCCATGTCACGGAGGAAGCTGAACCGCCGACAATTCGTTGCTGCGACCGCTGCCACCTCGGCGGTCATGATTGCCGCGCCCTATGTGCGCGGCGCCTACGCCGCCGGCAAGCTCTCGATGGGATTCTGGGACCATTGGGTTCCTGGCGCCAATCAGGCTTCGACCGATCTCGTCAACGAATGGGCTGCCAAGGAGAAGGTCGAGGTCCAGATCGACTACATCACCAGCCAGGGCAAGAAGCTCGAGCTCACCATCGCTGCCGAGGCGGCGGCCGGTTCGGGCCACGACATTCTCGCCCATCCCACCTGGTGGCCGCAGGCCTATGCCAATCAGCTCGAGCCCGTCAACGACATCATGGAGCCGATCGTCAAGGAGAATGGCTCCGTCAACGGCACGGTCAAATATCTCGGCCAGGCTGGCGGCAAATGGCTCGCGGTGCCGGCCTGCGTCGGCAGCCAGATCAAGGGCCCTTGCACCCGCATCGATCTGATGAAGAAGCACGCAGGGATCGACGTCCAGGAATTGTATCCCGCCGGCAGCCCGCCGAAGGCCGACAGTTGGACCACCGAGACGTTCCTGAAGGCGGCGGAGGCATGCCACAAGGCCGGCGTGCCGTTCGGCATCGGTCTCGGCGAGACGACCGACAGCGTCGATTCCGCCGGCGCTTTCTTCCAGGCGTTCGGCGCCGATCTCGTCAACGCCAAGGGTGACGTGACGGTCAAGACCGATGAAGTCCGTCAGGCGCTGGAGTTCTACAAGCGGCTGATTGCCGTGCTGCCGCCCGACGTCGCGGCGTGGGACGACGCGTCCAACAACAAATGGCTGGTGTCCGGCAAGGGCGCGATGATCATGAATCCGCCGAGCGCCTGGGCGGTCGCCAAGCGCGATGCGCCGCAGGTCGCCGAGCAATGCTGGACGCACGGGTTCCCGGCGGGCCCGAAGGGACGCTTCGCACCCTTCCTGCCGTACTTCTGGGGCATCTGGGCGTTCTCGAAGAACAAGGAAGCGGCCAAGAGCCTGATCGTCCACCTCTCGAAACCGTCTTCGATCGAAAAGATGGTGGTGGCCAGCGGTGGCTACGACCTGCCGGCCTACGAGAAGCTGACGACGCTGAAGGTGTGGGCCGAGGCGGCGCCGCCAAAGGGGACGCTGTTTCACTATCCCAACCCCTATAATCACCAGACGCTGTCGATCGCAGCCTCCCCTGCTCCGCCCAAGATCGCGCAGCAGATCTATGCACAGGCGACGATGACCAAGATGTGCCTGCGCTACGCCCAGGGCGAGAAGATGGAATCGACCCTCGCCTGGGCCGAAGGCGAGTGCGAAGGCTTCATGCGCAGCTGAGGCATGCTCGAAGCAACGCCGGCGGTCCGCCTCGGCAGGCGGGCCGCCCCCTTTCACCTCGTCAGTGTTTCCCATCCAGTGAGGACCCCGCCGTCGCAGGGGACATCACGAGGAGCCCTTTCTCATGGTTGATGCCGCCATCGGTGAAAACGCCGTCGCCCGCCCCCGTGCGGCCCGCCGCAATGGTCTGCACAGGGCGCTGAAGCGGAAATCGACCGCCGCTTTCCTGATGACGCTGCCGCTGATCCTGCTGATCGTGCTCCTGGTCGTCTATCCCGCCCTGTATTCGGTGCATCTGGCGACCCTGAACAAGTCGATGCAGCGCTTCGTCGGCTTCAACAATTTCGAGTTCCTGTTCAAGCGCGACACGTTCTGGCTGGTCGTCAAGCAATCCTGCATCTTCGCGATCACCGCCGTCGTCTTCAAGGCGCTGATCGGCTTCATCGTCGCGCATTTCGTCCACAACATCCCGGCCAAGGGCCAGCGCAAATGGCGCGGCATGCTGCTGGTGCCCTGGGTGATTCCGCCGGCGATGAGCACGCTGGCCTGGCTGTGGCTGTTCGACCCGTCCTACAGCGCCTTCAACTATACGCTGTCGTTCTTCGGCATCGGCCCGATCCCGTGGACCGGTGATGCCGCCTGGGCGCGATTCTCGGTGATCCTGGTCAACGTCTGGTACGGCGCGCCGTTCTTCATGATCATGTACCTGGCCTCGCTGAAATCCGTCCCGGACCAGCTCTATGAGGCCGCGGCGATCGACGGCGCCAATTGGTGGCAGCGGATCTGGTACGTGACCCTGCCGATGATGCGCAACATCATCGCCATCACGACGCTGTTCTCGCTGATCGTGACGTTCGCCAACTTCGACATCGTCCGCATCCTCACCGCCGGCGGCCCGCTCGACAAGACGCACATCTTCGCGACCTGGGCGTTCCGCGTCGGCATCGAGGGCAGCGACATTCCGCTCGGCGCCAGCGTCTCGCTGTTCATGGTGCCGATCCTCGCGGTCGCCGCCATCTTCATCCTGCGCGACGTCAACAAGCGGGGGAACGAGTCCTGATGAGCACCATGACCGTCGACAAGGCCGGCCCGACCCGCACCGTCAAATACGGCTCGATGAGCCGCGACCGCGCCTGGGCGCTGCGCTGGTCGTATTTCTTCCTGACGCTGTTCGCGATCTTCTCGCTGGTGCCGCCGCTCTACATGCTGATCACCTCGCTGAAGGGCAGCGCGGAGATCTCGGCGGCGACCAACCCCTGGTGGGTTTTCCACCCGACGCTGGAGAACTATGTCGGGCTGCTCACCTCGAACCAGTTCCTGCGCTTCTTCTTCAACTCCGCCATGGTCTCGATCATCGTCGTGATCATCACGATGCTGATCAGCATTCCGGCCGCGTTCGCACTGTCGCGGATGAAGTTCTGGGGCTCGGCGACGCTGGCGACCGGCGTGTTCCTGACCTACCTGATCCCGGACAGCCTGCTGTTTATTCCGCTGTTCAAGATGTTCGCGCTGGTCGGCGACGTCACCGGCATCCAGTTGATCAATCGCTGGTACGTGCTGCTTTTCATCTATCCGACGCTCACCGTGCCGTTCTGCACCTGGATCATGATCGGCTATTTCGCCTCGATCCCCAAGGAGCTCGACGAGGCCGCCATCATCGACGGCGCCTCCTGGTTGCAGACCTTGACGCGGATCTTCATCCCCGTCGCCCTGCCCGGCCTGATCGCCGCGACGATCTTCGCCTTCACCGTCTCCTGGGCGCAGTTCCTGTATCCGCTGGTGTTCACGACCTCGACCGACCAGCTGGTGCTGCCGGTCGGCATCGTCACCACCCTGATCAAGGGCGACGTCTTCAACTGGGGACAGATCATGACCGGGGCGCTGCTGGGCGCGGCGCCGCCGCTGATCATCTACGCGTTCCTGATGGACTACTACATTGCCGGGCTCACGGCCGGCGCGACCAAGGGCTGAGGACGGGAGTTGATCTGACATGGCTGAAGTGAGCTTGCGCAAGGTCGTGAAACGCTACGATGACGTCGAGGCCGTCCGTGGCATCGATCTCGACATCGCCGATCACGAGTTCGTCGTGCTGGTCGGCCCGTCCGGCTGCGGCAAGTCGACGACATTGCGGATGATCGCAGGGCTCGAGGACATCTCCGACGGCGACATCACGATCGGCGGCGACGTCGTCAACGACGTGCCGCCGAAGGACCGCGACATCGCCATGGTGTTCCAGAACTACGCGCTCTATCCGCACATGACGGTGGCCGAGAACATGTCGTTCGGGCTGCGGCTGAAGCACTATCCGAAGGCCGAGATCAAGAGCCGCGTGGCGGAGGCCGCGCGCATGCTGGATATCGCCGACCTCATCGACCGCAAGCCCAAGCAGCTCTCCGGCGGCCAGCGCCAGCGCGTCGCGATGGGTCGCGCCATCGTGCGCAATCCCAAGGTGTTCCTGTTCGACGAGCCGCTGTCCAACCTCGATGCCAAGCTGCGCGTGCAGATGCGCATCGAGATCAAGAAGGTGCACCAGAAGGTCCGCACCACGACCGTCTACGTCACCCACGACCAGGTCGAGGCGATGACCCTGGCCGACCGTGTCGTGGTCATGAACAAGGGCCGCATCGAGCAGATCGGCACGCCGAACGAGCTGTACCACAATCCGGCGACGCGCTTCGTCGCCGGCTTCATCGGCTCGCCCGCGATGAACTTCGTGCCGTGCCGGCTCGAGGAGGCCAATGGCCGGCTCCACGTCCGCCTCACCGACCGCATCGCGTTCCCGCTGCCGCCGGCGCGCGCCGCGCGCTATCAATCCGTGTCACGGAATGAGCCGCTGCTGCTCGGCATCCGGCCGGAGCACATCACCGAGACCAAGCCGCATGCGGAGCCTGGGATCGAGCCGTTCGAGGCGCTGCTCGACGTCACCGAGCCGATGGGCATGGAGACGCTGGTCTACTTCACCCTCAACGAGACGCCGGTCTGCGGGCGAGTCAACCCCAATGCCGGCGCGCGGGATGGCAGCCCTCTGCGCATGGCAATGGACCTCAACAACATGCACCTGCTAAACGAGGCGACCGGGCTCGTGATCTGACGAGCACCAGGACGATTCAAGGGCAGGACATGACCACCAGGACGGCAACCAACAAGAACAAGATCCTCGTCACGGAATCCTTCTCGGCCAAGGGACGCGCGCTGCTCGCAGCGCGCGACGACGTCGAGATGATCGAGTTCCCCAACATGATCTCGGCTGCGGATTTCTCCGTGCTGCTCGCCTCCCATGCCCCGGTGCATGGTGTGGCTCTCGGTGCGACGCGCTTCGGCGAGCCGGAGCTCGTCGCTGCCGGCGACATGAAGGTCGTGACCCGGATCGGCGTCGGCTTCGATGCGGTCGACGTGCCGGCGCTGAGCCGCCACAAGGTGCCCTTGATGGTCGCCGGCACCGCGAATTCGCCGTCGGTCGCCGAGCAGGCACTGTTCATGATGCTGACCTTGGCCAAGCGCGCCAACGAGATGCATGCCATGGTCAAGGACGGCACCTGGGGCTCGCGGCTCGGCGTGCTGCCGTTCGATCTCTACGGCAAGACCGTGCTGATCATCGGCTTCGGCCGCATCGGCACCCGCACCGCCAAGCGCTGCCTGGCGATGGAGATGCAGGTCCTTGTCTACGACCCCTACAAGCCCGCGGCCGACATCACCGCCGCCGGCTGCGAGCAGGTCGCCGACCTCGACGCCGCGCTGCCGCGCGCCGATTTCGTCAGCATCCATTGCCCGAAGACGCCCGAGACCATCGGCCTGTTCAATGCCGCGCGTCTGCGGCTGATGAAGCCGACCGCCTACCTCATCAACACCGCGCGCGGCGGCCTGATCGACGAGGCCGCGCTGTACGACGCGCTGGCGTCCGGCCGCCTCGCCGGCGCCGGCCTCGACGTGTTCGAGCAGGAGCCGCCGCCGGTCGGCCACGCGCTGCATATGCTGCCCAACGTGATCATGGCCCCGCACGTCGCCGGCGTCACCCGCGAGGCGGTCGACCGCATGAGCGAGCAGACCGCGCGCAACATCCTCAGTGTGCTCGACGGCGAGCCGATTCGGCAGAACGTGATCAATCAGGACGTGCTCTGAATCGCGGGCTGGCGCCGTCTCGCGCTGATACTTGTGCTCAGTGCTCGAATGATCATGGCCGGGCTCCATCCCGGCCATTCACGTTTGGAGACGAGCCGGCTGAGTCGAGCGCCGTCCTGCGGGGATCTTCATCCACCGCTTTGTCGCCCAAATTTGAACGCAATGTTGCATCTCGCCCAGACTTCGCTACAACTGCAGCTATTGGCGTCGGCGTTTGCGCGCGTCAGTAGGAACAGAGGCGATCATGAGTGTTGCGACGGAGCACGCGCTCGCAACGATAGCGAGCATCCTCGACAAGCCGGAATCTGCGAAGCGTGACGACCGGGCGAGCGCGCCTGTTCCCAACTCTCCAGCCAGAAAGGCCACGGGTACGGTGGTCTCATTCGATCAGGCCGACGGCTACACCAAGATCGGTCCCGGCCCGATCTCTGCGATCCGCTTCCGCTGGACCGCGCGGCGCGGCGAGGACGGCTACTATGTCGATGAGACCGTCGGGCCGACCTCGATCGCCGTCAGTAGCGGCCCGATGACGGCCGAAGCCGCCATCGACATGGTCGACACTCGTGCGCGCGAGGCGGCAGAGCGCTTCGAGGCACTGAAGAACGAGATGACCGGCAAGGGTGCGTTTGCTCCGGTCGAACCCGGCCGGACCTAGCGCTCGGTGGCCGCGCATCGTTGAATGATGCGCGGCATTGCTTGGTGGACCAGGAGGCTCGACCGCTGGCGGCGGCCGTGAGCCGATCCGAACGATGCGACCGCCGCCTGCCCCTCGTCCCGCGACACCGCTTCCTGTAAGAAGACCCTCGTCCCACTCAAGCCGAGGTGTCGCCATCATGGGGTTTTTCGATCGTCCGCTGTCCGTCCTGACCGGGCTCGTCCTCGTCTGCAGCCTTGCCGTGCCGGCGGCCGCGGACCAGGCCTCGCGGCTCGACGAGATCGTGCAGCGCGGTAGCTTGCGGGTCGGCATGACCGGCGACTACAAGCCCTTCACCTATCTCGACAAGGCGACCGGCAAATTCTCCGGCTTCGACGTCGACATGGCCGAGTCGCTCGGCAAGGCGCTCGGCGTCAAGGTCGAGTTCGTGCCGACGAGCTGGCCGCAGCTCATGAAGGATTTCGAGGCCGACAAGTTCGACGTCGCCATGGGCGGCGTGTCGATCACGCTCGACCGCCAGAAGAAGGGCTACTTCTCGACGCCGATCATGCGCGAGGGCAAGACCCCGATCGCCCGTTGCAGCGACACCTCGAAGTACCAGACGCTGTCCGACATCGACAAGCCGGGCACCCGGGTCGTGGTCAATCCGGGCGGCACCAACGAGCGCTTCGCCCGCGCCAACATCAAGGCCGCCGACATCCGCGTCCACACCGACAACGTCACCATCTTCGACGAGATCGCCAAGGGCGACGCCGACCTGATGATGACCGACGCCTCTGAGACGCGCTACCAGCAGAAACTGCATCCTGGTGTCTTGTGCGCCGTCCACCCGGAGAAGCCGTTCGACTTCTCCGAGAAAGCCTACTGGCTGCAGCGCGACATGGCGCTCAAGGCGTTCGTCGACCAGTGGCTGCACATCTCGACCGAGAACGGCAGCTACCAGGCGATCTACAAGGCCTGGTTCGAGTGAGGCCAAGGCTGCGCGACGGTCATTTTCGGACCTCATCATCGGCGCAGGCTCGCGGTGCACCGGCAATCGCGGTACATCGTGAGCCATGCGCGATCCTGCTGCCCTCTACCAAGCCTTCTGCCGTCGAGACCCGGCGCTCGACGGCATCATCTTCGTCGCCGTCAAGACGACCGGCGTCTACTGCCGGCCGGTCTGTCGGGTGCGGACTCCACTGGCGCGGAACGTCCAGTTCTACCGAAGCGCTGCGGCGGCCGAAGGCGCCGGCTATCGCCCCTGCCTGCGCTGCCGCCCCGAGACCGCGCCGTTCTGCCCGGCCTGGAAGGGAACGCAGAGCACCGTGGAGCGGGCGCTGACCCTGATCGAGGCCGGTGCGCTCGACCATGACGGCATCGATGCGCTGGCCGAGCGACTCGGGATTTCCGCGCGTCACCTGGCGCGCCTGTTCGCGGCGCATCTCGACGCATCGCCGATGCAGATCGCGCAATCGCTGCGCATGCAACGCGCCAAGCGGCTGCTCGATGAGACGGACCTGCCAATTGCGTGGATCGCAAGCCGCGCCGGTTTTTCCAGTCAGCGCCGCATGAGCGCGACTTTCGTTGCTCTCTACGGTCGTCCGCCATCGAGGCTGCGTCCACGCAAGCCGAGATCGATGCAGCAACAGCGAGGGATCGAAAATGTCGGACAGAAACTACGGGACTGTCGACGACATCAGGCGCAAGCAGATGAGCGGCCTTGAATTCGTCCAGGGGCTCGCAGACGGGACGCTGCCGCTCAACACGATCGCGCGCACGCTTGGCTATGACGTCGCGGAAGCGTCAAAAGGCCGCGTCGTCGTGACCGCGATTCCCACGGATGCTCACCTCAATCCAGCCGACACCGTGCATGGCGGCCTCTCCGCGGCGCTGCTCGATAGCTGTATGGGCCTCGCCATCTGGTCGATGCTTGACCAGGGCGTGGCTCAGACGACCCTCGAGTTCAAGATCTCGCTGCTGCGAGCGATCAAACCAGACAGGGGAGTGATCCGCGCCGAGGGAACCGTCCTTACCTGCGGTAGGCGCGTCGGCACCGCCGAGGGCCGGATCATCGATGCAGGCGGTCGACTTCTCGCGCATGGCACGACCACCTGCCTGATCTTTGGCGCGTGATGAAGCTCTTGCCCGTGGCCACTTGTGACCCATTGCGGGAGATGGTCAGCGTTCTGGAGGCTTTGCCGCTCGATGATACCAATACGTTCCGAGTGCCTCGACGATGTCGTTGTTCACGATATGGCCGTGATCTCGCCGATCTCGCAGTACTCCCCATTCAAGATAATGAACGATCGCGACAGCCTGGCCGTGATCCAACCAGCTCCAGCGATTGCGAGCATATTCAGCCCAACACTTCTCGCTTTGCGGCTTGGCCCGCTTATTGTGTGATCGGGGGGCAAAGCCGTGAGTGAGTGCGAAGATTGGGTCGGCCATCCGCAACTGGGTGGTCAAATCCGCAATAATATAGGCAGGTATGTAGAAGCAAATCGCTTCATCCGCCAGAAAGCTCAAAGCTGATCCAAGGCCGCTTGGCACCTTGTCCAGCCATTCAGGCGCGAGCGTTGTCCAGTCATCCTTATCGTAGAATGCCGCGATTACCCGCATTGGCTCGTCGCCTAGGGCGCTGTTGACCAACGGAAGGAAGCGACCCTGTCGTCGCCGCGCTGGGAAGGCTTGTCGTATTTCTTCGATTATGGCGTCGGCGGAAACTGTCATGATTTTCTTGCAAGATACTCAGAGCCGCGCCTGATTGACGTTCGACGCGTGAAGCCAAGGTCTCAGCTCTCAACCTAAACCCTAGGCTCACTGTGGACACATGAGACCAAGAGTCACGATTAACGCATTGTTTCTAGGGGCGGCTTGTTTGGGTTTGGACTTCCGGAATTGCTCCGGAGCAGCCATACGACGGACGACTGCGACGTTCGGTGGGACGTCGTAGAGAGCCCATCTGGGCGGCGATCGGGCCGCCATGCAAGAATGCCGCAAATGGTCTGCGCCAAAACGGAATGTTCGCCAGCATTTTCAATGGGAAGACCCCTGTCCAGTCCCCTCGCTAAAAATATTCATCTTCCGTTTTTCAGAAGACTATGATTGACTATCGTCATCCCGCCTCATCGAAGAGGGGCGTTGCGCGCGATCGTCACGACACGCGAGGTGGGGAGGCGATGGCCGCGAGATGCCGAGAGCGTGCTTGCACGCGGACGAACGGCAGCTTGCGGACGTGAAGTCGCAGCGTCCTGATACCCCGACGCTGGTATCAAGCCGCGATGGTGCTCAAGGCGCCGCGTGGTGATGGTGGCCAACAAGCCCGGCGCACCAGGGAGACTGCGTATAAGCGTTAAGACCGTCGCGCAGGGAATGCCGGTTGATCGGCAGCACCTGTGGTACCTGCCGCCTGCATTTTTTTACGCAGGCGGGCCATGGGTGAGGCCCTCACCCGGCATTCCCTGCGCCCTCTTCTATTCGAGAGGGGCACGACTGATGGAATCACTCGGACGTCATGCGTCGCGAGACAGCAAGGTCATGCTCTAGAGTGTTAGGTGCGGATCGCTCGGGCGACACAAACGGTGTCGTCCCGGCCTCGAGCCGGGACCCATACTCACAGGCCGTCGTTTGTGGCAGGTGCGAAGGTGCAGGCCTGCAGAACAGTCCCGCTGGTGGTTATGGGTCCCGGCTCGAGGCCGGGACGACAGTGGAGCGTGTTGTGAAAGCTCGGCTCATAACCGCGCAGCGAACGGAGTTCAAACAGGCCTCAGCCGTTGCGATACGTGTAGCTGTAGCCGTTGATCGCCGGCGCGCCGCCGAGATGGGCGTAGAGCACCTTCGATCCCTCAGGGAAGTAGCCCTTCTTGACGAGGTCGATCATGCCCTGCATCGACTTGCCCTCGTAGACGGGGTCGGTGATCATCGCCTCGGTGCGGGCGGCGAGGCGAATGGCCTCGTTGGTCTCGGCGCTCGGAACGCCATAGGCCGGATAGGCGTAGTCCTTCAGGATCACGATCTCGTCGTCGCGCACCTTGCGGCCAAGCTCGACCAGCTCCGCGGTGTTGTCGACGATCTGCCGCACCTGGCTGCGGGTCTGCTCCGGCGTGCCGGAGGCATCGATGCCGATGACGCGGTCGGCGCGTCCATCCGCGGCAAAGCCGACGATCATGCCGGCCTGGGTCGAGCCGGTGACGACGCAGACGATGATGTAGTCGAACTTGACGCCCATCTCGGCTTCCTGCGCCCTCACCTCTTCCGCGAAGCCGACATAGCCGAGGCCGCCGAACTTGTGCACGGAGGCACCGGCCGGAATGCCGTAGGGCTTGCCGCCGGCATCCTTGACCGACTGGATCGCGTCTTCCCAGCTCTTGCGGATGCCGATGTCGAAGCCGTCCTCCACGATGCGGCTGTCGGCGCCCATCAGGCGCGTCATCAGGATGTTGCCGACGCGGTCATAGACGGCGTCCTCGTGCGGCACCCAGCTCTCCTGGACGACGACGCACTTCATGCCGATCTTGGCCGCGGTCGCCGCCACCATGCGGGTGTGGTTGGACTGCACGCCGCCGATCGAGACCAGGGTGTCGGCATTGGACTCGATCGCGTCCGGCACGATGTATTCGAGCTTGCGCAGCTTGTTGCCGCCCATGGCGAGACCGGAATTGCAGTCGTCGCGCTTGGCGTAGATCTGCACCTTGCCGCCAAGCGCCGCCGTCAGCCGCGGCAGATGCTCGATCGGAGTGGCACCGAAGGTGAGCGGATACTTCTTGAACTTGTCGAGCCGAAGCACGGGTCTCTCCGTGGGTGGATGAATGGGCCGGCCGAAACATACGAAAAAGGCGGAGAAAGGTGCTCTCTTTATTACCCTGTGTTTTCGTGCTTACGTCCGCCGATTTTCGGTATCCGTAAGAGAAACTCCCATCCATGACAGCAAGAATGAAAGAACCTTCCAGCATCGATCTCGACCGCGTCGACCGCCGCATCCTGCAACTGCTGCAGAAGGACGGCCGGATGAGCAATGCCGAGCTTGCCGCCACCGTTCATGTCAGTCCGGCCACCTGCCATCGCCGCACCCAGCGCCTGTTCGAGGAGGGCTACATCAGGAGCGTGCGTGCGCAGATCGCCCCCGAGAAGGTCGAGCGCAGCGCGCTGGTGCTGGTCGGCGTCGTGCTCGACCGCTCGACGCCGGAGAGCTTTCGCACTTTCGAGGCCGCGATCCGCAAGCTGAAATTCGTGCTCGATTGCCATCTCGTCGCCGGCGATTTCGACTTCTTCCTCAAGATCCGCGTTCGCGATATGCAGGATTTCAACCGCATGCATGGTGACCAGTTGATCTCGCTGCCCGGCGTGCGGCAGACCCGCACCTTCTTCGTGATGAAGGAGGTGGTCGACAATGCGCCGCTGGATTTCTGAGCAGAGGGCGCGTTGAACCAGGGCTGCCGCAGCGGCGACTTAATTGCGCGTGAGCTCGCTCACATCAGCAACCGACATCGTGGAGATCCTGATGAAGAGGCTGTTGGCCGTTGCTGCCGTGGTTCTGGCCAGCAGTGCCGCCGAGGCGCAGTACGTCATCGAGTACGGCGGCAAGACGATCCGCATCGATCCCGACCGCGGCACCGTGCAGATCCCCGGCGTCTACGACAATACCGAGCAGAAGAAGTCCAAGCGCACCAAGCGCGATCCGGATCAGGCGGCCAGGCCGCCGGCCGCGGCGGACAAGCCGGCTCCGGCGCCCACCGAGGCGGCGGTCACCCCGGCCCCGCAACCGCCTGCTCCCGCCGTCGCGGTCCCTGCTCCAGTTCCCGCCGAGCCTGCTCCGACGGCAGCCGCACCGGTGAGCCCGCCGGCCGCTCCTGCTCCCGTCCAGGCGGCCGCGCCACCGGCGCCGCTGCCGCCACCTCCGGCGGCCCCAGCCGCCAATGCCACGGCACCTGTTGCGCCGCCGGCCGCTGCGGCTCCTGCTGCTGCTCCGGCTCCCGCCGCCGCGCCGCCGCCACCGCGTCCAGCCCAGACGCCTGCCGTGACCACCGCAGCCGCTCCGCCCGCTGCGGCGCAGACCGCCGGTCGCGATCCCAACTCGCCGGTCGGCATCTGGCTGACGGAGGAGAAGGAGGGCCAGATCCGCATCGAGCCCTGCGGCGCCAATCTCTGCGGCTACGCCGTGGATGCGAAGACCAAGCAGAACGGCGAGCAGATCCTGATCAACATGCGGCCGAGCGACAAGGCCCAGGAGAAGAAGTGGACCGGCCGCATCTTCGATCCGAACAGCGGCAGCACCTACGATTCGACCATCGCGCTGAAGGGAGCGGACAATCTGCGCGTGCAGGGCTGCGCCTTCGGCGGCATGTTCTGCGGCGGCCAGACCTGGACGCGGGTGAACTGAGCCCGGCGCGCGACGCGCCTCCAAAAGCAAAGCGCGCGGCCCTGCGACCGCGCGCTCTTGGTCTTGCTAGTCCCGCATCAGCCGACCGGCGTCGCATATTCCTCGTCGGTGACGTGCTCCATCCACGTCACGTGCTCACCGTTGAGCGATTCATGCATCGCGACGTGGACCATGCCGGTGGTCGGCGCGGCGCCATGCCAGTGCTTCTCGCCCGGCGGAATCCACACGACGTCGCCGGCCTTGATCTCGCGCACCGGCCCGCCCTTGGCCTGCACCCGACCGACGCCCTGAATCACGTAGAGCGTCTGTCCGAGCGGATGGGTGTGCCAGGCGGTGCGCGCGCCGGGCTCGAACGCCACGCGCGCCGAGGCGACGCGGGCGGGCGCCTGCGGCGTGATGATCGGGTCCTGCCACACCGTACCGGTGAAACTTTCGGCCGCCGCGCGGCGCGTGGGGCGCGAGCCCGCGAGATAAACATCCACCATGGTTCTGCCTTTCCTGAGTCCTTGCAGTCGATCGATCGCTGCGTCGGCCGCGACCTACTTCTTCGACGCCGCGTAGCGCGCCTTGGTCTCGGCATTCATCGGATAGAGGCCCGGCAGCACCGCGCCCTTGTTCACCTCGTCGACGATCCAGGCTTCCATGCGCTCCTGCTCCGGGCCTTCGGCGAGCACGTGATCGAGCATCGCCTGCGGGATCAGCACCGCGCCATCTTGGTCGGCGACGATGACGTCGTTCGGAAACACCGCAACGCCGCCGCAGCCGATCGCCTCGCCCCAGCCGACGAAGGTGAGCCCCGCGACCGACGGCGGCGCGGCGTAGCCATCGCACCACACCGGCAGGCCGGTGCCCATCACGCCTTCGAGGTCGCGCACGACACCATCGGTGATCAGCGCGGTGACGCCGCGCTTGACCATGCGGGCGCACAGGATGTCGCCGAAGATGCCGGCGTCCTTGACGCCCATCGCATCGACCACGGCGATGCAGCCTTCGGGCATCGCCTCGATCGCGGTGCGGGTCGAGATCGGCGACGACCAGGATTCCGGCGTCGCCAGATCCTCGCGCGCCGGCACGAAGCGCAGCGTGAAGGCGGGACCGACCAGCCGCTTCTGTCCCGGGCGCAGCGGCTTGGCGCCGCGCAGCCAGACATTGCGCAACCCCTTCTTCAGCAGGACCGTCGTGATGGTCGCCGTAGTGACCTGGGAGAGGGTAGCGATGGCTTCGGGAGTGAGGGACATTGTGAGACTGGCGCTCCAAACAGGCTGGCGGAAAAAGCAGGCGCATCTTGCGAGCGACGAAGGCCGCGTCAAGGGCATGCTCAGTGCGCCCAGCGCATGCGGGGCCTGCAGCGGCCCGATAAGGTCTTCTTATCGCGGGGCATCCGATTAATTTATTGAATTTTCGAGACTTTTTGTCTCCAGCGCAATTCCACTGGCGATCGAAAGCGGCTAGATGAGGAACAGCAACACGGATCTTCTCGGACAGATGGCCGACTCTTTTCCACCTCCTCGCCTGCTGCCCAGCGGCGACAGCGCGGTCACCGTCGAGTTCAGCCGGACCATCGACGAGACCGCCAATCGCCGCGTGCTTGCGCTCGACCATGCGCTGACTGCCGCCGCCATCGCGGGCATCACCGAGACGGTGCCGACCTATCGCTCGCTGCTGGTGCACTATGATGCAGGTGTGATCGACCACGACACGCTTGGGGCAAAGCTGTTGGCGCTGTCGGCCGGGTCGCTTGCGCCGGACAGCGAGATCCGGCGCTGGCGGGTTCCAGTCTGCTACGGCGGCGAGAATGGCATCGACCTGGAGGACGTCGCCAAGGCGCTGAACCTGACGCCGGACGAGGTCGTCGCCCGCCATGTCGCCGGCATCTATCGCGTCGCGATGATCGGCTTCACGCCGGGCTGGTCCTATTTGTCCGGTCTCGATCCGACGCTGCAGATGTCGCGCCGGCAGAACCCGCGCTTGGCGACACCGGCAGGCATCATCGCGATCGGCGGCATCCAGACCGGCATCCAGTGCCTTGCCGGCCCCTGCGGCTGGCACCTGCTCGGGCGCACCGCGATGCGGACGTTTCAACTGCACCGCGACCCGACCTTCCTGCTCGAGCCCGGCGACGAGGTCAGCTTCTACGCCGTCGACGTGAAGACCTTCGCGGAGCAGGAGCGCGCCGCGGAGGGCGGCGAGCTCATCGCAGAGCGGATCGCCGCATGAGCACGCTCGTCGTCTCACAGATCGGTCCGGCAAGCTCGGTCCAGGATGGTGGGCGTTTCGGCGCTCAGCGCTACGGACTGACGCCATCCGGCGCGATGGACAAGCTGGCGCTGGCCGCAGCCAACAGCCTCGTCGGCAATGTGCCGATGGCGGCTGCGATCGAGATCGGCCCGTTCGGCGCGACGTTCGCGGCGAAGGGCGGCGCGGTGCGCGTGGCGCTCGCCGGCGCGCAGCGGCCGGCGGACGTCGCCAAGCGGCCGATCGAGATCAACACGTCGGTGACACTGAACGACGAAGAGCAGCTCACGCTCGGCTTTGCGCGCGGCGGCTCGTTCACTTATCTGGCCATCGAAGGCGGCATCGCCGGCGAGCCGATGTTCAACAGTCTCTCGGTGAATGCGCGCGCCGGGCTCGGCAGCCCCTACCCGCGGCCGCTCCAGGCCGGCGACAGGTTCGAGGTCACCCCCGCCAGCGACGCGCCGGAACTGCGGATTGATGTGCCGAGAATGAGCGGCGTGATCCGCGTCGTGATGGGGCCGCAGGACGATGAGTTCAGCGACGAGATGAAAGCGCTGTTCCTCGGCAGCGACTGGATGGTGTCAGCAACCAGCGACCGCATGGGCTATCGCCTCGAAGGACCGCCGATCCGCCATCTCCATGGCCACAACATCGTCTCCGACGGCACCGTCGACGGCAGCATCCAGGTGCCTGGCAACGGTTCGCCGATCGTGCTGATGTCCGATCGCGGCACCAGCGGCGGCTATCCGAAGATCGCGACCGTCATCACGGCGGATTTCGGCCGCCTGGCGCAGACGCCCGCCGGCACGCCATTCCGCTTCAAGGCCGTGAGCATCGCCGAGGCGCAGGCCGAGCTGCGCCGCTACAAGGATCTGCTGCGCAGCCTGCCCGGCCGCGTCACCGAGCTCGCCAACAGCGATTTCAATGTCGATGCGCTGTTCACGGCCAATGTCGCCGGTCATGCGGTCAGCGCAACCGACGCCACCACCTGGCCCGGAGCGACTCCCGATTGATTTGAGCACATCTCACGCTGTTTCGGACCCATCAACGAGCGGACCCTGACATGACCAGCACCGTCGACCTGAACTGCGACCTCGGAGAGAGCTTTGGCCCGTGGGAAATGGGCAACGATGCCGCCATGATCGAGCTGGCGACGTCGGTGAACGTCGCCTGCGGTTTTCATGCCGGCGATGCCGACATCATGCGCCGCACGGTCGAGATGGCGAAGGCCAAAGGCGTCAGCGTCGGTGCGCATCCCGGCTATCGCGATCTGCATGGTTTCGGCCGGCGTCCGGTACCCGGATTGAAATCATCGGAGATCGAAAACCTCGTCGCCTATCAGATCGGCGCGCTGCAGGCGATCGCCACCGCGGCCGGCCACAAGGTCACGCATGTGAAGGCCCACGGCGCGCTGTCCAACGTCGCCTGCGAGGACGACATGACGGCAAACGCGATCGCCAAGGCGATCAAGGCCGTCGATCCCAGCCTGATCTTCGTCGTGCTCGCCAACTCAAAGCTGGTGACCGCGGGCGAGAAGGCCAATCTGTCGATGGCGCACGAGGTGTTCGCCGATCGCGCCTATGGCGACGACGGACTCCTGGTGTCGCGCAGCAAGCCCGGCGCCGTGCTGCACGATCCCAAGGTCATCGCCGATCGCGTCGTGCGCATGGTTCAGGACGGCGCGGTGATCTCGGTGACGGGCAAGGTGATGAAGATGCGCACCGACACCGTCTGCATTCACGGCGATACCGCTGGCGCGGTCGAGATTGCGCGGGAGGTCCGCAAGGCGCTCGACGCGGCCGGCATCACGGTCGCGCCGTTCAAGAGGTGAGGAGGATCAGAACGGGTGCGTGAAGGATGTGCCCAGGGTGATCGCGGCAATCAGCGCCATCGCGCTGTAGAACGCAACCAACGCGACAGTTGCGCCGCGCTCGCGAATGGCGCGGGCCTGGGGCATCTGTCGCAGGGGCGTCGATATCGTCCGCATGGCCGGTCTCCTGAAGTTCCGGCCATGAGAAAAGCGTTCTCGCGGGCCGGTGCAAGGCAACCGGCGAAATAACGACAAGCCCCCTGCTTCGGGTCCCGCTGGAACCAAAAAATTCTCGGCCGGGCTCGCGGCCGAGAATATTCTCCGCAGGGTTCCCGCTCAGTAGACGTCGAGCTGGAACCGGCCCTTCTTCTTGAGGTCGGCCACGAAGCTGACGGCCTCGTCGGTCGAGCGGGCCCCGAACTGGGCGACGATGTCGACGAGGGCGCGCTCGACGTCCTTGGCCATGCGCTTGGCGTCGCCGCAGATGTAGAGATGGGCGCCGTCGGCGAGCCAGGTCCAGACCTCGCGCCCGACCTCGCGCATGCGGTCCTGGACGTAGAACTTCTTGTCGCCGTCGCGCGACCACGCCAGCGACAACCGCGTCAGGAGGCCGGCCGTCTTCATGGCGTTCAGTTCGTCGGCGTAGAAGAAGTCGCAGTCGCTGCGCTGATGTCCGAAGAACAGCCAGTTCTTGCCGGGCGCGCCGGTCGCCCTGCGGTCGTACAGGAACGCGCGGAACGGCGCGACGCCGGTGCCGGGACCGACCATGATGATCGGCGTCTTCGGATCAGCGGGCAGCGCGAATCCGTGCGCCTTCTGCACATAGACGCGCAGCTTGTCGCCGGGATTGATCCGCTCGGCCAGGAACGTCGAGGCAAGTCCCAGCCGCTTGCGCTTGCCGATGACGTAGCGGACGCAGTCGACCGTCAGCGACAACCTGCCGGGCGTGGCATTGTGCGACGACGAGATGGAGTAGAGCCGCGGCTGCAGCGGCTCCAGCGCCTCGACGAAGGCCTCCGGATGCGGCCGGACGCCGGAGAACTTCTGCAGCACCGCCATCACGTCGAGCGTCGCCGCGTCGCCATCGGGATCCTCGCCCTGCGCCAGCTGCCGCGCCTTCTCGCGGGTTGCGCCGCCGGTGATGAAGGAGATCAGCTCGAACAGCGAATCCGGCGCCGGCGCCAGCGAGACGTCCTCCAACAGGCACTGCCGCAGCGGCTTGCCGTTCACCTCGGTCATGTGCGAGGCGCCGAGCAGCGCGATGATCTGATCGACGAGGCCGAGATCGTTCTTGGCGAAGATGCCGAAGGAATCGCCGACGACGTAGTCGAGCCCGCTCTCCCCGAGATCGAACTCGATGTGCCAGGTCTCCTTCTCCGAGCCCGGCTTGTTGAGCAGGCGCCGCGACAGGAACGTCGCCTCGACCGGGTTGTCGCGCGAGCGGCCGGGCTCGCTGACGACGACGGAAACGGTGGCTGGCGCAGCCGCAGCCGGCTTGGCCGCCGCCGGAGCCTTGTCGATCTCCTCGTAGAGAGCCTTGAGCATCCGCGCGGTTTCCTTGCCGCCGGGGACGCACAGATTCAGCCGCGCCTCGCTGCGATCGGCAATCGCATCCGAATAGTCGCTGCAATTGTAACCGCATTGGCCGCAGTCCTGCTGCGCCATGGCCGCCATCATGCGCCGGCGCAGCGGACGGCCCTCGGCGAGCTTCATGCGCTCGGCGATCGGCATGGTCTGGTCGTGCCATGGCGCCTCGCCGTCGTCACCGTCGCCCGCGGGCGCAAGCACGGCGCCGTTCTGCGCCGGCGACAACGCTGTCGCGCCGTCGAAGCCGAGCGCTCCGGCCAGAAAGCCGTTGAGCCATGAGCGTTGCGCCTCGGAGAATGGCGCCGTCGAAGGAATGATCTCGATCTTGGGCATGGGCGTGATCTGGTTCATGCAGACACCTCCGACGAGGTCTGGGCTTCGGCGAGATTGCGCAGCGCCTCGCCGTCGTGACGGCGTGCGAACGACAGGAAGGTCTCCTCGGGAGAGGCGCGATGGGCGAGATAGGCCTTGAGCAGCTTCTCAACGGTTACAGGCGCATCCGCCGCCTTGAGGTCGCGATAGACCTCGCGGCCGATGTCGGCCTGCGGGCCGAACCCGCCGCCGGCGAACAGGTGATAGCCCTCGACCGTGTCGTCGCCATCACCGACCGGCACCTTTGCCGCGATCATGCCGATGTCGCTGATGTAGTGCTGGGCACAGGAATGATGACAGCCGGTGAGATGGATGTTCAACGGGGTGTCGACGTCCACCCTGCTCTCGCACCAGTCGCCGATCTCGGCCGCATGCTTCTTGGTGTTGGATGCCGCGAACTTGCAGCCGGCGTTGCCGGTGCAGGCGATCAGTCCGGCGCGGATGTGCGAGGCCTTTGTCGACAGCCCGATCTGCTCGATCGCCGCACAGGCCAGCGCGACCTTGTCGTCGGGAACGCCCGAGAGCAGCAGGTTCTGCCACACCGTGAGCCGGATCTCGCCGTCGCCGAGATCG
The DNA here is from genome assembly GCF_051167615.1 of Bradyrhizobium sp. HKCCYLS3013. NCBI lineage: Bacteria > Pseudomonadati > Pseudomonadota > Alphaproteobacteria > Hyphomicrobiales > Nitrobacteraceae > Bradyrhizobium > Bradyrhizobium sp. HKCCYLS3013. The sequence continues at coordinate 132,049 of NZ_JBNPTK010000002.1, forward strand.
GCTGCGATCTTGGCGAGCGCGCGCATCTGGTCCGTCGTCAGCTTGCCCAACGGCAGCACCACGCCGATCCAGTTCACCCCCTGCTGCTTCTGCTGGTGGACGCCGATATGGGCCATGCGATCGGCGTCGGGCCGCGGCGCGAGCGCCTCGTCGGGGACGCGCGCCAGCTTGCGGCCGAGCCTTGTTTCAACGGCTTCCATGAACTTGTCGTGACCCATGCTGTCGAGCACATATTTGAGCCGCGCCTTGAGGCGATTGGTGCGGTCGCCGGTCTCGATGAACAGCCGCACGATGGCGTCGGCCACCTCGGTCGCCCGCTCCGGCTCGACGATGATCCCTGTCGGCTTGGCGAAATCCTTGTGTCCGGTGATGCCGCCGAGGCCGAGCTTGAACCACACGCCCGGCGCAACGCCAAAGCCGTCCTTCACCTCGACCGCCGAGAACGCGATGTCGTTGGTGTCCTCCAGTGCCGCGATCCGTCCGGCGCCGTCGAAGGCGACATTGAACTTGCGCGGCAGGCCGTACAGCGAGCGGTCGTTGAGGATGTGGAAATGCCATTCGCGGGCGAAAGGCCGCGTATCCAGCAATTCCTGCGGATCGATGCCGGCCGTTGGCGTCCCCGTCACATTGCGGATGTTGTCGGCGCCGGAGCCGCGCGCCGTCAGACCGAGATCCGAGAGTCCTTCCAGCAGCATGACCGCGTGCCTTGGGGGAATTTCGCGCAGTTGCAGGTTGGCCCGCGTGGTGACGTGGCTGTAGGGGCCGCAAAGCTGGTCGGCGAGATCGGCAAGGCCCGTCAGTTGCCAGTGCTTCAGGATGCCGTTGGGAATGCGCAGACGGCACATGTAGGAGTCCTGCGCCGGCGCGACGTGAAACAAGCCGAAATAGCGCCAGCGGAAATTGTCGGCCGTGGATGGCGCGGCATCATTGCGCGCCTGCTCCTTCAGCCGCTCGTAGGCATCGAAGGGATGGAGCTCGCGCTTGACCTTCTCCTGGTCGACGAGCTTCCGTCCCGACGCGATCACCTTGTCCTGCGCCTTGACGTGGATGGCGTCAGGACCGGTCGGCTCGTTTGCTATCGGCGCGCCACCCTGGCCGCGCCCCGCCAGCGTGACCTTGAGGCCCGCAGCCAACCCTTCAAGGTAGCGCTTCTGCTCGTCGTTGAAGTCGACTGACAACGATTCGATTTTCATGATGGCGGACGAAGCTCCAGCGGCCACGGTGGTTGGCGTTCGGGAATGGGATGAGGATCGCACCGTCCGACAGGCCGACATGGCCTGCTTCCGATGAAAGATCCGACCAGCTTCGTTGCTGCGGAAATCCGACACGGATTGCAGTCAGCGGCATCTGCGGCGGCTGACTGCACTGCAATATTCAAGTTGCGTGCCAGCCTGAAAAATCAGGAAAAGCGTGTAAAATCAGAATGCTGATCGAATCAATGAAGGCAAGTTAACCGACTCAAGCCTCGAAATACGGGCACGCCGCCCAAAAATTGGTCGACGGCACACGGTGCCCAGACCGTGATCGGTGCGTGAATCAGGCCGTCCAGCGGCCGATCTTGAAGGCCTCGAGATGGCCGATCACGTCGTCCGCCGCGAAAGGCGGACCGGCGAATGCGCCGATGGCGGCATCCGTGCCGACCGCGGCCGTGCCCATGGCCGCGTCGTAGATGTCCGGCCGGAACACGCCCATGGCAGTGCCCAGGGCTTCAGTACTTAGGGGAGTCTGGCCCCACCGCACCATCTGGGCATAGAGCCATGCCGCCTGGATCTTCTCGGGCCGTCCCGCGTCTTCGCGGCCCACCAGCAGATAGCGCGAGCTTTCGCGGAAGGTGCCGTCCGGCGAGATCTTGAGGCGGCCGTCCAGCGTACGCTGGAGCACCTCCGCATCGACGCCGATCCGCTCCGGCTGAGCCAGGATGCGCGCGGATTCTGCGTGGTTCTGTTCGATGAAATTGGCGGCCTTGGCGCAGGCGCGAACCAGGCCGGCGAGAGCGCCGGGATTCTTGTCAGCCCAGCTCTGCCTGACCGCCAGCACCTTTTCGGCCGCGCGCACCAGCACGTCAGACACGAAGTGGAGAATATGGCCGATGCCGAGATCGACTGCGATCGAGTTCCACGGTGCTCCGACGCAGAACGCGTCGACGTGACCGTTGGCGATGCTCTCCACCATGTAGGGCGGCGGCAGCACCACGAGGCGGACGTCCTCATCGGGGTCGACGCCACCTGCGGCCATCCAGAACCGCAACTGATAGTTGTGGGTCGAGAACGGAAACGTCATGCCGAACGTCAGCGGCTCGCGCCCGGCCTTGCGCCGTTCCGCGACGACGCGCGCCAGCGCCAGCGCCGTCGCCATCGGGTCGAAACGATCCCCATCGAGATTGGCCATGATCGCCGCATGCAGCGCCGGCGTCACGGTGATCGCGTTGCCGTTCACCCCGAGATTGAAAGGAGCCACGATCGGCACCTTGACGTGACCGATGCCCAGGCTCGACGCGATGGCGACGGGAGCCAGCAGATGCGCCGCGTCGAACAGGCCGATGTTGAGCTTGTCGCGCACGTTCGACCACGACACCTCTCGGACCAGCGTGACGTCGAGACCTTCGGCCGCGGTGAAGCCGTTGTCGACGGCGACGATCAGCGCGGCGGCATCGACCAGCGGGATGAAGCCAATGCGAAGCGGGCCGGTCATTTCAACAACTCCGAGGCGGTCAGGATCGACTGCGCGATCTCGCCGATCTTCTTCTTTTCGCGCATGGCCGTGGAGCGCAACAGCACATAGGCTTCCTCTTCGGTGAAGCCCTTCATCTTCATCAGAATGCCCTTGGCGCGGTCGATCACCTTGCGGTCCTCCAGCGCGGACTTGGTGCGCTCGAGCTCGTCCTGAAGCTTGGAGAACGCATTGAAGCGCGAGATGCAGAGGTCGAGGATCGGCTTGATCCGCTCCTTCTTCAGCCCATCGACGATGTAGGCGGAGACGCCCGCCTCGACCGAGGCCTGGATCGAGGCCGCGTCGCTCTGGTCCACAAACATCGCGATCGGCCGGCGGACGGCGCGGCTGACCTGGAACATCTGCTCCAGCACGTCGCGGCTGGGGTTCTCCAGGTCGATGACGATGACGTCCGGGTCCAGGGCATAGATGCGCGCCAGGAGACCCTGCATCTCGCTGACATGCACCACGCCGGTAAAACCCGCCTCCCGCAAGCCCTCCTCCAGGATGGCCGCGCGGATCGGGCTTTCGTCGACGATCACGATTTTAGGCGATTGCTCGGCGCTCATCGATCACCAGGTTGTCCGGGCCCTCACCCATAGCATGGACGTGGCCGCCTCAAAGCCTTGTCTTTCTGGACAATTCGGACTAGCTGACGCCTATCTCATCAGGCAGTTCCAAGATGCAGCAGGGTTCGGCGCCCAAGATCAGCTTTGTTTCGCTCGGTTGTCCCAAGGCCTTGGTCGATTCCGAGCGCATCATCACGCGCCTGCGCGCCGAGGGCTACGAGCTCGCCCGGAAGCATGACGGCGCCGACGTCGTCATCGTCAACACCTGCGGGTTCCTGGACAGCGCCAAGCAGGAATCGCTGTCGGCGATCGGCGCGGCCATGGCCGAGAACGGCAAGGTCATCGTCACCGGCTGCATGGGCGCCGAGCCGGAGCAGATCGAGCAGGCCTATCCCGGCGTGCTGTCGATCACCGGCCCGCAGCAGTATGAGAGCGTGCTGGACGCCGTCCATCGCGCGTCGCCGCCGGCGCACAACCCGCATCTCGACCTGGTTCCTCCGCAGGGCATCAAGCTCACGCCCCGGCACTACGCCTATCTGAAGATCTCCGAAGGCTGCAACAACCGCTGCACCTTCTGCATCATCCCGAAGCTTCGCGGCGATCTGGTGTCGCGGTCCGCGGCCGACGTGCTGCGCGAGGCCGAGCGGCTGGTCGCAGCCGGGGTCAAGGAGCTCCTGGTCATTTCGCAGGACACCTCGGCCTATGGGCTGGACCTGAAATATGCCGAAAGCGCCTGGAAGGACCGCAACGTCCGGGCTCGCTTCCTCGATCTGGCGCGCGAACTCGGCGAGCTCGGCGCCTGGGTGCGCATGCACTACGTGTACCCCTACCCGCATGTCGACGAGGTGATCGGCCTCATGGCGGACGGTAAGATATTGCCATATCTCGACATCCCGTTCCAGCATGCCAGCCCCAACGTCCTGAAGGCGATGCGCCGGCCGGCGGCGCAGGACAAGACGCTGGACCGGATCAAGGCCTGGCGGACGACCTGCCCGGATCTTGCGCTGCGCTCGACCTTCATCGTCGGCTTCCCCGGCGAGACGGACGCCGACTTCGCCTACCTGCTGGACTGGCTGGATGAGGCCGAGATCGATCGGCTCGGCTGCTTCAAATACGAGCCGGTGGCCGGCGCGACCTCCAACGCCCTGCCCGACCAGGTCCCGGACGAGGTCAAGCAGGAGCGCTGGGACGCGCTCATGGCCCGCCAGCAGAAGATCTCGGCGCGCAGGCTCAAGCGCAAGGTCGGAACGCGTCAGCAGGTGATCATCGACGAGGTCGGGCCGAGCGTCGCCAAGGGCCGCACCAAGGCCGATGCCCCGGACATCGATGGCGCCGTTTATCTGTCCAGCCGGCGGCCGCTGCGTGTCGGCGAGATCGTCACGGTCAAGATCGAGCGTGCCGACGAATACGACCTGCACGGCACGGTCGCTGGGTTCTAGCGCGGGTCAACGGCAATTCAGGGAAGCCGGCCGATCGCAATCGTCCGGTCGGGTCCTACGCTTTCCAATGATGCAAAGCCGGCGTGTCTGCCGAGTTCATCAAGATTGCCGTAGCGCGCGATCCAATCGGGATAGGCGTAGCAGAGGATGATGTCGGCGTGGCTGCGAAGCCACCGACACAGTGTGGCAGCCCTGTCGGCGCCCGCTTCGAGCAACCGTCCGGGCATGATCAAAACGACGCTCCGATCAGCGGCCGTCTCAAGAGGTGCGGGGCAAGCGAACATGTCGCAACTCGGCCAGTGCGAAACCGCTCGTCCGAACATCGCTCGCGCATGGACGAGCTTTCGTGAATCTCGCTCGATGCCGAGCGGCTGCAGATCAGGCGTCCCTTCGCAACTCGCGGCCAACAGCGCCCCATTGCCGCATCCGAGATCGATGATGTTGTAGCGCGCCCCGGCCGTGACCGTTCTTACGGCCGCGGCGATGGGAGCGTGAGCCTCTCGCATTCCGCAGACGGACGCGAAGCCGTTGTCGGCCGCAAGCCAATCCGGCGCGGGCCGTTCGCCGGACATCAGCGCTCGCCACGTTGACAGGTCCAACGACGGCCTCCTCAGTGCACCGCCGCCGCCTCGCGGGTCTTGAGCAACTGCCGGCCTCGCGCGATCAACGCGTCGATCCAGGCATAGAGGCCGGCAACGAACGCCTCTCCGTCCCGGTCGACGCGGATGTACCGCCGGATCTCGTCGACCCCCTCCTCAATGCGGGCGAGATTGCGCCGCAGCAGGCGAAACAGCAATTGGCGCCGCTCTTCATCCGGCTCGGTCTCGATCAGCACGATGTCGAGCGCCGTGATGTAGGCAAACGAATATTCCGCGTGCAGCACCGCGGTCATCGGGCGCAAACGATCCTTGATGACGGGGCTGACATACAACTCGTCCGCCGGATTCAACACCAGCCGATCCGCGGATTCCAGATTGATGCCGAGCGCGCGAAGCTTGTTGTGTCCCATCTCGTGCACGAACGCCTGGGCCAGGCCGATCGGATCGAAGATGGTGGCGAACAGCGTGCCCAGCCGGTCGTCGGTCGAGCCGCTGTAGGATCCATAGCCCTCGCGATAGTCGCTCTCCGCAACATCGGGACGCGCCAACGGATGGAAGGAATCGATGAGCATGCGCATCTGTTCGAAGGCGACCGGCCAGCGCCGCACGTAGTCGACGGCAGCATCGATGTTGGGGTGCTCCAGCGGACCGTTGCTGAATACGGGCGCCCCCGGCGCGGTCGGCTGCACGTAGCGAACCGACACGGCGCCATCGAAGATGCGCGGCGAATGGCCGGCGACCCGGTGCACGAACGGCTCCGGCCGGTGAGCGTTCGTGGTCGTGCTGGCGAGATGACAGGCCAGCAAGGCGTCATACAGATCATCCTGTGGTGCCGCGGCCCGCGACCAGTCGATCATTGTCTCCTCCCGCGACGGTTGTTGATTCAGAATTGAAGCTGAGCGGACGACGCGCCGGAGCCGTCCCTGGCGATCGGGCGCAGCCAGCCGCCGGGGAAATCGCGCCGGCATTCGTCGTCGATGACGAGGGCTTCGGTGCTGGTGACCAGCGTCAGCGCGCAGTCCTCGTCTTCCAGGATGCACCCGCGGGCGACCAGGCCGGCGTAGCTCTGCTCCACCTCTGGCCAGGAGGTCTCCTGGTCGACCAGCCGCCCGAGGGTCGCGTCGATGCGCACCGGCTCTCGGAAGGCGTCCAGCACGGCGATCTCGATCGGATCGAGCATGCGCCATGTCTCGGTTGCGATCCGGCGCGTGTCCTTGAGGATCGACAACGGACCCAATCCGACCACCGCCAGTATCGGCATTGCGGTGCCGTCCACATGTGCAGACCGCCAAAGCTTGATCGCCGCGCCGAGCGGCGCGAGATCATCATCCGACGCGGTGTTGGCCGCCGTGCCATCGAAGAAATAAGCGAGCCGCGTCAGCACATCTTCCGGCTGGCCATAGACCGCCTGATAGGCCAGCGCGGGAGCGACATTTTCAAACCCGAACTCGGCCGCGTGGTTGAAGTACGGGCTGAAGCGGTCGAGCCTGATCCGGCAATGTCCGGTCGGCGGCTGCAGATGCTCCAGCAGCGCAAACCATCGCGCTATCTTGGCGTAGGCCGCAGGCCGCTCGCCGGGGAAGCCGCACAGCACGTTCCAGATCGGCCGGAGTCCGATCTCGGCACAGCTTCGGAGCACGCGGACGTTCTGCAGCCCGGTCACGCCCTTTTCCATCAGGCGCAGGACATCGTTGTCGAGATGCTCGATGCCCGGCTGAACCCAGGTCACCCCGCCGCGCGCGAGCGTACGCAGCTGCTCGGGGCGCATGTTCGACTTGATCTCGTAGAGGATCCGGTAAGGCGACGGCGCGGTGTTGGCGAGGTGGCCGAACACGGCGTCGACATGCTTCAAGTTCAGAATGTTGTCGGTCGCCTCGAAGCGCTTGACGCTCCAGCGCGCGGATAGTGTTGCGAGCTCGGCCAGCACGCGCTCGGCCGACTTGGTGCGAAACGCCATCGTCGCGCCGTTCAGGCCGCAGAATGTGCAGTGGTGCTTCATGCCCCACCAGCAGCCGCGCGAGCTCTCGAACGGCAGCGCGGGGAGCAGATCATCGCAGAACGACGCCTGCCTCAGCTCCGCGAAATAGTCGGTGAAGTCGGGGACGGGAAGCTCGTCAAGATTCTGCAGCGGAGTCTCCGCGATCCTCCCATTCGTGCCCACGCGGCCCAGCACGTCGGTGCTTTCACTGTAAGGCAAGGTGCCTGCAAGGAAGCGCTCGACGAAATCCGGAAAGGTCCGGTCGGACTCGCCGCGAAACACATAGTCGATTTGCGGGAAGCGTTCGAGCAGCGCCTCGCCCATCGGCCCCTCGCAGTTGGCGCCGCCGAAGCATATGATCGTGTCCGGCGCGAGCTGCCTGATGCGATGCGCGATGCCGAGAGACGCGCAATTCTGCTGGAACGTCGACGAGAAGCCGACGATGCGGGCGCCGTCTGCGATCAGCAGACGAGCCGACCGGTCGACGAACCTCTCCGCCGCATCGCGCGCCGCGACGACCGCGGGCCAATGCTTGCCGCAATAGGCTTCCATTCGCTCCCGGTGCCGGGCTTCCGCGACAGGATCAGGAGCGTTTTCGAAGGTCGCGGCGAACACCCATTCACCGATCAGCAGGCTGGTCTGAACCTGCTCCGCGATGAACTGGAAGGTGTCGGCGCCGATCAACTCGGCAAACGCAAAACCGAGATAGTACTGCCGTGCGTCGATCCCGCGGTCCTCGAGGGCCGCCTGGAGCGTGCTGATCCCCAGCGCGGGCCGCGTCAAGGCCAGGAACGGCGCTGCAACCAGCGCAACGGATATGGTCATGGCAATGGCTCTCAGAACTTGGGCTGTCAGAACTTGGCGGACAGGTCGGACGACGGCGGAGGCACCGAATGAAATACACCCACTGCCTCGAAGATGTGCTCGAGCAGCGTCAACGTTGGCAGCTTCCGCGGCAAATGGCTGTCGAGCAATTGCAGCAGCTTGGGATTTGAGAACAGACGGTCGCACGCCGTGCAGATGCCGTCGAAATCGCTGGCCGCGAGCGGTCGTTCGGTCTCCGCCGTGATTTCGCAGAGCAGAGCGATCGGACCTTCGAAGGCGATCCACTTCCACACCGGGTCCATGTAGGCGCGGGACATCGCCTCGGACATCGGCGTCTCGTTCAGATCACCGACGCTCATCGCGGCATGAAACGGCAGCACGCCGCAGCAGGGCAGAACGTTCCCGCTCGGGGCCACGGAGAAATGCCTCAGCACCGAGGGACATGGTCCGCGATAGACCTGTGGCGAATGCCGCCTTGCGTCGAGGTCGGACGCGCTGACATCGTCGACGGCGCGTCCCGTGGAGTTGATCGCCGTCTCGTACACCGACAGCTGCGGATCCGAGTCAGGGTCGACACCGAGAAGATCGAAGATCCGGGACCGGTCGATCACGCTGCCCGGCGATGTCACGACGGCAATCAGCACGTCCAATCCGAGCGAACGGGCAGCCCGGTAGGCATGCGCGATATTGCGCCCGTCCAAGAATTCGGCATGCATGTCGTCGAAAGAGATGATGATCCGTTCGAGACCTGCTTCAACCAGTGGAGTCAGGATCCGCTCGGCCTTCGCTTCGGATGTCGCCCAATAGGCGCTGGTGGTCGCGGACGTGGAGAGGCCGAACGACCTGGCGCGGGATGCCGCAGCGCGCATCAATTCGGGCTGGAGGAATGGATCGCCGCCGACCAGATTGATCCGCGTCATGTCGTGAGCGACGGCTGCATCATCGATCGCTGCGATCATCAGGTCCTGCGGCAGCACGTCGAGCTGAGTCATATCCGACGAAAAGCAGCAATGGCTGCACTTCAGCGGACAGCGGTAACTGATATTGAAGACAAGCTCAGTCGGTTTCGTCACCCGGTCACGCGAATGCATGTCCAGCTGCTCCCAGGGGCAGGAACTGACTTTGACGGAGGTCGGAGCTGCAGCACGTTTCCGGCCGGGCAATGCAGACATTGTCCGGCCGGCTTGAGATCGCGGTCAGACGTCGACGTGAATGACCGAAGCAGGCGCGGCGGTCGCCTTCTGGCCCGACAGGCGATCCTTGATCAGATCGGCCGTGTTCGAATCGATCTCGATGCCGACTTGGGCGAGATATCCCTGCGGATCCTTCTGGAGCTCGTCCGCGGCATTGGCCTGGCTCTTCAGCTGGGCCGCCGCAGCCTTCACTTTCGCAAGGTCCGCAGTGATTTGAATCTTCTTGTCCATGTAAGACATCTTGGAGTCTCCCGATAATCGCTCTTGGCAATGAAGGTGGTCAATCAACGCAAAGCGGAGCATATAACACTTTTGCGGCAGTAGATACATCACAACTCGCGGAGATTGTATTTTCACTCGGGCTAGGGAAGTAGGACCGCCTACCCTGTCGTCAGCGTTCCCCCACGAAAGCTCTTCGACCCCGTCCAGCGTTCGCGCGATGGTGCCCGATACGGGAAGCGCAAGCCGCTCGCGCCTTCAACGGGCCAGGTCGCGCCATGATAGATAATTTCGCGGCGTGCGCTGCTGTAGGAGGTCGATGCCGTGATCCGGCAGACCGGCGCGTGCAGCTCGGCGATGCCGTGCATCATCGACCACTCGGCCGGCCATGTCAGGACATCGAGCAGCCACTCCGTCGTCTGCCCGCAATGCGCTCGGCCGAATGCGAGCATGTTCGCCGCGAGCGCGGCGCTTGCCGGGCAATCGAGCCGGCAAGGCCAGTGCGGGATGATGCAGAGATCAATTGACCGCCAGAGCATGTTCGTCGCCGGCCGCGACGGCAGCTCGATCCGCCGATGTCCCGACGCTTCGGTTCTCTCGAACAGCGCGCTCGCCCAGACCGGATCCAGCGGCCGGCGCTCGCGGCGGCGCAGCGCCTCGGCGCAACAATGGGGACACCCTGCCCAGTCCCGCAATGTGCGTGCCGGATCGCGCTGCCAGTCGGCTTCGAACTCATCCGTGTCGCGAGCACGGACGACAGCGATGGTGACTTCGAGCGGCAGTCTTGCCCGCGTCTGCGACGACGGCAATTTCGGGACCGCCTCGACCGCCAGTCGGACTGGTATGAGCGCGAGCCCTGCGCGTTCGACCTGCAGCGCCATCTCGTCGAGAGCTTCGGGGTTGACGGTGCTGATCGATGCCCGGCTCAAACCGGCCGCGACCGCCCGCCAACGCAACACTTTCCATTCCGTCCTGATCAGCTCGAAGCGCGGCTCCCACACCTTTCTCGCAGCCTCCGAGACCCAGCCGATGCGAACGAATGGCGGGCGGATCGGAGGGAGGATCGCGGCATGCTCGGACATTTGATCGGCCAAATTCTCTTTCGCAAACGTCCTGGATCTCAAACCGCCACAGGCGGCGATCCACTCAAATCGTCCATGATCTCCGTCAGCAACGGGACCCGGCCGTCCATCATCGACTTGATGAGCCTGTGCTCGATCTCGGCGCGACGAGGATCGCAGGACAACGGCGTTTCGCCTGCAGCGAGCAGGTCTTCCTCGATCTGGACAAACAGCGCGGTCCAGAGCGCGCATTGCGCACTGCGGTTGCGCCAATCGCCGTCGATCGAGGTTCCCGGGCATTGGCCCTTGCACATCGCGAAGAAGCGGCAGTCGCGGCAGCCGCCGGCCGGCTGCGGGGTGAACCACAGGGCAATGCTGCGCTCATAGCCGGCAGCCTCGGTCTTGATGAAGTCGATCCCGCGCTTGTTGGTGCGGCCGCAATTGCTGCGCTCGCCAAATCCCTCGATGCCGTGCACCGCGCCGGTCGTATACGGATCACAACCGTGCCAGACACAGCCGGTCTGGTCGTCCAGCCCACGAAGAAGCGCCCGCATCTCGTCGAAGATGTCGAAGCGCATCGAGGTGAGGTGCTCGCGCTCGAATCGATAGAAGTGCAGAAACGCCGCGATGGTTTCGGGATCGGTCATCGCCCAATGCGCCTGCACGGCGGGCGAGTCGACCTCGAGTGCATGCAGCCTGACATTTCGCACCCCCCTCGCCTGCATCTCCAGCAGCCAGCTGTCCATCGAGGGCCAGTGCTGCGGCAGGCCATTGCCCCGATGCATCGTGATGATCAGGCTCGGACGCAGGCCCCGCTCGCACAGTCCGGCGATCGCGCGATCGACGCTCTTGGTGAGGTCCCGCGTCCTGTCGAGGGACCCGGCCCAGCGGACATCATTCAAAGCGTCAGGGCCGTCGATGGAAATGCCGACATGAACCGCATAGGTCGCGAACAGCTCCATGTGGCGGTCTGTGATGAGCGTGCCATTGGTCTGGATCCGGTTGCGGCCAAAGCGCGCCAGTCCGAATGCCCACAGCCTCTCGAGATCCGGCAGCGGCAGCAGCAGCGGCTCGCCGCCGAACAACGTGAACGGCTCATCGTCCTCTGCGAGGGCGGCCAGCATCGCATCGATGTCATAGCGCGGGCGCAGGCTGCCGCTGTCCCGGAGCGGGTTCTGGTAGCAATACTGGCACATGATGTTGCAGGTCACGCCCAGCGGACGAAGCTCGACACCCATCACGATCTCCTCGACGGGAGTCATTCCTGACCGGTCTGACCGGGGCATCTCCCGCAGGCAGCGGAGAGGATACGATACAACCCCTGATTTTAAAAGATCAAAGGTGCGTGGATATGGCCGAACGCCCCTCGATTGTCTTGCTGCACCGCAGCAGGTCGCCCAAGCGCCTTTGCGGCCCCGGGCGAGCCGTCCTCAGTGCGAGGAGCCCGTGGTACGAACCGACCAGAGCTTCAGCAGGCGAAGCGCCTCGTCCTGCTTCAGTTCGAGATATTTGTTCTTGAGCTTGGTCAGCTCGTCGGGGGGCGTTGCGCCTGAAACGAACCGGCTATCGAGGATCGCGGCAACCGTGACCCAGCTCAGTCCAGCGGCCTTGCACGGCACGAGAATGCCGTCGCTGCGCAGGCTCTGCATCAGCGGCCGCACCAGCTCGATGCTGCATTTCGCGAGCTCCGCGATAGCCGCGATCGTCTCGCCGTAACGCCGCTGACGGGCAAATTCCAGCAGCGCGGCTTCGGTCAGTTTGCCGCCCTGCTTCAGCTGGCCGACTGCCACCTTGGAACTGCCCGCGTCGCGATTGCGCGACATCTCGCGCTCGGCGTCGAGCGTGGCCGATGAAATGGCGCTGCGAATTTCCTCGTAGAGATGCGGCGGCGCCGACGCGAGCAGGCGCACCCTCACCGCCTCCGTCGCGCGCTGCAACAGGGTCCTGCGCAAGGCTGCCGGCAGATCGGCGCGGATGCCGGCCGCGACCGTGAGCTCCGCGTTTCCCGCCGCTTGCGCCACGATGGCGGCAAATCCGGCGGGTGACACCCGCGCCCCGGGGTTCTTCATGAGTTGCCGGCTCACGCTCGGATAGCGTCGCGCGAGCAGCGCGTCGGTCACGATCTCCTGCAGCCACCAGCGCCCGGCGATCGCCATCAGGTGCTTCTCGCTGCGCGTCTGCGCGATCTCGATCAGATCCTCGCTGCTCAGCCGCGGCGATTCTGAAAGCACCGGCCCCGCGACGGCGATGTCGTCATGATGGGCCAGCCGCCGGATCACGCCGGCCGGCGCCTGCGGGATCGGGGCAAGCTGGGCGCTGAGTTCGGCGAGTGCGATCCGGGCCCCGACGTCGGCCAGCGCACGCAGCTCGATGGTATTGACGAGACGCTCGAAGACGTCGGCAAACAGCGCGTGCTGCTCGATATCCAGGCTGCCGGCAGAGGCGACGAACAGGGAGGCGACCCGCTCGGCCACGCCGGAGCAGCGGTCGGCTGAGCCGGTGGCTATGGCCGCCTGCACTTCTTCGGCGATCGTGAGATGGGGGTTCGACATCGCTCGTCCTGAGCGCTTGCATTTTCAAGCTGCCCCGGGAGGGTAAACACAGCCGCTAAATGTTTGGTAAAGTTGTCACTAAAGCGCGAGACCCGAGATGGGATCGAGCGGGCTTCGCACCGGCCGGCGCTTCCCTCGCCGCTTCCTGGAACGGCGGCCCTTGTTGCAGTCTGCAGGCCGGCATCTTGACACCGGTTGCGATTTGCCTGTATGGCCGCCGCATGATCTTCAACCGGACCAACCGCCGCGCCGCCGTTTGCCGTCGTCACCGCCGTGACGATGCCGGGGCGCGCCATGTCCGAAGACGTTGCTGATCAGCTAGCTCATCAGCTCCAGGTTTTCGAGAAGGCCGCTCCCGCAAAGGAGCGGCCTTCTCCCTTTTTGGCCCCCGTTTCCCCCTGAGCATAGGAGATTGCACATGCTGACCGCCTCCCATCCCTACGACGCTCTGATGGAGATCACGGCGCGCCCGCGTACTGTCTTCGTTCAGGGCAAGGGTTCCTGGTTATGGGACGACGGCGGCAAGCGCTACCTCGACTTCGTCCAGGGCTGGGCCGTGAACTCGCTCGGCCACGCGCCGCCGGAGCTGGCCAGCGCGCTCGCCCACCAGGCGGCACGCCTGATCACGCCGAGCCCGGCCTATTTCAACGACACCAGCCTCCAATTCGCTAAGGCGCTGGTCGACCGCTCGTGCTTCGACCAGGTGTTCTTCACCAATTCGGGCGCCGAAGCCAATGAAGGCGCCATCAAGCTCGCCCGCAAATACGGCGCTCTGCGCAAGAACGGCGCATACGAGATCATCACCTTCGAGGGCGGCTTCCACGGCCGCACGCTGGCGACGATGTCGGCTTCGGGCAAGAAGGCGTTCGAGCCGCTGTTCGAGCCCAAGGTCCCGGGCTTTCCAAAGGCACGGCTGAACGACATCGCCTCGGTCGAGGCCCTGATCTCCGACAAGACGGTGGCGATCATGCTGGAGCCGATCCAGGGCGAGGCCGGCGTGTGGCCCGCGACCGACGAGTTCCTGCAGCAGTTGCGGGCGCTGACCACCAGGCACGGGCTGCTGCTGATCGTCGACGAGATCCAGACCGGCATGGGCCGCACCGGAAAACTGTTCGGCTATGAGCATTCCGACGTCCTCCCGGACATCATGACCCTGGGCAAGGGCATCGGCGGCGGCGTTCCGCTCGCCGCCCTGCTGGCGACCGACGAGGCGTCTTGCTTCGAGCATGGCGATCAGGGCGGCACCTTCAACGGCAATCCGCTGATGTGTGCGGCGGGACTCGCCGTGCTCGATGTGATCGAGAAGCCGGAGTTTCTGAAGGCTGTCGCGGACAACGGGATCTATCTGGAGAGCGAGTTGCAGCGCATCTCGGCAAGGCACGGCCTGGGCGAAGTGCGCGGCCGTGGTCTGCTGCTTGCGCTCGACGTGATCAGGCCGATCGCGCCGGCGATCGTTGCGCACGCCTTCGAGCTCGGCCTGCTGCTGAACGCGCCGCGTCCGGATGCGCTACGCTTCATGCCGGCCCTCAATGTGACTCGCGATGAGATCGCGGCGATGATCGACACGCTGGACGGTATCCTGACCAAGGTCGGCGCCGCGCGCTGCGTCGCCTGATCGAATGCCGTTCAAGACGCAGGCTCCGTGCCACGTGCGAAGCCTGCGTGCCGGCTGCCTACAGATGAGGCACAAACACCGAGGTCGGGCTCGCCGCCATTTGACTTGGATCAAGGACAGCCGTCCCCCCGAACAACGATCCTGATCGCGCCAAACACCTGCGATCCGATGACTTACGTTATATCTGTCCTGATATAGCGTTGTACGGGATGTGATCAGCTCGGAGGAGAGAGGCTTGCCGGGACCAAGCTGATGATCATCCGCCGACAACGAGGTCGGCACGATAGAAGGAGATGCAAGAATGGCGAGAGACAATCTGGCTCGGGCGTTGCCGGTCGACGACAGCGGCAGCCACATCGCCCTGGCCGCGACCGAAGAGGTGCTGATCCACGTTCGCTTCTTCCCGAACTCGGACATCAACTCGATCGGCGAGAAGCCCGCCAGCCTGACCGCCAATGAATGGTATGAGCGCCTGCTCGACATGGCGCGTCCGCATTATCAGACCTTCGCCGGCGGCCGCGGCTTCTTCCGCATCCCCCGCCCCTGTTTCGAGGCGATCCTCAAGGGCATTGCCTGACGTCGGCTTTCGGGCTGGGTGTGGCAGTGAGCGTCCTCTCTGCCCTGCCCCTGTCGACCGCGGTGCGCCGGGTGCGCCGCGGTCGCTGGCGTTTTGACCGTCCGGTGTTTTGATCGCTGGGTCTTTGGAGGACAGCATTGAGCGATGCGGCTTTCACCGAACTGAAGCGGGCGTTCAGCTCGCTGCTGGCAGCGTGCAGGGCATCGCAGAACTGCGCTGAGACGCTCGCCGACCGCGCTTTCGATCTGTTCGAAGCCAATATCGACGCCCAGACGGCGCATCTGCCCGCCCTCGCCTGCGCCAAGGGCTGCCCCTCCTGTTGCGCATTGCGCGTGACCGCGACGGCACCGGAGATCTTCCTGCTCGCGCGCTATGTCCGGCAGATCGACCAGCGCATGCCGGCTAAGGCGCTCGGCTCGCTGTCGCGCCGGATCAAGCTCGCCAACCGCGCGACGCACGGATTGAGCGACACCGCGCGGATGAAGTTGCGTCAGCCCTGCCCATTCCTCGTACGCGGCGGCTGCATCGTCCATCCCGCGCGTCCGCTCGCCTGCCGCGGGCATGCCTCGTTCGACCGGCGCGCCTGCGCACAGGCCATGGCCGGCCGCGAGGTCGACGTGCCGGTCTCGGCACCACACCTCGCGCTGCGCGCGCTGGTGCAGGATTCGCTCAGGGCGGCGCTCGTCGCTGCGGGGCTCGCCTCTGGCCTGTATGAGCTCAACCAGGGTCTCGTTCTGGCGCTCGACGACCCCGAGCGCGAGCGCGCTTGGCGGGACGGGCAAGACAGCCTCGCGCCGGCGCGGATCGAGGCGTCGACGGCAGCGCAGGCCGATGCGGTGCTCTGGAGTCGCGCGGCAGCCGGCGACGCTTCGATCCGGGGCGAGGTGTAGCGACAGGGCTCGGTCGCGCGGCTGTTAAGGCCGGCTGTTAAGGCTTGAGGATCGAGGCCCCGGTCGTGGCGCGGCTTTCGAGGTCGGCATGCGCCCGACCCGCATCCTTCAGCGCATAGGCGTGATTGATCGGCACGTGCAGCTTGCCGCTGATCACCGCCGAGAACAGCGTATCGGCGCCCTCCAGCAGTTCGGACCGCTTGCCGATATAGTCGTTGAGCTTCGGCCGGGTCGCGAACAGAGAGCCATGACTGTTGAGTTCGGCGATCGAGAACGGCGGCACCGGACCCGAGGCGTTGCCAAAGCTGACGAACAGGCCGCGCTGCTTCAGGCAGGACAACGAGCCGGGGAAGGTCGACTTGCCGACGCCGTCATAGACCACGTCGCACAACTCGCCGCGGCTGATCTGCTTGACCCGCGCGACGAAGTCCTCCTCGTTGTAGAGGATGACGTGGTCGCAGCCATTGGCCAGCGCGAGATCCGCCTTCGCCTTGGAGCCGACGGTGCCGATGACGTGCGCGCCGAGCGCGCGCGCCCACTGGCAGGCCAGCAGGCCGATGCCGCCGGCGGCGGCGTGGATCAGCACGCGATGGTGCGGCTCGACCTTGAAGGTCTTGTGCAGCAGATACCAGACCGTCAGCCCCTTGAGCATCAGCACCGCGCCCTGCTCATAGGTGATATGGTCGGGCAGCTTGACCAGGCGCTGCCAGGCGATGTTGCGCTCGGTGGCATAGCCGCCGAGGTTCTCATAATACGCGACGCGGTCGCCGGGATGGAAATGCGTGACGCCGGGCCCCACGGCGATCACCTCGCCTGCCGCCTCGTTACCGGCGATGAACGGCAGGCCGGGCGCCTTGTACAGACCGGTGCGATAATACACGTCGATGAAATTCAGGCCGATCGCGTGCTGGCGGATGCGGACCTCGCCGGGGCCGGGCGCGGCGAGATCGACCGGCTCATAGACCAGCGCCTCGGGGCCTCCCACCTTGTGCACGCGCACCGCCTTGACCATCCCGCCATCTCCCCTTCGGACTCTCCATCGCCGCGTCCGGGAATCCGGCGAAAGAACCTTCGACACTTACCTGATTCCCATCGGACATCCGGCTCCGTTGAAGGAGCCGACCTCCGGCCGCGCACCCGGCGCTGCCGGCGGCAAAAGCGAAGGCGATCACGGCGGCCTTGTCAACTCGGCACCGGTCAGGCGTTGCGCTTCCTGCGGTTGCGCGACGCCATCACGTTGAAGGCCTCGACCGCCAGCGCAAAGACGATCGCGAAGTAGATGTAGCCGCGCGGGATGTGGAACTTGAAGCCGTCGGCGACCAGCGCGACGCCGATCAGCACCAGGAAGGCGAGCGCCAGCATCTTGGTGGTCGGATGGTTCGCCACGAAACGCGCCACCGGTCCCGAGGACACGTACATGATGACCATGGCGATGATGACGGCGGCGATCATGATCTCGAGATCCTGGGCCATGCCGATCGCGGTAATGATCGAGTCCAGCGAGAACACGAGATCGATGACGATGATCTGCAGGATCACCCAGAAGAACTTGTTGGCGCCGCCGCCCTGCGACCCCTCCTCCTCCTCGCGCGCCTCGACCTCGGCATGGATCTCGTGCGTGGCCTTGGCGATCAGGAACAGGCCGCCGGCGATCAGGATGATGTCGCGCCAGGAGAAGCCCACGCCGCCGATCGTGAACACCGGCTGCGTCAGCCCGATCAGCCAGACCAGCACGCTGAGCAGCAGGATGCGGAAGATCAGGGCCAAAGCCAGCCCGATCTGGCGCGCGCGTGTCGCCTGCGGCTGCGGGATGCGCGAGGTGATCACCGACAGGAAGATGACGTTGTCGATGCCGAGAACGATCTCGAGGGCGGTCAGGGTGAGCAGCGCGGCCCACGCTTCGGGACTGGTCAGAAGGTCGATCATGCTTTCAAGGATCTCAACACGCGGATCGCGGCGTCGCTCGCGACGATGTAGAGGGCGATCGCGCACAACAGCGTCGTCACGATCGGGCCCACGGCGAAGTTGTTGCCCAGGACGTCGATGACCAGGACGCCCCAGAGCGCGACCAGCGGCAGCGTCAGCCAGCGCAGCCGTTCGACGCGCACCGGGTGGATGACATGGAATGGGACGAAGGTCAGCGCGATCAGGACCGCGAGACCGAGGGTCGCCAACGATGGCGAGGGATGCAGCAGGAACAGATAGAATGCCGCAATGTTCCAGAGTCCCGGAAATCCGCGAAAATGATTGTCGTTACTCTTCATGCGGCGATCGGCGAAATACAGCGCGCCGGTGACGGCGATGCCGACGCCGATGACCGGCGCGGCGAGCGGCAGCAGCATGCCGCTGGCGGTGATGGCGTAGGCCGGCACGAACACATAGGTCGTGAAATCCACCACCAGATCGAGCACGTCGCCCGACCAGTCCGGCTGCACATGGACGACGTCGAGCCGGCGCGCCAGAGGCCCGTCGATGCCGTCGATGACGAGCGCGGCGCCGAGCCACCAGAACATCGCAGTCCAATGCTCGCGCACGGCCTCGAGCATCGCCAGCAGCGCGACGCCCGCACCGAGCGCTGTGAAGACGTGCACCGAGAACGCCGCGACGCGATGCGCCGGCGTTGCGGCGACCCTGCTCTCTGGTCTCAACTGATCCATGCGGCGCCAGTGCTATCAGGAATCGGAGCCGATTGCATATCCGCCGTTGCGGCGATGCGCCGCGCAGGCTCACGCAATACCCTTGAAAAAGCCCTGCCGGAACGTCAAATGTTCCCGGATGAGCAACACAGACGCCAGCTTTGATGTCATCGTCGTCGGCGGCGGACCCGCCGGGCTCGCCGCCGCCATTGCCCTATCGCAGACCGGGGCGCGGACGGCGCTCGTGGCCCGCCAGGCGCCGTATGCCGACAACCGCACCACCGCCCTGCTCGGCGGCTCGGTCGACTTTCTCGACGAGATCGGCGTCTGGTCGGCGTGCCGTGACCGCGCCGCCGGTCTCAAGGCGATGCGGCTTGTCGACGATACCGGCCGGCTGATCCGAGCGCCGGAGGTCCGCTTCGTCGCCGACGAGATCGGTCTCGAAATGTTCGGCTACAACATCGCCAATGCCGTCCTGGTCGACGCGCTGGAACAACGCGCCGGCGAGATCGACGGCCTGGTGCGGATCGCCGAGGATGCGGACAGCGTGCGCAGCGATGCCGATGCGGTGACCGTCACCAGCGCATCGGGCCGCGTGCTGACAGCGCGGCTCGTGGTCGGCGCCGACGGCCGGCATTCACTGTGCCGCGAGGCCGCCGGCATCGGCGTGAGCCGGCGCACGCTGCAGCAGTCGGCGCTGACCTTCAACATCACCCATGCACGGCCGCATCACAACGTGTCGACGGAATTCCACACGCCGCAGGGACCCTGCGTGTTCGTGCCGCTGCCGGGCGACCGCTGCAGCGTTGTCTGGGTCGCGGCCCCGAAGGAGGCCGACCGGCTGTTCGCGCTCGACGACGACGCCCTGTCCGCCGCCGCCGAGCGGCAGTCGCACTCGATCTTCGGCCGGGTGCGCGTCGAGCCGGGCCGCCATGTGTTTCCGCTCGCGATCGAGCGGCCCTTGAGCTACGCGCAAAACCGGATCGCCCTGGTCGGCGAGGCCGCGCATGTGGTGCCGCCGATCGGTGCGCAGGGACTGAACCTCGGCCTGCGCGACGGCATCGACATCGCAGATGTCGTGCGCAAGGCCAATGCGGCCGGCGAGGATATCGGTGCGCCGCAGGTGCTCGCGCGCTATGGTGCGGCGCGCCGCGCCGATATCCTGAGCCGCACCTTCGCCATCGACGTCGCCAACCGCTCGCTGCTCAGCGATCTTCTGCCGATGCAGTCGCTGCGCGCCGTCGGCATGCACCTCATGAGCGGCATCGGTCCGCTGCGACGGCTCGCGATGCGCGAGGGCCTGGCGCCGTCATGGAGAGCCACGCGCAGGGCCGGTTGAGCACCGTCAGGGAAACGCCAGCCGGCCAGTCTGGATCAGCCACATCACGCTGGTCAGGGTGATCACCGAGGCGAAGGTGCCGATCAGCACCGCCGATGAGGCCGGCTCGATCCAGCTGTCATGCTGACGCGCGATCACGAACACATTGAGCGCCGGCGGCAGCGCCGCCATCAGCACCGCGGTCGCCGCCCAGGGCTGCGCGAACGGCCCGAACAGCAGCATCAGCCCGAACGACAGCAGCGGGTGAACGACGAGCTTCACCACGGCCAGGACCGGCACCTCCCAGGGCAGCCGCTCGAACGGGCGCAGCGCCACGGTCACGCCGAGCGCGAACAGCGCCGTCGGCGCAGCGGCGTTCTGCAGGAACTGCAGGGTGCGGTCGAGAACGGTCGGCGGATGCAACTGGAACGCGGCCGCCAGGATGCCGCCGGCGGTGGCCATGATCAGCGGGTTCTGCAGGATCTGGCGCAGCACGGTGCGCATCGCGTGCACCACCGAGGCATGATCGCGCTCGGTCAGCTCGACGAGCAGCGGCACGATCGAGAACAGGAAGATGCTGTCGCAGCAGAAGATCAGCGCGGTCGGCGCCGCCGCCTTGGTCCCGAGCACGGCCAGCGCCAGCCCAGGCCCCATATAGCCGATATTGCCGTAGCCACCCGCGAGCCCGGCCATGGTCGCCTCGCGGAGCGACAGCCGCCCGATGGCCTTGCCGAGCACGAGCGCCAGGGCGAAGGTGAGCATGGTGGCGAGCGTCGTTGCAACCAGGAAGGGAGGGTTGCTCAGCTCGGTGAACGGCGTCCGCGCGATGAGGTTGAACATCAAGGCGGGCAGCGAGACGTAGAGCAGGAAGAAGTTCATCCAGGCGAGCCCGGCTTCGGGCAGCCTCCTCCACTTACCGCAGGCGAAGCCTATGAAAACGACGCCGAAATAAGGCAGGGCCAGATTGAGAATGTCGAACATGGGCTCGGAAGATGGCCCCCTGAGGGAGCCTGGGAAGGGCCTGGAATGCGGGGGCGTCGCGGCTTGACGCGACTCGGATTGGTCTAGATTAAATCCGCCCGCGGGGCACTAGCATCGCTCCCCGTCCTGGTCTATTCGACTGGGATGATCAAAGCACGAACTGCCAAGTTTCAGATCGGCCAGATCGTCCGGCATCGGGTGTTCTCGTTCCGGGGCGTGATTTTCGACATCGATCCGGAGTTCAACAACACCGAGGAATGGTGGCTGTCGATTCCCGAGGAGGTCCGTCCGCATAAGGACCAGCCATTCTATCACCTGCTGGCCGAGAACGCGGAATCCGAATACGTCGCCTATGTTTCCGAGCAGAACCTGGTTCCCGACGAGTCCGGCGAGCCGATCCGCCATTCCCAGGTTGCGGAGATCTTCATCAAGGACAAATCGGGCGGCTATCGTCCGCGCAATCCGCTGATGAACTGACCTGCTCGACCAGAGAGCTTCGCCTGAGCGCCGTCGGCGCAAGCCCCTCATCGTTCGGTCCCGGCTCGCAAGTTCCCCCTCGCATCAGCTCGCAGAATGAAAAAGGCGCCCCGAATGGAGCGCCTTTTGATGATGCGGGACGGGCCCGGCCAGCGTTACTGCTTCGCCTGCGGCTGGCCTGGCTGGGTCTGCTCGAGCTTCTTGCGCTGCTCCTCGGCGCGCTTCTGCAGCTCTTCCTGCAGCTTCTTCTGGGTCTCTTCGAACTGCTTCGGGTCGGTCGGCGGACCATCATAGGCCTTGGCGAAGCTGCTGTTGCCTTCCTGCAGCGGCAGCGGCAGCGTCAGCGCGGTGCCGTTCGAGTTGATCGCCTGGACGTAGAGGGTCTGGCCCTTCTTGAGGCTGTTCACGAATTCGGGCGTCGCTTCGTAGTCCGACATGCAGCCGTTCTGGAAGCAGATGACGTACTTTCCTTCCATGAACTGGTTGTTGTCGATGACGATGCGGGTTCCGGGCTGGAGCTGCATGCCGAGCGGCAAGGTCACACGCAGGATCTTCTTCGGCTCGCCTTCGGGCTCGATGATGACGGCTGCAACCACAGGCTGACCGGATTCGATGCGGCCGTCCTTGCCGATGAAGCAGACCTGCTTGGCGTTGGCATCCTGCCCCTTCAGGCAGAACTTGGTCCACGGCGCGTAGATCAGCTGCGGCATCTCCTGCTGAGCCTGGGCCTGAGGCTGGCCGCCGGCGGGAGGAATGGCAGGGGCCTGGGCCGCCGGCGCGGGAGCCTTGGGAGCGGCAGCCGGAGCCTTCGCCTTCGGCGCTTGAGCCTGCGCAACCGAAGGAGCGAAGGAAACGGCCAGCGCGGTGACCGCGAGCAGCGCGACAAGCCGCCCACGCGGCCCAACCGACGAGGCCAAGTCACGGAAATTCATTGCGGAAAACCCTTTCTGAACGGCAGCGCCCGAGACCGCCAAAGGCGCCACACCAAGCCGTTGAAGCGGCTGTCTCCTCAGGAAATGAGGCGGTTAAGTGACAGGCGTTGCCGCCCTAACTCAATCGCCCGCCTTCTTAACGCGGTACGCGGAAGAATCAATGCCGCGAGACCATGTCGAAGCCGCGGTCTAGCGCTGGCGAGCCTGTGGTAAAAGCCCCTTGTGACCTGTTCCGAATCAAATGCTTGCGCCCCGATCCTGATGCTGCAGCGCATGTTCAGCGCGGCCGCGGGATGGGTCGCCGTGGTCCTGGCATTGTTGCCCGCGGTCTACACCCCCACGGCGAACGCGGCAGAGACTGCGGCGATCGCCATGCACGGTCTCCCGGCCTTGCCGGCCGACTTCGACCACATGCCCTATGCGAATCCCGACGCGCCCAAGGGCGGCCGTCTGGTCTGGGGACTGCTCGGCACCTTCGATAGCCTGAATCCGTTCATCGTCCGCGGCCTCGCGGTGCAGCAAATCCGCAGCTATGTGGTCGAGAGCCTGCTCACCCGCGGCAACGACGAGCCGTTCACGCTGTATGGCCTGCTCGCGAAATCCGTCGAGACCGACGAGAACAGGACCCATGTCACCTTCCGGCTCGACCCGCGTGCCCGCTTCTCCGACGGCAGCCCCGTGCTCGCCGAGGACGTGGCGTTCTCCTTTGCGCTGCTGCGCGATCACGGCCGCCCCAACCACCGGCAGTTCTACGGCAAGGTGGCCAGGGCCGACGTGCTCGACCCGCTGACCATCCGGTTCGATTTCGGTGGAACGGAAGACCGCGAGCTGCCGCTGATCCTCGGCCTGATGCCGATTCTGGCGAAGCACGCGACGGACGTGCCGAGCTTCGAGGACACGACGATGAGCGCGCCGCTCGGGTCAGGCCCATATCGGGTCACCGCGGTGCAGCCGGGATCCAGTGTCACCCTCACCCGCAATCCGGACTATTGGGGACGCGACCTGCCGGTCAACCGCGGATTGTGGAACTTCGACGAGGTCAGGCTCGACTACTACCGCGAGTCCAACGGACAGTTCGAAGCCTTCAAGCGCGGGCTGTACGACTTCCGCGTCGAGACCGAGCCGCTGCGCTGGCACGACGGCTATGACTTCCCGGCCGCACGCAATGGCGAGGTCATCCGCGACAGCTTCACCTCGGGGATGCCGCAGCCCTCGCAGTTCCTGGTGTTCAACACGCGGCGGCCGGTGTTCGCCGACGTGAAGGTGCGCCGTGCGCTGACGTTGCTGTTCGATTTCGAATGGATCAACCGCAACTACTTCTTCGGGCTGTACCGCCGCAGCGGCGGCTATTTCGCCGGCTCGGAGCTGTCCGCCTATGGACGTCCGGCCGACGCGACCGAGCTTGAGCTGTTGAAGCCCTACGCCACGCAGATCCCCGCCGACATCATGGACGGCAGCTACCGGTTGCCGATCACCGACGGATCCGGCCGCGACCGCGCAACGCTGAAGGCGGCGCTCGATCTGCTTAACGAGGCCGGATATGGCCTCGACGGGACGGTATTGCGGCATCGGACCACGCGGGCCCCCCTCGCCTTCGAGATCCTGGTCACGACGCGCGATCAGGAGCGCATCGCACTGGCTTACGCCGGCAGTCTCAAGCGGGCCGGCATCAATGCCTCGATCAGGGTGGTCGATCCCGTGCAGTTCGACCAGCGCCGCCTGAGCTTCGAGTTCGACATGATCCAGAACCGCTGGGACCAGTCGCTGTCCCCCGGCAACGAGCAGGCGTTCTACTGGGGCAGCGAGGCCGCCGACCGCACCGGAACCCGCAACTACATGGGGGCCAGGGACCCGGCGATCGACGCCATGATCGCGGCGCTGTTGCGCGCCCGCGACAGGCCGGAATTTATCTCGACGGTTCGCGCATTGGACCGTACTCTTATGGCGGGGTTCTACGCTATTCCAGTGCTCAATGCCGCCGAGGAATGGATCGCGCGGTGGAATCGTATAGAACGGCCAAAGAGGACGGCTTTGACGGGAGCGCTCCCGGAGAGCTGGTGGCAGCGGCCGGAGCCGGCACGGAAGTGACCAATCGGGGCAATTGGTCGTGGCCGGGTCCGTGAAAGTACGGGGCAACAGGTGAATCAGGCCAATACGTCGCCGACGCTCGACGCGTTGTTTCAACGCATCCTGGCGCGCAAGCCGGATGCGGTCGCGCTGGTCGATCCCATCAACAAGCAGCGCGTCACCGGGCGGCCGCCGATGCGCCTGACCTATGCCGAAGCCGATCGCGTGATCTCGGCGCTGGCGGCGCATTTCATCGACGCCGGCCTGCCCGCCCATTCGGTGATCGCGGTCCAGCTGCCCAACACGATCGAGTTCGTGCTGACGGTGTTGGCCGCGCATCGCGCCGGCCTCGTCGTCGCCGTGTTCCCACTGCTGTGGCGTCAGTCGGAGCTCGTGGCGGCGCTGAACCGCACCAGCGCGCGCGCCATCGTCACGATGTCGAAGATCGACGGCGTGATTCACTCCGATCTCGCGATGAATGCGGCGGCGGAGGCGTTCTCGATCCGCCACGTCTGCGGCTTCGGCTCCGACCTGCCCGAGGGGATGTATTCGCTCGACCAGTCGATCGCGAAGCCTTCGCGCTCGACGCGTGGGCTGATGCCGGACGGCCGCAAGGCCGCGATCGTCTCGTTCGACGTGACCGCCGACGGCTTCCGCGCCGTCCCGCGCACCCATTTGAGCCTGATCGCCGGGGGGCTCGCCGTCTCGCTCGAGAGCGATCTGCCGCAGGGCGTGAACATGATGTCGGCCTTCCTGCCGTCGTCATTCGCCGGCCTTGCCGCTTCGGTCGTGACATGGCTGTTGTCCGGCGGCACCCTTGCGCTGCATCACCCGTTCGACGCCGACGTGCTGGAACAGCAGCTCGCGGAGCTCGCCTGCGATACGCTGATCGCGCCGGCCCAACTCGCCTTGCGTCTCGACGAGGGCGACCTCGCCTCGCGGCTGCCGAACCTGCGTTACGTGCTCGGCATGTGGCGCGCGCCCGAGCAGGTGGCGTCGAGCGCATCTTGGAAGACGCGCGACATCGAGATGACCGACGTCTATCTGTTCGGCGAAGCCGGACTGTTCGCCGTTCGCCGCACCGCGGCCAATGGCAGTCCCGGGCCGGTCAAACCAGGCCGCCAGGGCGCGCCGCGCGAACAGCCGGGCTCATCGATCGCCGGCGAGATCCTGGTGACGCCGAAGGGCACGCTCGGGCTGCGGGGGCCGATGGTCGTGCTCGCCGCCTACGCTCCTCCGCCGCCGCCGAGCGACTCGCTGATGCCGGCAGCGCCGCGCGACTACGTCGACACCGAGTATGCCGTGCGCCTCGACCGTGCCCAGGACACGATCTCGATCACGGCGCCGCCGGCCGGCGTGATGGCCGTTGGCGGCTACCGCTTCCTTGCGCAGGACCTGCACGAATGGTCGCGGCGGCTCGGCCAGGGCGCGCTGCTGACCGCTCTGCCCGACCGTCTCAGCGGTCACCGCCTCGCGGGCCGCGCGATGGACAATGCGCGCGCGCGGGAAGCGCTCGCTGAGCTCGGGCTCAATCCGCTGATGGTCGAGGCCTTCCGCGACCGTGCCAGTTCGGGCGGCTGAAGCTGCCGTCCGTGCGAATGCGGAGCGCGCGTGTTTGGAACAGTGTTGACGCCGCGTTAACGGGAGCGACCTAGGATCGCGACAGTATCGTCAGCGTATCCTGAGTTCCCTGGATGTCCCCACAAGGCCCGCTTCTCATCGTCTCCTCGTCCACGCGGCCTTCGCTGAGTGCGGCCCTCGCGGTGGCGCAAATTCTCCCCTCCGTCGAGACGCGCTGGGCTGATGCGATCAGCACGATGTCCCGGGTTCAGCCGGCCGCGGTCGTCGCCGTCGTCGAGGATGCTGATGCAACCGAGCTGGCGGCGGTCTCGCGTCATGTCGGTGCGCGCAAGCCCTACGTGCCGCTGATCGCCATCGCGCCCGGTGGCGCTGTCCTGCCCGACCACGCCATTCCCTTGCATGGCAGCGACAATCACGAGCGGCTGCTGGCGCGGCTGCGCGCGGCGCTGCGTGTCCGCACGCTGCACACCACCGTGCTGCGCCGTCTCGATGAGAAGAAGGCACCCGACGCCACCCTGCCGGAAACAGATCCGCTGGATGACGCGACCGTGCTGCTGCTCGGCCGCGGCAGCTCCCTGCCCGGCCTGTCGGTCGCGCTCGGCGAACGCATGGCGGTCGTCGGCGCGCTGAGCATCGAAGCCGCCGCCAAGCATCTGTCGAGCCGCGACATCGACGGCATCGTGCTCGGCGAAGGGTTTTCGCCGCGCGTGGTCGACGCGTTCCTCGCGGTGCTCGCCGAGGACACCCGCTTCCGCAACCTTGCCGTTGTCGTCACTGCCAACCAGCCGGCGCCGCTGCAGGAACTCGCCAATCTCGAGATCATCGCCGGCGCTCCCGCGCACATCGCGGCCAGCGCGCTGCCGTTGATCCGCCTGCACGCCTTCGAAGCCCGCCTCAACCGCACGCTGCGCGCCATCGAAGCCGGCGGCATGCTCGATCCGCAGACCGGCCTGCTCACCCGCAACGCCTTCGCGCGCGACTTCGCCACCGCGGTCAGCCAGACGCAGAAGAGCGGCGGCAGCCTCGCGGTAGCTCGGTTCGCCTTCGACCCTGTCAACCCGCGCGCGCAATATGACGGCGCCCGCATCATCAGCCGCCTGATGCGGCGGATGGATTTCGGCACCCACGAGGACAACGGCTCCGTCGTGGTCGTCTTCGCCGAGACCGACCTCCGCTCCGCCCATGCCATCGCCCGCCGCCTCTCCAGCGTGATGCGCCACACCTCGCACGGCAAGCGCGACACCCGCACCGAGCCGTCGATCACCGTCGCCGCGCTGCAGCCGACTGACACCGCGCGCACCCTGCTGGCCCGGGTCTATGGCGAGGCGCAGCGCGCGGCGTCGTAATAAACTACATGTTTTGCGTCATCACTGCGCTGGTTCGAACCAAGAGTCGTGCTGCGTAGGGTGGGCAAAGGGGCATGCACGGTCTCGCTACATGCGATCTATTAGATGGCGCCGTGCCCACCGTCTCACCGCTTAGTATGCCGGCCGACGGTGGGCACGCTGCCGCCTGACGGCGGCCGCTTTGCCCACCCTACGAGATCTCGTGTTCCACGCCGGACGTTCGTTCCTTCGGCCACGATCTCATCCAAACACGTGCATGTTGAGATCGCGTATTTGCCCCACTCGTGTGGTGCGATCCAAGCTCGACTCGGGGGCATCTCAGCAAGCGGAGCATGCGTCATGCACAACCGGAAATCACGCGACGAGACTGACTGGGTCAGCGTCGTCGCGATCGTCTCGGTCTTCCTGATCGCCAGCCTTGCCTTGCACTTCGGCTGGCAGCTTCGCTGATGTAGAGCCAGCGGCTGCCCTACGCCGCCTTCTTCTTCTCCGCGAGCTCGGCCAGCTCCTTGAGGATATCCGTCGTCCCCGCCAGCCGCTCCTCCGGGGTCTCCCAGACCTGCAGGAACACGACCTTCATGTCGGGCCGCACCTTGGCGGCCTGGCCGTGGCGCTTGATGAAGGACACCAGGCGGTCGGGATAGGCAAAACTGTTGTCGCGGAAGGCGATGACGGCGCCCTTCGGACCGGCATCCACCTTCTCGACATTGGCCCGGCGGCAGTAGTTCTTGATCGCGGCGACCTTGAACAGATAGCGCGTCTCGTCCGGCAGCTTGCCGAAGCGGTCGCGCAGCTCGGCGGCAAAGTTGTCGATCTCGTCGTCGGTCTCGAGATCGGCGAGCCTTCGGTACAGCGACAGCCGCACCGAGAGGTCGGAGACGTAGTCCTCGGGGATCAGTACGGGCATGCCGATGGTGATCTGCGGCGACCAGCGGTCGACGGTCGGCTCGGTGATCCCCGCCTTGAGGTTCTCGATCGCCTCCTCCAGCATCGACTGATAGAGCTCGAAGCCGACCTCCCTGATGTGGCCGGACTGCTCGTCGCCCAGGAGATTGCCGGCGCCGCGGATGTCGAGGTCGTGGCTGGCGAGCTGGAAGCCGGCGCCCAGCGTCTCCAGCGACTGCAACACTCCCAGGCGCTTCTCGGCTTGCGGGCTGATCTTGTGCGTCGACGGCAGGGTGAACAGCGCATAGGCGCGCAGCTTGGAGCGGCCGACGCGGCCGCGCAACTGATAGAGCTGGGCAAGGCCGAACATGTCGGCGCGGTGCACGATCAGGGTGTTGGCGCGGGGAATGTCGAGGCCGGATTCGACGATCGTGGTCGACAAGAGGATGTCGAACTTGCCGTCGTAGAACGCCGACATGATGTCCTCGATCACGGTCGGCGCCATCTGGCCGTGGGCGACCGCGACCTTCATCTCCGGCACGGTCTTGTCGAGGAACTCCTTGACCTCGGCCAGATCGTCGATGCGCGGTACCACGTAGAACGCCTGGCCGCCTCGATAGCGCTCGCGTAAGAGCGCCTCGCGGATCATCACCGGATCATGCGGCGCCACGAAGGTGCGCACGGCCAGCCGATCGACCGGTGGCGAGGCGATGATCGACAGCTCGCGCACGCCGGTGAGTGCGAGCTGCAGGGTGCGCGGGATCGGCGTCGCCGACAGCGTCAGCACATGCACCTCGGCGCGCAGCTGCTTCAACCGCTCCTTGTGGCCGACGCCGAAATGCTGCTCCTCGTCGACGATGACGAGGCCGAGGTCGCGGAACTTGATCGACTTGCCGAGCAGCGCATGGGTGCCGACGACGATGTCGACCGAGCCGTCGGCGAGCCCCTTCTTGACCTGGTTGAGCTCCTTGGTCGAGACGAGCCGCGACGCCTGCGCGACATTGACCGGAAAGCCCTTGAAGCGCTCGGTGAAGGTTTTCGCGTGCTGGCGCGCCAGCAGCGTGGTTGGCACCACCACGGCGACCTGCTTGCCGTCGAGCGCGACCGCGAACGCCGCGCGCAGCGCCACCTCGGTCTTGCCGAAACCGACGTCGCCGCAGACCAGCCGATCCATCGGCCGTCCGGCTTCGAGATCGCCGAGCGTCGCCTGGATCGCGGCGAGCTGGTCCTCGGTTTCGTCATAGGGGAAGCGGGCGCAGAACTCGTCGTAGAGGCCGGCCTGCACCGGCAGCTTCGGCGCCTCGTGCAGCATGCGCTCGGCGGCGATCTTGATCAGCTCGCCCGCCATCTCGCGGATGCGGTTCTTCAGCTTGGCCTTGCGGGTCTGCCAGCCGGAACCGCCGAGCTTGTCGAGCTCGACATTGGTCTGGTCGGAGCCGTAGCGCGACAACAGCTCGATGTTCTCGACCGGCAGATACAGCTTGGTCTCGCCCGCATAGCGCAGCTCGAGACAGTCATGCGGCGCGCCGGCGACTTCGAGCGTCTGCAGGCCGACGAAACGGCCGATGCCGTGATCGACATGGACAACGATGTCGCCGACCGCGAGGCTCGTCACCTCGGAGATGAAGTTGTCGAGCTTGCGGCTCGCCTTGCGCGGCCGCACCAGGCGGTCGCCGAGAATGTCCTGCTCGGAGATGACCGCGATCTGATCGGTCTCGAAGCCGGTCTCGAGGCCGAGCACCGCGAGCATGGTCTCGTTGCGCGGCGTCGCCTGCACCATGCGCCAGGTGTTGACGCTGGTGACGTGGATCAGCTTGTGATCCTTCAACATGCTGGCCATGCGGTCGCGCGAGCCTTCGCTCCACAGCGCGATGACCACCTTCTTGCGTACCGACTGCAGCGCCTGCACATGCGCCACCACGGCCTCGAACACGTTGACCGCGGCGTCGTTGCGCTCCGGCGCGAAGTTGCGGCCCTGCCGTGCGCCGATGTCGACGACGTTTGCCGCTTCGGGCAAGGCGAAGGGCGTGATCCGCGCCAGCGGCACGGTGGCGATCCGTTCGGCCCATTCGGACGACGTCAGATACAGGCGGTCGACCGTCAGCGGCTTGTAGATCGCGCCGCCGCCGGGATGCTCCATGGCCTCGCGACGCGCGTCGTAATAATCGATGATCTGCTTGAAGCGCTCGCGCGCGGCGTCCTCGCCCTGCGGCTCGATCACGACCGGCGTGTTCGGCAGGTAGTCGAACAGCGTCTCCATCTTGTCGTGGAACAGCGGCAGCCAGTGCTCCATGCCGGGATAGCGCCGGCCCTCGCTGACGGCCTCGTACAGCGCATCGTCGCGCTCGGGCGCGCCGAACTCGGCGACATAGCCCATGCGGAAGCGGCGGATGGTGTCGGTGACCAGTTGGAATTCGGAGACGGGCACCAGATCGAGCGAGCGCATGTCGAGCAGGGTTCGCTGCGTCTCGGCGTCGAAGGTGCGGATCGATTCCAGGCTGTCGCCGAAGAAGTCGAAGCGCACCGGCTGGTCGAGGCCCGCCGGGAACAGGTCGAGGATGCCGCCGCGCACGGCATATTCGCCGCTCTCGCGCACGGTCGACGAGCGGTGGTAGCCGTTGTGCTCCAACCAGGCGACGACAGAGTCCATCGGCACGACATGGCCGGGCGCGACCGACAGTGCCTGCCCGGCCATGGTGTCGCGCGACGGCACGCGCTGGACGATGGCATTCACGGTGGTCAGCACGATCAGCGGCTTGTCGCTGCCGGCGAGGCGCGACAGCCGCGCCAATGTCGTGACGCGCTGGGCCAGGATGCCGCCATGCGGCGAGACGCGGTCATAGGGCTGGCAGTCCCAGGCGGGGAACTGCATGACAGGAAGATCGGGCGCGAAGAAGTCGAGCGCCCGCGCCAGCTGCTGCATGCGTGCGCCGTCGCGGCAGACCACGGCGAGGCTCACCGCCGGCGGCTTCGGCTTGGCGGCAATGGCACGCGCGAGGTCGGAGACGACGAGGCCTTCGGCGCCCTCGGCGACGTTGGCGAGCGTCAGCGCGCGCCCCGGCGCGAGATGCTCGGCAGGCGACTTGACCGGGCTCTTCATCAGTCGGCGTCCACCGCGCGGAACGCCTTGATGCGAGCGAACAGCGCCGGGGTCTGCTCCGGCGGCAGCGGCCGGGCGCCGGTGACCGCGGCATAAAAGTCCGGGTCGGGGACTTCGAGCAGTTGCTCGAGCTCGGCCAGCTCGCTCTCGCTGAGGCTGCCGATCTCGGCGTCGGCAAAGCGGCCGAGGATCAGATCCATCTCGCGGGTGCCGCGATGCCAGCAGCGGAACAGGAGCCGCTTGCGGCGGTCGTCAAGGCCTTGGCTCGATCGGGTCGTTCCAGTCATCGCGACATCCTGCAGTACAACGCCAAAAGCCCGGACGGTGCCGGGCGCGGTTGATATAGCGGTGCGCGGCGCCCCTGTCAGCCCTCGGGACTGCAGAACCGGCATGCCCGGCACCCGAAAACTGAGAAAAAGACGTGGACGTCTCGGCATTCGCGGCTATTCCGGCTCCCAAACGGCTTTAAGTGTTCGCTCCATGCGCCCCAGCATCCTCAATCCCCTGTTTGCGCCGGTCACCGCCCTCTCCGGGGTCGGGCCGAAGCAGGACAAGCTGCTGCGCTACCTGCTCGGCTGCAGCGAGACGCCGCGGCTGGTCGACCTGCTGCTGCATCTGCCGGCCAGCGTGATCGACCGCCGTAACCGGCCGAAGGTCCGCGACGTCGAGGTCGGCACGATCGTGACGCTGGAGGTCA
The DNA here is from genome assembly GCF_051167615.1 of Bradyrhizobium sp. HKCCYLS3013. Lineage (NCBI taxonomy): Bacteria > Pseudomonadati > Pseudomonadota > Alphaproteobacteria > Hyphomicrobiales > Nitrobacteraceae > Bradyrhizobium > Bradyrhizobium sp. HKCCYLS3013. Next base: position 164,295 of record NZ_JBNPTK010000002.1, read on the forward strand.
CGGTCGACCGCCACCGTCCCTCGCGCAACGCGCGCGCGCCATACCTCGTTTACGCCAGCGACGAGACCGGCGACGTCGTGCTGACGTTCTTCCGCCCCAAGGGCGACTACATCGAGAAGATCCTGCCGGTCGGCGCCAAGCGCTACGTCTCCGGCACGGTGCAGATGTACGACGGCGTGCCGCAGATCGTGCATCCCGACCGCATCCTCGATGAGGCGGGGTTTGCAAAACTGTCAGGAATCGACCCGGTCTATCCGCTGACCGAAGGCCTCGCGCTGGGCTCGCTGCGGCGGGCGATCGCCGCCGCGCTGACCAAGCTGCCGGACCTGCCGGAATGGATCAGCCCGGAGGTGCTCAGCCGCTGCAACTTCCCGTCCTTGAGGGAGGCGCTGACGCGGGTGCACGTCCCGCAGGAATTGACCGACATCCTGCCGGAGAACCCGTTCTGGTCGCGCCTCGCCTTCGACGAGCTGCTCGCCGGGCAATTGGCGCTGGCGCTGGTGCGGGCGCAGCTGCGCCGGCCCGCCGGCAACCGCCATGCCGGCGACGGCCGCCTGCGCCGCAGGATCATCGACGCCCTGCCTTATGCGCTGACGAACTCGCAGGCCGAGGCGATGGCCGCGATTGCCGCCGATCTCGAAAAGCCGGTGCGGATGCTGCGGCTGCTGCAGGGCGACGTCGGCTCCGGCAAGACGGTGGTGGCGCTGCTGGCCGCAGCCGCCGTCGCCGAGGCCGGCAAGCAGGCGGCGCTGATGGCGCCGACCGAGATCCTGGCGCGCCAGCATGCCAAGACCATCGCCCCGCTCGCCGCGCGCGCCGGCATGAACGTGGTCATCCTCACCGGACGCGAGAAGGGCAAGGAGCGCCGCGACATCCTCGCCCGGCTCGAAGCCGGCGAGATCGACATCCTCATCGGCACCCACGCGCTGATCCAGGACGACGTGGTCTTCCAGTCGCTGGCGCTCGCCATCGTCGACGAGCAGCATCGCTTCGGCGTACGCGAGCGGCTGGCGCTGACCTCGAAGGGCGAGGCCGTCGACGTGCTCGTGCTGTCGGCGACGCCGATCCCGCGCACCCTGGTGCTGACCTATTTCGGCGACATGGACATTTCCGAGCTGCGCGAGAAGCCGGCCGGCCGCCAGCCGATCGACACCCGCGCGGTGGCCGATACCAGGCTCGGCGAGGTCATCGACGCCGTCGGCCGCGCGCTCGATGCCGGCAAGCTGGTGTACTGGATCTGCCCGCTGGTCGAGGAATCCGAGGCCGAGGGCATCGATCATCTCACCAACGCGACGGATCGCTTCGAGAGCCTGCGCGAGCGCTTCGGCGACAAGGTCGGCCTCGTCCACGGCAAGATGAAGGGCAGCGAGAAGGACGAGGTCATGGGCCGCTTCGCGGCGCATGAGCTGCGCCTGCTGGTCGCCACCACGGTGGTCGAGGTCGGCGTCGACGTGCCGGCCGCCAGCATCATGGTGATCGAGAATGCCGAGCGCTTCGGCCTCGCACAATTGCACCAGCTGCGCGGCCGCATCGGCCGCGGCTCCGAGGCCTCGACCTGCATCCTGCTCTATCACGAGCCGCTCGGGCCGATGTCGAAGGCGCGGCTCGCGGTGATCCGCGAGACCACCGACGGCTTCCGCATCGCCGAGGAGGATCTCAAGCTGCGCGGCGAAGGCGACGTGCTCGGCATCCGCCAGAGCGGCCTGCCCGGCTATCGCATCGCGCGGCCCGAGGTGCACGCCCAGTTGATCACCCAGGCGCGCGACGAGGCGCTGCGCATCCTGAAAGAGGATCCCAAGCTGAAGGGCCCGCGCAGCGACGCGCTGCGCTGCCTGCTCTACCTCTACGAGCGCGACGAAGCCATTCCGCTGCTGACGGCGGGGTGACTGCGCAGGGTGGGCAAAGGTGCGCCGGAGACGACGAGCGGGACAGAACTCTGTGCCGCGCCGCGCCCCACCGTACCGACACGCTGGCGCTGATGGTGGGCACGCGCCGCCTGCGGCGTCGCGCTTTGCCCACCCTACGTTTTCATGCCTGCGTCTTCGCCTTGCAGCTCTCGGCGAAGGCCACCAGTTGCGCCGCCTCTGCCCCCTCCCCCTGCACGTCCGCCGCGATGTGCTCGAACAGCCGCGCGAAACCTTCGTAGATCAGCGCCGCCGGATGATCCTCTCCCAGGAAGCCCGCGATCTCGCGCATTTCGGCAACCCAGCGATAGGCCTTCGGCAGCATGTCCGGCAGCGCATTGCCGAGCCGCGCCTGCACGTGCGGCTGGCTCAGAGCCAGCTCATCGCGCAGCGCGTCCGCTGCGCCGGCGCGGGTGGCGGCCAGCACCATCGCGGCGCCGAGCCCGGTCAGCCCCTTGTTGATGCCGGCATAGGACATCTTCAGCGCCGAAGCCGCGCCGATGGGTCCTTCGATCCGTCGCAGATCGAGCCCGAGTTGGCCCAGCACGGAGACATCGGCGGACGCCTCGCCGCTCACATAGAAGGCCGGTCCCTTCGTGCCGGGCTTCGGCGGCAGGCCGATGATGGCGGCATCCACCAGGCGCGCGCCCGACGACAGCACGATGTCCTCGATCGTCCGGATGGTCTCGACGTTGACGGCATTGCAGTCGACGATGATGGGCTTCCTCGAATTCCGGTTGATGACCGTCGCGAGCTGCTCCGCCAGCGCCACGGCCTCGCCCGGCGGCACGATCGACAGGATGATGTCCGCATTGGCGATCTCGGCATCGCTGGCGCCGATCATGCCGGATGCGGCCGCTCTCGCCCGCGTCGCCGCGCTGCGCCCCTCGAGCGACGTCAGGACGTTGCAGCCGTGCTCCACGAGACGAGCAGCGATCGCGCCGCCCATTGCGCCCGGTGCGATGACGGCAATGCTGGGGGGCATGAGGACGGCTCCGGTTCCAACGATGGTCTCGAAGACTATGCGCACCCCGTGACAAAATTGAAGGCACGAAAACGAAGGGCAGCCCTTCCGGGCTGCCCTCGCCTTGGCCGCAACTTCAACGCTCCCCTCAGAGCCCCCGAGAACGCTGGCCGCCGCGGCAGACCTCAGAACGCGATCTTCAATCCTCCGCTGCCGAAGAAATCGTCGCCACCCGTGCGTCCGATGGTGCGCGACACGGTCGCCGTCAGCGCCACATTGCTCCAGAACGGCGCCACGACGCCGGCGCTCACCCGGCCGTAGACGTCGTGCGAGGTGCCGTTCGGAACGGTCCAGTTGTTGACGATGACGGGCGCCGACGTCGCGCTGTACTGAATCAGGCGGCCGTTGCCGATGATGTCGTCATCGAGCGTCAGGTTCAGGTACGGATTGATGACGTTGCCCTGCACCTGGAACGGGGTGCGCAGCTGCACGCCGACGCTGCCGATCAGGGTCTCGGCGGTCTGCGAGCCGACCGCGAGCGTGAGCGCAGGATCGCCGGTCTCGGTGAAGCCGTCGACACGGGCGCGGGCATAGGTCAGCCCGCCGATCGGGCCGAGCTTTGCCGTGCCGGCATCGAACAGGTAACCGGCCTTGCCGGCCGCGACGAAGGTCGTGCCGCCGGGATTGGAGGTGATGGTGTCGACGACGCCCGGCCGCGTGTTGCGATAGTCCTGATGGCCGATCGTCGCGAGCGCTTCCGCAAACAGGTTGCTGCTGGCCCAGGCGCCGTAGAGGCCGAACTGATAGGAGTTGGCATCGGTGGTGCCGGCGCTGTTGAACAGCCTCGCCTTCGGGTTGGAGTAGTCGAAGGCGGTGCCGATCATGGCGTTCGCCGACAGCCGGTACTCGACGCCAATCGTGCCGCCGATGCTGTCGAGATTGAAGCCGTTCGAGGCGGCGCTGCCCTGGCGGTCGCTGACGCCGCCATTGCCCTGCATGTAGAACGACCATGGACTGACCGGCGCGAGCGGCGGCGCCTTGGTGTAGGACGGGCGGCCCATTGCCCCATAGGCGTTCATCGTCGATGGAGCAAAGCCCGCGGTCTCGCGGAACATGTCGAGCTTGCCGAACAGGGTCGAGGCGAAGCCCATCGCCGTGATCGACCCCACCTCGCCTTGCGGCGCGAAGGTCAGCGGCGCGTTGAGGCGGTTGACGATGTATTGGCCAAGCACCTCGAAGCCGTGTGACGTCAGGTGCACGCCATCGACATAGAACAGGTATTGGTTCTGCAGCGCAGGATTGCCGATGCAGGCGATCGGACAGGCGCCGACATTGGTGAAGCCATAGCGCGACGGATTGGCCTGGATCAGCGTCCCCACCAGTCCGGTGTCGACATACTCGACACGTACGCCCGAACGCGCGACGCCGGCGAGCGACTGCTGCATCAGGCTGTTGTAGGTCGTGCTGTAGGCCTTGCCGGCTGGCGCATTGGCGTTGCCGACGGCCTCCGGCAAGGTGCTGACATCGCCGGCCGTGAACACGATGCTGCGCGCGCCGTCCCCGACCAGCGCGTTGATGCCGGCCATGGCCTGCTGAGCCGTGACGGCCGCGGCCGTCGGCGCTCCAGCGAGCGAGCCACCGGCGCGGTAGTACGCCCGCGCATCGTTGCCGCCGACCGAGATCTCGACCAGGTCGGTCGACGAGATCCTGCCGGAGAAGCCCGTCAATCCGCTCCATTCCTGAAAGAAGCCGGGAATGCCGGGCGCCACCACGTTGGTGTTGCCGGCCATGGCGCCGCCGATCGCGTAGTTGAGCTGGGGAATGCCGAGCAGCGCCGAGGTCGTGTCGACGAAATTGGTGCCGCCGCTGAAGCGGCCGGTGGGATAGAGCGGCAGCTTGCCGGCCCCGCCGGTGAAAGTCCAGAGATTGCCCGTATCGGCGTAGCTGTCGCCAAATGCCTGAATGCGCGTATAGGTGGTCTGGGCTGCCGCCGGCCCGGTCAGTTGCAGCGACGCTACGGACAGCGCGACCGCGCACAACAACGTCGTTCTACTCACAGGCCTCATACGCGCTTCCCCTACGCCCTACTTTTGTTTGCCCGATGTTTCCATGGTGACCATTCGAAACACCACCGCCCGCTGGTTGTAGGAACGACGACATCCGTGGCTGTGCCTTCCTCGCATCATCATGCAGTGCAAAGTGCCGCGATGCGCACGTTTGACCGCTGGGCGGACCGGACCGCCGCCGACCGTGCTCGCGAAGGCTGCTGACAGAATCTGGCAGGGAGCTCGGCTAGTCGTGTGGCTGACGCGCCGCAGCCGGCGCCGCCACCGGAGAAAAGACGATGCCCGAGTTCAATTTCCTAATCCTCTACGTCGACAACCCGCCGAGCAGCGCGGCCTTCTATGCGGATCTGCTTGGCCGGCCCGTGATCGAACAATCGCCGACGTTCGCCATGCTGCCGCTGCGCGAGGGCGTCATGCTGGGCCTGTGGTCGCGGCACACGGTCGAGCCGCCAGCGGCCGGCGCAGCAGGCTTCGGCGAGGTCGCGTTCGCGGTCGGCGATGCCGGCGAGGTCCAAAGGCTGCACGACGACTGGAAGGCGCGCGGACTTTCGATCGCGCAGGCGCCGACGCGGATGGATTTCGGAACGACGTTCGTCGCGCTCGATCCGGATGGACATCGCCTGCGCGTGTTCGTTCCGCAGGATGCGGCCTAGCTCTTCCGCAGTGGCTGGCCTTTCGCGCCAGTCGGCCCTTCAGCCTAGTCCGCCTTGGCCGGCTCGGGCTCGCGGTGCGGCGATGGCTGCGCGGGTGCGTTGGCGAGGCGCGCGGCGTTGGCCATGTTGGCCAGCGCCGCGACTTTTTTCTGCTGGTCCGATCCCGGCTGCACCACGCCGCAGGACATGATCAGCGTCGCCGCGTCCTCGGCGCTCATGTCCACCTCGATGATCTTGCTCCGCGGCAGATAGAAGAAAAAGCCGGTGGTGGGGTTCGGCGCGCACGGCAAGAACACCGAGATCTGCTCGTCGTCACCGGGCAGCCGGCCCGAAATCTCCGCGCTCGGCGGCTGCGAGATCAGCACGATCGACCACATGCCGGGCGACGGAAACTCGACCAGGCCGACACGGCGCAGGCTCGAACCCTTGCCCGAGAACAGCGTCTCGAAAACCTGCTTGAGGCCGCGATAGATCGCCCGCACCGCCGGGATGCGGCCGAGCAGCCGCTCGCCGAGGTCGACCAGGGTGCGGCCGATGAGGTTGGCCGTCAGGAAGCCGAGCAGCGTCAGTCCGATCACGGCCACGATCAGGCCGGAGCCGGGCACGCCGAACGGCAGATAGGTTTCCGGACGATAGACCAGCGGCACGAACGGCCGGACCAGCCCGTCCACCCAGGTCACGAACCACCAGGTGATGTAGAGCGTGATGGCAACGGGTCCGGCGACGACGAGGCCGGTCAGGAAATAGTTGCGAAACCTGAACATCAGCCCATGGTGGGGCGTCTCGGCCGGAGCATCGGCCAAGGGATCGGTCTCAGGCGGCAGGTCGTCGCGGGAACTCATGCGAACTTCCGGGTCGGATCAAATCTCAGCTAGGGGTCTTAGCAGATTTTTGAAGGGCAAAGGCCCTCTTTCCGACACAGGCGCGCTTTGCCGCTGACCTGTGGCCCGGCAGTCGGGCCCCAAGTCAGCGCGCAAGGCGTCGATTTCGATCCCTGCGGCGGCGAGGAGCCACTCAAAAGGGCAAACCCGCCGCGCCTAGGCGCTACGCAGCGGCAGGGCCAGACCGACCGCCACGAAGATGCCGCCGCAGACCTGGTTGAAGCGCCGCCCGACCCGGGCGAGCCACGGACGAACCCGGGCTGCGGCGCTGGCAATGGCGTATTCGGTGACGAACTCCGTCACCGTATAGGTGACGGCCACGACGGCGAACTGCACCGCCAGGCTGCGATCGGGATCGATGAATTGTGGCAGCAGAGCGCTGAAGAACAGCAGGCATTTCGGGTTGGTGGCCGCGGTCAGGAAGCCCTGGCGGAACAGCGCCTGCGGGCGGGCCGCCAGGGTCTGGCCGGCCAGATCGACGCCCACCGGCGGCGCGAACCAGAGCTTGATCCCGAGCCAGGCGAGATAGAGTCCGCCGACCCACTTCAGGACCACGAGCCAGGTGATCGACGCTTGCACCAGCGCGCCGATGCCGAACATGCACAGCGCGATGACGAGGATGAAGCCGATCAGGCCGCCCGCGATCGTGAACAATGTCCTGCGACCGCCATGCAGCGCCCCGTGCGTCAAGGCGAGCAGGCCGTTGGGTCCGGGCGTCAGGGAGATTCCGATGCTCGTGAGCAGGAACAGCAGCCAAGTGTCGAGTGCCATCGGAATCCCTGTCAATCAGTTGCGCCACAGCACAGGCAAACTCGGCCGTCGTCCCGGCAGGTGGTTTGGGCCTCGCTGGAGCTGCCAGCCACGAAGTGAGGTGGTTATGGATCCCGGCGTTCGCCTGGATGACAGCGAATGTGCAGAGGCCGCGTCGCAACTCACGCCCAACTGGTTCTCAAGGCGACGCGAGAGCATCGCTTGGACGCGGCAAGCGGCGGCGTATCTACTCCACCGTGACCGACTTCGCCAAGTTGCGCGGCTGGTCGACGTCGGTGCCCATCACCACGGCGGTGTGATAGGCCAGCAGCTGCACCGGGATGGCGTAGACGATCGGCGTGAAGGTCGCGGCCATGTCCGGCATGGTGATCGTGACCAGCGAGTCCACCGTCGCCTCCTCGGCGCCCTTGGCATCGGTCATCAGGATGATGTTGCCACCGCGCGCGGCGACCTCCTGCATGTTCGACACGGTCTTTTCGAACACGCGGTCATACGGCGCGATGACAACGACCGGCATGGTCTCGTCGATCAGCGCGATCGGCCCATGCTTGAGCTCGCCGGCGGCGTAGCCCTCGGCATGGATGTAGGAGATCTCCTTCAGCTTCAGCGCGCCTTCCAGCGCCAGCGGATAGGAGGTGCCGCGGCCGAGATAGAGCACGTCCTTTGACTTGGCGATCTCGCGGGCGAGCTTCTCGATCTGCGGCTCGGTGGTCAGCGCCGCCGCGATCAGACGCGGCACCTCGACCAAGCCGTGGACCAGCTTGGTCTCGTCGGCCTCGGACAGCTCGCCGCGGCCGCGGCCGGCGGCGATGGCGAGCGCCGCCAGCACCATCAACTGGCAGGTGAAGGCCTTGGTCGAGGCGACGCCGATCTCGGGACCGGCCAGCGTCGGCATCACGATCTCGCTCTCGCGCGCGATCGTCGAGGTCGGCACGTTGACGACGGAGAGCGTATGCACGCCCTGCGATTTGGCGTAGCGCAGCGCGGCCAGGGTGTCGGCGGTCTCGCCGGACTGCGAGATGAAGATGGCGAGATCGCCCTTGCGAAGCGGCGCCTCGCGGTAGCGGAACTCGGAGGCGACGTCGAGCTCGACCGGCACCCGCGCGAAGCGCTCGAACCAGTATTTGGCGACGAATCCGGCGTAGCTCGCGGTGCCGCAGGCGGTGATCGAGATGCGCTGGATGTCCTTGAAGTCGAACGGCAGCCGCGCCGGCAGCATCACGCGCTCGGTGCCCATGTCGACGTAGCGCGCCAGGGTGTGGCCGACGACCTCCGGCTGCTCGTGGATCTCCTTGGCCATGAAGTGGCGATAATTGGCCTTATCGACCAGGAACGACGACGCGCCGGATTTCAGCACCTCGCGCTTCACCACCGCGCCCGAGGCGTCGTGAATGATGCCGGAATCGCGGGTGATCTCGACCCAGTCGCCGTCGTCGAGATAGCTGATCGTGTCGGTGAACGGCGCCAGCGCGATCGCGTCCGAGCCCAGGAACATCTCGCCGTCGCCATAGCCGAGCGCCAGCGGCGAGCCCTTGCGGGCGCCGATCAGGAGATTGCCGTGGCCCTTGAACAGGAAGGCCAGCGCGAAGGCGCCCTTCAACTGCGGCAGCGACGCAGCGACCGCCTGCTGCGGCGTGTGGCCCTTCAGCAGATAGGAATTGACCAGATGGACGACGGTCTCGGTGTCGGTCTCGGATGCGAACCTGGCGCCCTGCCTTTCGAGCTCGGCGCGTAGTTCGCGAAAATTCTCGATGATGCCGTTATGCACCACGGCAACATTGTCAGTTGCGTGCGGATGCGCGTTGCTCTCGGTCGGCTTGCCGTGGGTGGCCCAGCGGGTATGACCGATGCCGGCGTGCCCCTTCAGCGGCTGCTGCTCGAGCCGCTTCTCGAGGTTCTTCAGCTTGCCCTCGGCGCGTCGCCGGTCCAGATGATCGCCCTCGAGCGTGGCGACACCCGCGGAATCGTAGCCGCGATATTCGAGACGTTTCAGGGAATCGACGAGATGCTCGGCAACCGGCCCGCGTCCCAGGATCCCGATGATTCCGCACATCAGCGCTAGTCCCCAAATCGTCGAGAGAGATTCAAAAGCGTGGCATTGTCTTAACGAAAACCGCGCGCTTTCAGGATTCAATAATTATTGCGGATTGCGACAGGGTTAAGTGCAAGACTTCACGCGAGGCTTAACCACGCGGCAGGCCGGCAGCTCCGGTTCGACACGGAGGTCGGTTCGGAGCGGGCTTAACGTGCGGTCAACGCTTTCGCACAAGACTATCGCGTCGGAGATGACCCATGGCCTTTTACCGCCGCCCAACTGATCCAAAGGGAACCAGCTCGCTCAGCCTGTCACATCCGGCGTCCGGGAGCCATCTGGCGCACTGGCCGCCGCCGACGCTGAGTCACGAGCTGAAGCCGATGCCGATCAAGCATCAGAGCAAGAACGAGCCGGTCAAGCACGCCACCCGCCGCGGCTGGCGCCTGACGCGCGCGATGTTCGCCGAGTTCCAGGACGACGAAGAGTGAACAAGCGCGTGGCGCCTATAGAAAGACCCAAGCGGCGATCGCACCGATCAGGGCCCAAATGCCGAGCCCGGTCAGCAACATGATCTCCAAAGGGGGAGTTGTACCAAGCGTGCCGTAAACGACGCGGCCAGAAAACATGGCTAGCCGTACGATCGCAGTCAGAATCGCACCGACGAGATCGAACAGCAGTTGACCGAAATCCAAGCTGCCCTGCCCCGGCTCGCGCCTATTTTTTGTGGCGTTGCTTGGCATTCCGGAATCGCGCCGCGGCGCCTTCGCGCGTCGTCTGCGGACTGCGCTCCAGCGCCAGCGCATCGTCGGGCACATCGCGCGTGATCACCGAGCCCGAGCCGATATAGGCGCGCGCGCCGATGTTGATCGGCGCCACCAGCGAGGTGTTGGTGCCGATGAAGGCGCCCTCGCCGATGTTCGTCTTGTGCTTGTTGAAGCCGTCATAATTGCAGGTGATGGTGCCGGCGCCGATGTTGGTATTGGCGCCGACATGGGCGTCGCCAATATAGGACAGGTGATTGACCTTCACGCCCGGCTCCAGCACCGCAGCCTTGGCCTCGACGAAATTGCCGATCTTGGCGCCGTCGCCGAGCGACGTTCCGGGCCGCAGCCGCGCGAACGGCCCGAGCAGGCTGTTGCGGCCGAGCTTGGACTGCACGATGTGCGAAAATGAATGCACCACCGCGCCGTCGCCGATCGACACGCCGGGGCCGATCACGACGAACGGCTCGATGGTCACGTCCTTGCCGAACGTCGTATCCGCGGCGAGATAGACGGTCTCCGGCGCGATCAGCGTCACGCCCGCATCCATCGCCGCGCGGCGCAGCCGGGTCTGCATCACCGCCTCGGCCTCGGCGAGTTGCGCCTTGGTGTTGATGCCGCGCACCTCGTCCTCGGAGGTTTCGATCACGACCGCATCGAGCCCCTGCTCGCGCGCGATCGCCACCGCATCGACCAGATAGTACTCGCCCTTGCTGTTGGCATTGCCGATCCTGTCGAGGATCCCCAGCGCGCGACGGCCGTCCATCGCCATCACCCCGGCATTGCACAGCGTGATCGCCCGCTCCGCTTCGCTCGCATCGGCCTGCTCGCGGATCGCGACCAGCTTCGATCCGTCGAGCAGCAGGCGTCCATAGCCGGTCGGATCGGCGGCGCGGAAGCCGAGCACGGCGAGTGCCGCGCCTTCGGCGAGCGCCGCCCGCAGCCGCGCGAACGTCTCGGCCGTGATCAGCGGCGTGTCGCCGAACGCGACCAGCAGATCGTCGGCGCCGCGCGCGATCGCCTGCCGCGCCGCCAGCACCGCATGCGCCGTCCCCAGCCGGTCGCGCTGGACGAAGATATCCGCATCCGGGCGCAGGCGCCGGGCTTCCTTCTCGACCGCCTCGTGCCCCGGCCCCACCACCACCGCGACGCGGGCGCCATCCCCATGCGGCGCCGCCGCCAGGACGTGCGCCAGCAGTGATTCGCCGGCGACGGGATGCAACACCTTGGGCACGCTCGTGCGCATCCGGGTGCCCTCGCCTGCCGCAAGCACGATGGTCAGACTGGATCGAGCGGTCATGAAACACCTGGGATGAAGGGAGCGCATAGGTCGCGCTGTCATAATGCGTTTTCTGCGCGGGGCAAACCGCACCGGCTGAAGCCCCTGGTGGTTTTCCTGTTAATGTTCGCTTCGTGATTCGATTAAGGCAGGTTCATGGCTAAGGACTCCCGCAAATCCGCCGGCGCAAATGCAGCTGAGAAGACGGGCACGACTCTGTCTGGACTGTTTGCCGACGAGAACGAGTTCGATCGCCGCGCGCTGTGGCGGCTCTGCTGGTGGGGGGCTGGCGCCGTCGGCGCCGTCGGCCTGGCCGTTTTCACCAATCAGGCCGCACAGGGATGGCGGCAGGACCGTGTTTCTGCGGCCGACCTGTCGCGCCAGGCGCAACTGCTGCAGTCGCTGGCCCGTGAGACCCAGGGCGAGGCGCGCCAGCTCGGCGCGGCCATCGAGACGCTCAACACCGACCGGGACCGGCTGTACGCGCGCGTGACCGTGCTCGAGCAGGGATTGGACTCGGTGACCGGCGCGCTGGCCAAGCAGAGCGCCCAGGCGTCCCCGAATCCCGCCAGCAGGGCCGGGCCCGCGCCGCAGATCGCAGCCGTGGAATCCCTCGCCCCGGCTGCGGTTCCGTCGAGTTCCGTGGCGCCCAGCCCCCTGCCGGCATTCGCGAACGCGTCCCCGTTCATGCCGATTCCCAGCGGAGCGGCCGGACCCAATCCGGCTCAGCCGGTGGCTCCGTCGGCTGCCGCGAGCGCCGACAAGACGAAGCAGGAGCCGGCCTCGGGAGCTTCGTCGTCGCCTGTGTCTGCGGCCCCGTCCCCGACACCATCTGCCTCGCCCGCCCCTGCGGTCGCAGCAGCTGGTTCCAAGCCGCTGCCCGCTGGCGCACCGGACCCGGCCGGCAAGCCGGCCGAGACCGACAAGCTCGCAAGAGCTGAACCCGCCGAGGCCGCCGGCGCCAAGGGCAGTGACAGCAACGACGCCGCGGTCACGGCGGTCCAGAAGACCGAATTTGCCGTCGATCTCGGCGCGGCCAACTCGCTCGGCGGCTTGCGGGCGCTGTGGCGGGACCTCGTAAGAACCCATGCCGACCTCGCCTCGCTCAGGCCGATCGTCATTCTCAAGGAAGGCCGAGGCGGTCCGGGCATGCAGCTGCGGCTCGGCGCCGGTCCGTTGAGTGACGCGGCGACGGCGGCGAAGATCTGCGCGGTGCTCGCCGAGAGCCAGCGCGCCTGCGAGACCACCGTCTATGACGGCCAGCGCCTCGCGGTCCGCGAGGAGCCGGAGGCGGCCAAGCCGGGCGCTCCCGCTGCCGCCGCCCCGAAGCCGGTGCAGCGCCGGCGCACCTATCAGCCGCAGGCCCAGCAGCAGCGCCACGGCAAGCGCGAGGAGCCGCCGCCCACGGCAGCCGCGCCGTCGCCGCCGCCGGCCGAGGCGCCCAAGCCCGAGCAGCCGTCGGCGCTGTCGTCGTTCTTCCGCCGCTCCTGAGTCTCAAATCAGCGAGCGGTCAAAGCCGGTTGGGACGGATTGTGAAAGCAGTCCGCGAACCGGCTTTGCGGCTTGTCCGCACGTCCTTTCCGCAGCATAGTCCGGCGCATGAAAAAGACCCCGTTCCGCCTCTCGCCCTATCAGGTGCAATGGCTCCTGATCGTCGGCTTCGTCACCGTCGGCTATGCCCTCTATCTGCGCTATCTGGCGATCGAGCTGTCGAGCGTCGCGCTCGCCTGCGACGCCGGCCTGCAGACGCTGGCCTGCAAGAGCCGGGCGGTGGCGACCCCGCTGTTCAAGAATTCTGTGTTCGGCGCCACCGCGCTGGTGATCGCGGTGCTGCACGTGATGCGGCCGTCGATCGTGCTCTTGACCGGCGGGCTGATCGCCGCCGGCCTCGGCATCGTGCTCTACAACATCGTGCTGTCGGGGCTGGCGATCGGCCTGCTCATCCTCGGCTTTGCGCGGCCCGCGCCCGCCACAGCGTGAACGCCAGCAGCAGATACATCGCGCAGGTCCACATCGCCTGCCAGTTGTCGCGGCCCTCGTTGTAGATCACGTAGACCGAGGAGATCGCCAGCAGTCCGGCGAAGCATGCCTCGGCGATCGGCCGCGGGCCCTGCGTCGGACGGTTGCCGAGCAGCATCGCGAATGGCACCACCGCCATGGTCAGGCTGGCGAACGGGAAATCGCGGTAGCGCGGGTCGAACACGAAGCCGAGCGCCGTCTCGGCCGCGATCAGCACGGTCACGACCAGGACCAGGGCCAGCAGGTAGGTGATCTTCAGCTGCTTGCGGCCGTCATTCGGTCCGAGCAGGTCGAGGAAGGTCGGCAGCGGCCGCCCGGCCATAGCTGCATTGGCGGCCAGGATCGGCGCCAGCACCCCGGCGGCGAGCAGCGCGCCCCATTGCAGCCAGCCGCCGACACCGAGGCTCTCGTAGAACATCTTGTCGGCGGCCATGCCGAACAGCACGCCGGCCGTGGTCGCGGAAATGCCGACGCCGATCCAGGCCGAGATATGCGGCGGCCAGGGCCGGCGCCGCACCGTCAGCCAGCCGGCGAGGAACACCGCGAAGGACAGGATCATGCCGCCGCCCATCTGCAGCTTCCACAGCGGATAGTTGCTGACGGGCTGGCCCGGCGGATATTTCAGCGCGCGCGTGTCGTCGCTGATCAGGCCCCAATAGCCGCCGACGGTGCCTTCGAGCTTGCGCTTCCAAGGCTGGTCATAGGCCTCGATCAGGTTGACGCGGAAATTCTCGCGCTTGGCGAGCGAGAGGATCTCCGACACCACGCGGGCCTGGTTGGCGCGCGACGGCAGCGCGCCCTCGCGCATGCGCCCCTCGCTCGGCCAGCCGGTCTCGCCGATCAGGATCTCCTTGCCCGGAAAGGCGACGCCGACCTGCTGGCGGATGGAGTCGACATGGGAGGCGGCGAATTTCGCGCGCACCGGGATGTCCTCCCAATACGGGAGGATATGAACCGTGACGAAGTCGACGATGTCGTAGAGCTCGCGGTTGCGCAGCCAGAACTCCCAGACGTCGGCATAGGTCACAGGAACCGTGACCTGCGCCTTGACGCTGCGGATGGTGGCGGCGAGGTCGGCGGTCGTCATCTCGCCGCGCAGCAGCACCTCGTTGCCGACCACGACCGCCGTGATGACGCCGGGATAGCGCTTGATCAGGTCGACCGCGATGCCGATCTGCTGCTGGTTCTTCAGCTTGTTTGAGCCGAGCCAGATGCCCTGGATCACCTTGATGCCGACCCGGGCGGCGATTCCCGGCACCTGGTCGAGGCCGTTCTCGATCGAATAGGTGCGCACGCATTCGGAGATCTTGGCGAGCTGCACCAGGTCCTGCTCGATCTGCTCGGCGTCGATATGCGTGGTCGGATCGAGCGGGCTCTGCTGGCCGCGGAACGGCGCATAGGATACGCACTGCAGCTTCGAGGCCGGCTCGATCGGCGCGCGCGCGAGCGTGATCGGCTTGGCCAGCCACCACCACGCGGCGGCGATGACACCCAAGGATATGAGCAGAAGCGCCAGCGGCGTAGGGAGGGATTTCAGTTCCGTTCTCCAGGCAGGGTGGTGTCGATTACCCGGTCGGCGGCGATCTGCCAAGTAGGCGATCGGGCCCGACGGCGCACCGGGCGTACCCGCTCCAAATCACCCTTTTACGATGACGCGAGAAAGTTGGTACGTTGCTGGACAAAATCCGAGATTCCGGTCATTGGGAATCCCGGTTGACCCCGGCCGTCGCAACCCAGGTTCTGGACCCCTGCGCAAGCGCCCGTTAGGAACGCTCTGCGACAGTCGGAATCAATCTCCCGCCGCAATCGGGGCTGATTTGATCGGCATCAACACTGCGTCCGTCAGGGGACGGCACGAAGGCAACATTTCGGGGAATTTATGGGTCGACGCGTGCTCCACTCCAAGTTTTCGGTTTCGCGCCTGTCGGCGGCTCTGGGCCTCGTGCTCCTCATCGGCGCCCCCGGCGCGCTCGCCCAGAGCGGCAGCGACCATCCCCAGGACCAAAAGCCGCAGGCGGCCAATCCGGCCGACGTGTCGAAGGAGAACCAGCGCAAGGCCGACGAATTCACCGAGGCGTCCCAGGCGCTCTCTGGCGGCCCGGCCGGCAATCCCGAATGCGTCTGGCTCGGCCGCCGCGTCGTCCAGCTGATGTACAATGACGACCTCGATACCGCCTTCCGCCACCTCGATCTCTATGACCGCTTCGGCTGCCCCGGCGGCCACGTCCAGGCGGCCTTCCGCTGCCTGACGCGTTTCATCCCGCAGATCGATCCGAAGGTACCGAACTCGCTGAACAACCACGTCCATGGCTGCTGGATCAATCCGGACGCCAAGCCGCAGGTGGCTGCGGCGCCTGCGCCGGGCCCGGCAGCGACACCGGCCGCGCCGGCTTCGCCGGCGCCGGCGCAGCAGCCCGCCCCCCCGGCCTCGCCGGCGCCCGCGCAGCCTCCGGCAAAGTGACCGGCGCCTGAAGGCGGCAGGACGCACGATTCCGTCGACCGGGCGCCATGCGCGGCGTGCGGCATGACAGCGCTCCGATCGCGTGGCAGGATACGGCCGAGATATGATCGAGGTCGTCGACGCGCGCCTGAGCCTCGCCCCGGTTCAGGCAGCGTTCAGCAGGATTGGGCTCTGTTGGAATGACATATTGGGATGACGTATGACGTCGCGGCCTTCGGCTGTGACGGCGTGAGACTGATCGCCTTCGCCGTTCGCCGTCGAACGCACGCGTGAACACGATCCCGGTAGCATCGCATACCCGAGATGGAACGGCGATCGACCGCTCCGCTTCACCGCTGACTTGATCCTAGGAATGGTTGCCCCTCCCATGCGTGCCGTCGTCGCCGTCCTGCTCCTCGTCACCGCCGTGCACGCCGCCCTCTGGGGACTGCTGCAGGACAAGCAGGAGGCCCCCAACTTCACCGGCCTGCTGCAGAGCGTCTCCTACGATCCCCATGAAGGAACCGGAGCCCCCGGCGCCAACACCGTGGCCTCGCCGGAGCGCATCCGCGCCGACATGAAGAAGCTCGCCACGATCACGCGCGCGATCCGGCTCTACTCCTCGACCGGCGGCCTCGAGATCGTGCCGCCGCTGGCCGCGGAGGCGGGGTTGAAGGTGATGCTCGGCGCCTGGATCGACAAGGATCCGGACCGCAACGAGCGCGAGATCCAGTCGGCCATCACCCTCGCCCGCCGCAACAGCAACGTCATCGGCATCGTGGTCGGCAACGAGACCATCCTCACGGCGACGCAGAAGGTCGACGAGCTGATCGAGAAGATCAAGCGCGTGAAGAAGTCGGTCAACGTCCCCGTCACCACCGGCGACGTCTGGAACACCTGGCGCGACAACCCCGAGCTCGCCGCCAATGTCGACTTCATCGCCGCGCACGTCCTGCCCTATTGGGAGTTCTTCACCGACGACCAGGCCGTCGACCAGGCGGTGGATCGCTATCAGCTCCTGAAGAAGCAGTTCACCGGCAAGCGCATCATGATCGCCGAGTTCGGCTGGCCGAGCCAGGGCTACAGCCGCAGCGGCGACGGCCGCGGCCCCGCCGTGCCGGGCCCGCTCCGGCAGGCCAAGGTGTTGCGCAATTTCCTCGCCCAGGCCGCCTCGATCGGCATGGAGTACAACATCGTCGAGGCGATCGATCAGCCCTGGAAATATTTCGAGGGCGGCGTCGGCCCGTATTGGGGCGTGCTGAACGCCTCGCGCGAGGCGAAATTCGCCTGGACCGGCCCGATCGTGAATCCCGACTATTGGAAGCTCGCGACCATCGCGCTGCTGGTCGGCGTGCTCCTGTCCTTGCCGATCGTGCGGCTGCGCCAGCCGACCGTGCTGCAGGCGATGATGCTCGCCATCACGGCGCACGGCGTCGGCGCCTGGGTCTCCACCGTCTTCGCCTATTGGAACGTGCACTATTTCGTCTGGGGCTCGACCTTCGCGCTGACCTTGGGCCTGATCCTGCTGGTTCCCCTGATCCTGATCGCGATGGCCCGCATCGAGGAGATCGCCGCGATCGCCTTCGGCCGCGAGCCGCGCCGTCTCCTGACCCGCGACAAGGTCGCGCGCGACCGCGCCGCCATGCCCCAAGGCTATTGCCCGAAGGTCTCGATCCACGTGCCGGCCTATTTCGAGCCGGTCGAGATGATGAAGCAGACCTTGGATGCGCTGGCGCGGCTCGACTACCCGAACTACGAGGTCGTCTGCATCATCAACAACACGCCCGATCCGGCGTTCTGGCAGCCGATCCAGGATCACTGCCGCATGCTCGGCGAGCGTTTCAAGTTCATCAATGCCGAGAAGGTCAAGGGCTTCAAGGCCGGCGCCTTGCGCATCGCGATGGAGCGCACCGCCGTCGATGCCGAGATCATCGGCATCATCGACGCCGACTACGTCGTGACGCCGGACTGGCTCTCCGACCTCGTGCCGGCCTTCGCCGACCCCACCGTCGGCCTGGTGCAGGCGCCGCAGGAGCATCGCGACGAAGACCTGTCGCTGATGCACTACATCATGAACGGCGAATATGCCGGCTTCTTCGACATCGGCATGGTCCAGCGCAACGAGGAGAACGCGATCATCGTGCACGGCACGATGTGCCTGATCCGGCGCGCGGCGATGGACATGGCCGGGGGGTGGTCGAGCGACACGATCTGCGAGGACACCGATCTCGGCCTCGCCATCCAGGAGCTCGGCTGGCAGACCCACTACACCGCCACCCGCTACGGCTCGGGCCTGCTGCCCGACACCTACGAGGCGTTCAAGAAGCAGCGCCATCGCTGGGCCTATGGCGGCTTCCAGATCGTCAAGAAGCACTGGCAGCGCTTCCTGCCCGGCAGGAGCCGGCTGACGGCGGACCAGAAGCGCGAGTTCTCGCTCGGCTGGCTCAACTGGCTGGGCGCCGAGAGCCTCGGCGTCGTCGTCGCGATCCTCAACCTGATCTGGACGCCGATCGTGGCCTTCGCCGGCATCGCCATCCCCGACAAGATCCTGACCATCCCGATCCTCGCCGCCTTCGTGGTCTCGCTCGCCCACTTCCTGATCCTCTACCGGCTGCGGGTGGCGGTGAAGCCGTGGCAGATGCTGGGCGCGATGATCGCCGCGATGAGCGTGCAATGGACGGTCAGCCGCGCCGTGGCGCAGGGCCTGATCACCGAGCACCTGGCGTTCGCCCGCACGTCCAAGGGCGGTCTCTCCAGGATGTCGATCGAGTTCCAGGCATTCTGGGAGGCCGTGATCGGCGCTCTGCTCCTGATCGGCGCCACCATCCTGATCGTGACCAACACGTTGCAGATCACCGAGCTCTACATCTTCGCCGCCGTCCTGATCCTGGAGAGCCTGCCGTTCCTGTCCGCGGTCGCGATCGCGCTGCTGGAGATGTCCCGCATCAACTCCTTCGAGTTCTGGCGCCACGCCACCGTCCGCACCGCCGAGCTGATCGGCCTGCGCCCGGTCTGGGTGCCGGAGCTGGCGGGTCCGGGCATGCAGCCGGCGCCGCTGAGCGCGGCGGCGACGAAGGTGGCGGAGAAGGTGTAGGTCCGAGACCGGCGGGCGCGCGGACGTCGCTTTTTACCCGGCTGCTCCCCCCACACACCGTCATGGCCGGGCATGTCCCGGCCATCCACGTCGGAATGGCAGCGCAAGACGCCAAACGTGGATGCCCGGGACAAGCCCGGGCATGACGTGCCTCAAATTGCGTTCGGTCGGGCCGCTGACGCGTCCGCCATGATCCCACCCCGCTGTGGTTTGCCCCTTCCGCCCTATTGACCCGACCGCACCCACCCCCTACACAGCGCCCGACGACAGGATGCGGCTCAAGGCCGGGGTTTCACCGCCCCGTTCCCGTGGCTCGCAGTGAACCACAGCCACGCCGCAAGCGTTCTGATGGTCACCTGCCGACGATCCGGACAGTGACGGTCCAGCCGTCACACCGCTTCCTTGGGAGCGAGCGCGTAGCTCAGCCGGTAGAGCACGTGACTTTTAATCATGGGGTCCCGGGTTCGAGTCCCGGCGCGCTCACCAAATCCCCAAAAATTTCAATGACTCATCGTTCCGGGCCGAATTGCCGTTTGGCCTCGGTGTGGATTTGTCCTCAATTTGTCCTCAACGCTATCATGGCGCTTTAGGACGCTTGGCGATGGTCCCCATGCTGGGCGCTGTTATCGAACCCAAGCTTCTCTAGCTGGCTGCTCATCTGTGCCAAGTCTCACAAGCTAGCTTTGAGTCTGTCGCTCCTGCGCCTCTCAGCCGGAGCCGTTCTTGCAGCTCTGCTGTGATTTGACGTTCGCCAATGATCTCATTGGCCGCGCCACGGTAGTCGACGGCGATACGATCGAAATCCACGGCAAGCGCATCAGGCTATGGGGCGTCGACGCGCCAGAGAGCGATCAGCTCCGCCGCAACAGCGACAGCGATCTATATCCCTGCGGCCGACAGGCTGCCGCCTCATTGGCCGCGCGGTTCTACGCCATACCCCGCCCCGTCACCTGCTCGCCTCGCGGCCAAGACCAGTACGGCTGCACGGTTGCGGTCTGCCTGCTCGGCGTCGCCGGTCCGGACCTTGGCCAATGGCTCGTCGCCAACGGCCATGCGCTGGACTGGCCCAAGTACTCGCAGGGCCGATACGAGGAGGCACAACGCGGCGCGGAGAAGGCTGGCCGGGGCTTGGTCGGGCAGCTTCGTTGAGCCATGGCGATACCGGGACTGCATCCATGCCCGAAGGCCGCCCCACCGCTTGCTCCGACGATCCCAAGGAATAATGAAACAAGGGGATTAGGCTGATACTGCAGTTGCACTGCCTTGTCGCGTTCGGTTCCCCATGAGGGCACGGGCTGTCGGCGGCTAACGGCCCTAGTGTCATACTCGCTGGGCAGCAGGACGTGCCAACCGGCAAAAGCGCGGCTTCGGCAGCCCCTCCGGCGCAATGCTACATCCCGATGCGCGCCATGAACGCATCTGGCTCAATTCATATCGAAGATGGTCCCTTCCTTGGCCCAAATAGCCCTCCGCTTCTCGGGAGAAAAACTTACGTTCGGCAGCTCTTGTTCGCTCTGGGCGGCGGCTGGCCATTCGAAATCGGCTATTTCTATTGAGGTGCGCAAATATGGTTCGGAAGGACTGGCGCCGTAAATGTTGACGCACACGCCAACAGAGCGGGAAGGTTCGCCATGGGAGTTTTTGGGCGCGGCAGTCACGATCTGGCCGCTTTCATTTACATGCTTACTCCCCCATAGCCCCTGGGGATCCACTTTCAGGTCAACTAATTTGGCAACCGAATCCTTTTCCTTCAGCACAAACGAGTCCACAGAGTACGCCAGCGAACCAAATGGGCGGCTACAAGGTTTGTGATGCGCACCTGGTCCTTCAGGAATATCGTCGATTTCCAAGTACATTGAGGAGATAAGTATCGGCCGTGTACCAGTATTCATGAATGCAACATCCAGGCGACCGTCGACCAACAGGCTTCCGTTGCTGGCCCTGGTTATTAGCGGTATTCTACCGCCTAGATAGATGCGCAATTCCTCTTTCTGACGGACAACATTGTAGTAGGCCGTCAACGCAGACAGCGCTAACGCGCTTGCGGAAATCAGAAACAACAACCATTCCCTAACCTTTATTCGTTCTCGCGGCGGTTTCGAGACCTCTACTCCACGCATTCGTCTCCTAAATATCTCTAGTTTATCGTTCACCGTCCGTCTCACCCCGTTTGTATAGTGCACGCCAACGGCGCGGCGCGGCGCTCGCAATGCAACTTTGGATGGATTGAAGATACACCGATCGGTCGCGAGTGAAAGGCTGCGCTCCCAACCGAATCGGCTAAGCTTGTGGCTCGTGCGGGTTCCGACCGCTAGTCTTAGTGGCTTCCGTTCCTACGGTTCGACAGAATCATCCGCCATGGGCACGAAATCACGCGAGCGCATTTATGGGTCGGCAATCCGATTCGCTGCTGAGCAGGCCAAGCTGGCGCGGAAGGAAGCCGATCGGCTCGCGTGCGATGCCTCGGCTGCGACACCAATCAGACGGTGGCGCTCGAGATTGTCCGCCGACCGAAGACCACGCCAATACACGAGCTCGAGCGATACATGCACTACAAGAACTGCTCGCAACTGACGGGCTACCCTACAAGCGGAGCGCGCTTATCGCGGTGCGAGAAGCCAAGATATCGACGGCAAATTCAACGTCAATCCGCTGGCCAAGCAAATGACGATTGGACGCTCATACAGCAGCGAGGATTAGATGCAAGACAGCATCATCAACGTCCTGCACCCGTGTCTCTTTAGCATCGACGATGCTGAACGGCGTTCTGCGTGGAAGCAGATATTCCAACTCGCCTGTAATACCGACAGCGTTCATGTCGAGGGCTATTTGACCCTTTAGCAGCTTAAACTCCAGAAACGTCGGTCGAGTTCCGGCACTTGCTCCTACTCGGAGGAACTTGTCTTCAGCAATGCGCTGGTTTGTGCTCGTGGAAATGAAGCCAGGATATTGGTAGACAAGCCCCACGAACTTCACGGCGTCGCCGGTCAAGGAGCCAAGGATTGAATAGCCCCGTCCGTAGCCGGAATAAACCGTCAAATCCTCCTGTAAAATGCTCTTAGCCACAGCGCTATCTAGCGCTCCGGAAACCTGCGCGTAGGTTCTCGCAAATGCTGCGTAGTCGGGATGATATACTAGGTCGTCTTGACGATCCTGCCAACAACCGTGAAAAAACTTGGAGTCTGCTCCGTAAGCTTTGCCAGCATCCATCTCTTGCTGGGTCAATTGGTCGATTAGTCTCGCGCTCGTCATGGTCTCCTCTGCTTTCCAATAACTTGTAACGTGCCCATTTAAAGGTGCAATATATATTCAATCACACCCAACCAATCGGCGAGCGCGGAGCTATTCCGAACGTCGGGCTCTATGAAGGCAAGCTGTTTTCCGTGCCCGGCAGGTTTCGGGACGACAACATTCGCTCATGTTTTGGGGGCTCCACCGTGCCAATATCGGCTCATCCACGAAAGCGCGACTTCTTCGTCTATGAGTTTAAGGTCGACGGGAATTACGGTGACAGTGCACTAAACTTTCATCGACGTCAGGTAACGCGGCCACACTGCCTTAGCCCCTCGCCCGCTCACCGCAAACCCAAGCACCAGCTGCTTCGGGCTCTGCTTGAATTCCTTGATCACCGCGGCCCGGACCTTCTCCGACAGCTCCGGCAGCGGCTTGGCGGTGTAGAGCTTGGGGAAGGTCACCATGACCGACGTCAGCGTGCCGTTGTTCCAGTTGAAGCCGACTGCGGGACGCACGCCGGTTTCGGCGAGTAGGTCGGCTTCGACAGCCCGGCTGTAGGCAAGTCCGCTTTGAACGGCACCGACCATTCCGCAGCCGGCGAGGCATGCGATCAGGGGGATCAGCGCGAGGGCTTTCATGGTCGTCCACTCCAGGGTTCAGCGTCCGGCGACGCGCCGTCGCCACGCATGGCGCCTGCCGAGGTTGCAGCGGCCGGCCAGCATGAAATGCGGCCACGGCCGGATCATGGCGCGACGGCGCAACGTTTTCCAGCGTGACGCGCCGGGACAGGTTAGACTGGCGTGAGCCATCCATGAAGGAGGACAATCATCAGGTATTGGCGTGCATGGTGCTGATCGCTGTCCTGATGGTTGCGCTCCTCTCGGCCAAAGTATCAAGTATGACGACTGCCGGTGGCGCGGACAGTCCGAGACCGAGTGCTTGCGGCAGGCCCGGGGACTGCCTCCGGTCGGGCGGCCTTGAGCGAGAATTCCGGTGCGCTAAATTGACCTCGCTACTTGGCGCGGCAGTTTCATTCACTGTCACCGCAATCGTAACCGCCAGCGACGAAGGCTCCGCCCCTCACCTCCCGGCGGCATCGGCCTCCAGCACGACCTTCGCGACGGGATAGCGCCAGTCGTTCTTCGTGTTGTCGGCGGCGGCATCGATACCTGCCACGATGACCGCACCGAGGATGCCGCCATTGATGCCGCTGGCGAGACGAGCTTGGCGCGTCGCATCGATCGGCGCGACCGTGATCATCCGCTTCTGATAGCCGGGCTTCTGGCAGGTCACGGCAAGCGTGCTCGACTGTCCGCGATAGAGCGGCACGCGCACCTTCGCGGGGCTCGTCATGGTTGCCGTGAAGCCGGACGCTTCCAGTGAGCAGGACGCCCCGGCCATCTCAACCTCGCCTCCCCCGCCGGGATTGTGAAACGTTCGCACTTCCACCAGCTGGTCGCCCGCGAACTCGGGCACGCTGGCGTCGGTGCGGCGCTTCGGCTCGTAGACGTCGATCCCTCGGCTGCCCGTCGTCGACCTGACGTCGGTCACACTGTTGACCGCAAGCGGCGCAGCACACCCGCCAAGACACGCCCCTCCGACGATGGCCAGCCAGCCGGCCATACGACGCAAACCGTTCATTTGAGCCCCCACAGCACCCCTACTGTCGTTGATCCCAGGGGTAGCAGGGGCCGACCTGGGGAACAATAGCCGCAATCTCAGGGGGAATAGTGGAACTATCAAAAACCGACCACGTTGCGGGCAGGACACAGCCGTTGCCGTCCCCGGCATCAAGCAGGTCGTTGGCAGGGCGATGCGTTCAGTACCCGCACAGGTTGCAGTGTCCGGGAGGTCCTCACGGCGCAGAAACCGGATCATGGCGCGACGGCGCTGCGCTTGCCGGCAGCATGAGCCGTGAGGATGCGCGGCGAAACTTATTTCAGCAGGCCGCTCAAGACGATCACCCCTGTCCAGTCATCGGCGCAAAAATATTCCTCTTCCCTTTTTCCGAAACTCATGATTGACTGTCCCCATCCCGTGCTCCTCGAGAGGGGCGGATCGCGATCGTCACGGACGTTGGGCGCGGGATGCGGTGGCCGCAGGCGGGTCGCAGCGTGCTTGGATAGTGCGCGGACGAACGACTCCTTGCGGACGTGAAATCGCGTGGTCCTGGCGCCCCGACGCTGGCGCCAAGTCCTGGGGGATGATGACCCCCATGGGCGACGGTGGCTATCAAGCCGGACACCGGGGAGATCGCGTATAAGCGTGAAGACCATCGCGCGGGGAATGCCGGGTTGATCCGGCTGAACCTGTGGTGACTGCCGCCTGCTTTTTCTTCTGCAGGCGGGCCATGGGTGAGGCCCTCACCCGGCATTCCCCGCGCCCTCTGTTTGATGAGGGCGAACGATCTCGCAAAGCTCGGACGCGGACCGCGTCGCGACGATGGATGTGCACGCCCCCTGCCCGCCGATCGTTTCGTCACCGAGCCGTGTCCCGCGCTTGGCTATCGTCCGCCGCTATGCCGTGGAATGATGGAGCCGACGTGAAGCGCGCCGATCGCCTTTTGCCTGGAAGGCCGCGAACCTGGGAGACCGCCAATGTCCACCGCCTTCCTGCTGACCTCGCTGATCGTGGTCGTCTCGCCCGGCACCGGCGTGCTGTATACGCTGGCGGTGGCGCTGACCAAGGGATCGCGGATGAGCATCGCGGCGGCGTTCGGCTGTACGCTCGGCATCCTGCCGGCGATGCTGGCCGCGATCGTCGGGCTCGCGGCTGTCCTGCACACCAGCGCGCTGGCATTTGCGGCGCTGAAATATTGCGGCGTCGCCTATCTGCTTTACATGGCGTGGCAGACGCTTCGCGAGCGCGGCGCGCTGTCGGTCGAGGGCAAGGACGATGCGGATGCCCGCTCGGCCGGGCGCGTGGTGCTGACCGGCTTCCTGATCAACATCCTCAATCCAAAGCTGTCGATCTTCTTCCTGGCCTTCCTGCCGCAGTTCATCGCGGCCGATGCGAGCCATCCACTTGCGCTGATGCTGGAGCTTTCGGCCACATTCATGGCGATGACGTTCGCCGTGTTCGTGGTCTACGGACTGTTCGCGGCTGCCGTGCGCGATCGCGTCGTCAGCCGGCCCCGCGTGATGGCCTGGCTGCGCCGCGCCTTTGCCGGCGGCTTTGCGTTGCTTGGTGCGCGGCTGGCGCTGGCGGAGCGCTGAGGGCACCGCGCGACGGGGCGAGAGGGTCGCGTAGGAGAAGGACGTCCTCAGCCACACGGTCCGGCACCAATTTGTTGCTCGTCATGCCCGGGCTTGTCCCGCCTGCGCGGCCGAAGCCGCTTCGGCGCGGCGAAGGCCCGGGCATCCACGTCGATCCACGTCCGCCGAACGACGTGGATGGCCGGGACAAGCCCGGCCATGACGGCATGGAGAGAGGCGACCTCAAGCTTCCAGGCTCACGATCGGCGACAGCTACAAGGCGCGTCCCCAAAAAGCGAGACCCGCCTGAAGCTGTCAGCTCCAGACGGGTCCTGTCAGTTCAGCGATTCACCCGGCGGAAATCAGCCGAACTGGTTCATCGTGTTGTGCGCGCCGCCGGCCTTCAGCGCCTTCTCGCCGGCGAAGTATTCCTTGTGGTCGTCGCCGATGTCGGAGCCGGCCATGTTCTGGTGCTTGACGCAGGCGATGCCCTGGCGGATCTCGGCGCGCTGAACGTTCTTGACGTAGCCCAGCATGCCCTGCTCGCCAAAGTACTCGCGGGCCAGATTGTCGGTCGACAGCGCGGCCGTGTGGTAGGTCGGCAGCGTGATCAGGTGGTGGAAGATGCCGGCGCGCTTGGCCGAGTCCGCCTGGAAGGTGCGGATGCGCTCGTCGGCTTCCTTCGCCAGCGGGGTGTCGTCGTACTCCGCCTTCATCAGCTCGGCGCGGTTGTACTTGCTGACGTCCTGGCCCGCCTCCTTCATCGCGTCATAGACCTGCCAACGGAAGTTGAGGGTCCAGTTGAACGACGGCGAGTTGTTGTAGGCGAGCTTGGCGTTCGGGATCACCTTGCGAATGCGGTCGACCATCTTGGCGATCTGCTCGATGTGCGGCTTCTCGGTCTCGATCCACAGCAGGTCCGCGCCGTTCTGCAGCGAGGTGATGCAGTCGAGCACGCAGCGGTCCTCGCCGGTGCCGGGACGGAACTGGTAGAGGTTGGAGGGCAGCCGCTTCGGGCGCATCATCTTGCCGTCGCGGTTGATGATGACGTCGCCGCTGCGCGCGGTCGCGGGCGTCACCTCCTCGCAGTCGAGGAAGCTGTTGTACTGGTCGCCGAGATCGCCCGGCTGGCTCGAGAAGGCGATCTGCTGCGTCAGGCCGGCGCCGAGCGAGTCGGTGCGGGTGACGATGATGCCGTCCTCGACGCCGAGCTCCAGGAAAGCGTGGCGGCAGGCGCGGATCTTGGCCAGGAAGACGTCATGCGGCACGGTGACCTTGCCGTCCTGATGGCCGCACTGCTTCTCGTCCGAGACTTGGTTTTCGATCTGCAGCGCGCAGGCGCCCGCCTCGATCATCTTCTTGGCGAGCAGATAGGTCGCCTCGGCATTGCCGAAGCCGGCGTCGATGTCGGCGATCACAGGGACGACGTGGGTCTGGAAGCCGTCGATCTTGCCGATGATCTCCTGCTCCTTCGCCTTGTCGCCGGCCTTGCGCGCGGCGTCGAGCGTGCGGAAGAGATCGTTGAGCTCGCGCGAGTCGGCCTGGCGCAGGAAGGTGTAGAGCTCCTCGATCAGCGCGGGCACCGAGGTCTTCTCGTGCATCGACTGGTCCGGCAGCGGGCCGAATTCCGAGCGCAGCGCCGCGATCATCCAGCCGGAGAGATAGAGATAGCGGCGGTCGGTGCGGCCGAAGTGCTTCTTGATCGAGATCAGCTTCTGCTGCGCGATGAAGCCGTGCCAGCAGCCGAGCGACTGGGTGTACTTGGTGCTGTCCTCGTCATAGGCGGCCATGTCGGCGCGCATCACGGCCGCGGTGTAGCGGGCAACGTCGAGACCGGTCTTGAAGCGGTTCTGCAGGCGCATGCGCGCCACGGCCTCGGCGGTGACGCCGTTCCAGGTCGGCTGGGTCTCGAGCAGCGCGCGCGCCGCCTCGACCTCGGCCTGGTAGGACGCGGGGCCCTGGAGGGCTTGGTCGTTCAGTCCACGCGGTTGGAAGTTCATGTCCGTGATCCCTTGGTTAAGGACAACCTGGGACCTGTTGTAAGCAGCTTGAGACGGCGGACCAGACATTGCGCGGAAAACTTGTCACACTTTACAAACTTCTCGTGTATAGCTGTAAGGAGATTACAAGACCGGGATATGGCCATGACCACCGCCACGGCACGATCGATCTTCATGGGCCCGCGCTTGCGCCGCCTGCGGCGCGAGCTCGGCCTGACCCAGGCCGACATGGCCGCGGACCTCGAAATCTCAGCGCCTTACGTCGCGCTCCTGGAGCGCAACCAGAGGCCGGTCACCGCCGACATGCTGCTGCGGCTGGCGCGGACCTACAAGATCGACCTGGCCGATCTCGCCGGCGACGGCGGCGCCGACCATACGGCGCGGATGCAGTCGGTGCTCAAGGACCCGATGTTCTCAGACATCGACATTCCCGCGCTGGAGATCTCCGACCTCGCCGTCAGCTATCCCGGCATGGCCGAGGCGTTCCTGCGCCTCTACACGGCGTATCGCGAGGAGCAGCTCGCGCTGGCCGAGCAGCGCGCCCCGGCGCCGGCAGGCAGCGCGCCGCGCGTCGGCAATGACGGCTTCGACGCCAACGATCCCGTCGCCGACGTCCGCCGCTTCCTCGCCGCCCGCCGCAACAACTTTGCCCAGCTCGACGATGCCGCCGAGCGGCTGGCGCAGGCGATCTTCCAGGGGGCGCCGACGGGGGCTCCGCAGGTCTCCGCCGGACCGGCCGGCTTCATCGAGCGGTTTCGCGCCCGGCATAATCTACAGGTCCGCTACATGCCGCCGAACGTGATGCTCGGCTCGCTCAGGCGGCTCGACCTGCACCGCCGGCAGCTACTGATCGAGGATTCACTGGACAGCGCGAGCCTGAAATTCGAGCTCGCCCGGCAGCTCGCCTATCTCGAGCTCGACACCGAGATCGGCGCGGCCTTGGAGGACGGCAAGTTCGCCAGCAAGACCGCCGAGCTGCTGGCGCGCCGCGCGCTCGCGGCCTACGCGGCGGCGGCGATCATCATGCCCTATTCGATCTTTGCGAAAGCGGTCGATGCGCGGGCGTATGATCTGGAGGCACTGGCGCGCCAGTTCGGCACCAGCTTCGAGCAGACCGCGCATCGCGTCACCACCCTGCAGAAGCCGGGCGCGGAGCGGATCCCGTTCTTCCTGATCCGGGTCGATCCCGCCGGCAACGTCTCGAAGCTGCTCGACGGCGCCGGCTTCCCGTTCGCGCGCCATGGCGGCGCCTGCCCGCTGTGGTCGGTGCACGGCATCTTCAAGACGCCACGCCAGATCGTGACGCAATGGCTGGAGCTGCCCGACGGCCGCCGGTTCTTCTCGATCGCCCGCACGGTGACCGCCGGTGGCGGCTCCTATGGCGCGGTGCGCGTCGAGCGGGCGATCGCGGTCGGCTGCGCTGCCGAGCATGCGGGGCAGTTGATCTACACCCGCGACGGCCACGGGCCTGATGCCGACGATCCGACCCCGATCGGGGTCGCCTGCCGGGTCTGCCACCGGCCGAAATGCGCCGCACGCTCGGCGCCGCCGATCGGGCGCGAGATCCTGCCGGACGATTTCAGGACGTCGTCGGTTCCGTTCGGGTTTTCGGCGGATTGAACAGGGGATGGCCGTGGAACCAGGAACTCGCCGGGATCCGGGCCACAGGCGAAAATCCGCCGGATCGGGCTGCAAATCGGCCCTGGACACCATGGCCCTTGACGGAACAGCCATAAACCGGACAAAGATTGCGCCAAAATGTCGCGGCGGAGGTTGGCCATGAGATACGTCGACGGCGTGGTGATGTTCCTCAGCCTGTGGCTGCTGGCATCGATGGTCCTCGACGCCGTGACGCCGCCGGAGCTGAACTTCTACATGATCGGCCCGATCATTGCGCCGGCCGCGATCATCGCCGGCTTCCTGTACTGGCTCCGCATCCCCTCCCGCGACTTCGTGCTGGCGTCCGCAGCCATCTGGATGGTCTGCGAGATGACGATGGAGATGATCACGCCCAAGCCGCTGTCGCCGCTGCTGGCGGTGGCCGCCGTCGCGCCGCTGCTGGTGGCCGGCATCCTTCTGCACGTCGAGCACTGGCGCCGGCCGGGCGGTCGCCGGCCCCCGGCCGATTCGGGAGAGATGACCAATCTGCCGGGCTCCTCCAACGCCCTGCCGAGCCGCCGGCCGTTCTGAGCCGCGCCGCGCGATGGCACCGCAATGGCGGATAGCGTGCAGATTTTCCGTTGTTCTACGGGACCCGATGTTTACGAGGCAATCAGAAACCCCCTCTTAAGTTCCGCAGGTCCATCTGGAGCCGACACACAAGCCGCGCGGGGACCATGCTGAACGAACTTCTCGTGATCGAAGATGCCGACGTTCATCTGTCGATCCTGCGCAAGATCGCCGTGCAGGCGGGCTTTGCGACGACCGGCGTGAACTCGGTCGACGGCGCGATGAACGTGCTGCGCCGGCGCAACTTCGAATGCATCACGCTCGACCTCAATCTCGGTGAGCGCTCCGGCACCGAGGTGTTGCAGCTGTTGGCGGACATCAAGTCCCGCACGCCGGTGCTGATCATCAGCGGCTCCGACGATCAGACCCGCGACGTCACGGTCCGCGCCGGCAAGATCCTCGGCCTGAACGTCTATCCGCCGTTCTCCAAGCCGGTCGATCTCGCTCTGCTCCGACAGACGCTGCGCCAGATCGCCGCCGACACCGACCGGCAGCGCCTCGTCAAAGCCAGCATCCGCTAGCCCGAACGCACGCGCGTTTTCCCGCTTGATCCAGATCAAGGCGCCATACCTCTGCCGCTTGTTGGCTGCAGAGGGGCGAGCGGAAACGAGATGCGATGACGGCAGCGAATTCGGCTAACGAAGCAGAAGCAGTTGTGAACGAGGCGACGCCCTATGAGCTCGTAGGCGGCGAGGCCGGCGTGCGCCGTCTGGCGGAGCGCTTTTACACCATCATGGACCAGGAGCCCGGCGCCAGCCGCATCCGCGCGATGCACGACGCCGATCTTGGTCCGATCAAGCAGTTGCTGTTCGAATTTCTCAGTGGATGGCTCGGCGGGCCGGCGCTTTATTTCGAGCGGGCCGAACATCGCTGCATCATGTCCGCGCACCGTCCGTATCCGATCGGCGACGCCGAGCGCGACGAATGGATGACGTGCATGCGCCGCGCGATGTTCGATTGCGACATCACGGGCGACATGTATGCGTTGCTGGATCAAGCGTTTCTGCGGATGGCGAACGCATTCCGGAGCCGCAAGGCGAGCTGACAGAAACTCCCGTCAGCCCGACTTGGCGGCAGCCTCCCGGGCCAGACGCTCGGCCCGGAGCCGCTCGCGGTTGGCGTAAAAGGCGCGCTGGGCCGCCTCATGCTCGCGCATGGCTTGTTCGGCATCAGCCCTGCGGCTGGCGTCGCGCGCTCGACGCTCTTCCGGCGTGAGGACGCGAGGCTGTCTGTCTGTGTTATCATAAGGCATGGGCACATAACGCCCAGGCGGCCGGGATGTTCCCAGCATGCGACGGTTCAGTCCGGCTTTCGTGGAAACAGCTGGTCGCGGATGTAGCGCGACGTCGGCGTCAGGCTGAGTCCGTAGGGCTTTTGCCACACCGCGCGGTCGATCTCCTTCTTGTCTCCGATCTCCAGGCGCCCTTTGGCATGCTTGGCGATGAAGATGGCATCGCTCATCTTGCGACCCGAGCGCTTGTTCTTGGCGGTGACTTCCTTCCATAGCCGCAGCCGGCCGAGCTTGAGCTTGGGAAGCTCCTCCTTGATCTCGCGCTTCAGGCAGTCCTTCGCCGTCTCCTGCGCGCGTTTGCGGCCACCCGGAAACATCCAGCGCCCGTCGGCCCGGCGCCGGACCAGGAGAACCCTTCCGCCCTTGGCGGCAACCAGCTTGGACGCCTTGGTCATGGCCCAGGAGCTCTCACCTCTCGAACGATGAAGCGGAGTCTATCAAGATTCGCTCCCACTCCTGCTCCGGAGCTTTGCGGAGATTCGGCCACAACTCCGCAGCGGCCAACCAAGCTCAGCGCAGCGCTCCGACCGCCGGCGGCGGCTCAGTAGCAGGAGCGCGGATCGACCGCGACATACTCTCCCGACGGATATCGATAGTAGCAATTGCCCTGCGACAGATAATAGCCCGGTCGCGCCGCAGCCGTAGCGCCGGCGATCGCCCCGGTGGCACCACCAAGCACGGCGCCCGCCGCGGCACCGCCCGCCTTGCCGGTGAGGATACCGCCGAGCACCCCGCCGATGATCGCGCCCCCGAGCGCGCTGGCGCCCGGATCGACTTCGGCCGGAGGCGGCGCCGGCTCGTAGGCGACCGGCGGGGGCGCCTCGTAGGCCGCCGACGGCGCATAGACCACATCGTCAGCATAGTCCTCCGACACGTAGGTCGGCGGTCCTTCCATGGGCTCGGGATAATAGTACCAGACGCCACCGACGTCCCACCACCAGCCCGGACGGCCATTGTGAACCTCGTGCCGCCATCGGCCACCCTCCCAGCCGACCCGGCCGCGATAAGACTGCCCACCATAGTCGCGCACCGCGACCCGGCCGTGCGCATAACGCGCATCCGGTCCCCGCCCGGCCATCGCCGGACCAGGGCCCGGCCCGTGGCCCGCTGCGTAGCCCTGACCGGCTCCCGGCGGACGTCCCTGCTGCGCCACCGGCGCAGGCTGACGTCCCTGAGGGGCAACGGCAGCCCGCGGCGGTGCGCCCGGCTGTGCTCCCTGCGGCTGGCCGGCCATGGGACCGGCTTGCCGCGGAATCTGGACATGGGGTTGGCCGCCCGGCTGCCCACCCTGGGCCGGCGCTTGGCGAATGACACCCGGCGGGCGGGCCTGGGGCGAATGCCCGGCACCAGGACCAGCCTGGTCCTGGGTTTGCGCCCAGGCTTGGGCGGGGATCCCGACCGCGGTCAGGATTGCGATCGCAGGCAGCCACCGTGTGCTCTGGTTGGACAACATCATTCTCCCCTACCCTTGATCACCCGCCGTCCGCGCTGATTGCCACGGACGCCAAGTGTAATGCGGATTGATCATCCCGGATCGCCGGCTTGGGCGCGCATGATCCGGACACATCATAGTTTCCGCGACAAACGGGTAAAATCCGGACTATTTTGCGGCTAGGTCAACCTGCTGCCGTCAGGTTAACCGAGATGCCGGCTGATTCGCCGCTTCGATCATGCAACCTTGCTGGCGCGGCCCTGCCGATCCGGTACGAGCTGATCGGCGGTCACCGGTCGGGCACGATCACATTGCAGTTGGTTCGTCCCGACATCAGGCAATCCTGCATCTGGCTTGCCGAGGTCAGGCTGCGGGCCAGCCACACGCCGAAGGCCACGACGAGCGCCGCGAACACCAGTGCCGCCATGGCACCGCGTCTATCCGGCCCCTGCGTACTCATCGCCGGTGCGCCTAGGCGGCACGCAGGCCAGCGGCCTCACCGTGCGGTTGCTGCTGCTGGCGCGATGCCGGCGAGATCGATTCGATACGGGTGCAGCTCGTCACCCAGAACAGCTGCCCGCATTCCCATTCGGAACCCAGCACACCGGCCGAAACGGGCCGCGGGCGGGCGAGGACCGCGGTCATCACGCATGCGCTGACCACGAGAGCGACGAGCGCGAGGCCGAGCGCCATGCGCCCGCGGCGAACAGAGATCATGCCGGTCAACTCCGTTGGACGTCGCACCCGGGCGGTGCGCTGGTGCCCGCGAGGCGTGAAGCGACTCACAGCCGGCCGACCTGCGTCAGCGACGGGGGTGCTTACATAGCCTCCGGCGAGCGCCATGCAAGCGCTAGGCAGGTCGGATGTGGAGGAGCGGCGATAAAGCATTTGTCATCGACGCATGCGATCCTATACACACGGGCTCGCGTCGGCCTCCGCTCGTGTTCACGATCTCGTGGAAGAATTGCCTGGCGGCGCGTGCAGCCCCTGACCGACCACACCCTGATCGAACACCCAAATAGCGAAGTGACGACGTCTCCATGAGAGGATTCAAGGAACCTGGATTTGCCGATCGGCAGAAGGCCGCGCAGCAGGCCCGCCAGAGCATCGTGCAGAAGTTCAAATCGCAGCCGGGACCGGACGATCCCGAAGTCGTGAAGCGACGGCAGGAGCGCGAAGCTGCCGCCGCCCGCCGCGAGCAGCAGCGATTGGAGCGCGAGGCCGCCAAGGCGGAGCAGAAGCGCCTCGAGGAAGAGGCCAAAGCTGCCGAGATTGCCCGGCTCGCGCGCGAGGCGGAAGACGAAGCCGCTCGCCTCGCCGAGATGGAGGCCGAGCAGAAGGCGAAGCGCGATGCGCGCTACGCCGCGCGCAAGGCCCGCGGAAAGAAGAAGTAAGCAGCAACGCCGCCGCCACGAGACCTGCGTGCCGTCGCGTCCGGCATCGCGCGGCTCCTCACTTCATCGGCGATGGGACTGATACGGTCGTCCCATCGCACGATGCCGGGCGAGACGACTTAGTTCTTCTTCATCATGCCGTCGTCCTTCTTCATCCCGTCCTTGGACATGGCATCGTCCTTCTTCATGCCGTCCTTGGCCATCGAATCCTTCTTCATGCCGTCGTGGGACATCGCGCCCTTTTTCATCCCATCGTCCTTGCTCATCTTGTCCTCCGCGAAGGCCACCGGCGCGACGGCCACGTTGAACGCGAGGGCGGCGGCGGAGATTCCGAGGATGAGGCGGCTACGATTGGTCATGATGATCGCTCCTTCGTATGACGGGGTTCGACGGCGACGGACGCGCCGTTCCTGGATATCGACGTTCCGATGAAGGCGATTGTTACGAGCGCGGGCGAGAATTTTTGTTCGATCAAATTTGACTCGAATGCGTCCCGTTCCGGAATCGAGGACACAATTTTGCCCGGCAAGATCATGTTAGTACAACCCGGGCAAGGGATTCACAGGCCGGTACGTGCGCCGCAGCAATATGTCGCTTCCCATGCATTTGGCCTCGAACGAACTGCCTAGTTCGGCTAGAGGTAAGTCCGGTAGATTGGTTGGTATAACTCACGCCAACGAACCCGGGTCGGGAACCCAACCAGAAGTTGTCCAGGGGAAATCTCATGCTCACACGCCGTCATGTCATCGCATCCGCGCTCGCTGCGCCGGCCATTCTGCGTTTTGGAACCGGCACGGCCCATGCAGCAACGACGCTGAAGATCTCTCACCAGTTTCCCGGCGGCACCATCGACAAGGGCGATTTCCGCGACCGGCTCTGCCGGGTGTTCTCCGAGGAGGTCGCGAAGCGCTCCGGCGGCGAGATCGCGACCGAGATCTATCCGAACTCCTCGCTCATCAAGACCGTCGCGCAATTCTCGGCCATGCGGAAGGGCGCGCTCGACATCAGCCTTTATCCGATGCCTTACGCCGGCGGCGAGGTGCCCGAGACCAACATCGGGCTGATGCCGGGTCTGGTCACGACCTACGACCAGGGGATGCGCTGGAAGAACGAGCCGGTCGGCAAGACGCTGAGCGATTTTCTGGCCGACAAGGGCATCATCCTGCTCACCTGGGTCTGGCAGGCGGGCGGGGTCGCCAGCCGATCACGGCCGCTGGTGGCGCCCGAGGATGCCAAGGGCATGAAGGTACGCGGCGGCTCGCGCGAGATGGACATGGTGCTGCAGACCGCCGGCGCCTCGGTGCTGTCGGTTCCGTCGAATGAAATCTACACCGCGATGCAGACCGGTGCCTGCGATGCCGGCATTACCTCGTCGACCAGCCTGATCTCGTTCCGGCTGGAAGAGGTGTCGAAGGCCCTCACCTCCGGAGCCAAGGCGTCGTACTGGTTCATGCTCGAGCCACTGATGATGTCCAAGGCCTCGTTCGACAAGCTGCCGAAGAACCAACAGGACATCATCCTCGCGGTCGGCGCGGAGATGGAGGCGTTCGGGCGCAAGGGCGCGCAGGACGACGACATCGAAGTTGCCAAGGTCTACGAAAAGGCCGGCGCCAAGGTTACGGAGCTCGATGTCGAGACCGTCAACAAATGGCGCGACATTGCCCGTGACACGGCCTGGAAGGACTATGGCGGCAGGTCCGCGAACTGCGCCAAGCTCCTCAAGCTCGCCTCCGACGTCGCGGCCTGATTGATGCACGCGCCCGTTCTCGATACCGAGGCCACGACAGCCATCGGCGCCAGCGGTCCGCTGGCGCCGCTCCAGCGTGTTGTCTCGCTGCTCAATCGTATCATCGTCGTTCTGGCCGCGTTCGCACTGGTCGCGGCCTGCCTCATCCTGAGCTACAGCGTGGCGGGCCGTGCACTGTTCAAGGCCGCCAACTACTGGCAGGACGAAGCCGCCGTGTTCCTGCTCGTCGGCGCAACCTTCATGACTGCAGCCTATGTGCAGGAGCATCGCGGCCACGTCAGCATCGAAGCCTTCGTTGGGCTGATGTCGCCGCTCGCCAACAAGATCAGGCTCTGGCTGGTCGACGTCGCGAGCTTTTTGTTTTGTGCCTTCTTCACCTGGAAATCCTGGACCCTGACACATGAGGCCTGGGTCGATGGTCAGGTCTCGAATTCGATGTGGTCGCCGCCGCTGGCGATTCCCTACGGCCTGATGGCCGCGGGAATGACCCTGCTGTGCCTGCAGATGCTGCTGCAGATCGTGGCTCCGCTGACCGGAGCGCGTCGATGAGCGTGTTCGGAATTGGGGTTGCCTACGGACTCTCGACCCTGTTTGCGATGTTCGCGGGCATGCCGATCGCGTTCGCGCTCGGCGCCGTCGCCGTCGTGTTCATGGCCATCTACATGCCGACCGCGTCGCTCGATACGGTGACGCAGAACGTCTACGAGGAAATGGCGTCGATCACGCTGCTGTCGATCCCGCTGTTCATCCTCAAGGGCGCGGCGATCGGCCGCTCCCGCGCAGGCCAGGACCTCTACTCGGCGCTGCATGCGTGGCTGCATCGCGTGCCCGGCGGATTGGGCGTCGCCAATGTGTTCGCCTGCGCGCTGTTCGCGGCGATGGCGGGATCGTCCCCCGCGACCTGCTCGGCGATCGGCTCGGCCGGAATTCCCGAGATGCGCAAGCGCGGCTATTCCGGCGGCTTCGCCGCAGGCATCATCGCCGCCGGCGGCACGCTCGGCATTCTGCTTCCGCCCTCGATTACGATGATCCTATTCGCGATCGCGGCGGAGAAATCGCTGGGACGGCTGTTCCTGGCCGGTATCGGCCCCGGGCTGCTGCTGGTGACCCTGTTCGGCGTCTATTCGGTGGTGCGCTTCCGGCAGGAATATGCGCGCGCGAAAGCCGTCTATGAGAAGTCGGGCGCGTGGTCGGACATCCTGACCAAGGACGATTTTACGATGGCGCAGCGCTTCTCCGTGCTGCCACGCGTGATTCCGTTCGTGCTGCTCCTGACCGGCGTCATGGTCGCGCTCTATGGCGGCCTCGCCACGCCATCGGAAACAGCCGGTCTCGGCGGCATCCTCGCGCTCGTGCTGATCGCGATCATCTACCGCGTCTGGAGCCCGGCCGATCTCGCGCCCATCATGAAGGCGACGCTGCGCGAATCGACCATGCTGATGCTGATCATCGGCATGTCGCTGCTGTACTCCTACGTGATGAGCTACCTGCACATCTCGCAGTCGGTGGCGGAGTCCATCGTGGCGATGCACCTGCCGCGCTGGGAACTGTTGTTCGCGATCCTGCTGATGGTGGTCGTGCTCGGCTTCTTCCTGCCGCCGGTATCGATCATCCTGATGACGGCGCCGATCATCCTGCCGCCGTTGCGGGCAGCAAACTTCGACATCATCTGGTTCGGCGTGGTGATGACGATCGTGATGGAGATGGGCCTGATTCACCCGCCGGTGGGTCTCAACATCTTCGTCATCAGGAACGTCGCGCCGGACATCCCGCTGCGCGAGGTGATCTGGGGCACGCTGCCGTTCGTCCTGCTGATGATGGCCGCCGTGCTGCTGCTCTGCTTCGTGCCGCAGATCTCGACGGCGCTGCCGGATCTCGTGATGGGGCCGGATCTCAGCCGCTGACGCAGCGGCGAATGGCGACTAGGACGTAGCGAATAGGGATTGGCGATAGGTTCAGCCCCCGTTCGCTATTCGCCATTCGCTGCTCGCCTGTTCTTCGCATTCAGCGCGCCGGCAACGCGGCTGACCGGGGGCCGGCCGAGCAGCCGGCTGATCTCGTTGGTGGCGGCCAGCAGTTTCGTCATGTCGACGCCGGTGCGGATGCCCATGCCTTCGAGCATGTAGACGACGTCCTCGGTCGCGACATTTCCCGTCGCGCCCGGAGCGAACGGGCAGCCGCCGAGGCCGCCGGCGGCGGCATCGATGACGCGGACACCCTCCTCCATGCCCGCATAGAGATTGGCCAGCGCCTGGCCGTAGGTGTCGTGGAAATGCATCGCAAGATGCATCACCGGCACATCGTCGCAGACGGCGCGCAGCATCTGCTTGGCCTTGAGCGGCGTGCCGACGCCGATCGTGTCGCCCAGCGAGACCTCGTAGCAGCCCAGGTCCCACAGCGCCTTCGCCACGCCGGCTACCGCCTGCGGCTTGATCTCGCCTTCATAGGGACAGCCGAGCGCGCAGGAGACGTAGCCGCGCACCTTGACGCCGTCGGTCCTGGCGTGGGCGATCACCGGCTTGAAGCGCTCCAGCGACTCCGCGATTGAACAGTTGATGTTGGCGCGGGAGAAGCTCTCAGAGGCCGCCGTGAACACGGAAATCACCCTGGCGCCCGCAGCGCGCGCGGCCTCATAGCCCTTCACATTGGGCACCAGCACATGGAATTCGCCGGGCAGCGCAGACACGCTGCGCATCACCTCATCCGATCCCACCATCTGCGGGATCGCCTTGGGCGAGACGAAGGCGCCGACCTCGACGGTCGCCAGGCCGGCGTTCACCAGCGCGCGGACAAAGGCGATGCGATCGGCCACGCCGACCAACGTCTTCTCGTTCTGCAGGCCGTCGCGCGGGCCCATTTCGATGATGCGCACGCTCTCGCTCATGCCGACCTCTCCGGTTCGAGGATCAGGCGGACGGTTCGAGGTCCGCCAGTTCGACGCCTTCCTGCACGATGTCGCCGACCTTGCACTTGATCGCCGTGAGCCGGCCTGCGAACGGCGCCCGCAGGGTCTGCTCCATCTTCATGACTTCGAGCGTCAGGATCGCCGCACCCTTCTCCAGGACGGCGCCTTCCTGCGCAAGCAGCGCCACGACGGTCCCCGGCAACGGCGCCACGATCTTGTCCTCGCCGGCCTGCTCCTCGTCGTCTCCGCCGAACGGATCGATCCAATGCAGGTCGAAACGACCGTTGCGGGTCCGCAGGTACAGCTCATGGCCCTCGATGACGGCCACCACATGGGATTTGACGCCGTCGCACACAAGGTCGAAGCCGCCGTCATCAGTCGGGATAGCCGAGAACGAGGTCTCACGGCCCGCGATCGACAGGCGCTGCACGCCGGGACCATAGGCCAGCGTGGCGGTCCGCGGTTCATTACCCGCGCTTTGGCGGAACGAGAACATGCGCTGTCGCAGTCCCACCGGCATCCAGCCGGATGCGCGCCACGGCGAGCCTTGCTCCTTCGCAGCCGCGATCTGCTCGCCGATGAGAATGGCCCCAACCGCGGCACAGAGCTCGAGGTCGCCGGCCACCGCTCCTGACTGGGTCAGATGCGTCAGATGGCGCTCGATGAAACCGGTGTCGATCGCGTTCGCCACGACGTCGGGATGCGTCAGCAGCGACGACAGGAACGGGATGTTGCTGACGATGCCTCGGACGTCGGTGTCGTCAAGGCCGCGGTTGAGCCGCTCGATCGCGACCTCGCGGGTCGGCGCCCAGGCGATCATCTTGGCGAGCATCGCGTCGTAATAGGGCGAGACCGCATCGCCCTCGCGATAGCCGGCATCGATGCGCAGGCCGCCGGTTTCAGCGGGAAGCCGCCAGGTGTTGATCGTGCCGACTGAGGGCATGAAGTTCTTGGCGGGATTCTCCGCGTAGACGCGCGCCTCGATGGCATGGCCATGCAACCGGATCTGGTCCTGCGTCAGCGGCAGCTCTTCGCCGAAGGCGACGCGCAACTGCCATTCGACGAGATCGACCCCGGTGATCAACTCGGTGACGGGATGCTCGACCTGCAGACGCGTGTTCATCTCGATGAAGAACACGTCGCGGCCGTCGGAGACGAACTCGATGGTGCCGGCGCCGACATAGTTCACCGCGCCCGCCGCGCGACGCGCCGCAGCGCACACCGTGTCCCGTTGCGCCGGCGTCAACGTCGGCGACGGCGCCTCCTCGACCACCTTCTGGTGCCGGCGCTGCAGGGTGCATTCGCGCTCGAACAGCGAGACCAGATTGCCGTGGCTGTCGCCGACGATCTGCACCTCGATGTGACGCGGGCTCTCGACGAACTTCTCGATCAGCACGCGGTCGTCTCCGAACGCCGCCTTGGCCTCGCGCTTGGCGCTGGTGACGGCATCAGTGAGGTCGCCGGCCGCGTGAACCACGCGCATGCCGCGGCCGCCGCCGCCGGCGGACGCCTTGATCAGCACGGGAAAGCCGATCCGCGCGGCTTCATTGGCGAGCGTGGCGTCATCCTGCGCCTCGCCGTGATAGCCGGGCACCAGCGGCACGCCCGCCTGCTCCATCAGAAACTTCGAGCCGGACTTCGACCCCATCGCCGTGATCATCGCCGCGGTCGGCCCGACGAACACCAGCCCCGCATCGAGACAGGCCTGTGCGAACTCGGCACTCTCGGACAGGAAGCCATAGCCGGGATGAACGGCCTCGGCACCGGTCTGCCTGGCGGCCTCGATCAGCCGCTCGATGTTGAGATAGGAGTCGCGGGCGCGCGCAGGGCCGAGCAGCACCGCTTCGTCGGCCAGCGCGACGTGCAGCGCGTTGCGGTCGGCCTCCGAATAGACCGCGACGGTCTTCAATCCCATCGCGCGCGCCGTGCGGATGACGCGCACGGCGATCTCGCCGCGGTTGGCGATCAGGAGCTTGCGAAAACGACGATACAATCCGGGACGAGCCATGATCACATCCTGAACAGGCCGAACTTGGTCGGCTCGACCGGGGCATTGGCGGCGGCAGACAATCCAAGGCCGAGCACGAGGCGGGTATCGGCGGGATCGATCACGCCGTCGTCCCACAGCCGCGCGGTCGCGTAGTACGGATTGCCCTGCGCCTCGTATTGCGCGCGGATAGGGCTGCGGAATTTCTCTTCCTCTTCCGCCGGCCAGCTCTCGCCCTTGGCCTCGATGCCGTCGCGCCGGACCTGGCTCAGCACCATCGCGGCCTGCTCGCCGCCCATCACCGAGATGCGCGCGTTCGGCCACATCCACAGGAAACGCGGCGCATAGGCGCGGCCGCACATGCCGTAATTGCCGGCGCCGTAGGAGCCGCCGATCACGACGGTGAACTTCGGCACCGACGCGGTCGCGACCGCCGTCACCAGCTTGGCGCCGTCGCGGGCGATGCCGCCGGCCTCGTATTTCTTGCCGACCATGAAGCCGGTGATGTTCTGCAGGAACACCAGCGGAATGTTGCGCTGGCAGCACAGCTCGATGAAGTGCGCGCCCTTCAGCGAGCTCTCGCTGAACAGGATGCCGTTGTTGGCGATGATGCCGACCGGATGGCCCCAGATGTGGGCGAAGCCGCACACCAGCGTCTGACCGTAGAGCTTCTTGAACTCGTCGAACTCCGAGCCGTCGACCACCCGCGCGATGATGTCGCGCACGTCGAACGGCTTGCGGCCGTCGACCGGCACGACGCCATAGATCTCTTCCGCGGCATAGCGCGGCTCGCGCACCTCGCGCATGTTGAGCACGGTGCGCGCGCCCGGCGGCTTAAGGGTGCCGACGATGCGGCGGGCGATGCCGATCGCATGGGCATCGTTCTGCGCGTAGTGATCGGTCACGCCCGACTGTCGCGAATGCACGTCGGCACCGCCGAGCTCCTCGGCGCTGACGACCTCGCCGGTCGCGGCCTTCACCAGCGGCGGACCGCCGAGGAAGATCGTGCCCTGGTTGCGCACGATGATGCTCTCGTCCGACATCGCCGGCACATAGGCGCCGCCGGCGGTGCACGAGCCCATCACGATCGCGATCTGCGGAATGCCCTGCGCCGACATCTGCGCCTGGTTGTAGAAGATCCGGCCGAAATGCCGCTCGTCCGGGAAGATCTCGTCCTGCAGCGGCAGGAACGCGCCGCCGGAATCGACCATGTAGACGCAGGGCAGATTGTTCTGCCGCGCGATGTCCTGGGCGCGCAGATGCTTCTTCACCGTCATCGGGTAGTAGGTGCCGCCCTTGATGGTGGCGTCGTTGGCGACGACGACGCATTCGCGCCCCGCGATGCGGCCGATGCCGGTCACGATGCTCGCCGAATGGACGTCGCCGCCATAGAGCCCGTGCGCGGCCAATGGCGACAGCTCCAGGAACGCCGTTCCGGGGTCGAGCAGCAGGTCGACGCGCTGGCGCGCCAGCATCTTGCCGCGCGACAAATGCCGCTTGCGCGAGGCCTCGCCGCCGCCCTCGGCGACCTGCCCCAGCTTCGTTCTGAGGTCGGCGACCAGCGCGCGCATGGCGTCGGCATTGCGGGCGAAATCGGAGGACGATGGATCGATCGTGGAGTGAAGCGTCATGACCGGCGTCTTCGTTGCGGGGCTGGAGGGGGAAGCCGTGGGAGCACGCATCAGAGCGGTCGCGGCCGTTCAGGCCGCTGCGAGTCCGGGTGTACCATCTTTGCCCGCATGCTGTCCTCCCTGCCCGCCGGCGGCCGGTTTGCGGCCGTCCGTCCTTCTCGAATTAAACGATCATACGTTTTTAAATTCTATTCTCAAGCGGATTGTTGTAGGGTCCGGGGCGAGCAGCATTTGCTTGAGACCACGGAATTTTCAGACTTCACTACGGGACCCCCCGCCGTGGCGGATCCGCCGCGATCGGCATCGGGACGGTCCAGCGAGGACGAGATGGCGCGCACGATCGGGTCACATGGTCCGACGACGATGGAGGCGATCCGCAGGGCCGGCCTGCGGCTGATCTTCCAGCACGGCTATGAGGCCATGAGCCTGCGCCAGCTCGCCGCCGAGGTCGGCATCCAGCCGGGCTCGCTCTACAATCACATCAGCACCAAGCAGGAGCTGCTGGCAGAGCTGATCCAGGACCACATCAACGACCTGCTGCACGAGCTCGAACAGGCGCTCCGCGACACCCAGGGTCCGGTCGAACGCCTCCGGGCATTCGTCGCCTTCCACGTCAGCTATCACATGACCCGGAAGCGCGAGGTCTTCATCGCCAATTCGGAGCTGCGCAGCCTCGATCCCCGCAACTACGAGGCGGTGGTGGCGCTGCGCGGCGCCTATGAGCGCCGGCTGGCCGACATCCTCAGCGACGGCGTGGCGCAAGGCGTGTTCGACGTCGACGACATCCAGGTCGCGACCTTTGCCATCATCGCGCTCCTGACCGGGCTGTGCAGCTGGTACCGTCCCGGCGGCCGGCTCACCAGGGAGGCGATCATCGCGGCCCACGAGAAGCTCGTGCTCTCGGGCGTCATGCCGCGCACCGCCGAGCCTGATCCGGCCGGCGGTGGCCGGCCTGATCGCCCGACCGGCTGAACGGGCCGCGCCGATGGCTGGCAGCCCGGAGCTCGACGCGATCGATCGCAGGATCCTGGCGGAGCTCCAGGCCGATGGCCGGATCCGCATCAACGAGCTCGCCGACCGGGTCGGGATCTCGCATCCGAACTGCCTGCGCCGGGTGCGGACGCTGCGCAGCAGCGGCGTGATCAAATCCATCCGCGCCAGCATCGATGAACGGTCGCTGGGCTATGAGGTGGTCGCGTTCGTGTCGATTCAGCTCGACAGCCAGCACCAGACGGCACTGGAGTCGTTCGAGGCCGCGATCGTGACGTTGCCCTGGGTCCAGCAATGCTGGCGGCTGTCGGGAGATGCGGATTTCCTGCTGAAATGCGTGTCGACCGGCGTCGAAGGCATGAGCCGCCAGCTCCGCCAGTTCGCCGCCCTGCCCGGCGTCCGGGCCATCAGGAGCTTCCCGGTGCTCGGCCTGTCCAAGGACGCCCCGCTGCCCATCTCCGGCGGGCCGCCTCAAACAGGTTGAACGGATGACGGCCGAGCCGGCCCCTCAATGCGTCCAAATCAGTGCGTCCAGGGCTCACCGCGGCGGAACGAGAAATTGTCGGCATAGGC
This sequence comes from Bradyrhizobium sp. HKCCYLS3013, assembly GCF_051167615.1. NCBI lineage: Bacteria > Pseudomonadati > Pseudomonadota > Alphaproteobacteria > Hyphomicrobiales > Nitrobacteraceae > Bradyrhizobium > Bradyrhizobium sp. HKCCYLS3013. The sequence continues at coordinate 207,769 of NZ_JBNPTK010000002.1, forward strand.
GATCTGCCGCTTCACCGGCTCCTTCGGCTCGATCACCTGGTAGGGAATGCCCTTGCGCTCGCAATAGGCGATCGCCTCGTCCCTGGTATCGAAGCGCAAGGTGACCTGCTGCTTCATGTCCGAGGAGGACGTCCAGCCCATCAGCGGCTCGACCGAACGCGGCTGCTCCGGCTCATAATCCAACTGCCAGTCCCTGGTCTTGGCCTTGCCCGATTGCATCGCGTTCTTGGCGGGCTTGAAAATGCGTGCGGTCATGGCTGGAAGAGCCCCTGGAAGCTGAGGTCGTCATGCGTTTGGCGGAAACGGCAGGGATGGGGTACAGGCAAGATCCAGCACGGAACGGTGATTCCCATCCAGGACGTGACCGTCTATCGTGCTCCGTATAGTCATTCTGCCGTCCCGTGACAATCTCGGTCGACTGCCACGGCGCCTCTGCTCCCCGAACGTTTTCCATTCAAAACAGTGCGTTGAAGCGGCCATGAAAATCAATGCCACGCTGCCCGAGCGCGGGCGCGACCTGCGGCTCGACCTGTTTCGCGGAATCGCCAACTGGGCGATCTTTCTCGATCACATCCCGGACAATGTGGTGAACTGGATCACCACGCGGAATTACGGCTTCAGCGACGCCGCCGACCTGTTCGTCTTCATCTCCGGCTATACTGCCTCGTTCGTCTATGCGCGCATGATGATCGACCGCGGCTTCATCGTCGGCGCCACCCGGCTGTTCAAGCGGGTGTGGCAGCTCTACGTCGCCCACATCGTGCTGTTCGTGATCTATATCGTGGCCATCAGCTATCTGGCGACGCGGTTCGGCGTCTCCGAGATCATCGACGAGTTCAACGTCGCAGGCCTCGTCGACCACGCCAGCGATACGCTGGCCCAGGGACTGATCCTGAAGTTCAAGCCGGTCAATCTCGACGTGCTGCCGCTCTACATCGTGCTGATGGGCTTCTTCCCGCCGGTGCTGTGGATGATGCTGCGCCAGCCCGACCTGACCATGATCGCCTCGATCGTGCTGTGGCTCGTGGCGCGACAGATGGGCTGGAATTTCGCGGCCTATCCGGCTGGCACCTGGTACTTCAATCCGTATTGCTGGCAGGTGCTGTTCGTGTTCGGCTCCTGGTGCGCGCTCGGCGGCGCCCGCCGCTCGATGGGCATCATCATGGCGCCGGCCACGCTCTATTTCTGCATCGCCTACATGGTGCTCGCACTGGTCATGACGATGGCCGGCCGCTTCCCTGAGCTCGGATCGATGTTTCCGAACTGGCTCTATGCGGCCTTCAACCCGAACGACAAGACCAATCTCGCGCCGTACCGCTTCCTGCATTTCGTGGTGATCGTCATTTTGGTCATCCGGTTCGTGCCGAAGGAATGGCCGGGCCTGGAGTGGAAGGCGTTCGATCCCCTCATCGTCTGCGGCCAACAGTCGCTGGCGGTGTTCTGCGTCGGCGTGTTCCTATCCTTCATCGGCCACTTCACCCTGATGCTGAGCTCGGGCTCGCTGCTGGCGCAGATCCTGGTCAGCGCGGCGGGCATCGCGATCATGACAACCGTCGCCTACTACATCTCCTGGTCGAAGCGGCAGGACAAGCCGCAGCCGAAGCCGCCCGCGCCGAAGTAGACTTCGCGCCATTGGGGGCGCGTGGTCGCGCCCCGCCTCCGTTGACCTGCATCAAGCCGGGCCCGATCGGGCTCGCTAAGGTTTGCGTCACCAACGGAGCCGCTTCCCGCGGCGCGCGTTCGCTTGCGAACGCGCGAGGCTGCGCAAGCGGTGATTTGCTGACAAGGACCAGATCATGCCGACCCATTTCCATGCCGTCGTGTGGCTCGATCACAGCGAGGCCAAGGTGTTCCACATCGGACTGACCGGTGCCGACGAGCTGACGCTGCATCCGCACCTGCAGACCAAGCATCTGCATCACAAGGCCAACGAGATCGGCAGCGGCCATGCGGCGCCCGACAAGAATTTCCTCGAAGAGGTCGCGCACGCACTCGATGACGCTGGCGAGATCCTGATCATCGGCCCGGCCGGCGCCAAGACCGAGCTTGCCAAGTACCTGCACGAGAAGCATCCTGCGGTCGGAAAGCGCATCGTCGGCGTCGAAGCCGCCGATCACCCGACCGATCGCCAGATCGTCGCCTATGCCAAGCAGCACTTCAAGATGGCTCCGCCCCGCGTGGCGACGGGCACTGCGGGCTAAGTATAGCCTTTCTCCCGTCGCAGGGTCCGTTCGATCATGGACATGCTGACGCCGGACCAATCCAACGCCATTGCTGCCACGCCGGCCGTCGATCGCGGCCGGCGTCGTTTTCCGTGGCGCGGCCTGCTCTCGATCATCCTGCTGTCCGGCGCACTGGCTGGGCTTGCCGCATGGTGGGTGCGTGGACCGCTGATTGCGACCGCCCGCATCACCCGCGGCACGGCGGCCGAGATCGTGTATGCGACCGGCGCCGTGGAGCCGGAGACGTGGTCGCGGAGCACGCCGCTGGTCCGCGGCCGCATCATCGAGCGCTGCCGCTGCGAGGGCAAGTCGGTCAAGGCCGGCGACGTGCTGGCGCGGCTCGACGACAAGGAGGCGCTGGCCACCTTGAACGATCTGCGTGCACAGGAGGAATTCCAGCGCCACGAGTTCGAGCGACAGTCGCAGTTGCTGGCCCGCGGGGCGGCCACCTCGCAAGCCTACCAGCGCTCCGAAAGCGATCTCGCCCGCATCCGTGCCCAGATCGCGGCCCAGACCCAGCGCCTCGACTACTTCAAGCTGGTAGCGCCGATGGACGGCGTCGTCCTCAAGGAGGACGGCGAGGTCGGCGACATGGTCGATCCCGGCACCATCCTCTACCGCGTCGGCCTGGAGAAGCCGCTCTGGGTCGTCGCCGACGTCAACGAGGAGGACATCCCCCGTGTCCAGGTCGGGCAGAAGGCGCTGCTGCGCGCCGATGCGTTCGGCAACCAGGCCCTGCCCGGGACGGTGAAGCAGATCACGCCGGCGGGCGATCCCGTGGCCAAGACGTTCCGCGTGCGGATCGGCTTGCCGGACGACACGCCGCTGCGCGTCGGCATGAGCGTCGAGGCCAACATCGTCAGCCGGGAGACGGCCGACACCCTGCTCGCGCCGGCCAATGCCATCGTCAACGGCAGCCTCATGGTGATCGAAGGCGGCCGTGTGCGGCGGCGCGCGGTGCGGATCGGCATCCGCGGCTCCGCGGCGGTCGAGATCCTCGACGGCGCCCGCGAGGGCGAGCTGGTCGCAGCGCCCGCGACCGCCGACATCAAGGACGGCGAGCGGATCCGCGTGATCGGGCCCGAGACGTCGGCGCCATGAGCCTCGTCCTGACCATCGCCTGGACCCATGTGCGCCATCGCGCCCGCCAGACGCTGGTCGCGATCGCGGGCGTGATGACCGGCGTGGCGTTTTCGGTGATGATGGCGGCGATGATGGAGGGCTCCCAGGACGACTTCATCCGCACGCTGGTCGATGCGCTGCCGCACATTTCGATCACCGACGAGCTGCGCCAGCCGACCCGTCAGCCGGCCGATCAGATCTATGCGGCAGCCGAATTCCACCGATTGACCCCGAACGTCCGCCGCCCCGGCATCAAGAACCCGATGGCCACCATCGCCTCGCTGCAGGGCTGGGTGCCGGGCGCGCTGACGGCGTCGGTGCAGTCCAAGGCCGTGCTGCGCTTCGCCGGCCGCAACCTCACGGTCGCGATCATCGGCATCGATCCGCGCACGGAGGGCCAAGTTTCGACGCTGGCGAGCCACATGCGACAGGGCAACCTCAATTCGCTGTACCGGTCCTCGCACGCGATCCTGCTCGGCGACCGGCTCGCGACCAAGATCGGCGCGCGGGTCAACTCCAACATCACGCTCGCCTCGGCCCAGGGCGTCAGCATGAACGCGACCGTCGTCGGCATCTTCCATTCCGGCTTCCGCGGCACCGACGAGACCACCGGCTACGTGCTGCTGCGCACCGCGCAGATCCTGGAGCGCCAGACCGGGATCATCAACGAGATCCGCGTCCGCACCAACGATCCGATGCAGGCGCGCCTGATCAGCGAGCGCATCGGCGAGCAGACCGGCTACAAGGCGGTCTCCTGGCAGGAGGCGCAGGAGGACCTGCTGGCGGCGATCACGCTGCGCAACGTGCTGATGTACACCATCGTCGGGGCCATCCTGCTGGTCGCGAGCTTCGGCACCTACAACATCATCTCGACCATCACCCACGAGAAGACCCGCGACATCGCCATCCTCAAGTCGCTCGGCTTCCGCGACCGCACGGTCCGCACCATCTTCATCGTCGAGGCGCTGTTCATCGGCCTGACCGGTGCCGCTCTCGGCTGGGCGCTCGGCTACCTGCTCACCCGCGGGCTCGCCTCGCTCGAGTTCAAGACGCCGTTCTCCGACTACAATCATCTGCCCGTGCTGTATTCGCTGAAGCACTATCTGCTGGCGGGCGCGGTCGCGCTGATCTCCAGCGCCGTCGCCGGCTACTTTCCGGCCCGCGCCGCGGCGCGGTTGCATCCGGTCGACATCATCCGGGGCGCGACGTGAGCCCGCCCCTGATCGAGGCGCGGCAAGTGACGAAGGTGCTGCCCGGCGAGGTGCCGGTGACGCTGGTCGCCGACATCGATCTCGTGATCCATCCGCGCGAGCTCATCGCCATCACCGGACCGTCGGGCTCGGGAAAATCCTCGCTGCTCTATCTGCTCGGCCTGCTCGACCTGCCGAGCCAGGGCGACGTGCTGATCGACGGCCGCTCGACGACGGGCATGAACGAGGACGAGCGCGCCGAGGTGCGGCTGTCACGGCTCGGCTTCGTCTTCCAGTTTCATTTCCTGCTGCCGGAATTCTCGATCACCGAGAACGTCGCGCTGCCGATGCGCGCGCTGGCACGGCTGTCGCCGCGCGCCATCACCACGCGCGCCGAGGAGCTGCTGAGCTCGCTCGGCCTCGCCGAGCATCTGCGCAAGACGCCGGACAAGCTGTCGGGCGGCCAGCGCCAGCGCGTGGCGGTGGCGCGCGCGCTCGCCAACGATCCTCCCGTCATCCTCGCCGACGAGCCGACCGGCAGCCTCGACACCGCCGCGACCGCGCAGGTGTTCGGCATCCTGCGCGATCTCGTCACCCTGCGCGGCAAGACGGTGGTCGCGGTCACGCACGACCTCAACCTCGCCGCTCAGATGCAACGGCGCGTGCACATCATCGACGGCCGGCTGGCGCAGGACGAACTGGCGCGCTGATCCCCCCGCCGCGACCTCGGCACGGCCGACGCGCGAACCGCCGCCCACGCCCGATTTGATCTAGCGCAAAGACGCGAGATTCCGATTCAGAGGATGCTGGCGGCCAGCGGATGTTCCTTCCCCGGATTCACCCGCACACTTCGGATGCTCCCGGGTTTTGCCGCTGCGGGAGCATCCGAATTTTTTATCGGCCTCGTCGCGCAGTTCGCGCCAGCTATCAGGTCTCACCTGCGAGGCCACGTTGCTGCGGAGATGGTCGGGGCAGCTGGATTCGAACCAACGACCTGCAGTACCCAAAACTGCCGCGCTACCAGGCTGCGCTATACCCCGATGTTCTCAAGGGACGATTGTCCTCGACGAACCCGTCACTACACGGTCGCGGCCTCGGCAGCAAGACCGCGGCTTGGCCGTGAAGATGGAGCCGACATGAAAACGGCCCCGGAAAGCACCTTTCCAGGGCCGTCAAGTGCAGTGATCGCAAGCAACTCAGTGCGAGGACAATGCCGGCGAGCCCGTCTCGGGGTGGATCTCGGCCGCCATCATGCCCTTGGAGCCGGGCCCGTAGCGGACCAGCACCCATTGGCCGGGGCGCAGCTCGGTCATGCCGTAGCGGCGCAGGGTCTCCATGTGGACGAAGATGTCCGGGCTCCCTTCCCCGCAGGTCACGAAGCCGAAGCCGCGCAGGCGGTTGAACCACTTGACCTGGGCTCGCTCCAGCCCGCTGGTCGGCGTCACCGTGACATGGGTGCGCGGCGGCAGCATCTGCGCCGGATGGATCGCCGTCGACTCGTCCATCGAGACGATGCGGAAGGCCTGGTAGCCCTTGGAGCGCTGCACGCACTCCACCACCAGGCGAGCCCCTTCATAGGCGGTCTGGTAGCCGTCGCGCCTGAGCACCGTGACGTGCAGCAGCACGTCCGGCCAGCCATTGTCGGGAACGATGAAACCGTATCCCTTCGAGGCGTCGAACCATTTGATGACGCCGCTGATTTCGACGAGGTTCTCGCCAAGACCGGTCATCGCATCGATTGCCGAGTCGCGCGCGACGCCGGTTTGATATTCCGCCCCGAGCCGGGTTGGTGTCGAACCACCAACGACCGGCACCCCAAGCTTCTTGGACTCAAATCCGTCCGACCCCATAACCCCGGACCTCACATATGAATTGTGAGCCGCCACCCCTGCAACGGCGCCCTCATACACGTGCTCACCACCTATACCCACGATGAGTCACGCGAATCTCTCGAATCAAAGATAACATTCCCTCGTGCCGCGCATAGATAAAAATCGGTTTCACTGAGGCATATGAACAGAGATGCCGACAAAAATGCATCAATTTCCGTTCAATTACGGACGAACGATCCGAGTACTTCGCCGATCTCGTGGTGGACAACGAGGTCGGCAACGTCGTCCTGATCGGTCGGTTCCCGGTTGATGATCACGAGTCGCGCGCCAGCCCGCTTTGCCATCAATGGAAAGCCAGCGGCCGGCCACACAACCAGCGACGAGCCGATCGCGACGAACAGATCACAGTGCTGCGCGAGCTCGGTGGCGCGCTGCATTTCATGCTCCGGCATCGACTGACCAAAGGATACCGTCGCGGTCTTCACCGGCTCCGCGCAATCGGGGCAATCCGGCGCGGCCCCGTCGGCCTCGAAGCGCTCGCGCACCCAGGTGAGCTCATAGCGCTGCCCGCATCCGATGCATCGCGCGTAGGTGGTGTTGCCGTGCAGCTCGATGACGTGATCCGGCGCGAAACCGGAGTCCTGGTGCAGGTTGTCGATGTTCTGAGTGATCACGGCCGGAATTTTCCCGGCACGGTAGAGCGACGAAAGCGCCAGATGTCCGCGGCCGGGCCGCGCCGCGGCAAACGTCTCCTGCATCGCGAAGCGCCGCCGCCAGGCCTCGTCCCGCGCCTCCTGGCTGGCGACGAATTCGTCGAAATGGATCGGCCGGTTGCGCGTCCATAGACCGCCGGGAGACCGGAAATCCGGAATGCCCGTCTCGGTCGATATTCCAGCGCCGGTGAAGGGCACGATCACACGCGCCGCAGCGATCATGTCTCCCAGGCGGTTCACCCCGTCGTGCAGATCGGATGCAATCATCAGCGGCGGCCCCGAACCATGAAACCTCGCACCATCATTCTCCTCCCTTCATAGCACGGCAAGCTGGCTCCCGCCTCCGAGCATGTCCGGCCCGGCTGCATCGTTGCGCTACTCCGCATCCTCCGGAACCAGCCGTGAACGACGCAACTGCAAGCAAGACGAGTCGGATCGTTCCGTGTCTACCGGAAGACGTTGGCGGTGCTCGCCTTCTCTCCCCAGCAAAACGCGCGACCCGCCTGCAGCGGGGCCGGGCGTCCGCAATCACGCCTCAATCGGACACCCACATCGCGCCAGCGATTCGCCAGGAAGTTTGTCACGCGTCTCAGGGCGAGGCTCGCCGGATAGCGACCGGAGCAGAGAGGATCCGTGAGGCAGAACGAGACGCAGGACGACCGCCGCGCGAAGGAGCGCGCCGACATCACCGCAAGGATTGCACGGTTCAACTCGACCCAGGAGAAGTTCGCGCGCGAACGCGAGGAATATGCCCGCTTGGCGTGGAAGAAGGCACAGCGCGGCGAGGCCGCGGAATAGCAGGGATGAGAGAAGAGCCCGGAGGCTTTCGCCATCCGGGCCCTCCTCCTTACGACCGGCGCTTACCAGTGATGACGCCAGTGGTGGTAGCGATGATAGTACGGTCCGCCGTAATAGGCATACGGCCCGGGCGCGTAGACGTAACGCGGGCCGTAGTCGTAGTAGCCGTAGCCCGGACCATAGTAATACGGGTGCGACGCCGCGATCGCGCCGGCGGTCAGCGCTCCCGCCGCGAGGCCGAATGCGAGACCCGGGCCGATGCCGCGCGCCTGTGCCGGAGCGGGTGCCGCCAGTGCGGTGATGGCGACGGCGCCCGCGGTCGCCAGAACAGCCAATGTCTTTCTCATGATCGAATGTCCTCCAATTCCCGTGCGTCCAAACAACGCAGATGCTGGGGAGTTGGTTGCAGGCCGGCTCCCCGCCGCGCGCGTCTGGAACCGTCACCGTCGCCACACGTTCACTGCCATGGGGGGAATCCGCGATGGCATCCTGGCTGGAACTTCTGTTCAACATCATCGGCTATGGCGGATTCGTCGTGCTTGCGTCCTGTCATCCCAGGACCGAGGCGGCCGGTGTAGCGCCTGAAACAGGAGCGGACGACGGCGCGGATCTGAACGGCGAGCGCCGCTAGAGCCGAGCTTTGCGGCGATCGCCGGGCCTTCATCCACAGTCGATCCAACGCTTGTCCACAGCTCCTCGCCTGGACTCTCCGGATTGCTGATCAACGGCTTGCTGCGCCATATCCACCGGCTTCTCCCCAGCACGCGCGACGGCGCTCCTGTGCGGGCCGGAGGTCGCACGGGCCGGTCAATTTTCCCGCAAAATCCTTTGAACCTGCCTGCGCCACCCCGAGACAGATCAGTACTGGGGATTTCAGGGCCCAGTGCTCGAGGGTGGCGCCACGCGACGAAGATATTCCGTCGCGCTGGCGCTGCTGTCGTTTTTCGGGCCCCCGCGGTGCCAACCTTCGCGATCCGGGGACGGCGGCGCTTCGGCGACCGCAACGCTCAGCCGCGCTGCAACCACATAGCCGCAACGAAAAAGGCCTCCCTTCCGGGAGGCCTTTGACGTGATCACGACCGTGACTGACGGTCAGATCAGGCAACCGCGTCCTTGGCGGCCTTGACCGGGCGCGCGCGCACGATCTTGCGGGCCGGCTTGGCCTTGAACATCATCTCTTCGCCGGTGAAGGGGTTGGTGCCCTTGCGCGCCTTCACGGCGGGCTTCTTGACGACGACGAACTTGGCGAAGCCGGGCACCAGGAACACGCCGTTCTTCTTCAGCTCCTTGTGGCCGACGTCGGTGAGCGTCTCCATGACGTTCTTGACGTCGCGCTTGGACAGCTCGGTCGAGGTCGCAATCTTCTCGATCAGTTGCGACTTGGAAAGTTGGGTAGCCATCGTATCTCCTTGTGATTGATACTGGTGAATGACGTGACGACTGCGCGGCTATCAGCGCATTGCTGCGCAGACTGGTCGGGGCTTTCTGGCTGCATTGCACAGCCGGGACTTCAGTCGTCTGGTGGCGTATCACCCCGCGATTTTCGGGATTCTCCTGCATTTCAAGGGGCCCCGAAGCACCCACAGCGGCGCCAAAATTCCAACGGAGCGCGCAGAAGTCAAGCTGCGTTGGCGATCGAACGGAGCATGCGATTCATTTTCCCCTATATTTCTAGGCATTTTCGACGGTCCTGCGTGATTTTGGCCGCACATTGCAGGCGAAACACGCTGAAATACCTGCATGCGGTCGCATCGCGCCCGTTCATCCATGCCGCGAATCACTGCCAAAACAGCGATTCGCGGGCATGCGGAGAGGCTTTCGCAACACCGCGCAGCCCATCGAATGCGTCGCCGCGCGCACCGCACATCCGCGCGAGCCGGCATCGCCGCAGCATCGGGCTCGATACACGGGCGAACGAATTGCTGCTATGGATCGGCGTCCGCAGGCGGCCATTGACCATCCGCTTCGAGTTCAGGGAGAGAAGAAACGATGCGTTATCTCCACACCATGCTGCGCGTGCGCAATCTCGACGCCGCGCTCAAATTCTATTCCGATGCGCTCGGCCTCAAGGAGGTGCGCCGGATCGACAACGACAAGGGTCGCTTCACACTGGTGTTTCTCTGCGCACCCGAGGATGAACACCTGCTGAAGAGCCTGCCGCCGACGCGCGGCGCCCCGCTGGTCGAGCTCACCTACAATTGGGACGAGGAGAGCTATGGCGAGGACCGCTTCTTCGGCCATCTCGCCTATGAGGTCGACGACATCTACGCCACCTGCGACCGGCTGATGAAGCTCGGCATCACCATCAACCGGCCGCCGCGCGACGGCAACATGGCGTTCGTCCGCTCGCCCGACCTGCACTCGATCGAGCTGTTGCAGAAGGGCGAGCCGAAGGCGCCCGCCGAGCCCTGGCTGTCGATGCCGAACACCGGACATTGGTGAGTCATCTGCCCGCGTGATTCCGGCCGGAACATCGAGGCCACCCTCGCGTTGTCGCTCCGATTGACGGTGAGGATACGAGGAGGCCGAGATGGGTCGTGGAATTCTATTGTGGTTGTTGGGCGTGCCGATTCCGGTGATCATTCTGCTGTGGCTGTTCTTCGGCCGCTGATCCCGCGAACGACGCGTTCGACCGAAAAGCCCCGCCAACGAGCGGGGCTTTTTGCGTAACATGCGCTAATGATGACGCTCGCCAGAGAGGAGCCGAACGTGTCCGCCGACAACAGACTGACGATCTGGGGCCGCCCCAATTCGGTGAACGTGCAGAAGGTGCTGTGGTGTCTCGCCGAGCTCGATGTCGCCCATGACCGGATCGACGCGGGGATGCAGTACGGCCGCAACAACGAAGCGGACTATCTCGCGATGAATCCGAACGGCCGCATCCCGACCCTGGTCGAGGGTGATTTCGTGCTGTGGGAGAGCAACGCGATCATGCGCTACCTCTGCCTCGCTCACGGCGACGGCACGCCGCTCTACCCGACGACGCCGCGGCACCGCGCCGCGGTGGAGCGCTGGCTGGACTGGACGCTGTCGACGGTGCAGCCGATCGAGCGTCCGCTGTTCTGGGGATTGGTGCGTACGCCGCCGGAGCAGCGCGACATGCCCGCCTTGCAGAAGGCGGCCGACGACGCCGCGGCGATGTGGCGCATCCTCGACGCGCATCTGGCCACACGCAGCCATGTCGAGGCCGAGCGCTTCACGCTCGCCGACATCGCGCTCGGCGCCTATGCGCGGCGCTGGTTCGGAGTCGAAGGTGTTGTCAAGCCGGAGCTGCCGAGTCTCGCGCGCTGGTACGGACAGATCGCGCAACGCCCGGCCTTCATCCGCCACATCGCGCCGCCGCTGTCGTGAGCGCCTCAGCGGCCGGCCGAGGTGCCCATCTCGACGCCCAGGGCGCCGCCGACCTTCACGCAGGTATCGGTTCCCTCGACGCGTACGAAGTTCGCACCGTAGGACGCGCAGGGATTGTTGGTGGCGGCGCCTGAACGGGGTGCGGCCTTATTCGGCCCAGCCTTATTCGGCCCGGGAAGCGATGGCACAAGAAGCGATGACCCCGGCGAGCCGGCGGCCGCAACGGTCACGGCGGCGAACGCCGCGAGGACGCCCAGGATGAGAGATCGACACATGCCGCTTGTTAGCGCGTCTGCGGCAGTGAAGCGATACTGGTCTATTTGCCGATGAACTTGACGCCGACCGAGGCGCCGCGGCGCCACACCACCTGGCACTGCCGGCCGGTTCTTGCGTCGCGCGCGAAGGCGAGCCGGATGGTCGCCGGCAGCGCCGCCGCGTCCTGCAAGGTCAGCTTGGCGCCGGCGCTGGAAATGTCCTGAACCAGGCAATGGCGCACGGCGAACCCGCCATCCAGCGTGATCCACGCCGGCTGCTTCATCGATTTGCGGGCTTCCCGCTTCTTGGGCGCGGCCATCATCCTGCTCCTGCTCGCCCGCTGCAGTACGGCAAGGACCCTAATGGACGGTTGACCGGATCACGTACTGGGCGTGCGATTCATGGATGCAGGGCCCCGCGCCGACACGTCTCGGCGCAAACCGTCCGTTTCAAGATCGGAGATGGAAGGAAAGCCGGCGCGGAATGGCGCTCCCTAGCGGAATCGAACCGCTCTCTCCACCGTGAAAGGGTGGCGTCCTGACCGATAGACGAAGGGAGCAATACGCACGATGCCAGAGGGCACGAGGCCCCGGTGCCATCGCCGCTTGCACGTTTCGGCAAAACCTTCAGCAAATCAGCCGCTTGAGGCGATGATCTGCGAGGTCGGCTGAACCACCGACGGTGATTCCGTGCCACGCGCCGAACGTATAGAGGCGTTTCGCCGGCCGGGCAAGCCACCCCGTGCCGGTCTTTCCAGTCTGGTCCCGCATGCTCAACGGGCCGCAAACAGCGGAAAGATGCCGTCCGTGTCGATGTAGACCACGCCGTCCTCGACCTTCACCGGATACGCGGCCAACGCACTCTCCGGAGGGTGGAGCGGTGCGCCGGTACGGGCATCCCACGTCCAATTGTGCACGGGGCAACTGAGCACGCGGCCGTCGAAGCCGGCCTCCTCCATCGGCGCCGCGGTGTGCGGGCAGACGCCCTGGAACGCCTTGAGCTCGCCATCGTCGGGCCAGGCCAGGATGATGAGCTGGGCATCGGCGATCACGAGGCGCATGCCGCCTTCGTCGATGGTGTCGGCCTTGCAGACACGGGTGAACATTCACTGGCCTCATGCTTTCCGTTGCGAACATCGCACGCGAAGCAGCCCGAGCAAGACTCGTTCCGAGGATCGCGCCGTGCCCGCGAGCCCGACAAGACCGTGGCACCCTTCTTGCTGCCCTTCCCGGCATCTTCGTCGAACGAGCCATCATGTCGCAAAGGCGACAGACCGTTCGGCGGCGAGCTGCTGCGGAGTGCGACATGACCGACATGACCGAGCTGAGAACGCGCAAGGAGCCGCTCAATCTCGCCATCGTGCATGTCGATCCCGACGCCTTCATCGCCAACCTCACGGCTTGGCTCGAGATCACCGCCTTCATCAATGCGCAGCGCGCCGGCGAGGCCACGGTGCCTGCCGACGGCAAGACGCCCGCATTGTCGGCGGCGCAATTGAAGAACGGCGGCGTCCATGAGGTCGGCAACGACGCGCTGTTCGCCTTCGCGATGACTGCGTCGCTCAAGGGCGACAAGGCGGCGGTCGACACGGTCGAGACGGCCCTGCTCGACGGCATGGGCAAGGATTTTCCCGGCTCGTTCGCGCTGTGGCACTTCCGCGCTACGATCGATGCGCCGACCACGCTGGACGATTTCGTCGGCCAGGCCGGCAGGAAGATGCTGACCGGCGATCTGCCGCCACCGCCGCTACGCGCCAAGGAAAATTGGAGCGCCGGACTGCGCTTCTTCGAGAAGGCGCGCAAATCGAACTTCGTCCACGAGATCATGTATCCGCTGGCGAAATGGACGCGGGCGCGCTGGACCGAGACGGCGGAGAAAGGCGTCGCCTTCCTGCACCACATCGAGGACAACGTCCCGGTGCTGCGCGAGGTGCTGGCGGAGCCCCGCAACGATCAGGCGTTCATCGCCAACGTGCTGCTGCGGCTCGCACCCGCCGTCGATATGGAGCTGAACGAGGAATATCAGGGCTTCCTGCGCTCGCTGGCGCGACGCAACTGATCGAGGGGGATTCCAAGACACCCCGCCCACGCAAAAAGGCCGGCGGGCGTTACGCCGCCGGCCTCTTGTCGCGACTGCCGGCTCCGGCCGTCCGGTTCCGTCGCACTCCTGGGGGAGCATGCGAACAGGGTCGCGCGGCCTGGTTAACGATGTCTTAATACAAGCCAGCCAACCGTATGCTTACGGGGCAGCACCGTCAGCTCAGCAGCAACGGGAGCTTCTTCTCGCGACGGAGCGCGCGCTCCTGACAGCCCGACAGCCGGATGAGCTTCTGCGGATACATGTCATAGCCGTGGCTGCCGAAGGCGTTCTGCTGCGCCATCGGGACCTGCGCAGGCCTGCCCGTCGCGTCGACGGCACCTGCATCCTGCGAACCTCGGGCCGGTTCGAGCCCTGTGTTCAAAGCGGTCATAGCCAACTCCGAGACGAGTGCCTGCCCCCGAGCTGAAACTATAGTCCACGGCTCGCGGGGCGCAATTGGGCAAAATGCCATCAGCCGGCCGTGGCGCGCGCCTGCTCCGCCTCCTGTTCCCAGCGCAGGATGGTCCGCTCGAGATTGTGGAATTTCTCGGCGACGTCGCCGTCGAACAGCGGGTCCTTGCGGTCGGACATGCGGGCGTCGATGTCGGCCCAATCCTCCGCCTGGAGGGTACGCAGCGCTGCGGGAAACAGCAGGGTCTCCTCCTTGCGCAGATGCTCGCGCTGGCTGTCGATGAACTCATGCACGGCGGCGTGGAAGCGTTCGCGCAGGATCTCCTGGTCCGACAGCACCGCGTTCACGGCGTCGGCAAAGCCGCGCAGCCGCCGCGCCTCGGTCTCGTGCTCGTCGTCGACGTCGCCATAGGCCGCGGCCGCGGCTGGATCGCGCTCGCGCAGCTTGCCGAAGATCATCTCCTCCTTGGGATGATGACAGCGCTGCGGATAGTCCTCGAAATAGGCGATGATGCTCTGCAGAATGTCGTAGTCCGGCCGCCGATTGTGATCGAACAGCTCCAGTTCGTGCTCGAGCACCGAGAGAAGCTTCTCGAGATTCTCGTGCTCCTGCAGCAGCGCTTCGATGATCCTTGCCATGGCCGCCCTCGCCTGTGCGCCGGCCGGGCCTTGCCGAACCGGCATTTTCCCTGAACGCAAAAGACTACGCCCGCGCGGGCGCGGGCGGCATTGCGGCAGATCAAACTGACAGGCCGATGTGACAGGTCAGCGGAACGGGCTCACTCCGCGGCCAGCGCCTGCGGCGCCCGTGCAAGGCCGAGCCGGTCCCAGACGTCGACCAGCGCCTCGGCCAGGGCGTCGATCAGGCCGTCATCATGGTAGGGCGATGGCGTGATCCGCAGCCGCTCCAGGCCGCGCGGCACGGTCGGATAGTTGATCGGCTGGATGTAGATGCCGTGCTCGGACAGGAGCAGGTCGGACGCCGTCTTGCACTTCTCGGGATCGCCGACATGCACCGGCACGATGTGGGTGTCGGACGGCATGACCGGCAGCCCCGAGGCGTTCAGTACGGCCTTGAGCCGCGCCGCCCGATCCTGGTGCCGGTCACGCTCCCACTGCGAGGTCTTGAGGTGGCGGATCGCGGCGGTCGCCGCGGCGCAAACCGGCGGCGGCAAGGCGGTGGTGAAGATGAAGCCCGGCGCATAGGAGCGGACGGCATCGATCAGATTGGCATTGGCAGCGATGTAGCCGCCGAGGCAGCCAAAGGCCTTGGCGAGCGTGCCCTCGAGGATGTCGATGCGGGCCATCGCGCCGTCGCGCTCGGCGATGCCGCCGCCGCGCGGGCCGTACATGCCGACCGCATGGACCTCGTCGACGTAAGTGAGCGCGCCATAACGCTCGGCGAGATCGCAGATCCGGTGCAACGGCGCGACGTCACCGTCCATCGAATACAGGCTCTCGCAGACGATCAGCTTGGGACGGTCGGGATCGGCCGCCCGCAGCAGCTCTTCGAGATGGGCGAGGTCGTTGTGCCGCCAGACCTGCTTCTCGCTCCCGGCCTTGCGGACGCCCTCGATCATCGAATTGTGGTTGAGCGCGTCCGACAGCAGCAGACAGTTCGGCAGCAGTTTTGCGATGGTCGAGATGCCGGTCTCGTTGGAGACGTAGCCCGAGGTGAACACCAGCGCCGCTTGCTTGCCGTGGAGATCGGCGAGCTCGCGCTCGAGTTCGATCAGCGGATGGTTGGTGCCGGCGATGTTGCGGGTGCCGCCGGCGCCGGTGCCCATGCGCGCGGCGACGTCGACCATGGCGCCGATCACCTTCGGATGCTGGCCCATGCCGAGATAGTCATTGGAGCACCAGATCACGACATCCTTCGGCCCCTCCGGCGAATGCCAGATCGCGCGCGGGAAGCGGCCGGCGAGGCGCTCCAGATCGGCAAAGACGCGATAGCGCCGCTCCTGGTGCAACTGGTCGAGGGCACGGTCGAAATAGCTGTCGTAGTTCATCACCTGATCCGTCCTTCCCCTGCCCACGTCCCGAACCTGCGTTCCGGCGCGCCCTTGGAGCCCTGCTCGGGGTCGGACCAAAGCGCAATCCGGCGCCTTCTTCGTTGATCCAGATCAGGGATCGCGCACATTGCCGGGCATCCGGACACCGCTCGCCGCGGCTCTCACCACGACGCGCGCGGAGGCATTCAGGCGGGCAGCGGATTCCCCGCATCGGCAATTTCGAGCCGTAGCGGCGCCCCGGTATCAAGAAAGGCGGACAGAGCGGCCTCGTACGGCGCGGGGTCGAGACCGCGCGCGGACAGCCATTGCGGCTCGTAATAGGTCTGGCGGTAGCGCTCCCCGGAATCGCAGATCAGCGTGACCAGCGACCCCGTCTGTCCCTGCTGCCGCATCTCCGCCGCCAGCCGGCACAGCGCCAGGAAGTTGGTTCCGGTCGAGCCGCCGACCGGCCGCCGCAGCCGCCGCGTCAGCACGTTCATCGCCGCAACGGAAGCGGCATCCGGCACCTTCATCATCCGGTCCACCACGCCGGGCACGAAGGACGGCTCGCAGCGCGGACGGCCGACCCCTTCGATCAGCGACGGCCGTTCGCAGGTCCGGGCGCTGTCGCCGTTGCAGAAGGCGTCGAAAAAGGCCGAATGCTCGACATCGGCGACGCACAGCCGCGTCGGGTAGCGGCGGTAGCGCAGATAGCGGCCCATCGTCGCCGAGGTGCCGCCGGTGCCTGCGCCCATCACGATCCATTCCGGCAGCGGACAGCGCTCGCCCTGCAATTGGCTGAAGATCGACTCGGCGATGTTGTTGTTGCCGCGCCAATCGGTGGCGCGTTCGGCGAAGGTGAACTGGTCCATGTAATGGCCGCAGAGCCGGCTCGCGAGCGCGGCCGCCTCGGCATAGAGAAACCGGCCGTCATCGATGAGATGGCAGTTGCCGCCGTAATGCGTGATCGCGGCGATCTTCTCTTCCGAGGTGGTGCGCGGCATCACCGCATAGAACGGCACGCCGATCATCTGCGCGAAATAGGCCTCCGAGACCGCTGTCGACCCGGAGGAGGCCTCGACCACCGGCGTGCCTTCCCGGATGTGGCCGTTGCACAGCGCATAGAGAAACAGCGATCGGGCCAGCCGATGCTTGAGGCTCCCGGTCGGGTGGGTCGATTCGTCCTTCAGGTAGATGTCGATGCCGGCGAGCGCGGGCACGATCAGCCGGATCAGATGCGTGTCGGCGGTCCGGCACTGGTCGGCCTCGATCGCCGCCACGGCGTCGTCGACCCAGCCACGGCGATAGTGTGGACCACAGGTTCTGTCGGAAACTGACCAAGACGGCGAATTCATCGCGGCAACCGACCATGATCCATCCGCCACATCAAGCCCGACGGGCCGTGCATGCCGCGCAAGCTGGGGGCAAGCTGTCCAGCGGCAGCGGCCCGGTGCCGGCCACAATTGGCGCCGATCGAGAGCGAACACAACCGCGCATTCATTCCGCTGGCCAGAACTCGCGCATGACTTGCAGTCCGCTGATAATGCAAGCGATTTTCGGAAGTTTTTTTTGAATGACGGCGAGATTGGTCAAACAAATGCACGCTTTTGCGACCAAACTGGAGATTGTCGGCCAATACGACCGAATCGAGCCTGCATCACGGGCGAGCCGAGCCTGCTCCGAGGGCCCACCATGAAAGTTCTTTCGATTGTCCTGGTTGCGTGCGCCATCAGCCAGACCGCTTTTGCTGAGGGGCTGGAGTGCCGGCGCGTGGCCGACCCGACGCCGCGCTTGAGCTGCGTGGAAACGCCGACGACCGCCCAGGCGCCGAGCCCCTCCCGCACCGACGCCTGGACCCCGGGCGAGCCGCGCCAGGAGGCGCCGGCGCGCGACAGCGATACGGCGACGCCAAGAGGACCCCGGCCCCGTTGAGCCCTGCCGTGCGGCCGCGGACTGCGGCCGCACAGCGGTCCCTCCCCAATCGAGCATCCGGACGGGGTTCTTTCCCTTGAAGGGCGGCTCATTCTGCCGACATGTAGATCTTGCCGTGCGGCCACGGACCGATGTCAAATCCATCCCCCGTGCGGGTGGTGGCGGCCGGTTCGGCCCCGCCGCATTGGATGATCGGAGACCATGGCTTACTTGCCATCGCAAATGAACCTGCTCGAAGCCCTCGCGACCGTGATCGGCACCGCCGCGATCGCGCCCGCGCTACTGATCCTCTGGCTGGTGGTCGCCGCGGGTGACAATTCAGGCCCCCCGCTCAAGATCTGGACCGCCTTCCTGCTGGGTGCCGCCAGCGTGCTGCTGCTCGGCATCGTCCGGATCCCGTTCCAGCATGTCGGGCTGACGCTGGAGAATCCCTGGATCGCGCAAGCGGTCCGGGCTCTGTTCGGCGTCGCCTTGCCGGAAGAGCTCGCCAAGGTCGCGGTGATCGCCGCGCTCTGGTCGCGGCGCCGGCAGGTCGGCAATGCCATGGACACGGTGTTCTACGGCGCCGCCGTTGGGCTCGGCTTCGCGGCTTACGAGAACCTGGCTTATCTCGTCCAGCATGCCGAGATGTGGCGCTCGCTGGCGGTGCTGCGCAGCGTGCTCACCGTGCCGTTTCATGGCGCGCTCGGCATCATTGCCGGTGCCTATCTCGCGATCGCTCGCACCAGTACGGCGCTCGGCGCCAACCGCCACAATCGCGAAGGGGCGCGGCTGTCGAGCTGGGCACTGGTGCTGGCCGCTCCGGTGATGCTGCATGCGGCCTTCGACTATCCGTTGCTGCTGCTGCAGCGGGCGTCGACCCTCGACGCCGCCGCGCGCCTCTGGCTCGGCGGCGTCAGCGTGCTGATCGGGTTCTCCTCGATCGGTCTTGCCGTGCGGCTGGTGCGCCGGGTCGCCCATCACCACACGCCGCGCACCGAGGTAGCGCGGGCAAGGCTGAGCCAGCTGCGCAGGATGTGGGCGCTGCTGCTGTTCGGCGGCGCCGCCGGCTTCGTCGGGCTCGGATTCGTGCTGACCTCCATTCGGCACTGGCTTCTCAACCCCGACCGCAACGTCGCCGCCGTGCTGGTTCCACTCGGTCTCACCGCGATCATCGTCGGCATGGCCCTTCTGATTGTCACAACGACGGTCTATGTTTTCGGCCGCAACCGGATGCGGACGACGGCCTAGTCCCGGCCTGCTGCGGCCGGCAGAGCAACGAAACGCGCATCGCGCGCTTGTCCGGGCCGCAGGTCCTCACCATGTGCGTGGGCAGGCGGCCGCGGCGTTGAGCGCGTGACCTTGCCCGGAGTGACGATCATGACCCTTCCCCAGGATACGATTCCGCCCGAGCTCGAACGCATGAGGTCGCAAATGGGGGCGGCCATGCGCGCGCATTGGAAGGCCTTCCTGATCGAGGGCATCCTGCTCGCGGTGCTCGGCCTGCTGGCGATGATCCTCACCCCGCTGGCGAGCCTCGCGGTCACGATCTTCCTCGGCTGGATGTTCCTGATCTCGGGCATCGCCGGGCTCGCGCTCACCTTCTGGGCTCGCGGCATGCCGGGCTTCTGGTGGTCGCTGTTGTCGGCCGTGCTCGCCATCGTCGCCGGAATCATCCTGGTGGCGCAGCCGGTCCAGGGGACGGTGACGCTGACGATCGTGATCGGCGTCTATTTCCTCGCCGAGGGCGTCGCCACCATCATGTATGCGCTGGAGCACCGCCGCGAACTGTCCGGACGCTGGTCGTGGCTGGCAATCTCGGGCGTCGTCGACATCGCGATCGCCGGAATCATCATTTCGGGCCTGCCCGGCACGGCGATGTGGGCGATCGGTCTGCTGGTCGGCATCAACCTGCTGTTCGGCGGGCTGTCGATGATCGGCATGGCGCTCGCCGCCCGCAACGCCTGAGTCCGAGGGTTGCGATTTTCGAGATGACAAGCGGCCGCGCGGCCGCTATAGAGCGACCATGATCAACGCCGCCACCAGCTACTATTGGTACTTTAGCTACGACAGCTCGCTGGCGGCGGGAGGATCGCGCTCAATCTGACACATTGCAGCAAGATATCCGAACGAGCCGCCAGACCTGGCGGCTTTTTTATTGCCGGCAGGTGCCCACCCAAGAGACCCAGGAGCCCGCCGTGCTGAGCACCACAGACGATCTTCGTATCAAGGAAATCAAGGAATTGAGCCTGCCGGCGGAGGTGATGGGTGAAATCCCCCGCACCCTCACTGCCACCCGTGTGGTGATGGCCGCGCGCAATGCGATCCACGCCATCCTGACCGGCAGCGACGACCGCCTGCTGGTCATCGTCGGCCCCTGCTCCATCCACGATCCCGCCGCCGCGATCGACTACGCCGGCCGCCTCGCTGCCCTGCGCGAGCGCCTCGCCGACCGCCTGGAGATCGTGATGCGGGTCTATTTCGAGAAGCCGCGCACGACCGTCGGCTGGAAAGGCCTGATCAACGATCCCGGCCTCGACAATTCCTTCGACATCAACAAGGGCCTGCGGCTCGCGCGCAGCGTGCTGTCTGCCGTCAACAATCTCGGCCTGCCGGCGGGATGCGAATTCCTCGACATGACGACCCCGCAATACATCGCCGACCTCGTCGCCTGGGCGGCGATCGGCGCGCGCACCACCGAGAGCCAGATCCACCGCGAGCTGGCCTCGGGCCTGTCGTGCCCGGTCGGCTTCAAGAACGGCACCGACGGCAACATCCGCATCGCCGCGGATGCGGTGAAGTCGGCCGCCCATCCGCATCATTTCATGGCGGTGACCAAAGGCGGCCGCTCGGGCATCGCGGCGACCACGGGCAACGAGGACTGCCACATCATCCTGCGCGGCGGCAGCGGCCCCAATTACGACGCCGCCCATGTCGAGCAGGCCGCGGCCGAGCTGATCAAGTCCGGACTGCCGGCGCGCCTGATGATCGACACCAGCCACGCCAATTCGAGCAAGAAGCCGGAGAACCAGCCGCTGGTCGCCGCCGACGTCGGCCGCCAGCTCGCCGCAGGCGAGCAGCGCATCATGGGCGTGATGATCGAGAGCCATCTCGTCGCCGGACGGCAGGACGTCAAGCCGGGCGTGCCGCTGACCT
Source organism: Bradyrhizobium sp. HKCCYLS3013 (assembly GCF_051167615.1). Classification (NCBI taxonomy): domain Bacteria; kingdom Pseudomonadati; phylum Pseudomonadota; class Alphaproteobacteria; order Hyphomicrobiales; family Nitrobacteraceae; genus Bradyrhizobium; species Bradyrhizobium sp. HKCCYLS3013. The sequence continues at coordinate 228,800 of NZ_JBNPTK010000002.1, forward strand.
ACGGCCAGAGCATCACCGACGGCTGTATCGGCTGGGACACGACGGTGGAGGTGCTGGAGCAGCTCGCCGAAGCCGTCGCCGCCCGGCGTGCGGCGCTTCGCAACTCCCCACGCGAGCGCTCGGCGTAACACTCACGAACCAATAAGGCGGCGCGCGTCGGGCGCGCCGCTGGTCGGGCTCAGCAGCCGCGGCAGATGCCCTTGATCTTGCGATCGAGGTCGCGGTCTTCCTTGGTCATGCCGCTCATCGAATTGTCTTCGGTCTGCTCGGCCTTCGGCAGGTCGCTGGGACGCACCTGGCGATGGCCGATCGGCGCCTGCGGCGGCATGCCGCTCTTCGATCCGGTGCCGGCGGAGGAGCCGCTGCCGCTCTGCGCCAGCGCGATGCCGTCAGTCGCGGCCATCAGGAGCCCCATCGCGATCGCAAGTCTCTTCATGTTGCTCCTCCGTGTCAGCGGAATCAGCAGGACACTTCATCCCGCGGCGGGCGGATAGAGGTGCGCCTCACCGCAATAGTCAATCACACGATAGCGCGTTTGCGCAGCTGCCACATGATCCTGCTCAACAGTTTCATCGGCAGTGAGGTATTGCGGCCCCACCGGCGCCTTGCCGTAGCCGCCGGGAATGTCGAGCACGTAGTCGGGCTGGCACAGGCCGGACACCCGGCCGCGCAGCGTTCGAATCAGGGCCTGACCTTGCGCCAGCGTGGTCCGCAGATGCGCCGTGCCCGGCGCGAGGTCGCCATGGTGCAGGTAATACGGCTTGATGCGGGTCTCCACGAAGGCGCGCATCAGCGCCTCCAGGGTCGCCGCGTCATCATTGACGCCGCGCAGCAGCACCGACTGGCTGACCATGGGAATGCCGGCATCGATCAGCCGCGCGCAGGCCGCCTGAACCGGAGGACTGAGCTCGCGCGGATGGTTGGCGTGCAGCGCGACCCAGGTCGTTGCGCCCGGCACCTTCAGCGCGTCGACCAGCGCTGGCGTGATGCGCTGGGGATCGGCGACCGGCAAACGCGTGTGGATACGGATGATCCTGACGTGCTCGATGCCGGCGAGATCGGCCATTATCTCCTTCAGCCGCCGCGGTGACAGCATCAGCGGATCGCCGCCGGTGAGGATCACCTCCCAGATCTCGCGATGGCCGCGGATGTAGTCGAGCGCGCCGCGATAGGCCTCCTCCGACAGCGCATTGTCCTTGCCGGGCCCGACCATCTCGCGGCGGAAGCAGAAGCGGCAATAGACCGCGCAGACATGCACCAGCTTGAGCAGCACCCGATCGGGATAGCGGTGCACGACGCCGGGCACCGGGGCATGCGAATCGTCCCCGATCGGATCGCCGCGCTCGCCGGGCGCGGCCGTCAGCTCGTCCGGGCTGGGCACGAACTGGCGCGCGATCGGATCGTTGGGATCGTCGGCGTCGATCAGGTCGGCGAGATGCGTCGTCACCGCCACGGCGTAGCGCTGCGCCACGCGCGCCAGCGCCGGCTGCTCCGCCGGGTCGGCCAGTCCCTGCGCGACGAGATCCTCGGCGCTGCGCAATGTCGTCGGACGTTCGATCCTGTTCATCGCTCACCTGCCGGCGGCGTCCACACCACCTGGTCGATCCTGATGGCGCCGGCCGCCAGCATCACCAGGCGGTCGAAGCCGAGCGCAACGCCGCTCGCCTGCGGCATCTCGGTCACGGCGGCGAGGAAGTCGTCGTCGAGCGGATAGCGCTCGCCATAGCGGCGCTCCTTCTCGGCCATCTCCTGCTCGAAGCGGCGGCGCTGCTCGGCGGCGTCGGTGAGCTCGCCAAAGCCATTGGCGAGCTCGACGCCGCAGGCATAGACCTCGAACCGCTCGGCGACGCGGGGGTCGGCGGCCACCCGTGCCAGCGCGGCCTCCGGCGCCGGATATTCATAGAGCACGGTGAGCCGACCCTGCCCGAGATGCGGCTCGACATGCTCGACCAGCACCTTGCTGAACAGGTCCGACCAGGTGTCGTCGTCGCTGATCCGGATCTTGCCGGCGGCGGCCTCGGCCAGCGCCGCACGGTCGCCCGCGCCGTCGCGGATGGTCGCGAGCAGGTCGATCCCGGCATGGCGCGCGAACGCGCCGGCAACCGTCAGCAGCTCGGGCTCGGCGAAGGGATCGGCGGTGCGGCCACGGAACGCGAACTGCCGGATTCCGGTGGTCTGGGCGGCGTGGGCGATCACCACGACCGTGTCGGCCATGATCGCGTCGTAGGGCGCCTCCGCCCGATACCATTCCAGCATGGTGAATTCCGGCAGATGCAGATCACCGCGCTCGCGGTCGCGGAACACCCTGGCGAACTCGAAGATCCGCTGCTCACCGGCCGCCAGCAGCTTCTTGCAGGCGAATTCCGGTGAGGTTCGAAAAAACCGCCGGTAGCGGGTTCCATCCGGCTCCGTCAGGTCGGTGCGTGGTGCGTGCAGATGGGTCTCGTTGCCCGGCGAGACCTGCAGGATGCCGGTCTCGACCTCGGTAAAGCCCTGCTCGTCGAACCAGGCCCGCAACGCCCGGGTGATCGCGGCCCGGGCGAGCAGGAACGGCCTGACATCGGCGTGCCGCTGCGGCGACCACCACGGCGAAGGCGCGGGCTCCCGGGACATCAGGGGGTCGCCCGTTCAGGCCGCAAAAGACTGGCAACCCCGGACAAAATCAGTATGTTGCCGCCCGAAACCGCATTCCGCGTCGCGTGGCGCCCCGGCTTGGTCCGGCGCCCCCTTTTCAGTGTCAGGAAAACAGCTTTGAAAGTCATCGCCAGCTCTATTCGCAAGGGTAACGTCATTGAGCAAGATGGAAAGCTCTATGTCGTCGTGACCGCCGAGAACATCCATCCCGGCAAGGGCACCCCGGTCAGCCAGATCGAAATGCGCCGAATCAGCGATGGCGTGAAGATCTCGGAGCGCTTCAAGACCACCGACCAGGTCGAGAAGGCGACGATCGAGGAGCGCAACTTCACGTTCCTCTACGAGGATGCCGACGGCTTCCACTTCATGAACCCGGAGACCTACGACCAGGTCCAGGTGCCGAAGGACGTGGTCGGCAACCAGGCCGCCTATCTCCAGGAGAACATGACGGTCAAGCTGTCGATGCACGACGTGGTCCCGGTGGCAATCACGCTGCCACAGCGGGTCACGCTCGAGGTCGTCGAGACCGAGCCGGTCACCAAGGGCCAGACCGCGTCGTCGTCCTACAAGCCGGCGGTGCTCTCCAACGGCGTCCGCACCGGCGTGCCGGCGCATATCACGGTCGGCACCCGCATCGTCGTCATGACCGAGGACGGCTCCTACTGCGAGCGCGCCAAGGACTGAGGCATCGCGAGGATCTGACGCCGGGGGGCGTGGGGGAATTTGGGGGCACGGGTCATCACGCTCATCGCCGCCCTGGCGGCGATCATCACGCTGGCCGCGTTCTCCACGACGCGCGCGGCCGATGACTTCGCGCCGCCAGCCCTCACCATCAACCGCGCCGACTGGCGCGCGGCGCTGGATCAGCTCCGCTCCGAGCTCAACGCGGCGCCCGAGGTCGCCGCCGGCTTCGCTCTGTCCGCGCGCCGCAGCGGTGTTTCGGCCGACGATCCGCGGCGCAGGCCCGCGCTGGTCCAGCTCAACGGCGTGACCTCGACCATCTTCACGGGGATCGGACGCAGTCCGGTCCCCGTTTTGCTGCCGTTCGACACCACGTCCTATCTTGTGGCGCGCCGCAGCGCCGCCATCGCGGCACCCGACCTGCCGCGCTATCAGGCCGACTTCCACACCGACCTGTTCGATGCCGGCCTATCCGGCTACGACGCCGTGTTCTCGCTGCCGCCGGAGGTGACCTCCGGCCTGCCGTCGCGCGTCTTCGCCAAGCCGGTCGAGATCCAGATCACCGGCTCACTCCTCACCTACGAGGTCGCCGACCCCGCCGGCGGCAGAGGCGAAGCCGTCAAGGCGCTGTCAGCGCAATATCCGGATCTGCGCCGCTTCATCCGCGAGGGCTATGTCCGCTACGCCTTCACCCGCTTTGGCGTGCCCTATGTGGTTTCGATCCAGTGCCTCGACAGCGCGCCGCGGCCGCGGCGGCTGGCCTGCCGCGAGGCCTATCCCATCGCCGAACGATTCCTGAGGGCGCTGCGCATCGCCGGCGGGCAGCCGTCGCGCATCCCGCCGGAGATCGCGCCGCTCACAGCCGAGCGTCCGGTCACGTTCGATGCCGATTTCACCTATCGGCCTGTTGGCGACATCGTCGCCAACAGCGGCGGACGCGGCCGGAGCGGGCGGGCCGACCGCACCGTCTATTCGCAGATCCGCTATCCCCTGGATGCGCCGGCCTATGTGCACTCGCAGTCGTTCGGCCGCCGGCGCGCGAGCGACAAATTCGACCAGCCGTGGAGCCAGTATCCCTGGCGCGACAATTTCTGCGAGGCGCGCAGCTTCAACGTCGGCCAGTGCGCCAGCGGCTTCGGCCATCAGGGCCAGGATCTCAGGCCGGGGGCCTGCCCGGTGCGGCGCGACGGCGCCGAGGGCTGCAATCCGTGGCGGCAGCGCGTGCTCGCCGCGCGCGACGGCGTCGTGATCCGCTCGACCCGGCAGCAGGCCGTGACGGTGCAGGTCAACAGCGGCACCGAGCACATCCGCTTCCGCTACATGCACATGAATCCTTCGGCGATGGATGCCGACGGCCTGCTCAACGGCCGGCGCTTGCGCGAGGGCGAGCCCATCGGCGTGGTCTCGAACTATCTCGACCATCCCAACGGCACCACGCGCCATCTGCATTTCGACGTCCAGCTGTTCACGCGCGATGGCTGGATCTGGGTCAATCCCTACATGACGCTGATCGCGGCCTATGAGCGCCTGATCGGCGGCCGCGGCCGCGAGGTCGGGCTGGAGGAGATCACCGCGTCGCAGCCGCCGTTGACCACCGGCGCGCTCGGACCCTCGCCGCCCGGACCTGCGGCCGATGCTGCCGCCGGGCGCGACCGGAACTGATCGCGGGCGCGGCTGGAACCGCGGCCCACCGTTCCGGGTTGTCTGCGCGGAGGATCGCAGACGGTGACAGCCAACCCACATCGCAGAGCCGGCCCGGCGCTCGTTTCAGCGGCGATTGCGCTGGTCTGTGTCGGCGCGCTGACGATGCTGGTGCGCGACCGCTGGCATCCGCCCGAGATCAAGTCGGCCGACGAAGCGCGTCATTCGACCACCGGCCAGGTCGCCCGCGCTGCCGGCGCGCGCGTGATGCCGACCGACCCTAGCCTCGCGGTCGAGCCCAAGCCGGAAGGCCCCAAGCGCGCGCAGCCGGCCAATCCGTTCTGAGCGCGACATACTTATTAGCTTGCAGCCGGTATCTGTCTCCCGCGGCTCTCAGAGAGACACAAGCTTGCCCGCCATCACCGGTGTGCTCCCTCGCCCTGTTCTTAAGGGGAGAGGGTTGGCGTGAGGGGCAGCCGCACGGGAAGTATGAGTGGTAGACCTGTCACCCTCGATCCGACCTCTCCCGGCGAGGTGCATGGCGCAAGCCGCGAGATCATCGTTCACATCGCGCGGCTCGCCGTCTCGCAAGGCAACTCATGAGCTCGTTGTCGTCGGTCACGCCGACCACTTGTCCTCTTCGCGGCGTTGCTCCTCGGCATTGAGACGCTCGGCGATCTCGTGCGCCATCGCCTCGTTCTTCGTCGTGGCGATCGGCTTGCCGTCCTGGCGCTGCACGCGCTGCTTATCGGCTTCCAGCGGGAAATCCTCCGGCTTGAGCGGTTCGTCCGTCCCGGTCATGCGCGCCTCCTCCGAGTTGCACGCATAACCCGCCCGGCCCCGCTGCGGTTCCAGGCAGCTCAGGACGGCGCCCGTGCCGGCCGCTCCGCCGGCGTCCAACGGAACGCGACGCCATAGCGATTCCAGAGATTGATCACGCCGATCGCCGACGTCAGGAACACCAGCTCCGTTTCGGAAAATTCGGCCCGCGCCTGGGCGTAGACCTCGTCGCTGACGCCGCCGTGCAGCGTGGTCAGCGCCTCGGTGAACGCCAGCGCCGCGCGCTCGCGGGCCGAGAATTGCGGCGCCTCGCGCCACACGACGACCAGGTTGATCTTGTCGGCGGAGACGCCGAGCTTCTCGGCCAGCAGCACGTGATGCTGCACGCAGAATGCGCAGCCATTGATCTGCGACGCCCTGATCTTGACGAGCTCGAGCAACTGCTTGTCGAGGCCGGCCTTGGCCGCCTGCTGGCTCACCGCCAGGATGGCCTCGTACAGCTCCGGCGCCTGGCTCCGGAACGCGGTGTATTCGCTGCGCGCATGTGACATTATCCGTCTCTCATGTTATCAGATCTCTGACAACTTATCAGGGCTCTGATGACATGCGCAAGGCACCGGCGTTGACGAACTCGCGAGCCTCGCGAAAGGCCGGCCCCGCGCGTCGGCCCAAATCGCAATCCAAGACGCAACCCAAGTCTCAACCCAAGAGTCAGCCCAAGACGGCGGCCCGTCCGCCATCGCCCGGCGAGGGCAAGCGCGGCGAGGACGGCCACCTCGCCTATCTGCTGCGCCAGGCGCAGGCCGCGGCGCGGCTCTCGCTCGACCGCGCGCTCGTCGCCACCGGCCTGACCCATCCGCAATTCGTGGTGCTGACGATGCTCAAGGCCTATCCCGGCCTGTCCGGCGCCGACTGCGCCCGCGTCGCGCTGCTGACGCCGCAGACCGTCAACGTCATCATCGGCAATCTGGAGCGGGACGGCGCCGTCCGGCGGACGCCGCATCCGGTCCATGGCCGGATGCTGCAATGGAGCCTGACGCGCCGTGGCCTCGCGCTGCTCGCTACGGCGCGCCGACAGGCGACTGCCATCGAACGCAGGCTTGCCCGCGGCTTGAAACGGAGTGAGCTCGCGACCATCCGGCGCTGGCTCGCGCACATCGCCGCCGATCTCCACGGCGCCTAGCGGGTTCCCGGCGCTGCCAAGGCTTTGCCGCGCACCGCCCTGACCGGGTAGACTGGCGGCCATGACCCAGTCCGATTCACGACCCGATCCGATGACCCGCCGCGCCCTGCTCCGCTCCGGCCTCGGCGCCGCCGCGCTGCTCGTCCCGGCCCTGCCGGCGTCCGCGGCGCCGGCCGAGTTCGAGGCGTGGCGCGACGGCTTCCGCAACCGCGCGCTCGCCAAGGGCATCTCGCAGGCGACCTGGACGCGGGTCATGGCACGGCTCGAGCCGGACATGACCGTGTTCAAGGAGATGCGCAACCAGCCCGAGTTCAAGGAGCAGCTCTGGCAGTACATCAACCGCCGCGTCTCCGACTGGCGCGTCATCAACGGCAAGATCGCGCTGCAGAAGAACGAGGCGCTGTTCGTGCGCATCGAGAAGGATTTTGGCGTCGAGCGCGGCACGCTTCTCGCGCTGTGGGGCGTCGAATCCGCGTTCGGCGATCCACTGGTGCAGCAGAACCACATGCGCCCGGTGTTTCCGGCGCTCGCCGCGCTCGCCTGGAACGAGCCGCGCCGCAAGGCCTATTGGGAGACCGAGCTCACCAATGCGCTGAAAATCGTCGACCGCGGCTGGAGCACGCCGGAGGAGATGCGCGGCTCCTGGGCCGGCGCCATGGGTCACACGCAATGGATGCCTGAGGTCTGGCTCAATGTCGGCTTCGACTATGACGGCGATGGCAAGATCAACCCCTTCGGCCGCCCCGACGACGCGCTCGGCTCGACCGCGCGCTATCTCGTCAACCGCGGCAAATATCACCGCGGCGAGCACTGGGGCTACGAGGTGCGCGCGCCCGGCAACATGTCTGGCAGCCGCAGCTATGCGGCGTGGCAGGCGGCCGGCGTCACCCGCGCCGACGGCCAGCCGTTCCCGCAGCCCAATGCGTCAGCGCAGCTCTGGATTCCGGTCGCGGGCGGCCCCGCCTTCCTGCTCGGCCCGAACTTCTACTCGGTGAAGTCCTACAATCCGGCCATGAGCTACGCGCTCGCGATCTGCCATCTCGGCGACCGCATTCTGGGCGCCCCGCCCTTCCTGCAGCCCTTCCCCGGCTCGGAGCGCGCGCTGACCTTGGCCGAGGTGCAGGAGATGCAGAAGCGCCTGACCGCCGCCGGCTTCGACACCGGCGGCACCGATGGCCGCGTCGGCAACGACACCATGAAGGCGATCCGCGACTTCCAGGCCAAGGCAGGCCTCACGCCGGCCGACGGCTATGGCGGGCTGAAGGTGCTGGCGAAGCTCAGACAGGGCGGTTGAGCGGTACGGTCGCTGCCGTGTGACCAACAAGTAGAGTGGGCAAAGGCGCTGCCGTGCTCTCTCAACGATCGAAATCGCGGTGGCGCCGTGCCCACCATCCCGCGGTTGAGCACGCGGCCCGACGGTGGGCACGCGGCCTCCTTCGGCGGCTGCTTCGGCCACCCTACGAGTTCGCCGTCATGGCGAGTAGCGCAACGCTCCGGTCATCGCGAGCCTCGCGCCGAAGCGATCACGATTTGGCGGCCGCCTCGCGGTGGCCGGACCTCGACGCCCGCGCCTTGGGCTGCGACGCGCTGGCAGCCTTCACCCGGATGCGCACCGAGCCGCCGCCCTTGGCCTGCTCCTCGATCTCGAAGGCGCCGGTCTTGCGAACGAGATCGCTGAGCTTGCGACAGCCATAGGTGCGCGGATCGAAGTCGGAGACCAGGTTGGAGAGCTGCTTGCCGACCTCGCCGAGCGCGACCCAGCCGTCCTCGCTCTCCATCTGCGTGATGACCTTCCTGATCATCGGCGTCGCCGCGCTGATCGGCAGCAGCGACTTCGGCGCCGCAGCGCTGTCCGCATCCTTGCTGCTCGCAGCGTCGCTGCGCAAATTCTCCGTGTAGATGAACCTGCGGCAGGCCTGCCGAAAGCTCTCCGGCGTCTTCTGCTCGCCGAAGCCGAACACGTCGGTGCCCTGCTCGCGGATGCGCGCGGCGAGCCGGGTGAAGTCGCTGTCCGACGACACCAGGCAGAAGCCGTCGAACCGTCCGCTGTGCAGCAGGTCCATCGCGTCGATCACCAGCGTGATGTCGGAGGCGTTCTTGCCGGTCGTATAGGCGAACTGCTGCTGCGGCACGATCGCGTGACGCGCCAGCGTATCGGCCCACGGCTTCGAGCGCGGGCTGGAGAAGTCGCCATAGATCCGGCGCACGCTCGCCTCGCCGATCTTGGCGATCTCCTCGAACAGCCCGTCCGCGATCTTCGCCGACGCATTGTCGGCATCGATCAGAACGGCAAGACGCGGCGAGCGAGGTTCAGACGGCATCGGATAGTCCTCAAGGTAGGCCCTGTTCTCATTCCCTTATACGCGGGCCGGCATCCAGCCGGATGATTTTCTTGAGACGAACGACACGGCCACGGGATGCGCGACCTGGCACGGCCCCAGGGGCGTAGCGAGCGGAGACGGTCTGCAGCGCTCCCCACCATTCGTACACGAACAAATTCCGGGTTCCCGGCCTGTTCTGACGATCGTTTTCACCTTCCCTTAATTTGCGTCGCACAACGATGCGCGCGACCCAACGGTGGGATCTACGGCAGATGATGAAAGAAGGCACCTATTCAGCCTGGTTCAGGACCCCCAAGGGCCAGGGAACGGGCATCGTCGAGCTGGTCGGTGGCAGGATCTGCGGCGGCGATACAGTGCTGAGCTATGCCGGCAGCTACGAGGCCCATGGCGATCGTTTCACCGCCATCATCAAGACCAAGCGCCATGCCCCGGGACAGCCGTCGCTGTTCGGCCCGGACGAGCTGACGCTCAGCCTCGAAGGGTGCTGCCGAGGCACGCCCGTCACCTGCTCCGGCTATGCCGCGGAAGCTCCCGACGTGCCGTTCGAGGCGCTTCTGCTGTTCTCGGCGTCCGACGACGCCGAGCCTCCCCCAGCTCCCCGGCCAACGCCGAAATTCAATCCCGATCAACTCCCGAAGCCATCCTGGCGCTGAGCTTCCGGCGCGGCCCGCCGGCTGTCACTGCGGCTTCGTGTGGCGCATGCTGAGATATCCGCCAACAGCGCCAGCACCGGGCTCAAGGCGATGAGGGCCAGCTGCGTCCCAAGCCTGCCACGGCCGCCAAACATCGCGTACGCGCCGAACCCCATGCACAGGATCGACGAGAGAGCTCCGTTCAAGATGTCGTCGTGCTTGGCAAGCCGCCCGGACACGTAGCGCCCAACACGGAGCTGAGGGCTCCGAACGTGAACGACAACGCCTTGAAGAGATTGCTCGCCATCAGTGCGCGCGGATCGGAGGCCGCGAGCTCCGCCGCGGCCGATCCCGACACGATGAAGACGAGGATCGTCACGGGAAAGATGGCAAGGTTCGTCGACAGAATGTCGACGATGTTTCCGATCACGACGCCCTTGAACGATACGCGATTCATCTAGCCCCCCCCTCAGCCGCCTGCGCACCTTGCCGAGCCGGTCAAGAGCGTGCAACCGCCTCGCGCGTGCGCGTCCTCGACGTTCGCCAAAGCGCGCTGCCCCGGGGGCCTCAGTTCTCCAATCACGTGGCGCCATGCCGGCATCGCTGCGCCAATCGAACCCATTCCGCAGGACAATCAGCCGCCTGCTTCCTTCAGCTCTCGGGAGCCAACTTTCCGCTTGCTTTTATTCCGAAAATCGGAAATAACATCCGGGTCTCGTCCTCATGAGAGGGGCGCTTCGCGATCGTCATGAACGTGGAGGGCGGGATGCGGTGGCCGCGATCGTGTCGCAGCGTGCTCCATGCGCGCGGACGAACGGCAGGTTGCGGACGTGAAATCGCGTGGTCCTGGCGCCCCGAAGCTGGCGCCAAGTCGTCGGGTGATGATGAGCCCTGAGGGCGACGGTGGCTAACAAGCCGGACACCGGGGAGATCGCGTATAAGCGTGAAAACCATCGCGCAGGGAATGCCGGTTGATCGGCCTACCTGTGGTGACTGCCGCCTGCTTTTTGTTTGCAGGCGGGCCATGGGTGAGGCCTTCGCCCGGCATTCCCTGCGCCCTCTCCCATCAAGAGGGTCTTTGACGATGCATCACTCGGGCGCGAATGCGCGGCGGGATGCAAAGACACGCGAATTCATGAGAGGCACGACAGCCGCGTCATCCCCCGCTGTCGTCGCCCCAGCCTCCGCGCCGGGACCCATACCCACAGGGAGCAAGGTGAGGCACGAACAGCGTGAGCATTTCGTTCTCACAACAACTGCTGCGACGGATGGGTCCCGGATCGGCGCTTCGCCGACGCGCGCGTCGTCGAAGCTTGTCCGGGACGACGCCGAATGTGGAACCGCTACCTGATCATCGCCGGCCCATGGTCCGGCACGGCCACATCCAGCACGCGCAGCTGCACGCGCTCGATACCCTGGTAGCGGTCGACGGTGAGGGTGCCGGCGACGTGCAGGATCTGGCCCCGATGCTGAACCAGGGCGTTGCCGAGCTTCTGGCCGACCGAGCGGAATGCGATCGCATTCACGGTAGCGCCGTCGCCGGATTTGAAGCGCAGCTTGAGATGCGCCTGCCCGACCTCGTCGGCATAAACCAGCTGATGCGACGGCAGCGCCACGATCGGCTCGGGATTGCCGCTGCCGAACGGACCTGCACGATTGAGCGTCGCCACCAGCTCGGGCGTTGCGGCGCGCGCGCTGATGGCGCCGTCGATCAGGATCTCATTGACGTGCCGCGCGTCGGCGACGTCGGCCGCCAGCGCACTTTCCAGATAGGCGCGGAATTCCGCCAGCCGCTCCTTGCGCAAGGTGACGCCGGCGGCCATCGCGTGCCCGCCGCCCTTCATCAGGATGCCCTGCTCCACCGCATGCCGCACCGCCTTGCCCAAATCGACGCCGGGGATCGAACGGCCCGATCCGGTGCCGATGCCGCCCGGCTCGAGCGCGATCGCAAACGCCGGCCGGGCAAACTTTTCCTTCAGCCGCGAGGCGACCAGCCCGACCACGCCGGGATGCCAGCCTTCCGACGCGGTCACGATCACCGCGCCCTTGTCCTCAAAGCCGAGCGAGGCCAGCGCCTCGGCCTCGGCCTGCGCTTCGGCCTGCTGCTCGATGACGCGGCGCTCGCTGTTGAGGCGGTCGAGCTCGGCGGCGATGCGCGCGGCTTCCGAGACGTCGCTCTCCAACAGCAGCCGCACGCCGAGATCGGCGCGGCCGATGCGCCCGCCCGCATTGATGCGCGGCCCCAGCATGAAGCCGAGATGCCAGGCTTCGGGCGGGCCGTTGAGACGGGCGACATCCATCAGCGCGGTGTGACCGACATGGTCGCGCCGGCGCATCGCGATCAGGCCCTTGGCGACGAAGGCGCGGTTGAGCGCGATCAGCGGCGCGACGTCGGCGACGGTGCCGAGCGCAACGTGATGCAACATGGACAGCAGATCCGGCTCCGGGCGCGTGCTGCTCCAGAAGCCGCGGCCGCGCAGCTCGCGATTGACGGCAACCAGCGTCACCAGGGTCAGCCCGACCGCGGCGAGATAGCCGAGGCCGGAGAGGTCGTCGGGCCGGTTTGGATTGACCAGCGCCTCGACCTCCGGCAGCTCGTCGCCGCATTGATGGTGATCGATCACCACCACGGACATGCCGAGCCGCCGCGCTTCCGCCAGCGGCTCGAGGCTGGTGGTGCCGCAATCGACCGTGACGAGCAAGGTCGCGCCCTTGTTCACCAGCGCCCGGATGGCGTCGACGTTCGGGCCGTAGCCTTCGAAGATGCGGTCGGGAATGTGGATCAGCGGATCGAGCCCGCAATGGCGCAGATGCCAGGCGAGCAGCGCCGCCGAGGTCGCGCCGTCGACATCGTAGTCGCCGAAGATCGCGACCTTCTCGCCCCTCACCGCGGCGTCGGCAATGCGCTGCGCCGCCGCTTCCATCTGCGTCACCGTGAACGGGTCCGGCATCAGCTTGCGGATGGTCGGATCGAGGAAGTCGTTGACCGCGTCGAGCTCGACGTCGCGGCCGGCGAGGACGCGCGCCAGCATCTCCGGCAACTGATAGCGTTGCACCATCGCCAGGGCCCGCGCCGCACCGCGCGCGTCCAGCCGGTCGCGCCACAATTTGTTGGTCAGCGACAGCCGCACGCCGAGGAACGCCTGCGGAGCGCTCAGGGGCAGTGCAAGGGCGGATGGTGCCATGATGCGCAGGGCCTCGCTTGCAGCGCAGCGATTCGAAAACGGACCCCTCGAATCTACAGCAACTGGCATCCATCAGCAGGTTCCTTCGCTGGAGCCCACCGGATTTGTGCCGGAGAACCACGGAACTCACAGGAAATGAGAGGGCTGCTGATATATACGCCCGGTTGCCTAAAATTAGAGCTGCGTTCAATGGAGTGCATTAAACAGCCGTTAGGCGAATTCCGTAACATTTCAATCAATTATTTCGTCCGATTTGTTCGCCCTCTTCGTGCCGACGAGGAGGCGCGGCAACATGGAGTTGATTGCCGATGCTGACCGCGCCCGAGTTGAAGACGCTTTCCTCCGCCGCTCCGTCGCAAACGACTCCCAAGGACGACGAGACCGACGTCTCGGCGCTGATCGCGCGGCTCACCGGCGAGGTCAATCAGATCGCCTGCGAGAAGACCAAGTCGATCCAGCAGATCACCAACCAGATGAAGATGCTGGCCTTGAACGCGCTGATCGAGAGCTCGCGGGTGGGCGCGCAGGGCGCGGGCTTCGCCGTGGTGGCCCAGGAGGTCCGCGCCGTCGGCCAATTGGTCGAGACCATCGCGCGCGAGCTCGAAGGCCAGCTCACGACGCGCACCGGCAATCTCAAGAGCTCGATCGAGCGCATGACCGAACGGGCCCGCGGCGAGCGCATGGTCGATCTGGCGCTGAATGCGATCGAGCTGATCGACCGCAATCTCTATGAGCGGACCTGCGACGTGCGCTGGTGGGCGACCGACTCCGCCGTGGTCGATTGCGCCGCCGCTCCGGACGCGGCGCGCGTCGCCCATGTCTCCGAACGGCTCGCGGTGATTCTCTCGGCCTACACGGTCTATCTCGATTTGTGGCTGTGCGATCCCAGCGGCAAGGTGATCGCCAACGGCCGCGCCGACCGCTTCAACGTCGTCGGCCAGAGCGTCGCCGAGACCAAATGGTTTCGCGAGGCGCGTGGATTGCGCTCGGGCGACGACTACGTCGCCGGCGACGTTGAGTGCCAGCCGCTGCTCGGCAACGCCCAGGTCGCGACCTATTGCGCCTCCGTGCGCGAGGATGGCAAGGCGCATGGCAAGCCGCTCGGCGTGCTCGCCATTCATTTCGACTGGGAAGCCCAGGCGCGCGCGATCGTCCAGGGCGTGCGCGTCAGCGAGAGCGACAGGGCGCGCGCACTGCTGGTGGATTCCAGCCATCGCGTGATCGCGTCCTCGGATGGCCAGGGCATTCTCAGCGAGCGGGTGTCGCTGAAGCTCGATGGCAAGCGCAGCGGCTTCTATCAGGATGCGTCCGGACGATTGGTCGCGTTCCACGCCACGCCCGGCTACGAGACCTACAAGGGGCTCGGCTGGTACGGCGTGATCGTGTCGGGCGCGTGAGGCGGGAGGATCAGCAGCCCAAGCGGTCGGCGATGCCGTTGAAATCATCGGCAACGATGTCCCAGGCCCCGGTGGCGTCGAAGTCGCGGCTCTGCAGCGGGCCGTATTCAGTGGGACGGGCGACGAAGGCGGTCTTCAGGCCGTAACGTTGTGCCGCCTCGAGATCGTTGTTGTGCGCGGCGACCATCATCACCTCGCCGGGCGCAAGACCCAGCAGACGCGCGGCGCCGAGATAGGTCTCGGGGTCGGGCTTGTAGTGCGCGAACAGCTCGGCGGAGAGGATCAGGTCCCACGGGAGGCCTGCGAACTTCGCCATGTTGGTGAGCAGCGCGACGTTGCCGTTGGAGAGCGGCGCGATGATGTATTTGGACTTCAGCCGGGTCAGGCCGGCGACACTGTCGGCCCACGGATGCAGCCGGTGCCAGCCGCGGGTGAGATGATCGAGATCGGCTTCGGTGAGCCCGGTGATGCCGAGCTTGGCGACCAGCGTCTCCAGCGAACGGCGATGCAGGACGTCGAGGATGACGTAGCCGCGCTCGGGGTGCTTGCGGACCTCGTCCATCGAGCCGACATAGAGCCCGCGCCAGCCATCGACCAGCGCGGTCCAGTCGCCCTGGATGCCGCGGGTCTTCGACCACGCGGTGAAGTCGTTGATCAGGCTGGTGCGCCAGTCGACGACGGTGCCGAACACGTCGAACACCAGCGCCTTGACCATGGACAGATCGGACATGCTGAATCGCTCCCCGACTTCGTCATTCCGGGATGCCTGCGAAGCGCGCAGACCCGGAATCTCGATCTGCGCGCTCGGGATTCCGGGTTCACGCTTCCGCCTTCGCTCTACGAGCTTCGGCGGACAAGTCGCGTGCCCCGGAATGACAGGGTTGGATTAGTCGAGGTGGAACTTCGCCAACTGGCGGTGCTCGGCGCGGATGTAGCGCACCGTGCCAGTGACCGAGCGCATCACGACGGTCTCGGTCTCGATGACGCCGTCCTTGCGGAACTTGACGCCGGAGAGCAGCGAGCCGGTGGTGACGCCGGTCGCCGCGAACAGGCAGTCGCCGCGGGCCATGTCCTCGATGCCGTAGATCATCTTGGGATCACCAACGCCCATCTTGTGGGCGCGCTCGCGCTTCTCCTCGGTGTCGAGGATCAGGCGGCACTGCATCTGGCCGCCGATGCAGCGCAGCGCCACTGCGGCCAGCACGCCCTCAGGCGCGCCGCCGGTGCCGAGATACATGTCGACGCCGGTATTGTCCGGGTCGGCGCAGTGGATCACGCCGGCGACGTCGCCGTCGGTGATCAGGCGCACCGCGGCGCCGGTCGAGCGGACGCCCTGGATGATGTCGGCGTGGCGCGGACGGTCGAGCACCAGCACCGTGATCGCGCCGGGCTCGACGCCCTTGGCCTTGGCGAGCCGGCGCACGTTGTCGGCCGGCGTCGCGTCGATGTCGACGACACCCTTGGCGTAGCCGGGGCCGACCGCGATCTTCTGCATGTACACGTCGGGGGCGTGCAGCAAGGTGCCGCCATCGGCCATCGCCATGGTTGCGATCGCGCCCGGCATGTTCTTGGCGCACAAGGTCGTCCCCTCGAGCGGATCGACCGCGATGTCGACCTTGGGGCCGGCATTGAGGCCGACCTTCTCGCCGATGTAGAGCATCGGCGCTTCGTCGCGCTCGCCCTCGCCGATCACGACCGTGCCTTCGATCGGCAGCTTGTTGAGCTCGCGGCGCATCGCATCCACGGCCGCCTGGTCGGCCGGCTTCTCCTGGCCGTGGCCGCGCAGCCGCGCCGCCGACACCGCCGCCCGTTCGGTCACGCGCACCAGCTCCAGCGTCAGGATGCGCTCGAGCAGCAATTGTTGCGGGACAGAAATCTGCGTCGACATCGATCAACTCCTCAAGACGTCAAGGCGGACATCCGCCATCAAAATCTACCGCTCGCACGCCGCCCCCCTGGGCGGCATCCGGGTCAGGCGGTCGGCACGAACGGCCGCTCCCCGCCTGTCTACTCTCCCGCTTTGAGCATGAACCTATACCAAACGCCACGCGTTTGTTTGAGCAGGGACAAGCGGTTCCCTGGGCATCATGCGCTAGTTCTTCTCGATCCGGATGACCTGGGGCTTGCCGCTGATGACCTTGTCGCGCTGCACCGCCTGGAGCGCGCGATGCACGGCATCCTCGTGTGTCGCATAGGTGATCAGGATGACCGGCACCGGCGCCGACTTGCCGGCCGTCTTCGCCGGCTCGCTGCCGTTGGGATGGCGCTGCACGATCGATTCGATCGAGATCTTCTGCTCGGCCAGCCGGGTGGCGATGGTGGCGGCGGTGCCGGCATGGTCACGCGCCATCAGGCGGATGTAATAGCCACCCTCGTGCCGCTCCATCGGCGCCTTCTCGGTCGCCTGCAGCTTCTCGACCGGGCGGCCGAACGGCGCGGCGCGGATGCCGCGCGCGACATCGGCGATATCGGCCACGACCGCGGAGGCCGTCGCGGCGCCCCCTGCTCCCGGACCGACCAGCGTGATCGGCGGGATACCGTCGCCGTCGATCGTGACCGCGTTGGTGACGCCCATCACCTGGGCGATCGAGGAGGATTTCGGCACCATCGTCGGATGCACCCGCTGCTCGATGCCCTTGGCGGTCCGCACGGCGACGCCGAGCAGCTTGACGCGGTAGCCGAGCTCGGCCGCCGCCTTCAGGTCCTCCGGGGCGATCGAGGAGATGCCTTCCACATAGATGGATTTCTCCGCCACCTGGGTGCCGAAGGCGAGGCTCGCGAGGATCGCGAGCTTCTGCGCGGTGTCGTGGCCATGAATGTCGAACGACGGATCGGCCTCGGCATAGCCGAGGCGCTGGGCGTCCTTCAGGCACTCGTCGAACGACAGCCCTTCCTGCTCCATCCGGGTCAGGATGTAGTTGCAGGTGCCGTTGAGGATGCCATAGACGCGGCTGATGCCGGTGCCGGCGAGACCCTCGCGCAGGGTCTTGATCACCGGAATGGCGGCGCAGACGGCCGCCTCGAAATTCAGCGCGCCGCCATGCTTCTCGGCCGCCTTGGCGAGCTTCAGACCGTGCTTTGCGATCAGCGCCTTGTTGGCGGTCACCACCGACTTGCCGGCCTTCAGCGCGGTGTCGATCGCCGACAGCGCAGGATCGCCGGCGCCGCCCATCAGCTCGACCAGGCAATCGACCTCCGGATCCGAGGCAAGCGCCAGCGCATCCTTGGCCCAGGTGATGCCGGACAGATCGATGCCGCGCTTCTTGGCCTTCGACCGCGCCGTCACGGCGACAACCTTGACCGGGCGCCCCGTCCGCTCGGTCAGCACGCGCGCCTGACGCTCGATGAGACGAACGACCTCGACACCCACGGTGCCGAGGCCCGCGATGCCCACTCTCAGGGGTGCGACCATGGAATCAAAGAACCTGTCGAAAGGAAAGTACGGGAGGGCTCAGCGCCGGTTGGCGATGGGAACGACGTTGTGCAACGTTTCGATCCCGCTTTCAAGGAAGCGGCGGACACCGCGCGCGGCCTGCCGAATGCGCTGCTCGTTCTCGACCATCGCGATGCGGACATAGCCCTCGCCATGCTCGCCGAAGCCGACGCCCGGCGACACCGCGACGCCGGACTTCTCGACCATGAGCGTCGCGAACTGCATGCTGCCGAGGCTCTTGAACTTCTCCGGCAGCGGCGCCCAGGCGAACATCGAGGCCTCGGGCGACGGGATCTCCCAGCCGGCCCGGCCGAACGACTCGACCAGCGTGTCGCGGCGCTTGCGATAGACGTCGCGCATCTCGCGGATGCAGTCGTCGGGGCCGTTGAGCGCAGCGGTGGCCGCCACCTGGACCGGCGTGAACGCGCCGTAGTCGAGGTACGATTTGACGCGCGCGAGCGCCGCGATGATGCGCTCGTTGCCGACGGCAAAGCCCATGCGCCAGCCGGCCATCGAATAGGTCTTGGACATCGAGGTGAATTCGACGGCGACATCCATCGCGCCGGGCACCTGCAGCACCGACGGCGGCGGGTTCTTGTCGTCGAAATACACCTCGGCATAAGCGAGGTCCGAGAGGATCAGGATCTCGTGCTTCTTCGCGAATGCGACGAGGTCGCGATAGAAGTCGAGGCTCGCGACATAGGCGGTCGGGTTGCTCGGATAGCAGACGATCAGCGCCAGCGGCTTCGGAATGGAATGGATGATCGCGCGCTCGGCCGCCTCGAAGAATTGCGGGGTCGGCTCGGACGGCACCGAGCGGATCACGCCGCCCGCCATCAGGAAACCGAAGGCGTGAATCGGATAGCTCGGATTCGGGCAGAGGATGACATCGCCCGGTGCGGTGATCGCCTGCGCGACGTTGGCAAAACCTTCCTTCGAGCCCAAGGTCGCCACGATCTGAGTGTCGGGATTGAGTTTCACCCCGAAACGGCGGTCGTAATAGCCGGCCTGCGCCCGGCGCAGTCCGACGATGCCGCGCGAGGCCGAATAGCGGTCGGTCCGCGGCTTGCCCAGGGTCTCCTTGAGCTTCTCCAGCACGTGCGGCGGCGCCGGGAGATCCGGATTGCCCATGCCGAGATCGATGATGTCGGCCCCGGCATTCCGCGCGGCCGCCTTGGCCCGGTTGACCTGCTCGAACACGTAAGGCGGCAAACGGCGGATGCGGTAAAAATCTTCCATGGGTCTCTCGGCTCCGGCAACCGGGGGCGGATTCGCCAGCAGGGCTGGCGCTGCGGCGGCGTTCGCCATGCCTTGAAACCGGTGCTGGATCAGGAGTTTAGCACGGGCTCGCGGCTTGGCTGGCAACGACACGCGGAGGTGTTGATTCCGGTTGTTTTATCATGGCCGCCGCGCCGCGCCAGACAATTACGCCGCGCCACGCGGCCGATCGCCCAGCCTTTGTCCCGGGCCGGTCATTTGGGCCTGACGCTGGTACCCGCCGAAGCCTGGCGGTCGCGCGCCGCGAGCAGCTCCTTTTCGATCTTGTCGCGCTCCTGCGGCGAGATGATCGGCGCATCGCGGTCGCGCGGCACGTCGTTGACGGGCAGATACCCACCCGGCTCCTTGGGTCGGGCGACGGCATCCGCGTCGAGCGAAGGCATGTCCGCGATTGGACTGGAGCACCCGGCAAGCGCGAGCGCGCCGAACACGACGAGTCCCGCAACAAGGGCGCGCCGTCCCGACCTCCAACCTCGCCCCTGCGTCCCCACGCGCACGTCCCTCAGCCCCCAACTTCCAGTCGACGGTCCCCGGCCCGACCGCAGCGCGGCGCATTTTGCCGCAGCACAACCAATTGTCACTCGAAACGTGACCGGCTTGAACAGGAATTTCATCCAGCTACGTGATCATGATGTCGGAAGCGAGAGATTTTTTCGCAGCGCAACAATCAGAAATCGAATTTGCCGCAAACTCGCGGATTATTGATCTCGCGCGGTGACGAAACGATCCCGACGCGATAGTGTGATCGAGCCATGACCGACGTTCAGAACAGCAGCAATCCAGAAAAAACATTCGATGCGGAAGCGTTCGCGATGAACATCGCGAAGGCCATGGAAAGCAGCGGCAAGGCGCTGTCCGCCTATCTGAAGCCGCGCGAGACCGGCGAGGTTCAGGACCGGCCACCGACCGAATTGACCGAGGTCGTCAAATCCTTCACCGCGGTCGCCGACTACTGGCTGTCGGACAAGGATCGCGCCAGCGACGTCCAGACCAAGATCGCCAAGGGCTATCTCGATTTGTGGGGCTCGGCCGCGCGCCGTCTCGCCGGCGAAGACGCGCCCCCGGCCATTTCGCCCTCGCCGCGCGACAAGCGCTTCGCCGATCCGGAATGGAAGTCGAGCCAGTTCTTCGATTTCGTGATGCAGGCCTATCTGCTGACGACGCAATGGGCGCAGGACCTCGTCCACAATGCCGAAGGCCTCGATCCGCACACGCGCAAGAAGGCCGAGTTCTACGTCAACCAGATCACCAATGCGCTGGCGCCCTCGAATTTCGTTCTGACCAATCCTGAGGTGCTGCGGCAGACGGTGGCGTCGAGCGGCGATAACCTGGTGCGTGGCATGCAGATGCTCGCGGAGGACATCGAGGCCGGCAAGGGCTCGCTCAAGATTCGCCAGTCCGACCCGGCCAATCTCGAGGTCGGCGTCAACATGGCGACGACGCCGGGCAAGGTCATCTTCCAGAACGACATGATGCAACTGATCCAGTACGCGCCGTCGACGGAGAACGTGCTGCGCACGCCGCTGCTGATCGTGCCGCCCTGGATCAACAAGTTCTACATCCTCGATCTGCGCCCCGAGAAATCCTTCATCAAATGGTGCGTCGATCAGGGCCTCACGGTGTTCGTGATCTCCTGGGTCAATCCCGACAAGAAGCTCGGGACCAAGACCTGGGAGGACTACATGAAGGAAGGTCCGCTCACCGCGATGGACGTCATCGAGAAGGTGACGGGCGAGATGAAGGTGCACACGATGGGCTATTGCGTCGGCGGCACCATGCTGGCGACGACGCTGGCCTGGCTCGCCGACAAGCGCCGCCAGCGCGTGACCTCCGCGACCTTCCTGGCCGCACAGGTCGACTTCACCCATGCCGGCGATCTCCTGGTGTTCGTCGACGAGACCCAGATCTCGGCGCTGGAACGCGACATGCAGGCCTCGGGCGTGCTCGAAGGCAGCAAGATGGCGATGGCCTTCAACATGCTGCGCTCGAACGACCTGATCTGGTCCTACGTCGTCAACAATTACCTGAAGGGCCAGGCGCCGCAGGCGTTTGACCTGCTGCACTGGAATTCGGACGCCACGCGGATGTCGGCGGCGAACCATTCCTACTATCTGCGCAACTGCTATCTGGAGAACCGGCTGACGCAGGGCACCATGGTGCTCGACAACACGCTGCTCGACCTCTCCAAGGTGAAGGTGCCGGTCTACAATCTCGCCACCCGCGAGGACCACATCGCGCCGGCCGACTCCGTGCTGTACGGATCGCAATTCTTCGGCGGTCCGGTGAAATACGTGCTGTCGGGCTCGGGCCACATCGCCGGCGTCGTCAACCCGCCCTCCTCCGGCAAGTATCAGTACTGGACCAATGACCAGATCCACGACATCTCGCTGAAGGACTGGATGAAGGGCGCGCAGGAGCACAAGGGCTCGTGGTGGCCGGACTGGCGCGAATGGCTGAGCCAGCTGGATCCGGAAGAAGTTCCCGCACGCGACGTCGGCAACGAGGCCTATCCACCGCTCGAGGATGCGCCGGGCTCCTATGTCCGCGTCCGCGCATAGCGTGATCCGCCGCGATTGACTATAACCGCTCCGTCCCGCCGGGACGGGACGGGAATCAGTTGAGGGGATCTCGATGACGCGCGAACTGTTCTGGCTGACGCTCACGGTCATTCTGACCGGCCTGCTGTGGGTTCCCTACATCCTGAACCGCTGCCAGGTCCGCGGCCTCACGGGCGCCATGGCCAATCCCTCCCGCAACGACAAGCCGCACGCGCCGTGGGCCACGCGGCTGATGTTCGCGCACGACAATGCGGTCGAGAACCTCGTGATCTTCGCGCCTCTGGTGCTGATCCTCAATGCGATCGACTACTCGACCAAATGGACCGTGCTCGCCTGCGCCGTCTATTTCTGGTCGCGCGTCGCTCACGTCATCGTCTACGCGATCGGCCTGCCGGTGTTCCGGACGCTGGCGTTCGTGGTCGGCTTCGCGGCACAGGCTGTGCTCGCGGTCGCGATCTTCGGCTGGCTCTAGCGATCCGCTAGGGCAGATTGTCCCGCAGGAAGATATCGATGCGGATGCGCTCCTGATCGGGACTGATCGGCTCCCCCGAGCAGTGCGCGAGCAGGACGCGCGCCGCCGAGCGCGCCTCGTGGCCGGGATCCTGGTTGATGATGGCGTCGCACGTGCCGCGGACAAGGAACCTCCTGGTGTGCTGGGTCAGCTCATGCGTGATCCACACCACGTCGCGAGCTCGCCCTGAGGCCTCCAGGGCATCGGCGATGCCGCGATTGCCGGCGCCGCAGCAATAGATGCCGAGCAGATCCGCATGGCGCGCGAGCAGCGCCGCGGTCAGCTCCCGCGTGCGCTCGCTGTCGTCGCGGCCCTCGATCACGGGCAGCGCCCGCAGGTTCGGATATTCGCTGGAGAGGATCTGGTTGAAGCCGAACTGCCGCTCGGCATGATCGCGCAGCGACAGAGATCCCGCGATCACCGCGACCGTTCCCTCGCGACCGCCGAGATAGCGTCCCATCAGGGTGGCGGCGGTTCGCCCCGCGGCCGGATTGTCGATCCCGACATAATGCAGGCGGCGCGAGCTGGGCGCGTCCGAGACCAGGGTCACCACCGCGACACCGCGCGCGGTGAGCTCGTCGATCGCGGCGCGCACTCTGGGGTGATCGAGCGCGATGACCGCAACGCCCTGATAGGCCGGCGACAGGTTCTCCAGCGCACCGGCCAGCACGTCAGGATCGAACACGTCGACGTGGAGGATATCGATGAAGCCGCGCTGGCCGGCCAGCCACTCCGCCGTGCGCTGGACCTGCTCGGTCAGGACGGTCATGAAGCTGTTGCCACCGGTCGGCAGCACGAAGGCAAAGCGGAAGCTCTGGCCGCGCGCGAGCCGTGCCGCGGCGACGTCGGCGCGATAACCCAGCTTGGCAACAGCGGCCTCCACCCGGGCAACGGTCTTGGCACGCACGCCCTCGCGCCGGTTGATGACGCGGTCGACGGTGGCGAGCGACACGCCCGCCGTCCGCGCGACGTCCTCCAGCGTGGCCCGGACCGGCAACGGGTTCGCGTCAGCCGTCACTCGCGCGCCGCCCATAACATGCCGCGGGTCATCAACGTCCGGATCTCCGGCACGTCGAGCTCGTAAGCGCGGTGGCCGAGCGAGGAATAGAACACCCTGCCCGCGCCGTAGCGCTTCTTCCAGACCACCGGCATCACCACCCCCTCGATCCACGGGGCGTGCTCTCCGGTGAAGGTCGTGGTCGCCAACACCTCGTTGGCCGGGTCGACGTGCATGTAATACTGCTCGGAACGGTGCTCGAAACTTGTCAGGCCCTTCATGATGGGATCGTCCGGCCGGGTCAAGTCGACCCGGTAGTCGATGATATTGCCGGGATGGGCGACCCATTGCCCGCCGCACAGGAACTGGTAGTCGACCGAATCGCGGAAGGCATCGCACATGCCGCCATGATGGCCGGCGAGCCCAACGCCGCTGCGCACCGCCGCGCAGAGATTGAGCGCTTCCGCCTTCTCGATCTTGGACATCGTGTAGATCGGGATGATCAGCGACAGATCGTGGATCGCAGGATCTGCGAATGCAGCCGTCGTGGTCTCGATCCGCACCTCGAAGCCTTCCGCCTTGAGCCAGCCGCGGATCATCGAGGCACAGAGATCGGGGTCATGTCCCGGCCAGCCGCCCCACACAATCATTGCCTTGCGCATGTCTCTGTCCTCAGTCGATCTGTCCGGTGTCGCGTCCAACCGGCAACATCGCCGGCCGCTCCACGCGGCTCTCGATCTTGACCCGCCGGCCTTCGTTTGCGGAGGTCTGGAACGCTTCCATGACCTCCAGCACGTGGAACGCGAGCGCGCCGCTGGCGCGATGCGGCCGGTCGTTCAGGATCGCGGTCGCCATGTCGGCGACGCCGATGGAGCGGAACTCGCCGTCGATGTGACCATGCGTCAACGGCATCGTCTGCCAGTCGCCGCCGGTCCTGGCGACCTGGACCTCGCCGCCGAAGCGGTTGGGGTCCGGCACCAGCATGCTGCCCTCGTCGCCATAGATCTCGATGGGGGCGTGCCGGTGCCTCGGGACGTCGAAGCTCATCGTGACCGAGACCACCGCACCGCTTTCGAATTCGAGCGTGCCTGCGACGTGCGTCTGCACCTCGACCGGAATCAGCGTGCCGCTCATCGGCTGGCTGGTGACGAGGCGCTCCGCTCGCGGGCGCGCGGTCGAGCCCATGACGCTCGCCACCGGGCCGAGCAGTTGCACGAGATCGGTGATGTAGTACGGCCCCATGTCGAGCATCGGCCCGCCGCCGCGCAGATAATAGAAGCCCGGCGCGGGATGCCAGCGCTCATGGCCGGGGCAGCCGAAGAAGGCGCTACCGGCCACGGGTGTGCCGATCGCGCCGTCGTCGATCAGCTTGCGTGCGGTCTGGTGTCCGCCGCCCAGGAAGGTGTCGGGCGCGCAGCCGACGCGGAGATTCTTCTGCGCGGCAAGCTCGATCACCTTGCGGGCCTCGGCGACGTCGATGCCCAGCGGCTTCTCGGAATGCACGTGCTTGCCGGCGTTCAGCACGGCGAGACTGACGTCGGTATGGGCGAGCGGCACGGTGAGATTGATGACGATCTCGACGTCATCGCGCTTCAGCAATTGATCGACCCGCATCGCCGGCAGGCCGAAGGCCGCGCCCTGCCGCTCGGCGGCGTCGCTGCGCATGTCGGCGAGCGCCTTGATGTCCAGAACGGGAAAGCGCTGCGCGGCCTTCAGATACGCCGTGCT
This sequence comes from Bradyrhizobium sp. HKCCYLS3013, assembly GCF_051167615.1. Taxonomy (NCBI): domain Bacteria; kingdom Pseudomonadati; phylum Pseudomonadota; class Alphaproteobacteria; order Hyphomicrobiales; family Nitrobacteraceae; genus Bradyrhizobium; species Bradyrhizobium sp. HKCCYLS3013. Next base: position 253,780 of record NZ_JBNPTK010000002.1, read on the forward strand.
GATGTTGCCGCAGCCGATGATGCCGATGCCGACTTTTCTCATTGGGGTCTCCGTGAGGTCTCGTTCATCCCTTGACCGCGCCCGATGTCAGGCCGGCAACGATGTGCTTCTGCGCCAGGAGGAAAAGGACGATCGTGGGCAGGATGGTCAGGGTGATGAAGGCGAGGATCAGGTGCCACTCGGAGGAATATTCGCCCTGATAGACCATGATGCCGAGCGGCCAGGGATACAGCGCGTCGGTGTTGAGCATCACGAGCGGCAACAGATAGGCGTTCCAGCTGTTCACGAAAGTGATGGTGCCCACGGTCGCCAGGATCGGGCGCGACAATGGCAGCGTCACATAGCGGAAGAATTTGACGTAGCTGCAGCCGTCGACCAGCGCGGCCTCGAGCAGCTCGTAGGGGATGTCCTTGAAGAAGCGGCGCAGCAGCAGCACGCTCATCGCAAGGCTGAAGGCGACCTGCGGCAGCGCGACGCCGAAATAGGTGTCCAGCAGCCCGAGATCGCGCACCTTGATGAACAGCGGCAACACCGCGGTCGCCGCCGGAAACAGCAGGCCGAGCGTCAGATAGCTCAACAGCATCGAGCTGCCGTAGAATCGGACATGAGCAAAGGTGAAGGCCGCCATCGACGCGACGATGAGAGTCAGGACCACCGTCAGCGTGGAGATGATCAGCGAGTTGCGCAGCAGCTGCCAGTAGCGCCCGGAGAACAGGATGTCGGCATAATTCTGCCACTCCCAGCGCTGCGGCAGGCCAAACGGATTGACGCGCAGTTCCCCGAGCGACTTGAAGCCGCCCAGCAGCGTCGCGAGCAGCGGCACCAGCACGAAGATGGCGACGATCGCGAGGAACACCGCCTTGAACAGCACGGCGGGATCGAACGGCGCTTGGCTCGTCTCGGCACTATTCATCGCGCATGAACCATCGCTTGTAGGTGAAGGCAAATGTCACACAGATCACGAACAGGATGACACCGATGGCGCTGCCATAGCCGACCCGCATGCGGGAGATGCCGTTGTTGTAGAGGAAGCTCACCATCGTGTTCGAGGAGTCGGCGGGGCCACCGCGGGTCAGCGGCATCACGAGATCGAACAGCTGCAGCGAGCCGACGATGGCGAAGAACACCGACAGCCGGATCGTCGGATAGAGCAAGGGGATGACGACATGGCGCAGGCTCTGCGTCCGGGTGGCTCCGTCGATCCGTGCCGCCTCGATCAGGCTCTTGTCGATGCTTTGCAGCGCCGCGATGAACAGCATCATGTGGAAGCCGAAATACTTCCAGACGATCACGATCAGCACCGCCAGCATCGCCGTGTCGGTCGAGGCCAGCAGATGCGGCGGCTCGGCGCCGAAGCTGCGCCAGATCGACGCGACCAGGCCGTAATCGCCGTCATAGACGAAGCTGAAGATCAGCCCGGTCGCGATCTCGGCGAGGATATAGGGCATGAAGAACAGCATGCGCAGCGCGACCGCGCCGCGAAACCGCTCCGCGAGCATCAGGGCCAGTGTCAACGCCAGCGGCAGCTGGACGCAGAGCGAGACCGCAATGATCAGGCCGTTGTTGCGCAGCGCGAGCCAGAAGGCGCGCGTCTCCAGCACGAAGCGGTAGTTGTCGAAGCCGATCCAATGGGTCGGCCGTCCGAATCCGTTCCAGTTGAAGCCGGAGTACCAGGCGGCCTCGCCGATCGGCAGCACCACGAACAGCGTGAACAGCAGCAGCGCCGGCGGCAGGAACAGGACCAGGACGGTGAAGCGGCCGTCCCAGCTCGGGCCGCGCACCGCGCGCGCGGAGAGCGATGCCGGCGACACCATCGCCGGCGAGCCCGCGATCGGCCGCGCCACGTCAGTTGCCCTGCTTCCGCGCCGCCTCGATCGCCTGGGCGGCGTCCTGCGGGGTCATGCTGCCGCCGGCAATCTCCGCGGAGACGTCATTGACGACACGGCCGACGGAGGGACCCAGGCTCTGGTCATAGAAGTTCTGGTGATAGTTCGATTTTGCCAGATTGGACGCGATCAGCTTCATGAAGGAATTGTTGAGGCCGGCGTCGGCGCCCTGCACCACCGGGATGATGAAATTCCCTGTCGCCAGCCGGGTCTGGACGTCCTTGGAGATGAAGTACTTCAGGAAATCGACCGCTTCCTTGGGCGAGCCCTTGGTGACCAGCCAGCCGGTGATGCCGCCGAGCGTATCCGTCGGCGCGCCCTTGCCGCCTTGCACGACCGGAAAATCGAACCAGCAGATCTTGTCTTCGCTGAGGCCCACCTTGTCGGCGGCGAGCGCCCGCTGCAGGTTGTAGACGGAGCTGATCGCGAGCGTCATGGCCGCCTTGCCGTCGCCGAAATAGCCGACGGCCTGCGGATTCTTGAAGCCAAGAAAGCCGTTCTGGAACGGCTGGAGATCGACGAGCTGCTTGAACAGCTCGCCGGACTTGACGAAGGTATCGCCAGCAAAGCCGCCATTCTCGCCGCGCAACGCCGCGTCGAATGCCGGCTTGCCGCCGATGCGCACCGCCAGATGCGTCCAGTAGAAATGCAGCGGCCATTTGTCGGCGCCGCCGACGACGATCGGGGTCACGCCCGCGGCCTTCAACGCCTTCACGGCCGCCAGCAGATCATCCCAGCTCTTGATGGCAGCCGGATCGACCTTCGCCTTGGCCATCAGCTCCTTGTTGCAGACGAAGCCGACCTGCGACAGCGAGATCGGCAGGCCGTAGACATGGCCGTTGTCGGTGAAGGCCGCGAGCGCTGCCGGCGTCACGCTGTCGCTGTAGCCCTTCACCTGGTCGGTGATGTCCTCGAGGACGCCGGCCTCGATCTGCGCCTTCAGCACGCCGCCGGCCCAGCTGTAGATGATGTTCGGCCGGTCCTTGGATTGCAGGATGGTCGGCAGCTTGGCCTTGTAGGCCTCGTTCTCGAGGAACTGCATCTCGATCTTGGTGCCGGGATGCGACGCCTCGTAGGCGCGGGCCACCTCCTCCCAGATCTTCACCTGGGCCGGATTGACCTCGATATGCAGCCATTTCACCGTGGTGTCGGCGCTTGCGGCGGTCGCACCAAGCAGGCATGCGGCAGCGGCGAGTCCCAGCTTCGCGAGCAGTCCCATCGGAATCCTCCCAACCGTCTTCTTTGTTGCGGTAATCCTGTCCTCATTTTCTGAGGTGCGCAACTGAAATTCTGACAGTGAGAACCTCAAGGATGAGGTGTTCGCGTTTGCGATACGTATTGCAGGCGGGAGAGACGGCTAGCTGAGCTGGGAAGGCGCGGACCGACCGGCGCGAGCTGGCGCCGGCTGCGCAAGAGAATAGGCCGTGGACCGTACGACGCTCAGGTGCACCGTGCCTTGAAATCGGCGGCAACGAGTTTTGCCATCACGTCGTTGAGGTGGGCCTGGTCGCGCGTCTCGATCACCAGCTCCAGCAGGGTCGCCTTCGCCGGCAGGTCCGAGAAGGTGCGCTGGTGCGAGACCTCGATGATGTTGGCGCCCGCATCCGCAAGCAGGGTGGAGACGGCCGCGAGCTGTCCCGGGCGGTCGACGATGTCGATCGACAACTGCGTCAGCCGCCCCTCACGCGCCAGCTCGCGGGTCAGGACCGAGGCGATCAACCGGGTATCGATGTTGCCGCCGCTCAGCACCAGGCCGACATTGCGTCCGGCAAACTGCGCAGGGTGCGCGAGCACGGCGGCGAGACCGACGGCGCCGGCGCCTTCGACCACTGTCTTCTCGATCGAGATCAAGGTCGCCAGCGCACGCTCGATCTGCGGCTCGGTGACCAGCAATATGTCATCGACGAGCTGTCGGATGATCTCGGTCGTGATCCGGCCCGGCGACTTCACCGCGATGCCCTCGGCCAGCGTATCACCGCGCATCGGCAGCTGGCTGTTGCGGACGGCGTTGTACATGGAGGGATAGAGTTCGGCCTGCACGCCGACGATGCGCAGGCCCGGCTTGATGGCGCGCGCCGCGACCGCCATGCCAGAGATCAGCCCGCCGCCCCCGATCGGCACCACGAGCGTATCGAGCTCGGGGACCACCGCGAGCATCTCCAGCGCCACTGTGCCCTGCCCGGCGATGATCAGCGGATCGTCGTACGGGTGGATCATGGTCATGCCCTTGGCCGCACCGTGCTCCCTGGCAAATGCCCCCGCCTCTTCCAGGGTGGCGCCGGAAATCACGACCTCGGCGCCGTGCCGCTTGGTGTTCTCCACCTTCACCATCGGCGTGCCCACCGGCATCACGATGGTCGCGGGAATGCCGAGACGCCGCGCATTGTAGGCGACGCCCTGCGCGTGGTTGCCGGCCGACATCGCGATCACGCCGCGTTCGCGCTGCCCGGCGGACAGCGCATTCAGCCGGTTCAGCGCGCCGCGCTCCTTGAACGAGGAGGTGAACTGCAGGTTCTCGAATTTGAGCCAGACGTTGCAGCCGCAGATCTCGCCGAGCGTCCTGCTCTGGTTGCAGGCCGTCGCGAGCACGGCGCCACCGATGGTCTCGGCGGCGGCGCGCACGTCTTTGACGGTGACGGGCAGCGCGTTCAGATCGATGACGGTCATGGGTCTGCCCATTCCTCAGCGTGCGTCAATGCACAGCGCGGCCCGCGGAACGCAGGCCGTCGCATGATGATGTCGATCGTGCCGGGCGCTTCCGCGACCGGGATGATCCAGATCGATCTCAGCTCTCGAGATCGGGCAGCCCGAGCATCAGCCGCATGTTCTGCACGGCCGCGCCCGACGCGCCCTTGCCGAGATTGTCGAGCCGCGCCACCAGCACCGCCTGGTGATGCGTGTCGCTGGCGAAGACGTAGAGCTCGAGCTCGTTGGTCTCGTTCAGCGCCTCCGGCTCCAGCCTGCCGCTCTTGGCCGCCGCGCCATCGAGCGGCATCACCGAAACGTATCTGCTGCCGGCATAGTGTTTCGCCAGGGCGGCCTGCAAGTCCGAGCCCGACGGCCTGCCCGGCAGCGTGTCGAGCTGCAGCGGCACGGAGACCAACATCCCCTGCCGGTAGTTGCCGACCGAGGGAATGAAGATCGGCCGCCGGGTCAGCCGCGAATAGAGCTGCAGCTCCGGCAGATGCTTGTGCTCGAGGCCGAGGCCGTACAGCTCGAAGTTCGGCGCGGTGCCGTTCTCGAAGGCCGCGATCATGGTCTTGCCGCCGCCGGAATAGCCGCTGACGGCATTCACCGTCACCGGATAGTCCTGCGGCAGCAGGCCGGCATCGACCAATGGCCGCAACAGCGCGATGCCACCGGTGGGATAGCAGCCGGGGTTGGAGACCTTGCGTGCATTGCGGATCTTGTCGGCCTGATCGGCGGCGAGCTCGGGAAAGCCATAGGCCCAGTCCGGCGCGACGCGATAGGCGGTCGACGCGTCCAGCACCTTCGGCGCAGAGCTGCCCATGCCGTCGATCAGCGCCACCGTCTCCTTGGCGGCGTCATCGGGCAGGCAAAGGATGACGAGATCGACCTCGGCCATCAGCGCCCGCTTGGCTGCCGGATCCTTGCGCTTGTCCTCGGCGATCGTCTTCACGACGATATCCGGCTGGTGCCGGAGCCGCTCGGCGATTCCCAGGCCGGTCGTGCCCGAGCCGCCGTCGACGAACACGGCGCGTGTCGCAGTCCCGGAGGTGATGTGAGCTTTCGGCAAATTGCTGTCGATCACGGTCATGGCACGCTCCTTAGGTCTGGGTTTCGCCGGCAAAGGCCTGGGGCCGCGCCTGCCGCATGAGAGACGATATCTGTTGCGAGCCGATGTCGGGCCGCTCGCCGAGCCGGGTCGCGACCGCCGCATAATCGGCTTCCGACTTATGCTGGTTGAGCTTGAAGCTGCCCTCGACCTCGTCGATCGTCATCACGATGCCGACGATCGCCTTGCGCATCGCCTCGAGCCGGCCAGCGCTCATCTTGCCCGAGGTCCACGGCGCCTTCGGCAACAGCCATTGCTCGAACTTGGCGCTGACCGCATCCACCTGCTCTGCAAGCTCCGCCTCCGACAGGATGCGCGCCGGGCCGGTCAGATGCACCGCCTGATAAAGCCAGGTCGGCACCTGATCGGGCGAGACGTACCAGTCGGCCGACACATAGGCATCGGCGCCGTTGACGGCGAGCAGCCACCGCGTCGCGCCGTCGGCGAGCTTCGCCAGCGGATTGCCGCGGGCGACGTGGAAGAACGCCTGCGGCGTGCCGTCGTTCAGCGCCCCCAGGTGAAACGGCACGGAGGACGCAATCGGCCTAGTGCCGTCCCACGCGCAGACCGTGCCGAAGCCGCGCGCCTCCGCAAAGCCGAGGCTCGCGGCGCGATCGGGCTTGAAGGGCGGTGGCGTGTACATCGGAAAACTCCTGCTGGGCGAAGGAGCCGCCTGATCGATCGCGCTGCAAGGAGAAAGTTTGCCGCGGGACGGATCCGGCGGCAGGGGCTGTGATCTAGACGCAGATCATCGCCCGTACCGCGGAGGTACGACGGCGCATTTCGGCGATCATGTTGGTCGCTGCGTTGATCATGGGGGCAGGCCTATAGGGCCGCAGGGTTCCTGCGTCAAGCTCGCACGTCGGCCCGGCCCGTTCGGGGCTGGCGTCAGACCGCATGCCACAGCCATTCCATGGTGCGCCCGATGATGTCGCCGAACAACAGCAGCACCGCCGACCACACCAGCGCCGACACGAAGTTGGCGATCTGGAACACCATGTAGGGCATCTCGAAAATGCCCGCCGCCAGCGGCACCGACGCGCGCAACGGGCCGAAGAACCGGCCGATGAAGATGCTCGGCACGCCCCAATCGCGCACGAAGGCCTCGCCGCGCGGCAGCAGCTCCGGGTATCGCGACAGCGGCCACATCTGGGCGACGCGGTCCTTGTAGCGGTAGCCGAACCAGTAGGAGACCCAGTCGCCGAGCGCGGCGCCGATTCCACCGGCCAGCCATATCGGCCAGAAGCTGATCCCGGTGGCGCCGATCAGGGCGCCGATCGCGACCAGGGCGCCCCAGGCGGGAATCAGGAGCGAGACGAAGGCCAGGGACTCGCCAAAGGCAAGCAGCAGGACGATCGGAGCAGCCCAGGCCTGATGGTCGCGCACGAAGTCGGCAACCGCGCGGCCAAAATCTTCCATCTGCTCGACGCCTTTCTGCTCCGCGGCGCTTAAGTGCTTGAAGGCCTTCGCGGTTCCATGGCGCGGACTGGTACGCCACCGAACCCGCCCACTTCAAGTCACAACAACCGGCTGAACCGCGTGAACAGCGGCGATCCGGCGATCGGAACCGGCCAAAACGTGGCGGGCTGGTGAACGTCGTTGTTTCCCGGGGTCATTGTTTTATGCCGGTCCATGGCATAGTCAGGCCCAACGATTCGTTCCATCTTGCGCACACGCAACATCCAATTCCATGGGTAAACCGTTGAAATCAGCTGCAAAAGCCAAGGCCAAGGGCGTCACGGACCCGTTGGCGGCGTTCGCCGCCAAGGGCAAGGCTCCGGCCAAGCCAGCCGCCCGCGCAGGCAGCGCCGAGGGCGATTACACCGCCCGTGACATCGAGGTCCTCGAGGGCCTGGAGCCGGTGCGGCGCCGCCCCGGCATGTATATCGGCGGCACCGACGAAAAGGCGCTGCACCACCTGTTCGCCGAGGTCATCGACAACTCGATGGACGAGGCGCTGGCCGGCCACGCCACCTTCATCGAGGTCGAGCTCGATGCCGAAGGCTTCCTCACCGTGACCGACAACGGCCGCGGCATTCCGATCGATCCACATCCGAAGTTTCCCAAGAAGTCGGCGCTCGAGATCATCATGTGCACCCTGCACGCGGGCGGCAAGTTCGACTCCAAGGTCTACGAGACCTCGGGCGGTCTGCACGGCGTCGGCATCTCCGTGGTGAACGCGCTGTCGACCCGGCTCGAGGTCGAGGTCGCACGCAACCAGAAGCTCTACCGCATGATCTTCGAGCGCGGCCACCCGAAGGGCAAGCTCGAGGAGGTCGGCAAGGTCGCCAACCGGCGCGGCACACGGGTGCGTTTCCAGCCCGACCCGACCATCTTCGGCGCCAAGGCGACGTTCAAGCCGCAGCGCCTGTTCAAGATGGCGCGCTCGAAAGCCTATCTGTTCGGCGGCGTCGAGATCCGCTGGAAATGCGATCCGTCGCTGCTGAAGGGCATCGAGGACGTCCAGCCCGAGGCGACGTTCCACTTCCCCGGCGGCCTGAAGGACTATCTGGCCGCAGCGATCCATGCCGACACGCTGGTCCATCCGGATATCTTCGCCGGCAAGTCGGGCCGCACCGGCGGCCATGGCGGCTGCGAATGGGCGGTCGCCTGGACCGCTGATGCCGACGGCTTCCTGTCGTCCTACTGCAACACGATTCCGACGCCCGACGGCGGCACGCACGAATCCGGCATCCGCAGCGCGCTGCTGCGCGGCCTGAAGGACCACGCCGAGCGCGTCGGCCAAGGCAAGCGCTCGGCCAACATCACCTCCGAGGACATCATGGCGGGCGCCGCCATCATGCTCTCGGTGTTCGTGCGCGAGCCCGAATTCCAGGGCCAGACCAAGGATCGCCTCGCGACCGCCGAGGCCCAGCGCATCGTCGAGCAAGCCGTCAAGGATCCGTTCGATCACTGGCTGTCGGGCAATCCGGTGCAGGCCAACCGGCTGCTCGATTTCGTCATCGAGCGCGCCGAGGAGCGCATCCGCCGTCGCCAGGAGAAGGAGACGGCGCGCAAGACCGCGACCAAGAAGCTGCGCCTGCCGGGCAAGCTTGCCGATTGCACCGATGCCGGCACCGAGGGCTCCGAGCTGTTCATCGTCGAGGGCGATTCGGCCGGCGGCAGCGCCAAGCAGGCGCGCGACCGCAAGAAGCAGGCGGTGCTGCCGCTGCGCGGCAAGATCCTCAACGTGGCCTCGGCCGGCAAGGACAAGCTGACGGCGAATGCCCAGCTCGCCGACCTCGTGATGGCGATCGGCGCTGGCACGGGCACGTCGTATCGCGAAGAGGATCTGCGCTACCAGCGTATCATCATCATGACCGATGCCGACGTGGACGGCGCCCACATCGCCTCGCTGCTGATCACGTTCTTCTACAGGCAGATGAGACCGCTGATCGACGAGGGCCACCTCTACCTCGCCGTGCCGCCGCTCTACCGACTGACCCATGGCAGCAAGACGTTCTACGCGCGCGACGATGCCCACCGGGACGAGCTCCTCAAGCGCGAGTTCAACGCCAACGCCAAGGTCGAGATCGGCCGCTTCAAAGGTCTCGGCGAGATGATGCCGGCGCAATTGAAGGAAACCACCATGGATCCGGCCAAGCGCACCCTGCTGCGCGTGATGCTGCTCGCCGAAGATCGCGACGGCACGGCCGACTCGGTCGAGCGGCTGATGGGGACCAAGGCGGAGGCCCGCTTTGCCTTCATTTCGGAAAAGGCCGAATTCGCCAGCGACGAGCTGCTCGACGTCTAGCTTTTGACCCGATTTCACGCCTCGATTGCAGGTTCCATTCACTCGCGCGAACCTGCAATCACCTAGTTTGATCAGAGACTTACGAGGGCCGCGCGCATCCCGCAGCGCACTTTCCCCTCCGGTGTGCTCAACCTGCAACAGCTTTTGGGCACCAATCGGCTATAGTTCGGGCACATCTGGCGAGGGAATCGCCGCCGCAACCCGGCACCTGCGACACGACGATCTTGGGGAATTGAATATGAAAAAGCTTTTGCTTGCTGCCACTGCGCTGGTTGCGATCACGGGTGCCGCTTCGGCTGCTGATCTGGCGGCTCGCCCCTATGTGAAGGCGCCGATGATGCCGGTGGCGCCGAGCTGGACCGGTTTCTACATCTTCGGTGGCGCCGGCGGCGGCCTCTGGGATGCCGACTCGCACACCAACTTCAACGGCGTGCCGGTGACGATTGATCAGCGCGTCGGCGGCGACGGCTTCCTCGGCACGGTCGGCGCGGGCTATGACTGGCAGGTCAACCCGACCTGGGTTTTCGGCCTGTTCGCTGACGGCCAGTTCGGCAGCCTGCGCGGCACCCTGCAGGATCAGTTCGCTGCCCTGACCGGCCGCATCAAGATGGAAACCGCCTGGGCCGCGGGCGCCCGCGTCGGCTATCTGGTTGCGCCGAACGTGCTGTCCTACGTCAACGCCGGCTACTCCGGTTCGCACTGGTCGGGCACTGGCCTGACCACCCTCACGGGCGCGGCGTCCGGCTTCCACACCGACTCGTTCAACCGCAACGGCTGGTTCGTCGGTGGCGGCGTCGAGAACAACCTGAACATCTTCGGCATCTCGGCGCCGGGCTGGTTCATGAAGACCGAATATCGCGCCGCCTACTACGACCGCAAGGACATCGCGGTCCGTACCGACGTCGGCAACCTCGCGACGACCGACTCGGTCAGCTTCAAGCCGTGGGTGCAGACCATCAGCACCTCGCTGGTCTACCGCTTCAACTGGACCGGCCCGGCCGTCAAGTACTGAGCAGACCGCACTCGGTCGTTCGATCATTCTGCGAAAAGCCCCGGTTGATCCGGGGCTTTTTGTTTTCGGCTCGGATATTGGCGGCTGGAGCCGCTGGTCATCTGCCGCGGCGGCCGCTAGCCTCCTCGTCATAAAACTTCACAAAAAAGACGGCAGCAGCGTCTCCGATGCTGTGACGCGGTCGATGAGGGAGGAAGTGGCCATGCGGAGATTCCTGATGATCGGCGGCCTGCTTCTGCTCGCCGTCGGCCTGCTCTGGGTCGGCCAGGGCACCGGGGTGGTGGCATGGCCGCGGACGAGCTTCATGATCAACCAGCTGCAATGGGCCGGCTACGGCGTCGGCATGGGTGCACTCGGCCTGGTGATGATCTGGCAGGGCACCTGCTGACGTCTGACAACAACATGGAGACACGACATGGCGGGCCGCTTCGACCTGAGTGGCAAGGTTGCGATCGTGACAGGAGGCAACGGCGGAATCGGCCTGGGGATGGCGCGCGGGCTTGCCGATGCCGGCGCCGACATTGCCGTGGTCGGCCGCAACGAAGCCAAGTCACAGGCGGCGGTGGCTGATCTCGCCGGTCGCGGCGGCCGTGCCATCGCCGTCACAGCCGACGTCAGCGACAAGGACGACGTCGCCGCCATGGTCGCGCGCGTGGCCAGCGAGCTCGGTCGCATCGACATCCTCATCAACAATGCCGGCATGAGCATTCGCAAGCCGCCGCACGTGCTCGAGCTGGAGGAGTGGCAGCAGGTGATCGACACCAATCTCACCAGCGCGTTCCTGTGCTCGAAGGCCGCCTACCCGGCCCTCAAGGCGAGCGGCGGCGGCAAAATCATCAACATCGGCTCGATGCTGTCGATCTTCGGCGCCAGCTTCGCGCCGGCCTACGCGGCCAGCAAAGGCGGCATCGTGCAGTACACGCGCGCCTGTGCCTGCGCCTGGGCGCCCGACAACATCCAGGTCAACGCGATTCTGCCGGGCTGGATCGACACCGACCTGACGCGCGCGGCGCGTAGCCAGATCGACGGCCTGCACGACCGCGTGCTGGCGCGCACGCCCGCGGCACGGTGGGGCGACATCGACGACTTCGCCGGCATCGCGACGTTCCTGAGCTCGCCGGCCTCCGACTTCGTCACCGGTACCGCGATTCCCGTCGATGGTGGCTATTCGATCATGGCGTAGCCGACGCCTCAGCGTCGAAAGCTCTTGATCTCGGAGACGCTGCCGTCGCGATAGGTCAACTCCACCGAGACGAACTTCGTCGCCGGCGGCAGCTTCAAATAAGGCGTGGCGTTGGAGGGAATCGCAATGGGATCGCGCATGTCGCAGCCGGGCATGTTGAGGACCTTGTCCGGCACCGCCGTGTCGATGCCGATGCGGACCTCGCGGATGGCGCAGCGATACGACATCAGGTGCGTGTAGTAGACCAGGAGGCCGTTGAACTCGCGGAACGACAGCCAGCTCGTCGCGGTCATGTCGAGGATCTTGCGCTGGTCGTGCACCAGCGCGGCCTCCGGCTCGAAGCGGATCGGGAACGGTCCCTGCATCTCGCCGGATGCATCGACATAGCGGACCTGGATGGTGCCCGCGGGCGCATCCGCCGGCAGCTGGATCGAGGGATTGGGCATGCGCTTGCGCGTGCGCGGATCGAGCACGTCCATGAAGCCAGTCTCGCGAAACTCTCCTGCGTCGCCCATGCGCCAGGAAATGCCGAGCGTCGGATCGGCGATCGAGAAGGTGACGGTCCAGCCGCCATTGTGGCGCGAGAACATCGCGATCGGTGCGTTCAGGCTCTCGTTCGCCGGCGGAATGCGCGGCGCAGAGACGGGAGGCAGCGCCGCAAGCTTCTGCTGCGGCTCGGCCGGCTTGTCGGCCGCAGCCGGCCCCTTCGCCATGCCGTTGAGAAAGACATCGTCGACCATCTGGTCGAAATAGACCGGGATCTGCTTGTGCCGCACGGTCTCGGCGAGCTCGCTGACCACGCGGCGGGTGCGCTGCGCGACCTGCACCAGATTGACGCCAGGCTGCGTCAGCTCCTTGGCGAAGGTGCGCGTGAACACCGAGTTCGGATTGGCGTCATCGTTGGAGAGACGGTCGAGCGCGGTCTGGCGTGGGCCGGCCGAGAACACCGAGAATACGCCTTCGGGCAACTGCGTCATCGGCGCCAGGCCGCCCCCGCCCGCCACCGCGCGCGTGCCCGAGCGCTCGAACGGATTGTTGCGGCAGGCATCGAACACCAGGATCGAGGTGCGCGCCTTCTTGTTCTGCAGCCGCTCGATGACGCGGTCCGCGAGGATCGAGGCGTCGCGCACCAGCTCTTCCTGGCCTTCGGTGGCCGCGGGCACGTCGGTCGGCAACAGGAAGTTCTGGCCCGCGATCTCGAAGCCATGACCGGCATAGAAGAAGAACGCGGTGTCGCCCGGCTCGACGGCGTTGTCGAACGCCAGCAGCGTCTGGCTGAACTGCTGGCGATTGAGATTCTCCGCGACCATGACGTTGAAGCCGAGCTGCTTCAGCGTGTCGCCCATCGTCCGCGCGTCGTTGACGGCCTTCTGCAACTTCGGCACGAACCGGTAGTCGTTATTGCCGATCACGAGCGCGACGCGCTTCTCGGCATGCGCGGCCGGCGCCAGAACCACCGCCAGCATCGCCAGCCCGCACGCCAGCCACATCCGCATCGATCTCATCGTCCGTCCCTGCACTCATCGCGTGGGCTGCCGCCCTCGGATAGTCGACGGCACGCCGCCACCGGTTCATCCCCGGGGCACACGCGGCTGCTCCCCCTGCCGAACACACGCCGCAATTCCGTCGACAATTCGACCGGAGCGCTTTCCGCGACCGGCCGCCAGTGCTTCGGAGCACCCGAATGCGACAGCTCGACGACAGGTTGCCTGCAAATAATGCAAAAACATTAAGCTTTTTCGGTACTTCGCCCCCCTCTTCCATTGACTTTGCAGGATTCGCCCCTATCTTGCGCAGTAGCGCGGCCGGATCGCATCCGATTCCTGAGAAATTGACCGCGGGCCGGCGCTAGTCAGAAAACCCCCAGCTTCCTTAGAGCATGCCGTTTCGGGGTTGAGCGCGACCACAGCCTTTTACCCTCGATTCCTAACGGCGGCGTCGAATAGAGGCCCCGTCGCCTATCGGCGCGTGACATAGAGGCTCGATGTCTTTTTCCAATCTCGGCTTGTCCGACAAGGTGTTGGCTGCAGTTGCGGCCACCGGCTACACCAACCCGACCCCCATTCAGGAACAGGCGATTCCTCATGTGCTGGCGCGCCGCGACGTGCTCGGCATCGCCCAGACCGGTACCGGCAAGACCGCCGCTTTCGTCCTGCCGATGCTCACGATCCTCGAAAAGGGCCGCGCCCGCGCGCGAATGCCGCGCACCCTGATCCTGGAGCCGACCCGCGAGCTGGCGGCCCAGGTCAAAGAGAACTTCGATCGCTACGGCGCCGGACAGAAGCTCAATGTCGCCCTGCTGATCGGCGGCGTCTCCTTCGGCGACCAGGACGCCAAGCTGACCCGCGGGGTCGACGTGCTGATCGCCACGCCGGGCCGACTGCTCGATCATACCGAGCGCGGCGGCCTTCTCCTCACTGGCGTCGAGTTGCTGGTCATCGACGAAGCCGACCGCATGCTCGACATGGGCTTCATTCCCGACATCGAACGCATCTGCAAGCTCGTTCCCTTCACCCGCCAGACCCTGTTCTTCACCGCGACCATGCCGCCGGAAATCCGGCGCATCACCGAAGCCTTCCTGCACAATCCGCAGAAGGTCGAGGTCTCCAAGCCGGCGACGACAGCCGTCACGGTGACCCAGTTGCAGGTGCCCTCGGGACGCGAGGCGCATCAGAAGCGCGAGGTGCTGCGCAGGCTGTTGCGGGACGCCAAGGATCTCAACAACGCGATCATCTTCTGCAACCGCAAGCGTGATGTCGCCATCGTTCACAAGTCGCTGCAGAAGCATGGCTTCAGCGTCGGCGCCCTGCACGGCGACATGGACCAGTCGGCCCGCACCGCCGCGCTCGATCAATTCCGCAAGGGCGAACTGCCATTGCTCGTCGCCTCCGACGTCGCCGCACGCGGCCTCGACATTCCCGAAGTCAGCCACGTCTTCAATTTCGACGTGCCGCATCATTCGGACGACTACGTTCACCGCATCGGCCGTACCGGCCGCGCCGGACGGACCGGCACTGCAATCTCGATCGTGGCTCCGGCCGACCAGAAGTCGATGGTCGCGATCGAGAAGCTGATCGGACAAGGCATTCCCACCATCGAAGGCGACTACGAGGTGCAGGAATCCTCGGGCGACGAGGACAGCCGTGAGCGGCGTCCGCGCGACGCCGCGCGTCGCGGCAGCCGCGGCAAGGCGCGGGAGCGCGATGCGGGATCGCGTGATCGTGATGCAGCTCCGCGCGAGCGCGATCGTGAGCCGCGGCCAGCAGCGCCGCGCGCCGCCCAGGCAGCTTCTCCCCGGCCTGCTGCGCCTAGCGCCCGCAAGGAACAACCGCGTAACGAACAGCCTCGCAATGAAGCGCGGCGGCCGCGGCGCGACCACGACAACGAGCCTGCCGATCATTCACATCTGCCGGCGTTCCTGCTTCGCCCGGTGCGGGCCCCGCTTCCCTGAGCGAGTACAAGATTCCGGGCTGCGCGACATGCGGCCGCCCGGACTGTCGCGTCCGCGATGATCAGTTGCTGCATTCGTCGTACTTGACTGGAGTCGACATCGCCGAGCCCTCGGCGAATGCGCGCGTGCGCGAATAGTTCCAGCTCGCGTCAGCAAGTTCCCGCAGCATCCTATGCAGCTCATTGAACATATGCGGTGCCGGTCCCAGATGAACGGCTCGTGCGCACATCCGGGACTCTACGGCCGTATTTACCCCTGGTTCACAAACGTCCTTTAGCTTGGCCGGCATTGTTTATTTCATTGCTGTGACGACGACGGCGACGCGGGCGATTGGGGGAGAACCTGTGGTGGTCAATGCGCTTGACGAACACGAACGCACGATAGGCTTCGCCGAAGTCGCGCTCAGCCAGATCAGAACGCTTCGCCATTCGGCAAATCCGCGCAACTACGAGATCTGGTACGTCTACGCGACGGGCTACAACGCACCGCTGAACGAGATCATCAACGAGACGCTGTCGCGCAACGGCAGGCTGTCGCAATCCGATCTGGATCAGCTCTACGACTCCTACCTCGCGCATCTCAAGACCTCGGATCGCATCGACAAGGTCGGCGCGCGCGTGGTCGGCGAGATCGACGACCTGATGAACATGCTCAGCGATGCCCTCGGCAGAACCGCGAGCTACGATGCGAGCCTCGCGGGCGCCGATCAACGGCTCGCATCGGCCACCAGCCGCGAGCAACTGGTCGACATCATCGAGGCGCTAGCCCATTCGACCAAGCAGATGCGCGAAACCAACCGCATCCTCGAAGAGCGGCTGACGCTGTCGAAGGACGAGATCAGCGGGCTGCAACACAGCCTGGAGGTGATCCGGGCCGAGAGCCTGACCGATCCGCTCACAGGGCTCGGCAACCGCAAATATTTCGACCGGATGCTCGAGACGACGGTGCAGTCGGGGCTCGCGACCCAGCAGCCGCTGTCGCTGCTGATGTTTGACATCGACCATTTCAAGTCCTTCAACGACTCCTACGGACATCTCACCGGAGACCAGGTGCTGCGGCTGGTCGGGATGACCCTGAAGCATGCCATCAAGGGCCAGGACATCGCCGCGCGCTACGGCGGCGAGGAGTTCGCTGTCGTGCTGCCGAACACCACGCTGCAGCACGCACTGACAGTGGCCGATCACATCCGCCGCGCCGTCACGGCAAAGGAGCTGAAGAAGAAGTCGACCGGGGAGATCCTCGGACGTGTGACGATCTCGGTCGGCCTGTCCCTGCTGCGGGCCGGTGACGATACGGATACGCTGATCGAACGCGCCGACGCCTGCCTCTATGCCGCCAAGCGCAGCGGGCGCAACAAGGTGGTGTGCGAGAACGATCCCGAATATGCGGCAGCCACGCGCGGCCAGGTTGCCTGAGGGCCAGGTGGCCAGCCGAGCGTCGAGAGCATCAGCGCGTCCGCGATGATGCTGTGCGCGACGTCCGGCCCCGCACCGCCGTCGCGCTGCGAGCCTTGCGGCCGGCGGGCGCCGTTTCCGCGCCCTTGCCAACGCTCTTGGCAACGTTCTTGGCAACGTTCTTGGCCACCTTCCCCGTCTTGACCGACTTGGTCTTTTTCGCTGCTGTCTTGGTCGCTCCGGACTTGCTCCGACCACGCGCCGGTACCGCCTCGCTGCGCGGCGCAGCCCGTTTCTTGCTGGTCCGCTTGCTCAAGGCGGCCCTCTGCGCCGCCGCAAACGCATCTCTCGCCCATGCCGCGAACTCATCGGTGTCGTCGAACAGATGCGCCGGCACCTGCCAATACGAGCGCACCGTCATGGTCCGCGCGCGCGTCTCGTAGGAGAACGGCTTGGATCCGGCCTCCTCGAACCTGGCAAAGCTGGCCTCATCGGCGCGCAGATAGAGACCGCTGCGCAGCGCGAGCGCAAAGTTGATGCCATCGGCAGAGATGCCGAAGCCGGAGAACATCCGCCGGATCGTGACCGGACCGAAGCCGGCGAACAGATCGGTCAGGAATTCGCGGTCCATCGCACCAGCTCCCGCCAACACCCAGTTGCTCGCCTGGAGTTTTCGGTCGGGAGGGTGGCGTGTGTCAATGTCCGGAACGCGACAGGGTCCGGTGCCGTCCCGGCGGAAAGCCGACGATCAGACCTCGGCCGGCTTGAGCTGAACCGACTCGCCGCAGCCGCAGGCGCTGATCTGGTTCGGGTTGTTGAACACGAACTGCGCCTGCATCTTGTCGGCCTGATAGTCCATCTCGGTCCCGAGCAGAAACAGCACGGCCTTGGGATCGACCAGGATCTTCACGCCCTTGTCCTCGACCACCTCGTCGGTCGGCCGGATATCGTGGGCATATTCGACCGTGTAGGACTGTCCGGCGCAGCCGCCGTTCTTGACCCCGACGCGCAATCCGATGATCTCGGATTCCGCGCGTGCGGTCAGTTCGCGGATGCGCGTGGCCGCGGCATCGGTCAGCCGCATGACCTGCGGACGGGGCCGCGGCTTCGGCTTGCTGGCGACTGGCGTGTTGGTCATATCGGTCATCTGGTCAATCCCGGCGTTCGATCAATCCCGACCGCCATTCAAACGTCGTGCCTCACCACATGTTGAGGACGAGGCGGGCCTCGTCGCTCATCCGGTCCGGCGTCCATTGCGGCTCCCAGACAATGCTCACATTGACCACGCCGACCCCCGGAACGCTGGCGATCGCGTTCTCGACCATGGTCGGCAGCTCGCCGGCCGCCGGACAGTTCGGCGTCGTCAAGGTCATCATCACGTCGACGCTGCGGTCGTCCTTGATGTCGACCTTGTAGATCAGGCCGAGCTCGTAGATGTCGGCCGGGATCTCCGGGTCGAACACCGTCTTCAGCGCTGCGATGATCTCGGTGGAAAGCCGCTCGGTCTCCTCCGGCGGCAGCGCCGAATGGGTTTCGACAGTCTGAGTTTTGACGTCGGCCGTGTCGGTCATGCAAACAATTCCCGCGCCTTGATCAATGCCTGTGCAAGCTGATCGACCTCTTCCCTCGTATTGTACATGCCAAACGAGGCCCTGCAGGTCGCCGTGACGTTGAATCTCTCCAAAAGCGGCATCACGCAGTGCGTGCCCGCACGCACCGCGACGCCCTGGCGGTCGATCACGGTCGCGATGTCATGAGCATGCGCCCCCTTCATCTCGAACGAGATCACCGGCCCCTTGCCCTTGGCGGTGCCGATCAGCCGCAGCGAGTTGATCTCGCGCAGCCGATCCTGGGCATAGGTGAGCAGGTCGTGCTCATGCGCGGCGATGCGCTCCTTGCCGACCGAGTTGACGTAATCGATCGCGGCGCCCAGCCCGACCGCCTCGACGATCATCGGGGTGCCCGCCTCGAACTTGTGCGGCGGATCGCCATAAGTGACCCAGTCGCGCGCAACCTCGCGGATCATCTCGCCGCCGCCATTGTAGGGGCGCATGGCAACGAGGTGGTCGTATTTGGCGTAGAGCACGCCGATCCCGGTCGGCCCGTACAGCTTATGGCCGGTGAAGACGTAGAAGTCGCAGTCGATGTCCTGGACGTCGATGGCGAGGTGCACGGCGGCCTGGCTGCCGTCGACCAGCACCGGGATGCCGCGCGCATGCGCAATCCGAACGACCTCCTTCACCGGCACCAGCGTGCCCAGCATGTTCGACATCTGCGTGATCGCGACCAGCTTGGTCCTGGGCGTCAGCAGCTTCTCGAACTCGTCGATCAGGAAGTTGCCGTCGTCGTCGACCGGGGCCCACTTGATCACCGCGCCCTGCCGCTCCCTGAGGAAATGCCAGGGGACGATGTTGGAATGGTGCTCCATGATCGAGAGCACGATCTCGTCGCCCTCGCCGATGTTCGGCCCGCCCCACGACGACGCGACCAGATTGATCGCCTCGGTCGCGTTGCGGGTGAAGATGATCTCCTCGCTGCGGCGCGCATTGAGGAAGCGCGTGACCCGCTCCCGGCCGCCCTCATAAGCTTCCGTGGCGGCATTGGCGAGATAATGCAGGCCGCGATGCACGTTGGCATATTCGCTGGTATAGGCCTGCGTCATGCGGTCGAGCACCGCGCGCGGCTTCTGTGCCGAGGCGGCATTGTCGAGATAGACGAGCTTCTTGCCGTAGACCTGCAGCGCCAGCGCCGGAAAGTCCTCGCGGATGCGGGCGACGTCGTAGGATCCGTTGGAGACGGCGGGATGCGTGCTCATGCGCGCGCCTCCATCCAGTCCTGGGCGGCCGCGATGACGCGCTCGCGCAAGGAATCGTCCTCGATCGCCTCGATGGCTTCGCCGACGAAGGCCTGGATCAGCAGCGCCTGGGCCTGCTTCTCCGGCAGGCCGCGGGCCTGCAGATAGAACAACAGGCTGTCGTCGAGCGCGCCGGCGGTGGCGCCATGGCCGCAGGAGACGTCGTCGGCGAAGATCTCGAGTTCGGGCTTGCTGTCGGCCTCGGCCTCGTCGGACAACAGTAGCGCCCGCGTCATCATCTTGCCGTCGGTCTGCTGCGCGTCGGGGCGGACGATGATGCGGCCCTGGAACACCGAATGGGCGCGATCGTCGAGCACCGCGCGAAAGTTCTCGCGGCTGGTGCAGCCGGGCACCGCGTGATCGACCACCAGCGTCAGGTCGCCATGCTGCTTGTCGCGCAGCAGGTTGACGCCGTTGATGATCAGCTCGCTGCCTTCGCCCTTGAGAGTGATGAAGCCCTGCAGACGACTGACGGCGCCGCCGGTCGTCATGTTGAAGAGATTGAGTTTCGACCGCGCACCGACCTCGTACTTGGCTGACGTGATGTTAACGGCATCCCTGGCATCGCGCATCAGGCGAATGGTGGACAACGCAGCGTCGTCACCGAGGGAGACGACCACGGCGTCATTGGCCTGATAGCCCGAGGCGCCATCGGCGGCGATCGCGCTTTCGATCAAGGTGGCCTGCGCGCCGTTCCCCACCGAAAGATGCGAGCGACTGGCACGCGATGCCTGCGATGCCGTCGCGATGTGAATGATCTGCAGCGGATGCGAGAGCTTTGCACCATCCGCCACGGAGATCAGGACTCCGTCGGTCGCGAGCGCACCGTTCAACAGGACCATCGCATCGTTGACGGTCGTCTCCAGCAGCCGCTCGCTGCCGGCGCTCTGCAGCGCCTCGCGCAGCGTGTGAACCTTGACACCATCTTCGGAGGCCGAGATGTCCGAGAGCTCCGCCACGAACACGCCGTCGACCAGCACCAGCTTCCGAGCACCGTCGACGGCAACAGAAGCCAGCACGGTTTTTGCCCGCGCCAGCGCCGCCGCGTCCGGCGCGCCTGCCAGCGGCAGCACCTCGCGCATCAGCGCACGCAGATCGGTGTACTTCCATTCCTCGATACGACGGTGCGGCAGGCCGGTGCGCTCGAAGGCCGAGAAGGCTTCGCGCCGGATATCGACCACCTTGCCGGTGCCGGGCAGACGGCCCAGAGCGGCAGAGAGCAAGCTGCTCGCCGCCGGACCGCTGTCGTTCTTGACCAAAGCTACGTTCATCACAGATCCATTCGCGAGCTCAGGCCGCGTCCTCGAACTGGGCGTAGCCGGACGCCTCCAGCTCGAGCGCGAGCTCCTTGCCGCCGCTCTTCACGACGCGCCCCTTCGACATCACATGAACGACGTCGGGGACGATGTAGTTCAGCAGCCGCTGATAGTGGGTGATCACGATCATCGAGCGATCGGCTGCGCGCAGCGCGTTGACGCCGTCGGCGGCGATGCGCAGCGCGTCGATGTCGAGGCCGGAATCCATCTCGTCGAGGATGCAGAGCGACGGCTGGAACAGCGCCATCTGCAGCACCTCGTTGCGCTTCTTCTCGCCGCCGGAAAAGCCGACATTGACGCCGCGCTTGAGCATGTCCTGCGGAATGCTGAGCGATTTCGATATCTCGCGCACCTTCCTGAGGAAGTCCGGCGTCGAATATTCCTCCTCGCCGCGCGCCTTGCGCTGCGCGTTCAGCGCTGTCCGCAGGAAGGTCATGGTCGCGACGCCGGGGATCTCCACCGGGTACTGGAACGCCAGGAACACGCCCTTGGCGGCACGCTCGTCCGGTGCCATGGCGAGCAGATCCTCGCCCTTGAACAGGATCTCGCCGCCGGTCACCTCATAGCCCGGCTTGCCGGCGATGACGTGGGACAGCGTCGACTTGCCGGAGCCGTTCGGCCCCATGATCGCATGCACCTTGCCGGCGTCGATCGACAGCGTCAGGCCGTGGAGGATCTCGCGCTCCTCGACGCGGACCTGCAGGTTGTTGATTTCGAGTAGTGCCATGATCTGTTTCCGCTCAACGCTTGCCCTGGCGGCACCGATTCCATCGGGTCCAAGGACGTATGATATCGATATCAGCACGAGCGGGCCGCGCCGCGGCCCTGCTGCAATATGGCCTCAGCCGACCGAACCTTCGAGGCTGATCGAGATCAGCTTCTGCGCCTCGACTGCGAACTCCATCGGGAGCTGCTGCAGCACGTCCTTGACGAAGCCGTTGACGACCAGGCCAACCGCCTCCTCCTGCGAAAGACCGCGCTGGATGCAGTAGAACAGCACGTCTTCGGAGATCTTGGACGTGGTCGCCTCGTGCTCGAAGGTGGCCGAGGAATTCTTGGCCTCGATATACGGCACGGTATGCGCGCCGCATTTGTCGCCGATCAGCAGCGAATCGCAGGCAGTGAAGTTGCGCGCGCCGGTCGCCTTGCGATGCGCCGTGACCAGACCACGATAGGTGTTCTGCGAGCGGCCCGCGGCGATGCCCTTGGAAATGATGCGGCTCGACGTGTTCTTACCGAGGTGAATCATCTTGGTGCCCGAGTCGACCTGCTGGAAGCCGTTCGAGATCGCGATCGAATAGAACTCGCCGCGCGAATTGTCGCCGCGCAGGATGCAGCTCGGATACTTCCAGGTGATCGCAGATCCCGTCTCGACCTGGGTCCAGGAGATCTTGGAGTTGGCGCCGCGGCAGTCGCCACGCTTGGTGACGAAATTGTAGATGCCGCCCTTGCCTTCCGAATTGCCCGGATACCAGTTCTGCACCGTCGAGTACTTGATCTCGGCATCATCCAGCGCGACCAGCTCGACCACCGCCGCGTGCAACTGGTTCTCGTCGCGCTGCGGCGCGGTGCAGCCCTCGAGATAGGACACGTAGGCGCCCTTGTCGGCGATGATCAGCGTGCGCTCGAACTGGCCGGTGTTGCGCTCGTTGATGCGGAAATAGGTCGACAGCTCCATCGGGCAGCGCACGCCCGGCGGGATATAGACGAACGAGCCGTCGGAGAAGACGGCCGAGTTCAAGGTCGCGTAGAAATTGTCGGAGGTCGGCACCACGCTGCCGAGATATTTCTGCACCAGCTCGGGATGCTCGCGGATCGCTTCCGAGATCGGCATGAAGATCACGCCCGCCTTCTTCAGCTCCTCCTTGAACGTCGTCGCCACCGACACCGAATCGAACACGGCGTCGACCGCGATCTTGCGGCTCTCGGGGCTGCCAGCGCCGGGCACCGGCTCGACGCCCTCGAGGATCGCGACCTCGCGGAGCGGAATGCCGAGCTTCTCGTAGGTCTTCAGAATCTCCGGGTCGATCTCGTCGATCGAGGAGAGCTGCTTCTTCGGCTTGGGCGCGGCGTAATAATACAGATCCTGGAAGTCGATCTTGGGGTAGTCGACGCGCGCCCAGGTCGGCTCCTGCATGGTCAGCCAGCGGCGATACGCCTCCAGCCGCCATTCGAGCATCCAGGCGGGCTCGTTCTTCTTGCCCGAGATGAAGCGGATCGTGTCTTCGGAAAGCCCCTTGGGAGCCTTCTCGGATTCGATGAGTGTCTCGAACCCATAACGATATTGGTCGACGTCGATCCGCCTGACGCGGTCGACCGTCTCTTGTACGGCTGGCATTCCATCCTCCGCTCGCGGTTTCAAGGACCGCGGTGGACACGTTCTGGAACCGTCTTACGACGTTTCGCGGACGAAATCACGCCCTTAGAATCGCTCAAGCACGGTTTCGTCGCCACCTTTAAGTAGGGTCAATGACAGCTTTCGCCAAGCCTGCAGGCACCGGTCGACATCCGCCTCGGTCGTGGACCAGCCCAGACTGAGGCGCACCGCTCCCTGCGCCGCTGCGGAACCGACGCCCATCGCTTCCAGGACATGGGATGGCTGGACCTTACCGGACGAGCAGGCCGAGCCGGAAGACACCGCGATCCCTTCGAGATCGAACCCGATCACGGCCGTCTCGGCCTTGAGCCCCGGCGCCGTGAACAGCGTCGTATTCGGAAGCCGCGCCGCTTCGGAGGAAAATACCGTCACGCCGGCGGTCTGACGAAGGCCCGTTTCCAGCCGGTCGCGCAGCGCCGTGATCCGGGGCAGGTCGACCTCGAGCACAGCCAGGGCAGCGCCGGCTGCGGCGCCAAATCCGGCAATTCCGGCCACGTTTTCGGTTCCAGCCCGGCGACCGCGCTCCTGGCCGCCACCGCGGAGAACCGGAATCGGCTCCTCCACGCCGGCGCCCAGAACCAGCGCGCCGACGCCCTTGGGTCCGCCGATCTTGTGCGCAGAGATGGTCACAAGGTCCGCGCCCATCTGTTTGATATCGAGGGGTATTTTCCCAAATGCCTGGACCGCGTCGACCTGCAGCAGGCCGCCCGCCTGGTGCACGATCTCAGCAACTTTCGAAACCGGTTGAAGCACCCCGGTCTCGTTGTTGGCGGCCATCACCGACACCAGCGCCGGCGGCCCGCCGGCCAGCAGGGCTTCCAGGCGGCCGGGATCGACCACGCCGGAGGCATCGACCGGGATCGTCTGCACCGCAGATGGCGCGAACCGGCCGCCGGCCAGCACCGAGGCATGCTCGATCGCCGAGACCAGCAGCCGCTCGACCGGGCCGGCCGGCGCGCGCAGACCCGGGCTCAAAGCGAGCACATTGGCCTCGGTTCCGCCGGAGGTGAACATCACGCGGCGCGCGACGGTGCCGAGCCCGCGGGCGATGACCTCGCGGGCCTCCTCCATCAGCCGCCGTGCCTTGCGGCCTTCGGCGTGAACCGACGAGGGATTGCCGACCAGATCCATGGCAGCGAGAATCGCCGCGCGCGCTTGCGGCCGCAGCGGGGTCGTCGCATTCCAGTCGAGATAGATCCTGTCGGCCATCGGTCCGTTCATATCAACTCGGGCCACGAACGACCATGGCTCGTCGGCACCATGATGATGCGCGACGGCCAGCGTGGTATCGTCGGGCGCGAGATTGAGATAGCGGGTCCGGTGCCATGAACAAGCTTGTCGGCTCGATGCTGCGTCCGAATGATCGGAGCTTCTACGCCATCATGGCCGGGCTCTCGCTCGGCATCGGCGTCGTCAACGCCCTCTCGGCCGCCCACGATGCCGTCAGGCGGGGAGCCGCCTATGATCTGGAAAAGCAGCTGCTGTGGGAGATGACGAGCATCATCGTCATCATCCTGCTGGCGCCGCTGCTGGTCGTCACCGTTCGATTGATCCGGCGGGGCCCGGCCGCCCCTGTCCGTCTCATCGCGCTCGCCGTTGCCGCCGTCATCGTCTTCTCCCTGCTCCACATCACCGGCATGGTGATGCTGCGCAAGCTGCTGATGTGGGGCGCTGGCGGCGCCTACGACTTCCAGTTCTCGCTCGCCACCATCGTGTACGAGTTCCGCAAGGACGTCATGACGGCGCTGCTCATCGGTGCCA
Source organism: Bradyrhizobium sp. HKCCYLS3013 (assembly GCF_051167615.1). Lineage (NCBI taxonomy): Bacteria > Pseudomonadati > Pseudomonadota > Alphaproteobacteria > Hyphomicrobiales > Nitrobacteraceae > Bradyrhizobium > Bradyrhizobium sp. HKCCYLS3013. Next base: position 278,564 of record NZ_JBNPTK010000002.1, read on the forward strand.
CACTCTGGCTATATGACGGCTATCGCGCGAGCGCCCTCCAACAGCCGACGCGGCGATCTGAGCCTCCTGCCCCTGCCACGCTCTGGCTGCGCGACGGCGCGAGCCGCATCCGCGTCGCGCCGGCCGACATCCTGTGGGTCGCTGCGGCCGGCAACTACGTGGAATACGCCATGGCCGACGGCAGGCGACATCTGATCCGCGGCACCCTGTCGGCCGCCGAGGCCGAACTCGCCCGCTTCGCGCTGGTGCGCATCCACCGCGGCCGGCTCGTCAACATGACCAGGGTCACCGCGCTTTCGGTTCTGCCATCAGGCGAGTTCGACCTGACCTTCGACGGCGGCCAATCCGTCCAGGGCAGCCGCCGCTATCGCAGCGCGGTTGCGCCATGGGAGCAGACGGTGGTGGCGGCGCGCTGAAGCGGCCGCGGCTGCCGACGAAAACGCCTGTATTTTCATCGAATTGCAGGCGCATTCGGGGCACGCTCCGCGGCCGCCTCGGCCCGCAGCCGCTTCGAGGGCGCGCTCGGCATCCCTGCCGCAGCCGCCTCGCCGGGCGTTGAAAATCCTTGCTTTTTGCCCTGCGCTCCATGCTAGAAGGCCAACTTCCAGTCACGCCAGCGCCGCTCCGTCCAAGCGAACGGATGGCGCTCGATCACCACTTTTCCTGCTGATGTCCCCTGCTGAACTCTTCGGCGAGGCGCCAGATGAAGCATGGACGAAGTCGGTCGACGCTCTGCCAAGGATTCTCTGATGCCTGAAGTCATCTTCAACGGTCCGGCCGGCCGCCTCGAAGGCCGTTACCATCCGGCGAAGCAGAAGAACGCGCCGATCGCGATGATCCTGCATCCGCATCCGCAGTTCCACGGCACGATGAACCATCAGATCGTGTACCAGTGCTACTACGCCTTCGCGCATCGCGGCTTCTCGGTGCTGCGCTTCAATTTCCGCGGCGTCGGCCGCAGCCAAGGCTCGTTCGACCACGGCACCGGCGAGCTGTCCGATGCGGCCTCCGCGCTCGATTGGGCGCAGACCATCAACCCCGAGGCGCGCGCCTGCTGGGTTGCCGGCTTCTCGTTCGGCGCCTGGATCGGCATGCAGCTCCTGATGCGCCGCCCGGAAGTCGAGGGCTTCATCTCGATCGCGCCGCCCGCCAACCTCTACGACTTCTCGTTCCTGGCGCCCTGCCCGTCCTCCGGCCTGATCGTGCACGGCGAGCGCGATGCGGTGGTGCCGCCCAAGGACGTCAACACGCTGGTCGAGAAGCTGAAGACGCAGAAGGGCATCGTGATCGACCAGCAGGTCATCCCCGGTGCCAACCACTTCTTCGACGGCAAGCTCGAGCCGCTCATGGAGACGATCACGGCCTATCTGGACATGCGCCTCGCCAATGTGAGGTGAGGCCGGCTGAAAGCGACGATCTGTAGGGTGGGCAAAGGCGCGATCGACGCTTCGTCAACATGGATGATCGCCAACGCGCCGTGCCCACCGACTTCATGTGAGCATGCTGAGCCAATGGTGGGCACGCGATCAGATCAGCGCGTTGCGCCGATCTGATCGCTTTGCCCACCCTACGCTCGCGTACTTCCTCACGCCGCCTGCTTCAACAAATACGCTTGGTGTCGCGCGAGGAATGCGCGGAGCAGTTGCGGATAGTCGGCGCTGACCGCCGTCGTCACGCTCGGCCGCTGCGCGAGCTGATCACGCCAGGCCCGAACCTTCGGCGTTGACGCAAAGATGCCGAGATCGCCGTAACCATCGAACACATCGAAATAGCGAAAGATCGGCGCGAACACCGCGTCGACCAGGCTGAAGCGCACGCCATCGAAATACGGTCCCTCGCCCAGCGCGTCCTCGACGCGGGCGAACTTCGCCGTCAGCGCCTCGCGCTTCGCGCCGAACACGGCAGCATCCTGCGTCGTCTCCAGGCCCCAGAGATCGCCGAGGATCGCCGAGCCGAACTCCATCCAGGCGCGATGCTGCGCGCGCTGGAGCGCGTCATCGGGATGCAGCCTAGCTCCGGGCTGCGCGTCCTCGATGTACTCGCAGATCACGTTGCTCTCGAACACCGCCACCTCGCCCTGCGCCGTCGGCACCACCAGCACCGGCACCTTGCCGAGCGGCGCGATCTTCAGGAACCAGTCGGGCTTGTCGGCAAGATCGATGTCGATCCGCTCGAACGCGACACCCTTCTCGGTGAGCGCGATGACGGCGCGTTGCACATAGGGGCAGAGCTTGTGGCTGATCAGCTTCAGGGAGGGCGACATGACATCCTCGACAGTTTGATGCAGATGCATCAAACTAGATGCACACGCATGGAACTGTCAAGATTCATGCAATTGCATGGATCACGGACGCGCGATCACTCCGCCGGTCATCGGAAACGGCACCCCGGTGGTGGTGGGATAGCTCAGCGGCAGGCCCTTCATGCCGCGCACCGCCAGGAAGCCGAATGCCTGGGCCTCGATGGCGTCAGCCGACCAGCCCAGCGCATCGGCCGATTCGACGCTCGCCGGCGCGACGCGCTCCCGCAGCATCCGCATCATGGTATGGTTGCGGGCCCCGCCGCCGCACACGATCCAGCTCGCCGGCGGCTTCGGCAGCAGCGGAACGACGCGGGCGATCGCAGCCGCCGTGAACGCCGTCAGGGTCGCGGCCCCGTCCGCCGGCGTCACATCGCCGAGCTTCAGCGCGGCGAAATCGTTGCGGTCGAGCGATTTCGGCGGCGGCAGCGCGAAGAAGGGCATGTCGAGCGCGCTCGTGATCCAGGCCTCGTCCGGCCTGCCCTGCTCCGCCACGCGGCCATCCTGATCGAACGCCTGGCCGGTCGTGCGGTGCATGAAGTCGTCGAGCAGCGCATTGCCCGGACCGGTGTCGCAGGCGATCAGCACGTCGTCGCCATCGATATAGGTGATGTTGGAGACGCCGCCGATATTGACCACGGCGATCGGCCCGGGGCGTGACAGCGATTGCGCCAGGGCACGATGATAGACCGGCACGAACGGCGCGCCCTGCCCGCCGAAATCGACGTCGGCGGCGCGGAAATCGTGCATCACCGGGATATGGACGGACTTGGCGAGCGCGGCGGCATCGCCGATCTGCACCGTCAGGCGGCGTTCCGGGCGGTGCAGCACGGTCTGCCCATGGAAGCCGATGATGTCGATGTCCTCAGGCTTGAGCCGGTGCTGCGCCAGGAACGCGGCGATCGCCTCGGCGTGCGCCACCGTCACGGCGCGCTCGGCATCGCGTACCCGCCCGGGACGCGCCTCGCGCCGCTCGATCTGCACCGCATCGGCGAGCGCCTCGCGCAGCAGGCTGCGCTCGGCGGCGCCATAGGCCCGGTAGCCCGTGGGGCCGAGCCTCTTGATCTGCCGCCCGTCGGTCTCGATCAGGGCCACGTCCACCCCGTCGAGCGAGGTGCCACTCATGAGGCCAAGTGCGGTCAGAATCATTGCAGTCGAACCCGAAAACCCTGCCCTGCTTGCCAAGTACGGCCGATTTGAGGTCCCGCCCGGGCCGCGCCCATGCTTGTACAAGCCCGGCGCATCTTATAATGCCACAACGCCCGTATCCGCGGCATGTGCCCTACCGCACCCCACCGCGACATCAGGTCAATACCGTAAACAAATGCTCAGAGTCGCCGACAATGACTGGCTTCAAGTCTGATTTCCTGAACGTGCTGCAGAGCCGCGGCTTCATCCATCAGTGCTCGGATTTCGAGGGCCTGGATGCGCTCGCCGCCAAGGGCCAGGCGACCGCCTATGTCGGCTATGACTGCACCGCACGCTCGCTGCACATCGGCAACTTCCTGACCATGATGATGCTGTACTGGCTGCAGCAGACCGGGAACAAGCCGATCACCCTGATGGGCGGCGGCACCACCATGGTCGGCGATCCCTCCGGCAAGGACGAGACCCGCGCGATGCGCACCGTCGAGGAGATCGAGGCCAACAAGGCCTCGATCCGCGGCGTGTTCGCCAAGGTGCTGCGCTACGGCGACGGCGCGACAGACGCCATCATGCTCGACAACGCCGAATGGCTGACCCAGCTCAAGTGGATCGAGATGCTGCGCGACATCGGCCGGCACTTCTCGGTCAACCGCATGCTGACCATGGACTCGGTGAAGCTGCGGCTCGAGCGCGAGCAGGAGATGAGCTTCATCGAGTTCAACTACATGGTCTGCCAGGCGTACGACTTCGTCGAGCTGGCGCGCCGCACCGGCTGCCGGCTGCAGATGGGCGGCTCGGACCAGTGGGGCAACATCGTCAACGGCGTCGAGCTCGGCCGTCGCATGGGTACCGAGCAGCTGTTCGCGCTGACGACACCGCTGCTGACCACCGCCTCGGGCGCCAAGATGGGCAAGACCGCGCAGGGTGCGATCTGGCTCAATGCCGACCAGTGCAGCCCGTATGATTTCTGGCAGTACTGGCGCAACACCGAGGACGCCGACGTCGTCAAGTTCCTCAAGCTGTTCACGACGCTGCCGCTGTCGGAGATCGAAAAGCTCGGCGCGCTCCAGGGCGCCGAGATCAACGAGGCCAAGAAGGCGCTGGCGGATGCGGCGACCACCTTGCTGCACGGCAAAGAAGCGGCCGACACCGCGGCCGAGACCGCGCGCCGCACCTTCGAGGAAGGTGCGATCGCCGAGAATCTGCCGACGGTCGAGGTCGCCAGGGGCGAGCTCGATGCCGGGCTCGGCGTGCTCAGCGCCTTCGTCAAGGCCGGGCTCGTCGCTTCCAATGGCGAGGCGCGGCGGCAGATCAAGGGGGGCGGCCTGCGCGTCAACGACGTCGCGGTCACCGACGAGAAGATGGCGCTGACACAGGCGGAGCTCACCAGCGAGGGCGTGATCAAGCTGTCGTTGGGCAAGAAGCGCCATGTGCTGGTGAAGCCTGCATAGCCGCATTCGCTTTTGCCTGCTTGTCAGGGAACGCCGAAAGGCGCTCCCATGACGGCATGACGATCAGCGCGCCGCAAGAGCCTGCGCAAGCCGAGGAAAGCCCGACAGCTCGACCACGAACGCACCTGGCGTTCGTGGTGCTGGGCCTGTGCTTCGCGCTGTCGGTGCTCGGCCGCGGGCTGGGAGAAAGCTTTACCGTCTTCCTCAAGCCGATCTCCGACGGCTTTGGCTGGGACCGCTCCGAGGTGGTCTCGATCTATTCGCTGACGGCGCTCGCCGGCGGCCTCGCCGCGCCGCTGATCGGACGGTTGTTCGACCACTCCGGACCACGCGCCGTCTATGCGCTCGGTCTCCTGCTACTCGGCTCCGCCTTCACGGCCGCCGCGCACGCGCGGGCGCTGTGGCAGTTCCAGATCAGCATCGGCCTGTGCGTCGGCATCGCCATCGCGCTGATCGGCAACGTCCCCAACTCGATCCTGCTCGGCCGCTGGTTCGGCAAGAAGCTGCCGACCGCGATGGCGGTGATCTATTCGGCGACCGGCGCCGGCGTACTGATCCTGCTGCCGGGCTCGCAACTGCTGATCGACGCGATCGGCTGGCGCAGCACCTATCAGGCGTTCGGCGCTGCAGCCTTCAGTCTGCTGGTGCCGCTGGCGCTGCTACCGTGGCGGCTATTCGCCGCCGGCGCGCCTCACATCACCAGGCCGATCAGCGACGAGCTCGCTGACGACGCCTGGACGTTGTCGCGCGCGCTGCGCCACCACGCCTTCTGGGCGCTGTTCTCGACCTTCTTCTTCACCGCCATCGGCATGTATGCGATCGCGCCGCAGGTCGTCGCCTATCTGATCGATGCGGGCTTTGCGCCGCTGCAGGCCGCCACCGCCTGGGGCTTCTCCGGCGTGGTGCTGCTGTTCGGCATGCTCGGCGTCTCCGCGCTCGACGGGCTGATCGGGCGGCGGCCGTCGGTGCTGTTCTCCTACGCGGTATCGATCGCAGGAATCCTGATGCTGTGGGCGCTGCAATTTGCGCCGAACATCTTCCTGCTCACCGGCTTCGTCGTCTGCTTCGGCAGCATGATCGGCTCGCGCGGGCCGCTGTTGTCGGCCACCGCGATGAAGATCTTCCGCGGCAGGCGGCTCGGCACCATCTACGGCACCATCACGATCGGCAGCGGGCTCGGCTCGGCGCTGGGCTCATGGAGCGGCGGCGTCATCCACGATCTCACCCACGGCTATGATGCCGTCATTCTGCTCGCGCTCGTCAGCGTCGTCATCGGCATGATCCCGTTCCTGGTCGTTCCAGCCCTTCGCACGTAGTTGGCGGGCGGTCCAAATACGACGTGCTTGCGCGCTCCGAGTGCCGCCCGTCCACATAGTGGACGGCGCGTAACGACCACGCGTTCATGATTAGTAAGCAGCTTGATGATAGTTGTTTCGGCAACAAGAACGACGAGGACGCCGTGACACTGCTCAGCCGCATGAAGTTCCGCACCAAGCTCGCGAGCATGGTGATCCTTGCGATCGCGACGGTGATCGCGATCGTGGCCGTCTCCGGCTGGCTCAGCCGCGCGCGGATGCTGGAAGACCGCATCACCCAGATGCATACCGCGGTGGACCTCGTCTACGGTCTCGCAGAGACGCTGCAGACGGAGGTCGCGGCAGGAAAGATGTCGGTGGACGAGGCCAAGAACAAGTTCCGCTATCTTGCGCGACGAATGACGTTCAACAACGGCCAGGGCTATCCGATCGCCTACAACGCGGCCGATTCGGCGCTTCTGCTGAATGCCGCCAACGAGAAACTGGAGGGCAAGATCCTCGGCACCAAGGACGCCAACGGCGTCATGATCGCCGATGCACAGATCAAGGCCGCCCAGCAGAAACCCGAAGGCAGCACGACCTCCTACCTCTATCCGCGGCCCGGCCAGACCGAGCCGCTGCGGAAGGTCGTCTTCGTCCGCGCCTTCGCGCCGTGGAACATCGTCATGAGCTACGGGCTCTATGTCGACGACATCGAGGCGGACGTCTATGCGCTGCTGATGCGGCTCGCCGGCATCGGCGCGGCGCTGCTCGTGCTGCTCGGCCTCCTGTCCTTCCTGATCTCGCACAACGTGGTCGGCGGGCTGCATCGGCTGAAGGATCGCATGCAGGACATCGCCGGCGGGCGGCTCGAGCAGCCGGTCGCCGAGACCGAACGCGGCGACGAGATCGGCCGCATGGCCGAGACCCTGGAGGTACTGCGCAAGACCGCGATCACCGCCCGCATGCTCGAGCATGAGCAGGCCGCATCCAAGCAGCGCAGCGAAGCGGACAAGCGCGACGCGCTGATCGCGATGGCCGACCGCTTCGATGCCTCCGTCGGCCAGCTCGTGGCCCTGATGGCGTCCGGCGCCGGAGAGCTCGAGGCCACGGCGAAATCGATGACCGGCACCGCCGAGAGCACCAATGCGCGCGCGACCGCCGTCAGCTCCGCCGCGAATGAAGCGAGCTCGCGCGTCCAGACGGTCGCCACCGCCGCCGAGGAATTGACCTCGTCGATCACCGAGATCAGCCGTCAGGTCGCCCAATCGGCCGAGGTTACCGGACGCGCCGTCGAAAGCGCGCGCCATACCGACGGGATCGTCCGCGCCCTGGCCGACGGCGCCAAGCAGATCGAGCACGTCGCCGAGCTGATCTCCAGCATCGCGGGCCAGACCAACCTGCTGGCGCTCAACGCCACGATCGAGGCCGCGCGCGCCGGCGAAGCCGGGCGCGGCTTCGCGGTGGTCGCAGCGGAGGTGAAGAGCCTGGCCAGCCAGACCGCACAGGCCACGCAGGAGATCGGCGACCGCATCGCCCAGATCCAGAACGCGACGCGGGAAGCGGTCGGCGCGCTCGACGGCATCACCCTGACCATCGAGGAGGTGTCCGCGATCGCGGCCACGATCGGATCGGCGATCGAGGAACAGGGAACGGCCACCGCGGAGATCGCGCGCAACGTCACCCAGACCGCGCAGGCCACCCGCGAGGTCACCGCTAATATCGGCGGCGTCTCGACGGCGGCCAACGAGACCGGCGGCGCCGCGAGCCACGTGCTGATCGCCGCCGGCAACCTCTCCAAGCAGGCCGAGCAGCTCTCCCGCGAGGTCGACACCTTCCTTGCTGGCGTCAGAGCGGCCTGACCGCATCGATCCGCTCTGTTGACGTCGCCGACGCGACGGCCGGCAGCATCAATTGTTCGGCGGCAGCTCCGCCGGCGGGTATTGCTGCTTGCCGGTATTGAAATCCATGATCTTGCGCGTCACGCCCGGCAGCATGGCCGAGATCGGATTGATGCGCACCACCGGCTGGCTCGGCGTGCCGACGACCTCGTAGGTCACGCCGAACAGACCTTCATTGCTGCCGCCGAGGAACAGGCCGACGATCGGGATCTGGTTGAACATGTTGTTCAGCCCGTACAGCGGCACGATCGTGCCGGAGGCGCGGACCTGGTTGACGTTGTAGTCGATGCTGCCCTCGATGGTCAGGCCGAGCGTCGGCCCCTTGACCACGCCGTCGCGGATCGAGAGCAGCCCGTTCTGCCGCGTGAACTCGGCGCGCAGCATCGTGAAGGCGATGCCCTGTGACGCGCCCTGGGCCGCACCGGAAGCGGCGCGGTCCAGCGCCTGCTCACCCCTGACGGTGAAGTTGCGAACGATCGCGAGGCCTTCCTTGGGGCTGGAATCGGCCGTCGGCGGCTCCATGGCCAGCTCCAGCTCGCCGCCGGCCATCTTGGAATAGGTGTCGGCGAAGCGCAGCAGCGCACCTGCATCGTTGGTCACGAGATAGATCACCTCGCGGCCCTGGCGGCGCGCGCGCGGATCAGAGCTGGGCGCCTCGCGGCCGACGCGGATGTCGGCCGTGACCGGCGTGTCGCGGCCGACCTTGCCGGTCAGGTTGAAGCTCTTGAAGGCGCCGCCGCGCCGGGAGAGCTTGACGTCGACGCTGCGCAGCGCCTCGCCGTTGAAGCCGGCGACGGCGCCGAGCTTGACCTCGGCGTCGAAGTCGAGATTCGAGCGCGCCTTGTTCTTGTCGGCATCCTTGTTGGTCCCGGAGATGGCGGACTTCAGGAAGCCGCGGCCGTCGAACACGTCGCCGCGCATCGACAGCTTCAGCACGCCGTCCTGGCCGCGCTCGGCCTTGAGCTGCGTCTTGTCGCCTTCCGACGGCGAATAGGTCGGGAAGTTGGCGTTCATCAGGTCGCCGTTCTGGTCGACTTCCAGCGAGCCCTTGATGGAGACGCCACCGCCTTCGATGTTGATGTCCTCGAAGCGGGTCGACTGCTGCTTGGCGACCACGTTGAAGGTGGCCTTGCTCGCCTTGCCCGGATTCTTCACCCAGCCCGGCAGCAAATTGTCGAGCTTGAGCTGGGTCAGATCGGCCTCGACACCGAGCCGGCTGTCACGATCGGCGGAGCCCGCGATCTTGCCGTTGAGCTTGAGCGGCACGTTGCCGGTGATCGCGGTGCCCAGATCCATGCCGAGCCGGGCGCGGCTCGCATCATCGAGGATCGCCTGCATCTTGATGTCGGCGTCGCCCTCGGTCGGCTTGCGATAGTCGAGCGTGGCCGGCTGGCCGTTGATCTTGACGTCGCCCTTCACCTGATAGCCGGCGGTGTTGGCCACGATCTTGAGCGTGTTGGCCTCCAGCTTCTGGTTCATCACCAGCTTGTCGGCGGCAAAGCCGTTGAGATCGGCCGTGACCGCGTAGCTGGTGTCGGCCTTGGTCAGCTCGCCCTTGACCGGCATCGCGAGATTGACGCTGGCCTGGAACGTTCCCTTGGTCTGGTTGGGATCGATCGGCATCGACGACAGATCGTTGAGCCGGTCGGAGGCGAGGATCTCGGCGGCCGCGGCGACCTGGCCCTCGACGCGCATGCGCACCCGCGACGGCGACGGCTTCGGCGCCATGTCCGGCACTTCGAACACGACGTCGGAGAAGTTGAGCTTGCGCCCGGCCGGCGTATCCGCGACGCCCTGCCCGATCGTCACCGTCGCGGTGCGGCCGGTGACATGCGCCTTCACGTCGGCATCGCGCACCGACGGCAGGCCGTCGACCGGATGCACGGTGACATTGGTGGCGACGATGTTGACGTCGAGACCATCGTCGGGAATCGGCGGCCCCTTGCGCGGCAGGTTGCGCGTCGGCGAATTGACCGCGACGTCGATCCGCTGCACCGAGCCGCGCTCGATGCGCTCGATGATCCAGGCCCGCACCTCCGGCACGATCAGCGCCGGCCAGATCCGTTTCATCGCCAGCGCGGGCATCGGCGTCGCGGCGAAGCCGAGCTTCAGCCGCGGCTCTCCGGCATACTCGACGCTGCCGGTGCCGGCGACGCCGATTTCACCGTTGGACACCTCGGCCTGCGTCAGCAGCACGCGCTTGCCCTCGGTGTCGAAGCGGAAGTTGATCGAGATGCGGTTGAAGATCAGCGGTGGCTCGTTTTCGATGGCGCCGAGCAGAATGGTGCCGCCGTTGAGACCCAGCCGCCAGTCGTTCGCGGTGTCGTTCGGCGGCTCGAGATTGGCGTTGAGCGTGATGCGGTTGGCGCCAGAGATCACCTTCAACGGCGCGATCAGCACGCGGCGTCCGGCGTCCCATTCCATGCTGATCTCGGCGGAATCGATCGCCATCGGATAGTCGGGCGTATCGGTGTCGATGATCTTGCCCGCGCCGATGTTGATCTTGCCGCGCAGATAGGTCGGCAACCCGTCGCGCGCGAGCTCGCCCTTGATCTCGCCGGTCATGGGCAGGTCCGCCATGTAGGTGAGATCCTTGAGTCGCATCGCCAGCAGGATGTTGCTGGTGGAAACCTTGTCAGCCTTGATGTCCACCGTGCGCACGCCGTTGGCCTGGGGCCCGACCAGAATGCGCAGCGACCACGGCCTGGCGCCCTCTTCGCCGAGGCTCAGCGCCACCCCGCCGCCGGACGGCCGGCGGAGGCTGAGGCTGATGTTCTCGAACGTCCATTTGTTGCCGCGCTGCTGGTCGTCGACGACCAGCACGCCGTTCTTCAACCCGATCTCGTTCAGGTTCTGGCCATCGAGCCCGGTCAGGCTGAGGCTGTCGAGCCAGTCCAGGCCGGCGAGCAGGCCGTTCGGCGCGGCGGTCGCCGGCAAAGTCGAAGTGGCCGCCGACGGCAGCGGGCCGGCCTGCGGTCCCGGTGCACCAGGCGATGGCGCGGCCTGTCCCGGCCGCGGGAATGTCGGCGGCAGGCCGGCGTCGCGCTTGGAGGCGACGCCCGTCGCCAGCGGCTTGTTGGTCTCACCCGTCGACACCGTGACGGTGCCGTCCGGCGTGATGCGAATCGCGAGCTCGGCGTCGACCAGCTTGAGGCTTTCGGCGCGCAGCTGGCCCATCAGCAGCGCGGCGCCGGACAGCCGCACCTCGGCCTTGGGCGCGCTGGCGACGATGGCGTGATCCTGATCGCGCACGATGATGTCGCGGATCCGGACCGCGATCCTGATCCGGCCGGCGCGCTCGATCTGAGTGCCGCCGACCTCGACGGTGTTGCCGTGGCCGATATTGTCCTCGATCGCCGCCGCGAGCCATGGCGTCGCTATGTCGAGGCTGATCGGGCCCGCACCGAGCCGCAGCCACAGGCCGGCAAATCCGAGCCCGACGAGCAGCATGAGCGATGCCAGCGTGATGACGACCCGCTTGGCCACCCGGCCGCCCGGCAGACGCGGGCGCGCCCCGCCGAATCGACCGGTGCTCCCGCTCGAATCGGGCCGCGACAACAGGCTCCGGGCGCGCTGCCCGACCATCTCGTCGTGCTCGGCGGCAGCCTCATACTGGTCGGCCACATCCCAGTCGGCCTCATCCCACTGCTGGCCCTGGGTGTCCGCTTGCAGATGGGGCCGCTGGGGTGATGTCTGTCTTGCCATTGCCTCTCGGTGCCGGCCCCTCGTGTCCGAAATAGTCGTGCCAATCTGGCCTCGGCCAGATTGGTCGCCGGTGTAGCCCCGCCCGTTCACGCAGCGCGCGTGCTCACTGCCGGCAGGAGTCGATGCCCCAATGATCCCGTCACGCTTCGGCGGGTGCTGTCAACACGCCCGCTGGCGCTTCGCCGGCGGCGCGGACGACGCGCGGAATCCTCGTCACTATACCCCGCCGCCGTCAGGTTTGCCCACCTGCTCGCGCCAGCGGACCGGCGCCTCTCCACCGCCGGACGAAATTTGTGGCGGGGACGTCTGATCCGGAGACGGTACGAGAGTCGTCATTGCACTGTGCTCAACTGCGCTGGTGCTCACGCCTGCTGGTAGCCATGATCTTCGCTTCATCGCAAGAGGCGCAATCCCCTGCGCGCCGCGAAGCACGGATGCCAGATCGATCCCGGGACACCGGACAAGAACCGAGATACTTTCATTTTTGAGCCGCCGAAAGCGACGAAAGGAAGGCGTATGTCGAAGGAATCACGAAAGAAATCCTCCAACCCGGCGTCCTACGGGACGATTGACGGGAACCGGCTCGCCACCGCGGCCAAGAAGGCCACCAAGAAGACGGCCAAACCGGCCGTGACGAAAGCCGCCAAGACGACCTCCGCCAAGACGCCGACCACCAAGACGCCGACCACGAAGGCCGCCGCTGCGAAGGCCAAGCCCGCGGCGCCGGCTGCCAGCGGAACGGGCCTTGCCGAGGGCGCCAAGGCACCCGCGTTCAAGCTGCCGCGCGATGGCGGCGGAACCGTCTCGCTCGCCGACTACAGCGGCCAGAAGCTCGTGCTGTTCTTCTATCCCAAGGCCAATACGCCCGGCTGCACCAAGGAGGCGATCGACTTCACCCGCCTGTCGAAGGACTTCGCCGCTGCCGGCGCCGCAGTGCTCGGCGTCTCCGCCGATTCGGTCAAGGCGCAGGACAATTTCCGCGACAAGCACGATCTCGCGGTACCCCTGATCTCGGACGAGAAGCATGAGATGCTGGAGGCCTACGGCGCCTGGGGCGAGAAGTCGCTCTATGGCCGCAAGTTTCTCGGCATCATCCGAAGCACCGTCTTGATCGGCGCCGACGGCCGCGTCGCCAAGGTGTGGCGCAACGTCAAGGTCGACGGCCACGCCGACGCGGTGCTGGCGGCGGCGCGCGCGCTCTGAGAATGCGCCGGAGAGCGTTGGGGGAAAATTAACCATGCAGGGGTCAAATCGCTCCCGTAAATGACGCCGCCGGAATGACGATCTCCGGCCGGCGCGGGAGTGCCGATGTCGTATCGTTCCGGCCATCACGCCGAATATCCCCAGCACCATCCTCATGACCGCGGGCACGCCCACCATCATCGGCGCGCACCCGCCAGCCATCCGGCGCCGGTCGCGGCCGCATCGCAGAGCGACTACACGCTGGTGCATGCCGGCAAGCAGGTGCGCATCGGCCCGGTGGTGTTCTGGATCGTGGTCGGCACCGTCAGCCTGCTCGGGCTGTGGTCGGCGGCGACTGCGACCTATTTCGCGTTCCGCGACGACGTGTTGACGCGGCTGATCGCGCGCCAGGCCGAGATGCAATACGCCTATGAGGACCGCATCGCCGAGCTGCGCGCCAAGGTCGACCGCGCCACCAGCCGGCAACTGCTCGACCAGGAGCAGTTCGACCAGAAGCTCGACCAGATCCTCAAGCGCCAGACCGCGCTCGAGGGACGTGCCACCGCGCTCGGCAGCATGCCCGACATCACCGGCTCGATCCGCGCCCCGGCGCGTGCGCCGGTCGCGATCGAGCCGCCATCGGCGACAGCCGCGCCAAAACCGTCGCCGATCAGCGACACCGTGATCTTCACCGCGCCGCCGGACCGCGAGGCCCGGCTCGAATCGCGCAGCCCCGTGATGGCGAATGCGCAGCCCAACCCATCGACCAAGCTCGCCGGTGTCGACAACGTGCTGACGCGGCTGACGCGCTCGCTCGACCAGGTCGAGGCGCGGCAGGTCGCGATGCTGTCCTCGGCCGAGGAGACGCTGGAATCGAAGCTGCGCCGGATGCGCGGCGTCATCACCGATCTCGGCCTGGACATGGGCCAGCTCGAAGCGGCCGCGCCAAAGGGCGGCATGGGCGGCCCGTTCGTTCCGGTCAAGCTCGGCGCCGAATCCGGTCCGTTCGAACGCCAGCTCTACCGCATCAACATCACCCGCGCGCAGGTCGAGAAGATGAACCGCACGCTGTCGCTGGTGCCCTATCGCAAGCCGGTGATCGGCGAGGTCGAGTTCACCTCCGGCTTCGGCGTGCGCTCCGATCCATTCCTCGGCCGCCCCGCGATGCACACCGGCCTCGACTTCCGTGCTGCCACCGGCGATCCGGTCCGCGTCACCGCCAACGGCAAGGTGGTGAATGCCGGCTGGGCCGGCGGCTACGGCCGCATGGTCGAGGTCGATCACGGCAACGGCCTCTCCACCCGCTACGGCCATCTCTCCGAAATCAACGTCAAGGTCGGCCAGCAGGTGAAGATCGGCGACATCATCGGCGAGGTCGGCTCGACCGGCCGTTCGACCGGCCCGCATCTGCACTACGAGACCCGCATCGACGGCGAAGCCGTCGACCCGCAGAAATTCCTGCGCGCCGGCGTGCGGCTGAGCGCCGGGTAAGATCGCTCATCCGGCAAGCCGACGCGCGACCAACGCGCAACGGCATTGCGCGATCGCAATTGGTGCTGTTCCGCAGACATGCTAAGCATGCTGCGGGGATTTCAGGGCCGTGCGTCGCATTTCATCACACAGCAAACATCTGACGGGCGCCGTCGCCTGTGCGATGGCCTATGTGCTGGCGCTGCAGGTCACGCTGGCGGTGAGCCTGAACGCCTGGCTGCCGCCGAGCTTCGCCTTCGTATTCGGTGAGATCTGTCACGAGCGAATCGACAACGCTCGAGGGGGCGCCGACAGCTCGGAAGCGCCGGCTGCGGCGTCAGCGGCGCATTGTCCGCTCTGCGTCACCCCGGCTTTCGCACTGCTGCCGCCGCCCGACGCACCCACGGTCAGCCTCCGGCGCGTCCTTGGCGTTGCGTTCGAACCGATCGCGCCCTTGTGGCGCGCGACTGCCGAGGTCGACGCCGGGCACCGGGCGCGCGCGCCACCTCGGCTCGCCTGAGCGGCGGTCGCCGCATCTTCAGACACATCGCTGCGCCACATGCCGCCTCCGCTCTCACGGAGCCGCAGCGTGATGGCACGCACATCTCGGCATCATCAGCCGGGCGCCGTTGGCGCGTGCCCAGCTCCCGATCTCATCCGCAGATATCTGCGCAGCATTCTCCAGAGTTCTCCATGTCGAACGTCCTTTCAGGCTCAAAGCCGCCCACTGCCTCTTTACCTCCGCGACCGATGTCGTCGGCGCTGCTCGCGGCGACAGCCTTGCTGTGCTCCGCCGCTGAACCCGCCAGCGCGCGCCCCGCGGCGTCGCTGCCGACCGTCACCGTCGACCCCGCGCGTCAGCGCACGGCCAAGCCTCGTCCCCGGCCTGCGGCAAGCCGCGAGACTCACGCACCGGCCCCACACGCCACGGAAGCCGCCACGCAGCAGAAAGACACCGGCCCAACAGCTGCAAGCCGCACGCTGCCGCCGCAGGCCGGCTTCGAGCGCGGTCTCTCCTCGAGCGATTCGGCAGGCCTCGTCACCGACCTGCCGGGCGGCGCAGCCTGGGGCGCCGGCGGCGTCTCCAGCCTGCCCGCGATCAACGGCATGGGCGCCGACCGGCTCCAGGTCGCGATCAACTCGATGCTGATCTCGCCGGCCTGCCCGAACGAGATGAATCCGCCGCTGTCCTTCGTCAATCCGGCGATGATCGCGAAGATGCGCGCCTATCTCGGCATCGGCCCGGTCTCGGTCGGCGGCGACTACATCGGCAGCCGCGTCGACGTCACCACCGCACCGCCCGCCTTCGCGGCGACCGACGGCTGGATCGCCAGCACCCGCGTCTCCAGCTTCTTCCGCAGCAACGGCAACGCCTATGGCGTCGATGCGACGGCCACGGCCGCCAACCGCGACACCAGCGTTACCTACACCGGCGGCTGGGTCAGGTCCGGCAACTACAAGGCCGGCGACGGCACCACCGTGAAGTCGACGCTGTACGAGACGCAGAACCACGCCATCAGCATCTCCAAGCGCAGCTTCGGCAACCTGTTCACGTTCCAGGTGGGCGGCCAGTTCATCCCCTACCAGGGCTATGTGAACCAGTACATGGACATGGTCTACAACCGCGGCCTGTTCGCCAACGGCCGCTAC
This sequence comes from Bradyrhizobium sp. HKCCYLS3013, assembly GCF_051167615.1. NCBI lineage: Bacteria > Pseudomonadati > Pseudomonadota > Alphaproteobacteria > Hyphomicrobiales > Nitrobacteraceae > Bradyrhizobium > Bradyrhizobium sp. HKCCYLS3013. The sequence goes on from NZ_JBNPTK010000002.1 coordinate 294,663, forward strand.
GAAGGCACGTTCGACTGGGGCCTGATCGAGGCGTCCGCCTTCGTGCATCAGATCCGGCACACGATGGGCTTCATCGCGCCCGACAAGGTCGCCTCGATGCCGATGGACACCAAGGGCCTCGACGGCGGCTACGCGATCAAGGCGACGCTGCCGGTGTCGGGCCAGGACCTCCTGCGCGTCGGCAACGAGCTTGCGCTCAACCGGCTCGACGACTGGTGGAGCCCGGTTGCCGGGTCGATGATGATGGGGCCGAACAGCTTCATCAACATCAACGGCGGACAGCGCGACCGCATCGGCACCTTCGTCGAATGGGAGCGGCACTGGGATCGGCAGTGGACGTCGATCGTCGGCCTGCGCAACGACATCGTGCGGATGAACACCGGCAACGTCTCGGGCTACAACGCGATGATGTACGGCGCCGATGCCGCGGCGTTCAACGCCGCCGACCATGCCCGGACCGACGTGCATCTCGACGGCTCCGCGCTCGTCCGCTACGAGCCCGACGCGATCAGCCAGTTCGAGCTCGGCTTCGCGCGCAAGACGCGCTCGCCGAACCTGTATGAGCGCTACGCCTGGTCGACCAATGCGATGGCGATGCAGATGATCGGCTGGTTCGGCGACGGCAACGGCTATGTCGGCAACCTCGACCTCAAGCCGGAGAAGGCGCACACCGTGAGCTTCACCGCCGGCTGGCACGATCCGGCGCAGAAGCTGTGGGACGTCAAAGTGACGCCCTATGCCAGCTACGTGCAGGACTACATCGACGTCGACCGCTGCAAAACGGCGAGCTGCCTCGCCAGCAACCCCGCCAACCTGGCGACAAATACCGGCTTCGTCTATCTGCAGTTCGCCAACCACGACGCCACGCTGGTCGGCGTCAATGTCGAAGGGCGCCTGACGGTCTGGGACGACCTGACCTACGGCCACGGCCAGATCCGTGGCCTGATCGGCTACGTCAGGGGCTACCGCACCGACGGCGTCGACCTCTACCACATGATGCCGGTCAACGCGAAGCTCGCGCTCGATCATCATCTCGGCGGCTGGAGCAATTCGGTCGAGCTGCAGCTCGTCGGCTCCAAGAATGTCGTGAGCCAGGTCCGCAACGAGCTGACCACGCCGTCCTACGCGCTGGTCAACCTGCGCACCGGCTACCAGTGGCAGCACGTGCGGCTCGATCTCGGCGTCGACAACCTGTTCAACCGGACCTATGACCTGCCGCTCGGCGGCGCCGATCTGGTCGACTATCAAGTGGTGTCGATGATGGGCTCATCCGCGGCCTACGGCTACGCCGTCAAGGGCCCTGGCCGGTCGCTGAATGCGCGGCTTAGCGTGAACTTCTGACGACGGGCCGGCCCGCGGCGCGAACACCGCGGGCCGGCATGTCTCAGGAGGTTTCGAGCGCGTCGAGGAATCGCGACAGGTCCTCCCACAGATCGCCCGGCTCCTCCAGCCCGATGCTCAGCCGCACCAATCCCTCCGCGGCATTCCATGCGCGCACCGTGCGATCGGCCGTGACATCCATCGGCGCAATCAGGCTGTGGGTGCCGCCCCAGGAGGCGCCGATGGCGAACAGACTGAGATGTCCGAGCGCCGGATAGATCCGCGCGGTAAACTCCGGCCTGATGACGACGCTGAACACCGTGCTCGCAGCCTTGAAGTCGCGCGCGAAGATTTCGTGGCCGGGACAGGACGGCAACGCCGGATGCAGCACGCGCGCGACCGCCGGCGACTGTTGCAGCAGCTCGGCAAACTCACGCGCGACGCGTCCCGAATGCGCCATGCGGACTCCCATGGTCTCGATGCCGCGCAGCGCCAGCGCCGCCTCATCCGGCGACACGCCGATACCGAGAACGCCCAGCACGTCCTTGAGCGCCTTGCGCAAGCTCAGGTCCTTGACGGTGATCGAGCCGAGCAGCAGGTCGGAATGACCGCCGACATATTTGGTCAGCGCCTCCACCGCGAAATCGACGCCATGCGCCAGCGGCTTGAACAACAGCGGGCTCGCCCAGGTGTTGTCGCAGCCGGTGAGCACGCCGCGCACCTTTGCGGCCCGCGCGATGGCCGGAACGTCCTGCACCTCCATCGTTCCCGAGCCCGGCGATTCCAGCCAGATCAGCTTCGTGCTGGCATCGATGAGATCGCTGATGCCGCCGCCGATCAGCGGGTCGTAGACCTCATGCGAAATCCCGCGCGCGGCGAGATAGTTCGCGCACAGATGACGCACCGGCGGATAGACGTGATCGGGGATCAGCACCTTGTCGCCGGGCTTGAGCACGGCGAGCATCGTGATCGCGACCGCGGCCTGTCCGGACGGGACCAGCACGGTGCGCTCGCCACCATGCAGCGCGCTGATCTGCGCCTCCAGGGTCCGCGTCGTCGGCGTGCCATGCAGGCCATAAGTGTAACCGTCGAGACCACGCTCGGCGCGCCGCGCAAAGTCCTGCGGCTCGTCATAGACGATCGTCGAGGCGCGATGGGTCGGAACCGCCAGCGACTTGAAGCCGTCGTGCGACACGGCGGGGTGCTGAACGCAGCGGGTGAGATCGTGCATGGAAACCTCGTGAGACAATGCTGACGGCCATCTTAGCGCAACGGCGCGAGCAGCGCGCTCAGGTGCAAGCACGTACAGAAGTCAAAATCCTTTGTGCTGCGCAGCTAGCGCTTCGCCGGCAGCACGAACACCTGGCCCGGATAGATCAGATCCGGCCGGCGGATCTGCTCGCGATTGGCGCGGTAGATGACTGCGTAGCGCGTGCCCTCGCCGAGGAGCCGGCGGCTGATGTGCCACAGGCTGTCGCCGCGTGACACGGTGATCGTCCTCGCGCCGCTGCGCGCGGGTGACGCGGCAACGTCCTTCAGGTCGGCCGGCGACGCCGATGCAAGCTGCGTGCGCGCGCCGGGAGCACCGCCGCTTCCCTGCCTCTGGCCCCCCGCCGCAGGCAGCGAGGCCGTGGTCAGCGCCTCCGGCACATTCAACGGCACCTCGGCCCGCGCCTGCACGGCGCCGGTCTTGGCATCCACCTCGTCGAGCCGCAGCCGGTCCTTGCCGGCCCAGGCGGCATCCTTGATGGTCGTCGCGACGCGGCCATCTGCACCGGCCGTCGCGGTGTCGACCAGCCGGTCGTTGAGATAGATCCGGACGGTGGCCCCGGGCCGTGCGCGGCCGCCGACGCGCAGATTGCCGTTCGGCTCGAAGTCGACGGCCTCGACCGCGACCGCCAGCGGCACCGATGCGGCCGGCTTCGACAGCACGCGTGTCGGCTGGTCCGGCGCGATCACCGCGACGGTGGCCGGGCGCTTGCCGGCCTCGACCACCACCGCGACGCTCTGCTTGGACGAGATCTCGTGACCATCCGGCTGCTTGGCCCGCAACGTCAACTCGAACGTCCCGGCGGGCAGCGGCGGCGGCACCATGGAAAATTGCCCCGAGCGATCGGCCACCACTCGCGCATGCGGCTCGCCGTTGCGCAGCAACTCGACAGTGGCGCCGGGCGCCGCACGGCCGGCAACGACGGTGTCGCCCGACGGCTCCACGCTGACGACGTCGAACGACGGCCCATCGCTCTCGGCCGCCGGCGGCGCCACCGGCGCCAGCAGCGAAGCCAGTCCGCTGGCCTGTTGCTGCGCGCTGGCGAGCGCTGCCGCGGCTTGGCTCGCGCCGCCCTTGTCTGCCGCACCCGGCTCAGCCGCCGCAGCGCGCTGCGGAGCAGCGGGCGGACCGTCTGTCGGAGCGCTCGGCGCGGTCGCGCCAGTCCGGCTCGCAGACGTCCCCTCACGCTTGAAGATCGGGAGGTCGAGACCGAAGCCCTGAGCGAACGCAATGGCCAGGCCCGCGATCGCGAGCGCCGCAACGGCGCCGCCACCCCAGATCAATCGTCCGCCGTTTCCGATGCTCATGCGGTGATCCGTCCTGTGCAAACGAGGCGCGGAGACGACGGCTCCGTCAGCGGGAATCTTGCTTTGCACATAGCATCATACAGGGCGGAATGCCATTGCCCCCGCGGCTGGGGGCAGCGATCGAGCCGCCCAACTTCCCAGTCAACTTGCGAGGTGTGACTTCCCCGCGCATCGGCAAAGCGCCAATCAGCCGCGAGCCCGCAGTGTCGAACCAGGCCCCCGTTGCAGAGCATGTCTGAGAATGCGGCAGAGCCCGACAATCACAAACTTTCCTATTTCTTTTTTCCAGAAGTCGTGTATGATCCGCGCATCCCGCCTCGTTGCGAGGGGCGTACGCGTCGTCACGGACGTTGGGGCGGGATGCGGTGGACGTGGGCTGCGATGCACGACGGGCATGGCGGCCGCGAACGATGAAGTCGCGTGGTCCTGACCTCCCGATGCTGAGGCCAAGTTCGTGCCGGTGCAGATGCGCTGGTGCGGATGACGGGGCAAGAAAGCCCGGTCCCCGGGGAGATCGCGTATAAATCGTTAAAACCATCGCGCAGGGAATGCCGGTTACGGCTTTGCCTGTGGTACCTGCCGCCTGCATTTTTTTCGCAGGCGGGCCATGGGTGAGGCCTTCACCCGGCATTCCCTGCGCCCTCGTCTCGAGGGCTCGCTGCCGAAAGCTCGGACGCCCGTGCGTCACGAGGGATTTCGCATGCTCTATTGCTGATTGTTTGAGACGGTATCCGGCTCTCGAACCATCGCAATGCACAACGCGTAGTCCTACGGTGCCCATCTTTTACGCAACATTTAACGATCGGACCGCCTTCTCGCGTTCGTCCGAAGTTCAAATTCCGAATCCGATTCAATGGGCAGGTGGAGTTCATATCCGTGCGCAAGAATCTACCGGTCACGACACATGAATACCCGATCACCGACGAGACGCTCATCGTCTCGCGCACCGATCTGAAGGGCAAGCTGACCTATTTCAACGAGCAGTTCGTCGATGCCGCCGGCTTCACTCCCGACGAGCTGATGGGCCAGCCGCACAACATCATCCGCCATCCCGACATGCCGGAGGCGGCTTTCGCCAACCTCTGGGACACGCTGAAGCAAGGAAAGCCGTGGGCCGGCGCCGTCAAGAACCGCCGCAAGAACGGTGACTTCTACTGGGTGCAGGCGACCGCGTCGGCCATCCGCGAGAATGGCGAGATCACCGGCTACACCTCGATCCGCACCAAGCTGCCGGCTGAGCAGCGCGCCGAGGCCGAGAAGGTGTACGGGCTTCTCAACCAGAACAAGGCGCAGGACTACACCATCAGCGCGGGCATCATCCGCCGCCGCTCGGTGTTCGACCGCCTGTCGCTGTTCACGGGTACGCTCAAAGCGCGCCTGACGACCTTGGCCGCGGTGCTGGGCGTGTTCATGTTGATCATCGGCGCAGCCGGCCTGATTTCGACCCGCTCCACCAATGTCGCCATGAAGTCGCTGTACGAGGATCGCACGATTCCGCTGGCGCAATTGTTCGAGATCAACGATCGCACCTTGCAGAACATGTCGTCGCAACAGTCCGCGGCGGCGAACGGCAAGGCCGGAAAGCCGATTGACGGCATCAGGGCGCTGGTGGACGGAAACAGCGCCAGGATCACCAAGGTCTGGGCCGACTACATGGCGAGCTACCTGACCCCGGAGGAGAAGATCGTCGCCGATGCCTTCGCGATCAGGCGCAAGGCCTATCTGGAGGAAGGCATCAGGCCAGGCCTGGCTCTGCTCGAGCAGGGCAAGTTCGACGAAGCGAGCCAGCATATCGCCACCAAGGGGCATGATCTGTTCGAGGCCGCCAAGCACGAGCTCGACAAGCTCGTCGAGATCCAGGTGAAGGAAGGCAAGGCGCTCTACGAGGAGGCCGAGAGTCAATATCTGGTCGTGCTCGCGATCATTTCGGTGATGATCCTGGCGGGCATCGGAATCGGCGCCACGTTCAGCCTGCAGAGCATCCGCGCGGTGCTGCGGCCGCTCAAGGTGCTCAACGACGCGATGCAGAACATCAGCCAGGGCAAGCTCGACAACCGCATTCCGGTAGAGCGCGACGACGAGATCGGCGAGGCGCTGCGCAACCTGCAGACCGTGCAGGCCATCGTCCGCTTCAACAGCGAGGAAGTGAAGGCTGTGCAGCACTCGGCCGAGGTCAAGCGCAAGGCCGGAATGAACAAGCTCGCCAGCGAATTCGAAAGCGCGATCGGCGGCATCGTGCAGACGGTGTCCTCGGCCTCGTCCCAGCTCGAGACGTCCGCCGGCACGCTGACCTCGAACGCGACGCGCTCGCAGGAGCTCGCCACCACCGTGGCCGCCGCGTCCGAGCAGGCCGCGACGAACGTGCAGTCGGTCGCCTCGGCCACCGAGGAGCTGACCTCGTCGGTGACCGAGATCAGCCGGCAAGTCCAGGAATCGGCGCGCATCGCCAACGGCGCCGTCGATCAGGCGCGCACCACCAACGACCGCGTCAACGAGCTGTCGAAGGCGGCCGCGCGGATCGGCGACGTGGTCGAGCTGATCAACACCATCGCCGGCCAGACCAACCTGCTGGCGCTGAACGCCACCATCGAGGCGGCGCGCGCCGGCGATGCCGGCCGCGGCTTCGCGGTGGTTGCGTCCGAGGTCAAGGCGCTCGCCGAGCAGACCTCGAAGGCGACCGGCGAGATCGCCCAGCAGATCTCGGGCATCCAGGCGGCGACGCAGGAATCGGTGTCGGCGATCCGGGAGATCAGCACGACCATCGAGCGGCTGTCGGAAATCTCCTCGACCATCGCCGCCGCCGTCGAGCAGCAGGGCGCGGCGACGCAGGAGATCTCGCGCAACATCCAGGAGGCGTCGCGGGGCACCACCGAGGTCAACACCAACATCGTCGACGTCCAGCGCGGCGCCTCGCAGACCGGCTCCGCGTCGGGAAGCGTGCTGTCGGCGGCGCAGTCGCTGTCGCAGGAGAGCGACCGGCTGCGGCAGGAGGTCGACAGATTCCTCGACAACGTGCGGGCGGCCTGAGCCGTCCCGCTCTCATCGCCCGGTCAGCCGGATCGGGCGCCCCTGACTGATGAAGGCGTAGTGGCCGGCGCCGATGCCGCCGACCATCAGCGCCTCGACGACGGGCTCGGCGATCTCACCGGTCGCGGCCCAGTCGACGACGAAATTGGCGCCGGTGCCGCCGCGGGTGTCCTTGACGGGCACGAAGATCTCGACGGTCGCGAACGGCCTCAAGGCGACGGGCTCGCGCAGATGCGCCTCCACCAGCGTGCCGGCCGTGTCGTAATAGTTGATGCGCCGGACGATCAGAGGCCGCTGCTCGGAGGCGTTGTGGATGCTCAGCGTCACCGAGAAATCGGCCTGGACCCGGCCCGGGGTCATCGCGACGCTGGAATAGACGGGGACGTAGACGGCGCCCGTGACCGTGACGGGCTGCGCCGGAACTGGCGTCAGCGAGCTCGCGAAAGTCGTGGTCACGTCGTCGGCCGCCTGCGCCGCGCCGGCCGCAACAGCTGCGATGAGCAGCAGCGCGAATGCGCCGGTCCGGATGTGACAGATTGCGGGTTTCCTTGCGCGGCGGCCCGACATAAGTTGCCGCCTCGGGGGTTGCTTCATGCATGAACTGATCGGCGACATCACGCTCTGCATCCTGTTTGCGTGGGTGCTTGGACTGGCGGCGCACAGATGGCGCCAGCCCTCGATTCTCGCTTATCTGGTCGCGGGCTTCGCCATTGGCCCCTTCGGCACCGGCTGGGTCAAGTCCCAGGAGTCGATTTCCGTGATCTCGGAACTCGGCCTGATCTTCATGCTGTTCATGATCGGGCTCGAGATCGACCTCAAGAAGATCATCCGCGCCGGCCCGGTGATTCTGATTGCCGGCGGGGTCCAGCTGCTCGGCGGCGCCGCGCTCGGCATCCTGTTCTTCGTCGCGATCGGCATGCGGATGGGCGCCGAGAGCTACGACGCGCTCTATCTCTGCGTCGCCTGCGCGCTGTCCTCGACCGTCATCATCGTCAAGGTGCTGTACGAGAAGCGCGAGCTCGACACCCTGCCCGGCCGCATCACGCTCGGCGTGCTGGTTCTGCAGGACGTGTTCGCGATCCTGTTTCTGGCGGTGCAGCCGAGCCTCGACGACCTCCATGTCAGCGTGATCCTGCTGTCTTTCGCCCGCGCCGGCACGCTGGTCGCGATCGCCCTGTTGCTCAGCCGCTACGTCTTGCCGCCGGTGTTCCACCGCATCGCGCGCACCCCCGAGCTGATCCTGCTCGGCGCGCTGGCCTGGTGCTTCCTGATCGGCGAGATCGCGGAAAGGCTGCACCTGTCGCGCGAGATGGGCTCGCTGGTTGCGGGCGTCTCGCTGTCGACCTTCCCCTACGCGCTCGACGTCACCGCCAAGGTCACGACGCTGCGCGATTTCTTCATCACGCTGTTCTTCGTCGCGCTCGGCATGACCATCCCGATCCCGACACTGTCCGTGGTCGGGCTGGCGCTGGTGATCGCGCTCTTCACGGTGGCGAGCCGGCTGCTCACCACCTTTACGCCGCTCTACATGATGCGGCAGGGCCTGCGCGCCAGCCTGCTGCCGGCGCTCAACCTTGCCCAGATCAGCGAATTCTCGCTGGTGGTGATCCAGACCGGCGCCGCCGCCGGCCACCTCAAGAACGGCACGTCGAGCGCGGCGTCCTTCGCCTTCGTGCTGCTCGCGGTGCTCTCGACCTTCGTCATCGTGCGCTCCGACCCGATCGCGCGGCGAAGCATCCCGCTGCTCAAGCGGATCGGCCTGCGCGACCTCGATTCGAGCAAGGACGGCGAGGCCGGCCATGAGGGCGGGCACGGCGCCGGACGGCCGATCGTTCTCCTCGGTTTCTTCCGCACGGCCAGCGCCCTGCTGAGCGAGATCGAGCGCAACGAGCCGGCGCTGCTGGAACAGATCGGCGTGGTCGATTTCAACCCGGTCGTCTTCCGCACCCTGTCCGATCGTGGCATCCAGGTGACCTATGGCGACATCAGCAATGTCGACACGCTGATCCACGCGGGGGTCGGCCAGGCCGAGTTGATCATCCTGAGCATCCCGGACTCGCTGCTCAAGGGCGCCAACAACGAGAAGCTGGTGCGCCACGTGCGCAGCATCAATGCAACGGCCAAGATCGTCGCGACCGCCGACCTGCTCGCCGACGTCAACGACCTCTACGATGCCGGCGCCGACTATGTGACCGTGCCGCGGCTCAGCGATGCGCAGGTGCTGCTCAACCTGATCCAGGACGCCAGCGCCGGGCTCCTCTCCGAGCGCCGCAGCCAGGCCGAGGCGATGCTCGCCGACCGCCGCGAGGTGCTGCCATGAGCCGGGCGCGTATCCATCTCCGACACAATCTCTGATCCCGCTGGACTTGAATCATGGCAAACACGAGCGTTCACGTCGTCGATCACCCGCTGGTCCAGCACAAGCTCTCCTTGATGCGCGAGCGTGACCGCTCGACCAAGGGCTTCCGTGAGCTCCTGAACGAGATCGGCATGCTGCTCGCCTATGAGGTCACGCGCGACCTGCCGCTCGAGCTCGTCGACATCGAAACGCCGATCGCCCCGATGAAGGCGCCGAAGATCGCCGGCAAGAAGCTCACCCTGGCGCCGATCCTGCGCGCCGGCGTCGGCTTCCTCGACGGCATGCTGGCGCTGATGCCGTCCGCGCGCATCGCCCATATCGGGCTCTACCGCGATCCCAACACGCTGCAGGCCGTCGAGTACTACTTCAAGGCGCCCCAGGATCTGAGCGACCGCACCGTGATCCTGATGGACCCGATGCTCGCGACCGGCAACTCCGCCTGCGCGGCTGCCGAGCTGCTCAAGACGCGGGGCGCCCGCGACATCCGTTTCGTCTGCCTGCTGGCGGCCCCGGAAGGCATCGCCAAGTTCGAGAAGGAGCATCCGGACATCCCGATCTGGACCGCAGCGATCGACGAGAAGCTGAATGACCACGCCTACATCGTGCCCGGTCTCGGCGATGCCGGCGATCGGATGTTCGGCACGAAGTGATCGTGAACGGTTCAGCAGGACGGTCGCGGTGAAAGGCGAATGACACTGAGGATGCGACCATCGATCACCAGCAGCGCACTCCCGATCACCAGCGCACCGCTGATCTCCCGCAACGAGATGCTTTCGCCGAGCACCAGCGACCCGAGGAGGATCGTCGTCAACGGGATCAACAAGGTCACCAGCATCACGTTGGTCGCCCCGGAGCGGCGCAGTATCTGGAAGAACACGATATAGGCGAATGCCGTCGACAGCGCCGCAAGGCCGATGACCGCGAGCCACGTCTGCAGCCCGGGAAGCGGGAGACGCCAGGGCTGGTCGACCGCGCCGGCGATGACCAGCATCATCACGCTCGAAGCCGAGAGCTGGAAGGTGGCGGTTGCGAGCGGCGGCGATTGGGCGAGATGGCGGCGCACCAGCAGCGCGGCGATGCCGTAGCTGAGCGATGCGCCAAGACCGAACAGAATGCCGTAGCCGCCGGCCGAGCCGCCGAGCCCCGATCCGCCTCGCAGGATTACGACGCCGACGAGGCCCACGATCAGGCCCGCAGCCCGCCGGACCGACAGCCTTTCCTCCCCCGCGGCAGCCATTACCACGATGGTGAACAGCGGCGTGGTCGCGTTGAGCACCGCGGCAAGACCGGAGGTGATGAACGTCTGGCCGATCACGATCAAGCAGAACGGCACGACATTGTTGAACAGCGCCACGGCGAGGAACGGCAGCCAACCGACAATCCCCCTGGGAAAACCGAGCCCGCGCAGGCGCGCCACCGGCAGCAGAATAGCAGCCGCCAGCACGATGCGCAGCAGCACCAGCGTCAGCGGCGGCAATTCCTTCAAGGCGAGGCCGTTGAAGATGAACGATCCGCTCCACAGCAGCGAGAGCAGGCCGAGCAGCGACCAGTCCCGCGCGTCCATGCTCTCGTTCTGGGATGTCATCACGGCAACCGTGGTTCAATGTCGGCGTGAACGTTGCAAACAAGGCGGAGCGTGATCCACCCGCTTTCCGTCAGCGTCGCGCTCTACGGCGGGTCTTTCGGCCGCGAGATCAGCTCGATCATGCGGCCTTCGTCCTCATCCGGCATCGCCGCCTTCGCCCGCGCATAGGCGTCGACGGCCGCCTGGGCCATGACTGGGCGCTCACCGAGCAGTTCCTCGGCGAGCTGCAGCGCATAGGCTGCATCCTTGTGACGGAGTGCTGCGGTGAAGCTCGCGTCGGCGAAGTTGCGCGCGACCATGCGCGGGGCGTGGCGCAGCACCTGCGGGCTCGCCGCGACGCCGCCCTGGATCGCCTCGAGCACGAGATTCATGTCGAGCCCGGCCTGCTCGGCGATCGCGAGCCCTTCGGCGAGACCCGCGATCTGCATCGCGCCAAGCAGGTTGTTGATCAGCTTGTAGACGGTCCCGGTGCCCACCGGTCCGAAATGGCGAATGGTCGAGCCGATCGGCGCCAGATAGGGCCGGGCGCGGTCGAGATCGGCGGCGTCGGCGCCGATCAGCAGGGTCAGCTTGCCGCTTGCGGCCGCGTCGGGCAGCCCGGTCACCGGACAGTCGAGATATGTCACGCCGCGCGCATTCAGCTCGCGCGACAGGCGCAGCGTATGATCACGCGATACGGTCGAGCATTCGATCGCAATCGTGCCGACCCGCATGGTGGCGGCGGCGCCATCCGGCCCGAGCCACACCGCGCGCGAGGCGTCGTCATCCGCAACCATGGTGACGACGGCGACGGCATCGATCGCCGCATCGGCCGGCGAGGTCGACCAGCGCGCGCCGCGCGCGATCAGATCCTCGGCCTTTGCCTTGTTGCGATTCCAGACCGCCACGGAATAGCCGGCATCGAGATAGCGACCGGCCATGCCGTGGCCCATCCGCCCGAGCCCGATGAAGGCAACGCGCGCCGCGCTCAATCCACGTCCTCGATTGCGGCGCCCGGCGTCGTGCCGAACGCGCGCTGTGCCAGCGTCGCGGCCATGAACTCGTCGAGATCGCCGTCGAGCACGCCTGCGGTGTCCGACGTCTGCACGCCGGTGCGCAGATCCTTCACCATCTGATAGGGCTGCAGCACGTAGGAGCGGATCTGGTGGCCCCAGCCGATCTCGGTCTTGGCCGCCTGATCCGCCGCCGCCTTCTCCTCGCGCTTCTTCAGCTCGATCTCGTAGAGCCGCGCGCGCAACATGTCCCAGGCCTGGGCCCGGTTCTTGTGCTGTGAGCGGCCGGCCTGGCAGACCACCGCGACACCGGTCGGGATGTGCGTCAGCCGCACCGCCGATTCGGTCTTGTTGACGTGCTGGCCGCCGGCGCCGCCCGACCGCATCGTGTCGACACGGACGTCGGACTCCTTGATGTCGATCTTGATGCTGTCATCGATGACCGGGAAGATCTGCACCGAAGAGAACGAGGTGTGGCGCCGCGCATTCGAATCGAACGGCGAGATCCGGACCAGGCGATGCACGCCGGCTTCCGTCTTCAGCCAGCCATAAGCGTTGTGCCCGGAGATCTGGATGGTCGCGGACTTGATGCCCGCCTCTTCACCCAGCGATTCCTCGAGATACTCGACCTTGAAGCCGTGGGTCTCGGCCCAGCGTGTGTACATGCGCAGCAGCATCTGCGCCCAGTCCTGGCTCTCGGTGCCGCCGGCGCCGGCATGGACCTCGAGATAGGTGTCGAACTTGTCGGCCTCGCCGGACAGGAGCGCCTCGAGCTCGCGCCGCGCGACCTCCTTCTTCAGCTCCTTCAGCGCATTCTCGGCTTCAGTGACGACGCCGGGATCGTTCTCGGCCTCGCCAAGCTCGATCATCTCGATGTTGTCGCTGAGCTCACGCTCGACCTTGCCAATGCCGGTGAGCGAGTCCTCCAGCGAGGTCCGCTCCTGCATCAGCCGCTGAGCTTTTTGGGGGTCGTTCCAGAGATTGGGGTCTTCGGCGAGCTTATTCAGCTCGGCCAGCCTTGCCGTCGATGTCTCGACGTCAAAGATGCCTCCTCAGCAGCCCGACCGACTGCTTGATCTCTTCTACGATTTTCTCGATTTCCGCGCGCATGTCGCTCTCTTCAGGCCGCGGCTCCAAGCGCCGCAGCATCGTCTCTCACAGGGGGATGTAACGGCGCTCGGCGCAAAGCGCAATCGCTCCGCGCCGCAACGGCATCAGTTTCAGCCGGCCCAATAGCCTAATAGAGGCTTCCCGTGCCTGGACGGATGATGAAGCTGCCAGCATCAGGCTGGCCGCCGCTCTGCGACGGCATCACGCGTCCATCGGCGTCGGCGACACCGATGACGGAGTAGTTGTCCGGCGGCGCCGTACCCGGCTTGAATGCTTCCATGATCGTGCGGCCGCCGTCGCCAGGGCTTGCGCGCATGCCCGTCTTGGCATCGACACGGACCAGCTTGATGCCGGCCGGGATCTTGAAGGGCGTGGCCGGCTTGTCGGCCAGCGCGAGCTTCATGAAGTCTTTTGCGATCGGTGCGGCCAGATGACCGCCGGTTGCAGCGTTACCCCGACCGAGCGGCCGCGGCTTGTCGTAACCCATGTAGATCGCGACGGCGAGGTCGGGCGAGAAGCCGACGAACCATGCGTCCTTGGCCTCGTTGGTGGTGCCGGTCTTGCCGGCGATCGGCTTGCCGACCTCCTTCAGCACGGTCGCCGTGCCCGCCTGCACCACGCCCTCGAGCATCGAGGTGATCTGGTAGGCCGTCATCGTATCCAGAACCTGCTCCCGGCGGTCGACCAGCTGCGGCTCGCTCTGGTTCTTCCAGCCGTCCGGGGCGTCGCAGCCGCGGCACTCCCGGGCATCATGCTTGAAGATGGTGTGGCCGTAGCGGTCCTGGATGCGGTCGATCAAGGTCGGCTTCACCCGACGGCCGCCATTGGCGATCATCGAATAGGCGGTGACCATGCGCATGGCCGTGGTTTCGCCGGCGCCGAGGGCGTAGGACAAGTAATTCGGCAGCTCGTCATAGACTCCGAACCGCTTGGCGTATTCGGAAATCAGCGGCATGCCGACGTCCTGCGCGAGACGCACGGTCACCGTGTTCAGCGACAGACGCAGCGCGTTGCGCAAGGTCGTGGGCCCGAGATATTTCCCGTTGGAGAAGTTGTCGGGGCGCCAGACCTGCCCGCCCTGCCCCTGGTCGATCTCGATCGGTGCGTCGACGACCTGGGTCGACGGCGTATAGCCGTTGTCGAGCGCCGAAGAATAGACGATCGGCTTGAATGACGATCCGGGCTGCCGGTAGGCCTGCGTTGCGCGGTTGAACTGGCTCTGGTCGAAGGAGAAGCCGCCGACCATCGCGAGCACACGGCCGGTGTTCGGGTCCATGGCAACCATCGCGCCGGACACTTCGGGCAGTTGCTCGAGGCGATACTGGCCTTCGACCGGATTGCCTTCCTTGTACAGCGGATCGGCATAGATCACGTCGCCCGGCTGCAGCACCTGGGCGACCGACGTCGGCACCTTGCCGCGGCCGTTGGCCGTCGCAGCCCGCGCCCATTTCACGCCGTCAAGCGTGATCAGGCCGGTCTGGCGTTCCTTGCTGACGGCGCCGCCGAGTTCGCGCGGCGGCTGGAAGCCGATGCGGGCGGACTGGTCACTGGTCTCGAGCACTACGGCCATCCGCCAGGGCGAGATGTCGGAGAGCGACTTGATATCGGCGAGCTTCACACCCCAATCACCCGACGTGTCGAGCTTGGAGACGGCTCCGCGATAGCCCTGCTCCTGGTCGTACCTCACGAGTCCGGCGACCATGGCCTTGCGCGCCATGACCTGGATCTTCGGATCGAGCGTCGTCCGGACCGACAGGCCGCCCTCGTAGAGCTTCTTCTCGCCATAGCGCTCGAAGATGTCACGGCGCACTTCCTCGGCGAAATATTCACCCGCGAAGATGTGGGCGCCGGTGTTGCGGCTCGCGATCGTCAGCGGATCCTTGCGCGCCTTGTCGGCGTCGGCCTGCTTGATCCAGCCGTTCTCGAGCAGACGATCGACGACGTAGTTGCGGCGCTCGATGGCACGGTCGCGGTTCCGGATCGGATGCAGGCTGCCCGGCATCTTCGGCAGAGCCGCCAGATAGGCGGCCTCGGCCACCGTCAGTTCGTTGACCGACTTGTCGAAATAGACCAGCGACGCCGCGGCGATGCCGTAGGCGCCGGAGCCGAGATAGATCTCGTTGAGATAGAGCTCGAGAATCTTGTCCTTCGAGTAGGTGCGCTCGATGCGCATCGCCAGCAGCGCTTCCTTGATCTTGCGGGCGAACGACACCTCGTTGGTCAACAGGAAGTTCTTGGCGACCTGCTGGGTGATGGTGGAGGCGCCCTGCGGCCGGCGATTCGAACCGAAGTTCTGGGCGTAGACCACGGCAGCGCGCGCCATGCCGGTGAAATCGATGCCGCCATGCTCATAGAAGTTCTTGTCCTCGGCGGCGAGGAACGCGTTGATCACGAGCTTGGGAACCGCCTGGATCGGCAGGTACAGCCGGCGCTCCCGGGCATATTCACCGACCAGCGAGCCGTCGACCGCGTGCACGCGCGTCATCACCGGCGGCTCATAATCCTGCAGCTGGGAGTAGTCAGGCAGATCCTTGGAAAAATGCCAGATCAGGCCGGCCGCTGCTGCCACACCGACCAGGAACAAGACGGTACCGGCCGCGAACAGGAAGCCCAAAAACCGCACCAGAAAGCGCATCGGCGAATATCCGTTCCAACTCTTGTTTCGTCTCTCGGCTCGGACGCGGCGCACCCACGGGCGCTACCGCCAAAAATCACACGGTCGGCTGCAATGCCGCGTGACCCATGCCAGAGAAACGCATGGTCAAGCCTATCAGCGGTCAAGCCTATCACAAGTCTGCCGAGAAGGAATCCTCACTGATTCCGGGTGCCTCGCAGCACGTTTATACGGATGTTGCTGTGGCCAAACTAGGGCTTTGCGCGTACCGCCATCGGCTTGTCCGGCCTCTCGGGGCCCGCATTGGCAATGCGCTTGGCCAGAAAGGCATCGATCGCCCGCGCCATTGCATCCGCCGTGCGCGACCGCCATGCGTCGGAGACCAGGTTCCCCATATCGCCCTTATTGGAGACATAGCCGAGTTCGACCAGCACGGATGGCACGTCGGGCGCCTTGAGGACGCGGAAACCGGCCGATTTCAGCGGGCGCTTATGCATATGCACCGCCGTCTTCATGTCGTTCATCAGCACACGGGCGAACCTGTTGGAAAACGTGCGTGTTTCCCGGCGGGCCAGATCGATCAGGATGTCGGCGACGTCGGCCGGCTCCTCGGTCAGATTGACCCCGCCGATCTGGTCGGCGCGGTTCTCGGTCTCGGCCAGCCGTTCCGCCTCGACGTCGGACGCCTTGTCCGACAGCGTGTAGATGGTCGCGCCCTGCGCAGTGCCCTCACCCCGCGGCAGCGCGTCGGCGTGGATGGAGACGAACAGAGCCGCCGATTGCTTCTGGGCGATGCGGACCCGGTCTCCGAGCGGGATGAAGGTGTCGTCGTCGCGGGTCATGACCACGCGGAACTTGCCCGACCGTTCCAGCCGGTCGCGCAGCGCCTGGCCGAAGGCGAGCACCAGATTCTTCTCCGGCACCTCGCCGCCCTGCGTGCCGTAGTCGATACCTCCATGACCGGGGTCGATCACGACCACGGGCCGGGTGTCCGGCGGGCCATCCGTCGGAGGGGTGGCGATGGCGACCGTCGTCGGCGGCGGCCGGACTGCCGGCGCGGGGTTCCCTGCGACCGCGACGGACGCCGTCGCGGAACCCGAATCGGCAGGCCTGGCCCGGCTGTCGCTGCCGATGGCGCGGGCGAAAGTCGCCTCGTCGACCTCCTCCAGTTCGAGCACCAGCCGCGGCGGCTGGCCGTTGGCGGCATCCAGCACCGTGGAGTTGGCGATTCGGGCCGGGCCGGTGAGATCGAAGACGATGCGGGACCCACCAGGCATCACCATCCCATAGCGGAACGCCTTCACCAGACCACGGCCGCTGGTCCCGGCTCCCGTGGGCAGATGAAAGCTGACCTGGGGCAGGTCGACGACGACGCGATAGGGTTCGCTGAGCAGGAAGGCTCGAAACGGCACCGTCCGGTCGAGATCGAGCACGAATCGGGTCTGTCGGGAATCGCCGGCGACCCGTGCATCGGTGGCGATCGGGAACCCGGGCCCGACTACGGCAGGCGGAACCTGGCCGACCGGCCCGCTCTGGGCGCGGGCCGGAATGGCGGCCGCGCATAACATTTGCGTGACGCACAGTGACGCGCATCCCAGCAAGGAAAGGTAATTCGCCCGGCCAACTGCCAAATCGATGCCTCCGCGGGATCGTCTTACCGCAACCAATCCCAGGGGTTAATCGCCAAATTTTGTCATTTTCGTTAAAGGCCACCGATTGTTGCGGTTCCGCGACGCTTCGCTTGCGCGACCTGACCATTCCTCGTATGTACGAAGGGCTGAAGGCTAATCCTTACTGCCGGTTGTGTCGCGTTCAACCTCCGGTGAAACGCCGGAAGCTTCGTGATCGGGGTGCTCGGTATCGAGTCCTTGATCGTGGCGGAGATTCCAGCGCCTTTCCGACGCTCCACCAAAGCCTGCGCGATCCCGCGCGGCCGCAACGGAGAGCGGTCACGAGCCGAGTGGCGCCTGTCAGGGCGCCTCCTCGCAGAGACCGCCCGGGCACCAGGTCAGACACGGTATAGCCTGATACCGCGCCCGTGACAGGGTGGGTATTCGATCCAGGCAAGCGTTTCGGCGCAATCTGGCCTTCGGCAACAGAGAAGGCGGCACCCGCTGCCGCCCACATATTCCAGACGGGCCGACGCTTGATGCGCCAGACTGAGTTGCCAACCACGACCAGCGGACGATCCGCGCCGATGCGGGGCCAGACCCCCGCCCGGCCAATCGCCCCGCCGGCATCAGGGTTGGCGCGGCGCGACCAGCTGCGTTTAGGCCTTCCCCTCACCCCCGAATCAGGTGGACCGTCGCGTCATCCGACAGCGCGCCACGCGCTCGCGGCCAATCGCGCCCGTCGCCTCCAAGAGTTCCAATATGCCCAACAAGATGTTGATCGATGCTACCCACCCGGAAGAGACCCGGGTCGTTGTCGTCCGCGGCAACCGCGTCGAGGAATTTGATTTCGAAACGGCCCAACGCAAGCAGCTCCGCGGCAACATCTACCTCGCCAAGGTTACCCGCGTTGAGCCCTCGCTGCAGGCCGCCTTCGTCGAGTATGGCGGCAACCGCCACGGCTTCCTCGCCTTCAGCGAAATCCATCCGGACTACTATCAGATCCCAGTCGCCGACCGGCAGGCTCTGATCGAAGCCGAGGAGCGCGCGCACCGCGAAGCCGAAGAGGAAAGCGAGAACCGCTCCAATCGCCGCCGCAACCGGCACCGCAGTTCACGGCGCCGCGGCAGCGGCGAACGCGTCCAGAGCGAGATCGTCGAGGCCGCCGAGGCGGGCCTCCCTGCCCAGACCGAGGGGCATGAGGCCGACCACGAGGCGCCTGAGCACCACGCCTATGCGCAGGACGATCAGCCGCACGCCGACGCGACCGAGGCGCAAGGCTTCTCCGAGGGCCCGGTCGAGACCCACGACCAGGACGCGCCGGGCGAAGCTCAACAAGGCGCAGCCGACGAATCGCACGGCCATGCCGAAGAACCGCATGATGCCGTCGCCGCGCAGGCCCACGACGCCGCCGAGCAGCCCACTGGCGAAGTCGCGCAGACCGGCGACGCGCCCGCCACCGAGGCAGCCAGCCCCGTCCTCGGAGCGGACGAGCACGCCGACGAGCATGACCATGAGAGCCACGGTCATGACGAGCATCATGATGGCGAGCACGAGCATGATGAGCTCGATCATCACGAGCACGACCATCACGAGCATGATCACGATGAGCACGATCACGACGATGACGTCGCTCCCATGGCCGAGCACGCGGATCACGGCGTCACCATCGTGCCCGGCGACGAGAACGGCTCTGAGGCCGTGTCCGGCGACCACGAGGACGACGAGGACGACGGCGAGGAGATCGAGGAAGAGCTCGTCGAATCCGTCGGCGGCGACGACGTGCTGGAAGAAGTGCCGGAGCGCACCTTCCGTCCGCGCCGGCAGTACAAGATCCAGGAGGTCATCAAGCGCCGCCAGGTGATGCTGGTGCAGGTCGTGAAGGAGGAGCGCGGCAACAAGGGCGCCGCGCTGACGACCTATCTGTCGCTCGCCGGCCGCTACGCCGTGCTGATGCCCAACACCGCCCGCGGCGGCGGCATAAGCCGCAAGATCACCTCCGCGCAGGACCGCTCGCGCTTGAAGGAAGTGGTGCAGGACCTCGACGTGCCCGAGGGCATGGGCGTGATCCTGCGCACCGCCGGCGCCAACCGCACCAAGCCCGAGATCAAGCGCGACTTCGAATATCTGCTGCGGCTGTGGGAAACGGTCCGCGACATGACCTTGAAGTCGCAGGCGCCGACGCTGGTCTACGAGGAAGGCTCGCTGATCAAGCGCTCGCTGCGCGACCTCTACAACAAGGAGATCGACGAGATCCTGGTGGCCGGTGAAGACGGCTACCGCGAGGCGCACGACTTCATGAAGATGCTGATGCCGACCAACGTCCGGGCGGTGAAACAGTATCGCGACGGCCAGCCGCTGTTCTCGCGGATGGGCGTCGAGAGCCAGCTCGACGCGATGTTCTCTCCGACCGTGCAGCTGCGCTCCGGCGGCTATATCGTGCTCAACCAGACCGAGGCGCTGGTCTCGATCGACGTGAACTCCGGCCGCGCCACGCGCGAGCATCACATCGAGGACACCGCTCTCAAGACCAATATGGAGGCGGCCGAGGAAGTGGCGCGGCAGCTCCGTTTGCGCGACCTCGCCGGGCTGATCGTCATCGACTTCATCGACATGGACGAGAAGCGCAACAACCGCTCCGTCGAGCGCAAGCTGTCGGACTGCCTGCGGCAGGATCGCGCGCGCATCCAGGTCGGCCGGATCTCGCACTTCGGCCTGTTGGAGATGTCGCGCCAGCGCATCCGTGCCAGCGTGCTGGAAAGCTCGACCGAGCCGTGCGCGCATTGCGGCGGCACCGGCCATGTGCGCTCGGTATCCTCGGTGGCGCTGCAACTGCTGCGCAGCCTCGAAGAAACGCTGATGAAGGGCGCGACCCACAACCTCGTGGTCCGCACCCGCACCGAGGTGGCGCTCTACGTGCTGAACCACAAGCGCGGCCATCTGCGCGACCTCGAGAACAGCTTCAAGGTCTCGCTCGCCGTCATCGCCGACCCGAGCGTGAGCGGCCAGCAATCCTTCATCATCGATCGCGGCGAGCAGGTGCATACGCTCGAGGCCGCCAAGGCGCTGCTCGCGGCGCAGGCCTCCGCCCCGCCGCTGGTGGCCGAGGACATCTACGACGAGGAAGAACCGTTCGACATCGAGACGGAATCCGAGGTCGAGACCGAGGAGACCGAAGGCCTGTCCGAGGACACGGCCGACGGCAGCGCTGTCGAAGGCGAGCGGGACGGCGCGCGTCGCAAGCGGCGCCGGCGCCGGCGCGGCCGCGGCGGCGAGACCCGCGAGGGCGCGCTGCCTGAAGGAACGGCCGGACTGCAGCCCGCGGAGCCGGGCCCTGCCGCCGACCAGTCAGCCGAGGACTCCGACGGCGAAGACGACGAGTCGGAGGAACAGCCTGCGTTCGCCCAAGGCGAGCAGACGGATCAGCCTGGCGGCGAGCGGCGTCCGCGCCGGCGTGGACGTCGCGGCGGTCGCCGTCGGCGCGGTGGCGCGGAAGAAGGTCTCGCCGCGTCGATCGGCGACGAGCTCGCGCCAGCTTCGGCATCGGAGGCAGAAGCCGCCGTGGCCGATTTCGACGGCAACGGCGCTTCCCACCACGACGAGGAAGAGCCGGCAGAACCCGCGGCGCCGGTCCAGGCGTCGGCCGCAACCGAGGCCGATGAGCCCCTCGCTGGCGCCTCCGCGCCAATGCCCCAGGCTGCTCCCGGTCAACCCGAAGTGCAGCAGACCGAGGCTCCGAAGACGGAATCCGAGAAGACCCCGCGGCGTTCGACGGTTCGCGAGAAGGTCAGCTTCCTCACCGAGCCCAGGCCGGAGAGCGCGGTTTCGGCCGTCAACGTCGCCGAGAGCAGCACGCCCGCTCCGGCTGCCGACGTCGCGGCGTCCGAATCGGTTGCCACCGAGCCGGCGGCCACCGATTCCTCGTCCCCTGCGGCCCCGCGCCGGGCCGGCTGGTGGTCCCGCCGTTTCGGTGGCGGGCAGTAGCCCCCGCTCTCCGACGCTTCAATGCAAAACGCCCGGCCAGATGGCCGGGCGTTTTTCATATGGCGTATGGCGATCGTTCCTGGCCGTGACGACCGGAGGCCGCTCAAGCCACGTCACGGCCGTCTCGACATCCGACGGATCGATCTGCTGATTGAGCCGTCTCTGCAGGAGATCATGGTCGCGTTCGTCTTCCCGCCACGAGACGAACACGGCGGCCGTGCCGTTGCCGGTGATGTTGGTCGGCGCACGCGGCTCGCGCATGAACTCGTCGGTCGAGCACACGATCGCCATGCCCGGAACCAGGGCCGGCTTCACGACCGACAGCGTTGCGGCCAAGGTGACGAAGACGGCAACGTCAACGCCGCTCGTGCCCTTCAATGACGAAGGGTGCACAACCGACCTCACCCGCGCCCTAGCCTAGCCAGCGCGCGATCCGGGCCACCGCCTCGCGCATGTCCTCGGCCGAACGCGCATAGGAAAAGCGCACGAAGCTGCGGCCGTGGATCGGATCGAAGTCGACGCCCGGCGTGGCGGCCACATGGGTCTCCTCCAGCATCCGCTTGGCGAAGTCGAAACTGTCGGAGGTGAAGTCGGACACGTCGGCATAGAGGTAGAAGGCGCCGTCGGCCGGCAGGAACCGGGTCAGGCCGGCCTTCGGGAAACCCTCGATCAGGATGCGGCGGTTCTCCTGGTAACCGTGCTTGATGGCCTCCATCTCGGCCCGGCCGTCGAACGCCGCTTCCGCCGCGATCTGCGACAGGGTCGGAACCGAGATCGCGAGGTTCTGCTGCAGACGCTCGATCGGCCGCACCAGCGCATCCGGCACCACCATCCAGCCGATGCGCCAGCCCGTCATGCAGAAGTACTTCGAGAACGAGTTGATGATCAGGGCCTCGCTCGACAGCTCCGCCGCCGTCACCGCCGGAAACGCGTAGTCCAGACCGTGATAGATCTCGTCGGAGATGAAGCGGATGCCGGCATCGCGTGCGGCTGCAATGACGCCGCCCAGCGCCTCGCGCGACATCATGGTGCCGGTCGGATTGGCAGGGCTTGCCACCAGCACGCCCTTCAGCGGCGTCTTGCGGTGCGCGGCGAGCAGCGCCTCGCCGGTCAAAGCGTGACGGTTCTCCGCCGTGGTCTCGATCAGCACCGGCTCGCAGCCCAGCGCCGTCAGGATGTGGCGATAGGGCGGATAGCCCGGCACGGTCACGGCCACGCGGTCACCGGGCTCGAACATCGCCAGGAACGCCAGGATGAATCCGGCGGAGGATCCCGTCGTGATCACGATCCGCGCCGGATCGATCTCGCAAGCATGCGTCTCGCGATAGTGCCGTGCGATTCGCTGCCGCAGCGACAGCAAACCCAGCGCCGAGGTGTAGTCGATGCGGGCCTGATCGAGCGCGGCATGCGCGGCCGCGATGGCCGCTCGTGGCGCAGCCGCCGCCGGTTGGCCGACCTCCATGTGGATGACATGTCCGCCGCCCGACTCGATCCGCTCGGCCGCAGCCATCACGTCCATCACCATGAACGGTGGAACATTGCTGCGCGCGGACGGCGCCGTCAGGTTGGCGATCCGCTGTTCCAATGTCGGTATCACTGTCGCATCCACCATCGATATCTGCTATTGACCCCGGCTGTCCGGACCCGCTCCGTGAACCGGTCGAGGTCAGCCCATGGGCCTCGTTCGCCGCAGATGAGCCGCATTCCGCCGTTTGGTGGGCAATAGCCCGTCTCGCGCCTCGCGCCAATTGCAAAGATCGCCTGATGTCGCTCCGTATCGTTCTTCGCAAGAAACTGTCCGGCGGGCTTGCCGCGGTCGTCGCGGCGGCCGTGACGCTGGCGCCGCTCGCGCCTGCGTCGGCGCAGCAGGGCAAGGGACCGCCGATCCTGCGCGACACCGAGACCGAGGTGCTGCTGCGCGAATATACGCGGCCGATCCTGCGCGTCGCTGGGCTCGAAAAGCAGAACATCCAGATGGTCATCATCAACGATGCGTCCTTCAACGCGTTCGTTGCCGACGGCCGCCGCATCTTCGTCAATTACGGCGCGATCCTGCAGTCGGAAAATCCGAATCAGCTGATCGGCGTGCTCGCGCACGAGACGGGCCATCTCGCCGGCGGTCATCTCGCCAAGCTGCGCCAGCAGCTCGCCACCGCGCAGACCCAGATGATCATCGCCACCATTCTCGGGGCCGGCGCCCTCGCCGTTGGCGCGCGCGGCGGCGGCAGCGGCCTGGCCAATGCCGGCGCCGCGACGCTGTCGGCCCCGGGCGAGGTCATCCGCCGATCGCTGTTGTCGTATCAGCGCCAGCAGGAGGAGAACGCCGACCGTGCCGGGGTGAAATTCCTCACCGCGACAGCGCAATCGCCGAAGGGCATGTACGAGACGTTCAAGCGCTTCACCAATGAGAGCCTGTTCGCCGCGCGCGGCGCCGACCCCTATCTGCAATCACATCCGATGCCGGCCGATCGCGTCGAGGCGCTCGAGGGCCTCGCGCGCCAAAGCCCCTATTGGGACAAGAAGGACGACCCCGCACTGCAGCTCCGCCACGACATGGTCCGTGCCAAGATCTCGGCCTTCATGGAACGGCCGGACACGGTGGCACGGCGCTATCCATTGTCGGACACCGGCCTGCCCGCCCGCTACGCCAGGGCAATCTCCACCTACCTGCATGGCGACCTGCGCAGCGCCCTGAGCCAGATCGATGGCCTGATCCAGGTGCAGCCCAACAACCCCTATTTCTACGAGGTCCGCGGCCAGGCCCTGCTGGAGGGCGGCCGCCCCACTGAGGCGATCGCCCCGCTGCGCAAGGCGGTGCACCTGTCCAATAACGCCCCGCTCATCGAGATGTTACTTGGTCAGGCCTTGGTGGCATCCGAGAACAAAGCCTACACTGACGAGGCGATCTCGATCTTGCGCGCGGCGGTCGCGCGCGAATCCGAGGCGCCGCTCGGCTATTCCCAGCTCGCGATGGCCTACGGTCGCAAGGGCGATTATGCGGAGGCGGATCTGGCCTCGGCGCAGGCCGCCTTCCTGCGTGGCGACAACAAGACGGCGCGCGAGCTTGCCTCGCGTGCAAAAACCCGCTTCGCGGTCGGCTCGCCGGGCTGGGTCAGGGCCGACGACATCGTCACGGCAAAGCCGCTTTCCGGCCAGTAGGGTGTCGGACAGCGGGGGGTTGGCGCCCGCTGAAGGTTTGAACTACTGCTATCATCCGATCCAGAATATCAGAATACCGTCACGACCATCGACAAGGACCCGATCATTTGACCCAGAGGACCTCCTTCATGCCGTCAGTCCGCACGCTCATTCCCGCGATGTTGCTCGCGCTTTCGCTCTGCGGCGTGCCTCAGCTCGCGTCGGCGGAGAGCTTCTCCGACAGCCAGCGGGGCGAGATCGAGACCATCGTCCGAAACTATTTGATCGCGCATCCCGAGGTGCTCGAAGAGGCGATGGCCGAGCTGCAGAAGCGTCAGACGGCGGCCGAGGCGGCCAAGCACGAGGCCAGCGTCAGCAAGAACGCCGAGACCATCTTCAACTCGCCGCGCGGCGTCGTGCTCGGCAACAAGGATGGCGACGTCACCTTCGTCGAGTTCTTCGATTACAATTGCGGCTACTGCAAGCGCGCGATGGCCGACATGATGGAGCTGATGAAGAGCGACCCGAAGCTGAAGGTCGTGCTCAAGGAATTTCCCGTGCTGAGCCAGGGCTCCGTCGAGGCCGCACAGGTCGCGGTTGCCGTTCGCATGCAGGCCCCGCAGAAATATCTCGACTTCCACCAGAAGCTGCTGGGCGGCCGCGGCCAAGCCGACAAGGCCCATGCGCTCGCCGTCGCCAAGGATCTCGGGCTCGACATGGCGCGCATCGAGAAGGACATGGCGAGCCCCGAGGCCAAGGCGACGATCGAGGAAAACTTCAAGCTCGCCGAGGAGATGGGCATGAACGGGACGCCGAGCTACGTGATCGGCAAGCAGGTCGTGATCGGCGCCGTCGGCGTCGAGGGCCTGCGCGAGAAGATCAGCACGGCCCGCTGCGGCAAGGCGAGCTGCTGAGCATATCTGCCAAAGCGTCTCGCCATCATGGGATCAATCGAAGGCCGGCTGTCTCAGCCGGCCTTCTTCTTTGCCGTGAGCCGGTGAAGAAGCGACAGACCGGTGGCGGCAGCGCCCTCGCCTATCCCTTCAGCCTCATGCCGAGCCGGGTTCGAAGTGCCTCGCGGATGTGCCCGCGTGCAATCGCCTCTGCCCGATCGGGATCGCGGATCGCGATCGCCTCGATCAGCTCACCATGCTCGGCCGCGGCTGTTGCAGCACGTCCTTCGGCCGCAAACGTCGTGGTTCCCAGCAGCGCCGTCGCGACATGCATGTCCTCGAGGGCGGCGTCGAGATAGCGGTTGCGCGCGGCGCGCTGGATCGCACCGTGCATCAGCCGGTTCAGCCGCGCCAGCTCGGCGGCGTCCCCCGCGCTGACAAAGCTCGCATGAATGTCGCGGAGCGCCGCGACCTCGGCCGGCACGGCATATTGCGCGGCGAGCCGGGCCGCGGCGCCTTCGAGAATTTCCCGCATCGCGTACAGCTCGAGGACTTCGTTCTCGTCGAGACTGCGCACGATCAGGCCGCGTCCACCGGCCGGCTGCACCCACCCCTTGGCCACCAGCTTGCCGAAGGCCTCACGGACCGGCGTCCGGCTGACGTTCAGCTTCTGGGCGACCTCGTCCTCCCGCAGCCGATCGCCGGAGCGATAGAAACCGTTCTCCAGCGCATGGCACAGCGCACGAAATACCGCTTCGCCGAGAGAGACGTTGTCACGATCGATGGTGAGCGATGGCGCTTCCGAGGACATGGGGGTCACGATCTCACAACCTCGCTCCGAACAACAGCATATCTTGCATATTTTTGTATACAATAGTATACGATTTCCATGCCCACTGTAGCCCGCACTTCCGTACCCTCTATTGCCGGTCGGCCGATGGCGTGGCTGTGCGACCAAAGCCGATCCAGGGCCTGCCGCCTTGCGTCCGCGAGGGCCTGCGATGACTGATCAGAGCGATATCGCCGACCATCCCCAGACCTACGACGTCGTCGTGGTCGGCGGCGGCAACGCGGCCCTCTGCGCCGCCATTGCGGCACGGCGCGGCGGGGCCTCGGTCATCGTGCTGGAGGCCGCCTCGAAGTTCTATCGCGGCGGCAATACGCGCCACACCCGCAACATGCGCTGCGCCCATGACGCGGCAACCACGACGTTGAGCGGCCCCTACACCGAGGACGAGTTCTGGGACGATCTCCTGCGGGTCACCGAGGGCCAGACCAGCGAGCAACTGGCGCGCCTGATGATCCGCGAGTCCAAGGACATGCTCGACTGGATCGTCGAACAGGGCGTGCGTTTCCAGCCCTCGCTCGGCGGCACGCTGAGCTTAGGACGGACCAACTCGTTCTTCCTGGGCGGCGGCCGGGCCATGCTCAATGCGCTGTATCTGACCGCCGAGCGGCTCGGCGTCGAGGTGCGCTACGAGGCCGAGGTGGTGGGGCTGGAGATCGACGGCAACCGCTTCCGCGCGGCGATCGTGCGGCACGGCGATGGCCGGATGCGCATCGCCGGCAGAGCGCTGGTGGCGGCTGCGGGCGGCTTCGAAGCCAATATCGACAAGCTGGTCGAGGGCTGGGGCGAGATCGCGCGCAACTTCCTGATCCGCGGCACGCCCAACAATCGCGGCACGGTGCTCGACATGCTGCTCGGCGCCGGCGTCGACAGCATCGGCGATCCGACCCAGTGCCACGCGGTGGCGATCGATGCGCGGGCCCCCAAATATGACGGCGGCATCATCACGCGGCTCGACTGCGTCGTGTTCGGCATCGTCGTCAACAACAACGCCGAGCGCTTCTACGACGAAGGCGAGGACGTCTGGCCGAAGCGCTACGCGATCTGGGGACGCCTCGTTGCTGCGCAGCCGGACCAGATCGCCTACATCATCTTCGACGCGAAATCGGCGAACCTGTTCATGCCGTCGCTCTACCCCGCGATCGAGGCGGCCAGCATTGCCGGGCTCGCTGGCAAGCTCGGCCTCGATCCGGACAAGCTGACCGCCACCGTCGCGCATTTCAACGCATCGGTGCGCGACGGACAATTCAATCCCGACATCCTCGACGATTGCCGCACCGAGAACCTGATGCCCCCGAAATCGCATTGGGCGCGCCGCATCGACAGCGGCCCCTACTATGCCTATCCGGTTCGGCCCGGCATTACCTTCACCTATCTCGGCGTGCGGGTCGATCACGCCGCAAAGATGATGATGAAGTCCGGCGGTCCCGCCGACAACATGTATGCCGCAGGCGAGATCATGGCCGGTAACGTGCTCGGCCGCGGCTATGCCGCAGGAATCGGCATGACGATCGGCAGCGTGTTCGGGCGCATCGCCGGCCGGGGAGCAGCGACACATGCAGCGCAGTGAGGCGTTGACCGAGGCGGATCGCCTGATGACGATCTGCAATTCCTGCCGCTATTGCGAGGGACTCTGCGCCGTGTTTCCGGCGATGGAGATGCGCCGCGCCTTCACGGGCGGCGACCTCAACTATCTCGCCAATCTCTGCCATGCCTGCGGCGCCTGCTACGTCGACTGCCAGTTCGCGCCACCGCACGAGTTCGATGTTCGCGTCCCCTCCGTCTTGGCCCGGGTGCGGCACGAGAGCTATGCCGACTATGCCTGGCCGCGCGCGCTGGCGCCGCTGTTCAGGCGCAACGGCCTCGCGGTGTCGCTCATCGCGGTGATCAGCATGGCCGCGTTCATCCTCGGCATCGTGGCCTTCAACGATCCGGCCGCGGTGTTTGCAGGCCGGCACGGCCCCGGCTCGTTCTACGCGCTCATGCCCCACAACGCGATGGCACTGTTGTTCGGCGCGGCCTTCCTGTGGGCCATCATCGCCTTCATCATGGGCGCCCGGGCCTTCTGGAACGACATCGGCGAGCCGAGCTCGACCCTGACGCGGCCACGTCCACTGCTGCGCGCCGTCCGCGACGCAGCCAGCCTGCGCTATCTCGATGGCGGCGGCGTCGGCTGCTACAACGAGGACGAGCGGCCGCGCGACACCAGGCGGTTCTATCACCAGCTGACGTTCTGGGGCTTCATGCTCTGCGTCGCATCGACCAGCGTTGCGACGCTCTACCACTATCTTCTGCACCGTGAGGCGCCGTATCCATTGTGGGATCTGCCGGTCGTGCTCGGCACGCTCGGCGGATTGGGCATCGTGGTCGGCCCGCTCGGACTCTACACCGCCAAGCGCAGGCGTGAGCCTGCGATGATGGATGCGGGCAGTCTCGCCATGGACGTCGCGTTCCTGGCGATGCTCGTGCTCACCGGCGCAACCGGTCTCGCCCTCCTCTTGCTACGCGAGACCAGCACGATGGGCCTGCTGCTCGCGCTCCATCTCGGTGCGGTATTCGCGCTCTTCATCACGATGCCCTACGGCAAGTTCGTGCACGGCCTCTATCGATTCTTGGCTCTCGTCCGCTACGCGCGCGAACGTCACGGCGCGTAGCTCATGCGAGCGCGACTGATCGCCACGATGGTCATGCGGCGTTCATGACCCTGAGCATCCGTTCATAAGGTTGCGATCTGCGACATTTTTCCGGAACGATCGGAGACGCACGGAACGACTCCTACTTCCTGCCGTTGTCGGCGCGGGCAGTGCCAATACGAGGAGGATAGAGGATGACCAATCGCTTGATGGTATCAGTTGCTGCAATCGCGCTCCTGGCGGGTGCAGGTTTTGCTCATGCGCAAGGTGCCGGCGGTGCGGGCGGCGCAGCTGGACAGTCCGGCGGCGCAGCCATGCAGGGCGGTGCGACCGGTGGTGCTGCCGGCGGAGCATCGAGCGGCGGCATGAACGCGCCCGGCGGCGCGATGCATCGCGACAGCGTCTCGCCTGCGGCCGGCGGCGCGTCCGACATGCGCTCCAGTCAATCGGAACAGAAGCCCGGTGCGACCAAGAGCCAGCACGCCGAGGACGGCATGAAGGGCCCGGCCACCAAGGGCGCGAGCACCGAGAGCGACAGCAAGGGCGGCGCCAAGAACATGAAGGCCGAAGGTCGCGAGGGTCGCGACAACAACATGAAGGCCGAGGGTCGCGACAGCAAGACCGGCACCAGCACCAATGCCGAAACCAAGACCGGCACCGAGCGTTCGCAGACCACCACCGGACAGGCCGGCGCCGCTGCCAAGCTCACCACCGAGCAGCGCACCAAGATCACCACGGTGATCCGCAGCCAGCGCGTTGAGCCGGTGACCAACGTCAACTTCAACATTTCCGTCGGCACAAGGGTGCCGCGCGAGGTTCACTTCCACCCGCTCCCGACCGAAGTCGTGACGATCTATCCGGAGTGGCGCGGATATGACTTCATCCTGGTTCGCGAGCAGATCGTCGTGATCGATCCTCACACCTACGAGATCGTCGCGGTTCTCAACGTCTGATCCCGACCAGGCAGGCGACGAGAACGAGGGGCGGGCAGCAATGCCCGCCCCAACCTATTGCGCAAAGCGCGCGCGGGAGCCATCACACGCAACGCGTGCAGTCCCGTGGACAAAGCCGGTTGTTCAGCAATTTCGTACGCTTAAGACGGTTTTTTCGTGTGACGGACCAAGCCTCGGTCAGCCTACCCGGCTGCCGAAAGGCTTCCCCTTGGCGGCTTTGTTACCTATAACGCCGCCCACTGCCGCCACACCGCCGGGATGGGAATGGCCGACGCCGCGCACAACACGATCTATGTCCTCAACGGACCCAACCTCAACCTGTTGGGCACCCGCGAGCCGGAGACCTACGGCCATGCCACCCTGGCAGACGTGGAACGGCTGTGCGTCGAGACGGCCGCCCGCTTCGGCCTGACGGCGGAGTGCCGGCAGTCGAACCATGAGGGTGTGCTCGTCGATCACATCCATGAGGCCCGCAGCCGCGGTGTGGTCGGAATCATCCTCAATGCCGGCGCCTACTCTCATACCTCCATTGCCCTGCACGACGCGCTGATGGGGGTGAAGATTCCCACCGTCGAAGTGCACATCAGCAACATCCACACCCGCGAGAGCTTCCGGCACCATTCTTTCACCGCGAAGGCCGCGTTTGCCTCGATCTGCGGCTTCGGCATCGACGGCTACCGGCTGGCGATTACCGGCCTCGCCGCCAAGATCGGCGCCAAAGCCGTCACGCAGACCGACATCTAGCGCAAGCCTGACGTCACAGTCCTCACGCATCCCAACGTTCCGGATCAGATCATGGCGCCCCAGCCCGACGACAAGACCATCGCGAAATCCGAAGACAGCCAGCTCATTCGCGAGCTCGCAGCGCTGCTGGATGAGACCAGCCTGACCGAGATCGAGCTGGAGCGTGCCGGCCTTCGCATCCGCGTTGCCCGCAACGTGACCGTTGCGGCGGCCGTCCATTCGGCCATCGGAGCCGCCACCGCTGGCGTTCCCGTGGTCGCGGCCGCCACCGCGGCAGCCGCCGGCGCGGACTTGTCAAAACATCCCGGCGTGGTGCCCTCGCCCATGGTCGGCACCGCCTACTGGGCGCCCGAGCCCGGCGCCAAGCCGTTCGTCGAGGTCGGCTCCAAGGTCTCGGTCGGTCAGACCCTGATGATCATCGAGGCCATGAAGACGATGAACCAGATCCCGTCGCCGCGCGCCGGCACGGTGACGCAGATCCTGGTCGAGGACGGCCAGCCCGTGGAGTTCGGCGAGCCGCTCGTCATCATCGAATAAGCGCGACTAGCGGACGGCGACGAGCGAATGGTCCGCCATTCCACGTCCGCCGCTCACTACTCGCCACTCGCGCCCGAGGCACAATGTTCGACAAGATCCTCATCGCCAATCGCGGCGAAATCGCCCTTCGCATCCTCAGGGCCTGCAAGGAGCTCGGCATCTCCACCGTCGCGGTGCATTCCACCGCCGACGCCGATGCGATGCATGTCCGTCTCGCCGATGAAAGCGTCTGCATCGGGCCGCCGCCGTCGAAGGACAGCTATCTCAACATCCCCGCCCTGCTCGCCGCCTGTGAAATCACCGGCGCCGACGCCGTGCATCCCGGCTACGGCTTCCTGTCGGAGAACGCGCGCTTCGCCGAGATTCTTGCGGACCACAATCTGCATTTCATCGGGCCGAAGGCGGAGCACATCCGCCTGATGGGCGACAAGATCGAGGCCAAGAAGACGGCCAAGCGGTTGGGTATTCCGGTGGTGCCCGGCTCCGACGGTGCGGTGACGCCCGACCAGGACGCGATGGCGATCGCCAAGGAGATCGGCTTCCCGGTGCTGGTCAAGGCCGCCGCCGGCGGCGGCGGCCGCGGCATGAAGGTCGCCCACACCGAGGCCGATCTGCAGCTGGCGCTGACCACAGCGGCCAACGAGGCGAGATCGGCGTTCGGCGACGCCTCGGTCTATCTGGAGAAGTATCTGCAGAAGCCGCGCCACATCGAGATCCAGGTGCTCGGCGACGGCCGCGGCGGCGCCATCCATCTCGGCGAGCGCGACTGCTCGCTGCAGCGCCGCCACCAGAAGGTCTGGGAGGAAGGCCCCTCCCCGGTGCTCGATGCGGCCGCGCGCGCCAAGATCGGCAATACCGTCGCCAAGGCGATGCAGGAGCTGAAATATATCGGCGTCGGCACCATCGAATTCCTCTACGAGGACGGCGAGTTCTATTTCATCGAAATGAACACGCGCATCCAGGTCGAGCATCCCGTCACCGAGATGATCACCGGGATCGACCTCGTGCTGGAGCAGATCCGCATCGCCGCCGGCGGCGACCTGCCGATGAGCCAGGACCAGGTCGTCATCAACGGCCACTCGATCGAGTGCCGCGTCAACGCAGAGAACCCGGTCAGCTTCCGGCCCTCGCCCGGCAAGATCCAGCAGTACCATCCGCCCGGCGGCCTCGGGGTCCGCATCGATTCCGCCGTCTACCAGGGCTATGTGATCCCGCCCTATTACGACTCGCTGGTCGGCAAGCTCATCGTCCACGGCAAGAGCCGGGTCGAGTGCCTGATGCGGCTGCGGCGCGCGCTGGACGAGATGGTGGTCGACGGCATCGAGACCACGCTGCCGCTGTTCCGCGCCCTGGTCCGCGAGCCCGCGATCATCGACGGCGACTATCACATCCACTGGCTCGAGCAGTATCTGGCCGGCCAGAAGACCGACTGAGCGGCCGCATTCAGAAAACTGTCATCCGAAGCGGAACCATCCGGCCGCAGCCGCGTTCTGGTGGGTCGGATCAGTTCCGCCAGGGGGCAGTGATTTTCAACGACGTGCGAGTATGCGGTGGCGCCTGAGGTGAGACGAAGGCGCACGCTGGGACAGGTCCTGCTGCTGTCAGCGGGCTTCCTCGTGCTTGTCGCGGTCAGCACGGCGTCGGTTCTGCTGGTCAACAAGGCCCGCAGCGACAGCGCCTGGGTGGTGCACACCGTCGAGGCCGAGAACCAGATCAACGCCCTGCTGCTCGAGGTGCGGCGCGCCGAGAGCGCAGCGCGGGCCTACCTTCTCACCCAGGGACAGGAGTTCCTCAGCGACCACGAGGCGGCCGTGGCGGCGATCGGGCCGGTGCTCGAGAAGCTCCATGGGCTGGTGGCGGACAACCCCGCCCAGGTTGAAAATCTCGCCGCGCTGCGCAGCGTGATCGAGACCCGGCTGTCGCAATTCGACCGCGAAAAGCTGCTGGTCGCGCGCGGCGACCTCGCCGCCGCGATCGCCCTGGTCCGCGACGCGGGCTCGACCAGCAGCAGCAAGACCATGCGCGACACCGCCGAGGCGATGCGTCTCGAGGAGGAGCGGCTGCTGGCGCTGCGGACCGCCAATGCCGATGCCAGCCAGCGGCTCGCCGCCATCGTCACCATCACCGGCTCGGCGCTGGTCGTCGTGCTCGCCATCATCTCGGTGCTGCTGGTGCGCCGCTCGACCCGCGCGCGCGACGATGCCGAGGCACAGCTGCGCGAGAGCAATCTCAATCTGGAAGCCACCGTCGACGAGCGCACCGCCGATCTGCGCGAGGCCAATGAGGAGATCCAGCGCTTCGCCTATATCGTGAGCCACGACCTGCGCTCGCCGCTGGTCAACATCATGGGCTTCACCAGCGAGCTCGACGAACTGCGCAACGATATCTTCCGGCGCATCGCGACGCTGGCGCGGGCGGCCTCCGACGCGCCGCCGCCGGCGGAAGGCACCGAGCCCGAGCTCGAAGGCGCCGACCAGCAGCTGTCGGAGGATTTCACCGAGGCGCTCGGCTTCATCAAATCCTCGATCGCCAAGATGGACCGGCTGATCTCGGCCATCCTCAACCTGACCCGCGAGGGCCGCCGCGAGTTCGTGCCGGTGCGGGTCGATACGCGCGAGCTGATCGAGGGCATCGTCTCGACCCTGGCGCATCAGGCGGCCGAAACCGACACCACCATCCGCGTGGAACCGCTGCCGGCCATCGTCAGCGACCGCCTGGCGCTGGAGCAGATCTTCTCCAACCTGATCGACAACGCCATCAAATATCTCAAGCCGGGCGTTCCCGGCGACATCGCCATTCGCGCCCGCACCAAGCTCGGTTTCGCCATCTTCGAGATCACGGACAACGGCCGGGGGATTGATCCCCGGGATCATCAACGTATCTTTGATCTGTTCCGCCGCGCCGGGACCCAGGACCGTCCGGGTCAGGGGATTGGATTGGCGCATGTCCGCGCGCTGGTGCGCCGGCTCGGCGGAACCATGTCGGTCGCGTCGGAGCTCGACCAGGGCAGCACGTTCACCATCACGCTCCCGATCAACTGGAACGCCTCAAACCGGAATTCAGACCGATGACCATGCCCGTGACGATCATCATGATCGAGGACGACGAAGGCCACGCCCGCCTGATCGAGCGCAACATCCGCCGGTCCGGCGTCAACAACGAGATCAAGCCGTTCACCAATGGTACAGATGCCGTGAAGTATCTGCTGGGTGCTGACGGCACCGGCCTCGATCACAAGGGGCACGCATTGCTGATCCTGCTCGACCTGAACCTGCCGGACATGACCGGCATCGACATCCTGAAGATGGTCAAGCAGAACAGCTTCCTGAAGAGCGCGCCCGTGGTCATCCTCACCACGACCGACGACTCGCAGGAGATCAAGCGGTGCTACGAACTCGGCTGCAACGTCTACATCACCAAGCCGGTCAACTACGAAAGCTTCGCCAACGCCATTCGCCAACTCGGCCTGTTCTTCTCCGTCATCCAGGTTCCGCCCGCCGCATGAGCTCCGCCGCCCCCACGCTGCTCTACATTGACGACGACGCGGCGCTGGCGCGGCTGGTGGAGCGCGGGCTCAAGCGCCTGGGCTTCACGGTGGAACACGCGAGCGACGGCAGCGCAGGCTTGCAGCGGCTGGAGCGCGGCGGCATCGACGTCGTGGCGCTCGACCAGTACATGCCAGGCTTCGACGGGCTCGAGACGCTGGAGCGCATCATGGCGCTGCCCGAACCACCGCCGGTGGTGTTCGTCACCGCCTCGCAGGATTCCAAGATCGCGGTCACGGCCCTGAAGGCGGGCGCGGCCGACTACCTCGTCAAGGACGTGCAGGGCGAGTTCATCCCGCTGCTGCAGGTCGCAGCCGAAGGCGCGGTGCGGCAGGCACGGCTGCAGAAGGCGCGCGACGAGGCCGAGGCCGAGGTGCGGGCGTCACGCGACCGCTACGCGGCGCTGGCGGCCGAGCGCGAGGTCCTGCTGCGCGAGGTCAATCACCGCGTCGGCAATTCGCTCCAGATCATCGCCTCGCTGCTGCATCTTCAGGCCAACTCCAGCAATCAGGACGACGTCAAGGCGGCGCTGACCAACGCCATGGGCCGCGTCGCCGCCGTGGCACAGGTGCATCGCCGCCTCTACACGTCCCAAGACCTCAAGAGCGTGCTGCTCAACCAGTACCTGGATTCGCTGCTCGACGACCTCCGCCGCTCGGCCGAGGGCAACCGGATGTCGCGGCTGACCCTGAAGGCGGAGCCGGTCGAGATCGACCCGGATCGCGCGGTCGCGATCGGCATCGTCGTCAACGAGCTGGTCATGAACGCGGTCAAATACGCCTATCCCGACGGCCCTGGCCCGATCCATGTCGAGCTGAAGCTCGCGGGTGAGGACATCATGCTGTCGATCGCCGACAACGGGGTCGGCCTCAACGCGACCAGCGACCCGCGCTCGACCGGCATGGGCCAGCGCATCGTCAGCGCCATGGCGACCAAGCTCGATGCCAGCGTCGGCCCGGACCCGAACCATGCCGGCACCAAGATCGTCGTCCGATTCCGCTTCGAAAAGCATGCTCCCAAGCCCGCTTCTGCCGCGGTCGGTTGAGCTAGCGCGGACGGAACGCGACCATCGCGCGGCCGACGTCGGCCTGCTATGCTGATCTCATGAATACGCGCGACTCCGCAGCGTCAGAGATCACGCCCGAGGTCCTGCTGCGTGCCTATGCCTGCGGCATCTTCCCGATGGCCGAAAGCGCCGACGACCCGACCTTGTTCTGGGTCGAGCCGGAGCTGCGCGGCGTCATTCCGCTCGACGGCTTTCGCGTCGCCTCGCGCCTGGCGCGCACGGTCCGGTCGGATGCCTTCACCGTGACGGTGAACCAGGCCTTCAAGGCGGTGATGGATGGCTGCGCCGCGCCGCAGCCCGGCCGCGAGGACACCTGGATCAACAAGCGCATCCGCGAGCTCTATAGCGGCCTCCACGCGCTCGGCCATTGCCACAGCGTCGAATGCTGGCAGGATGGCGAGCTGGTCGGCGGCCTCTACGGCGTCAGCCTGGGCCGCGCCTTCTTCGGCGAGAGCATGTTTCACCGCACCCGCGACGCCTCGAAGGTCGCGCTGGTGCATCTCGTCGCGCGGCTGATCGCCGGCGGCTTCGAGCTGCTCGACACCCAATACGTCACCGAGCACCTCAAGACCTTCGGCGCCCTCGAGATCCCGCGCCGGCGCTACACCGTGCTGCTCGAAAAGGCCCTGAGGGGGCCGGCCGCCAATTTCGCCAGGCTGGCGGTTGATCGGCCGATCTCAGGCGCCGAGGCACTCGCGATCATCGCCGCGCGCGGCTGAGCGCCGGTTATCTGAACACTCCGCCGAACGGTCCGCCCGCCTGGGGCGGCGGCGGTGGTGGCGGCACCTGCTGGGTCTGATACTGCTGCGGCGGCGGTGGCGACCTGGGCGCCGCCTGCCGCTGCTGCGGCGGACGCTTTTGCGCAGGCTGCGGCGCCGCGGCCGGCTTCTGATCCGGCGCGGCGCTGACGACCGTGGTCTGCGGCTCTTTGCAGTCGACCAGCCAGATGTCGTAGATCGGGTGCTCGACGCCGTGCAGGCCGGGGCTGGCCGCGAACATCCAGCCCGAGAAGATGCGCTTCACCTCGCCCTGCAAGGTGATCTCGTCGACCTCCACGAATGCGTCGGTGTTGGCGGCCTCGGTGGCCGGCCGCGTGTAGCAGGCATCGGTTTTCACCCGCAGGGCGCCGAACTGCACGGTCTCGCCGATTTCCTCGTCGAAATTGATGATGCGGCCGGTGATCTTGTCGAGCCCGGAGAAGCTCGCCTTCTTGTTGACGATCTTCTGCGCCGGCGGTTCGGTCACGACCTCGTCGCCCGGCTGGATGGTGGCCGGGGTTTGCGGTACCGCGCCGTTCGGCGGGATCGCCGCATTCTGGGGTGCGCCGCGTGGCGGCGCCTGCCGCTGACCGGGCGCAGCCCCCGGCTGGCCGGGCGGCGGCACGGCCGCGACCGGAGGATTGTTCTGTGGCAGGATCGTCGTTCCCGGCGGCGGCGCCAGCGGCTGGGATTGGACCGGACCCGGCAGGGCGGCGCCCTGCCCTGGCGGCGGCCGGGTCGGCGCCGGCAGCACCCGGCCCTGCGGCAGCTCGGGGATCTCCTCCTCTTCCTCGGGAGGCGGAATCGGCTCGCCACGGCGCGGAATGTTGCCCGGCGGGCGCGGAACCGGATCGGAGAAAATGGTACCGATCTGCGCGCGCGCCGGCACGGACAGCGTGAGGGATGTGGCGGCCAGCAATGCCGCGATACCGGTCAGGACGATTGTTCGGTGCATCTCGCGCGGCTTTATCAGGCGAATCGGGGTTCGGGACAATCAAATCGCGTCATGACCCATCCGCCGCTCTCGATCAGCCCTCCCGTTAACATGCCGAATACGGCGGGGAAAGGGCGAGCTGCCAGCACGCCGCGTGCTGGTCAGCCGGTTCATCCAATGAGATAGTCGTGATCAAGAGCCGGACGGAACCGGCGTCAAAGGGAAGGAAACCGATGTCTGATTCGATCCGTCTCGACGGCCGGGTGGCCGTCGTTACCGGCGCGGCCGGCGTCAT
This sequence comes from Bradyrhizobium sp. HKCCYLS3013, assembly GCF_051167615.1. NCBI lineage: Bacteria > Pseudomonadati > Pseudomonadota > Alphaproteobacteria > Hyphomicrobiales > Nitrobacteraceae > Bradyrhizobium > Bradyrhizobium sp. HKCCYLS3013. Next base: position 332,184 of record NZ_JBNPTK010000002.1, read on the forward strand.
CGGCGCCGCGACCATGCGGCTGCTGGCCGCGCGGGGCGCCCGCATCGTCGCCGTCGACCGGCGCGAGGCCGATCTCGCCGCCGCGACGGCCGGCCTGCCCGCAAGCGCCGAGACCTTCGCCGTGGCCGCCGACGTCACCGACGAGGACCAGGTCGCGGCCTATGTCCGACAGGCCTGCAATCGGTTCGGCACCATCGACGTGTTCTTCAACAATGCCGGCATCGAAGGCGAGATCAAGCCGATCACGGCGTATCCGCTGGAGGCGTTCCGCCGCGTGCTCGACGTCAACGTGGTCGGGGTCTTTCTCGGCCTCAAGCACGTGCTGCCGGTGATGCTGAAGCAGAACCGCGGCTCGATCATCAACACCGCCTCGATCGCCGGCCTGATCGGCTCGCCACAGATCGCGGTCTACAGCGCCAGCAAGCACGCGGTGATCGGCCTGACCAAGAGCGCATCGTGGGAATGCACCGGCACCAATGTGCGCGTGAACTGCATCTGCCCCGGGCTGATCGAGAGCCGCATGCTGAGCGCGATCATCGAAGGGCGCAGCGGCGCTCCCGTGCCGGCCGACAAGGTCGTCGACCGCGTCCCCGCGCGCCGGCTCGGCCAGGGCGCGGAGGTCGCCGCGATCGTCGCCTTCCTCGCCTCCGATGATGCGAGCTACGTCTCCGGCGCAGCCTACACCGTCGATGGCGGCCGCACCGCCGCCTGACGTCCCTTCCACTCGACCGTCTTTTCAACCCGACAGGTTTTTGCAATGCCCGTGCAACTCGATGCCGATGCCGCTGCCGTCTACAAGGCATTTCAGGAGGCCGGTCGGCCGGCCTATGAGACGCTGACACCGCTGGAGGCGCGGGACTACTACCTGGCCGCGCGCGTCGTCAGCAATCCCGAGCCGCCCGAGCTTGCGGAGGTCAAGGACCTCGCCATCCCTGCCCCGCATGGCGCAATCCCGGCCCGGCTCTATCGGCCAAAAACGGTGCGGCAGACCAACGGTCTTGCGCCGGGATTGGTGTTCTATCACGGCGGCGGCTGGGTGATCGGAAATCTGGACTCGCACGACGTGGTCTGCCGCGCGCTGGCGCACGAAGGCGAACTGATCGTGATCTCTGTCGATTACCGCCTCGCGCCCGAGCACAAGTTTCCGGCCGCGGTCGACGACGCCGCCGCGGCCATACGATGGATCGCCGACAATGCCGCCGCGCTCGGCATCGATGCAGCCAGGCTCAGCGTCGGCGGCGATTCCGCCGGCGGCAATCTCGCCGCCGTCGTCGCGCTCTCGGCGCGTGACGGCAAGGGCCCGAAGCTCTCAGGCCAGGTGCTGATCTATCCGGCCACCGACTTTTCGATGAGCCATCCCTCGCACAGCGAGCCCGAGACCAGCGTGCTGCTGACGCATTCGGTGATCCGCTGGTTTCGCGACCATTATCTCAACAGTGCCGCCGACATCCATGATTGGCGGGCCTCGCCGGCAAAGGCGGAAACCCTGGTCGGGCTCCCGCCGGCTTATGTGCTCACCGCAGGCGCCGATCCGCTGCGCGACGAAGGCGACGATTACGCGCGGCGCTTGCGCGAGGCCGGCGTGCCGGTGACCTATCGGACGCATCCCGGCCAGTTCCACGGCTTCTTCACCATGGGCAAGCTGCTCGACCAGGCCAATGTCGCGGCGCGCGACATCGGCGTCTGGCTGAAGCAGCTCGATCGGCCCGGCGGCATCTGAGCGTTACCGCGCTGAGCTCGGAACACAACGACCCGCGAGTTCGCGGGTCGCGCTCACATGCGGTCGAAGTCGTCTCGTGTGAGATCGGCTTGCTCGCGCTCGAGCAACAGCTACATCCCGTGCAAACCAGCCGGGACGACTGGACAGCCACATCTCATTCCTCGCAGCAGGAGACTCGCGCATGAAGACCGTGAACCTCGCCGACAAGCTGAGCCAATTCTCAGGCCATTGGGACCCGCACGTGGTCGCGGACTACAACGACAATGACGTGATGGTCGTGAAGTTCATGGGAGAATTCCCGTTCCACAAGCATGACACGACGGATGACTTCTTCCTCGTCCTGGAAGGCGAGATGGAAATGGATATCGAAGGTCAGCCCTCGCGAACGGTGAAGGCCGGCGAGTTGTTCGTTGTTCCCAGAGGCGTCGTCCATCGGCCGCGCGCGGCCAAAGAGGTCAAGGTGCTCCTGATCGAACCCAAGGGCGAACCGAACTCAGGCGACTCCGACCGGGTGCCCGCGCCCAAGCCGCGCATCTGACTCGCCGAAAGACGTCAGAGCTTCGGGACCCCGCGAGTTTGAGATATCATTCGGAGCGGACAGGTGAGCAGGATGAACATGGAGCCAACTCTGGAGATTGCGCTGGCTTGGTTCAAGCCCGAGGAGTGGGATGATATCAGGCGTATCTGCCCAGATCTGCACGATACCTACGAAGAATGGCTGACCAGCGTTCAGGAGGTCATCGACACGATCGGCGATCGTCCAGACCAGCGTGTCGTGAAGGTGATCCTGACCGCCGCCGAGCTTCGGACATGGCAGCGTGCGACCGGACGCAAAGTCGATGGCAGGGTTCGCTCCCAGCTTGCCGCCAAGCGCGCGAGCAGGATCCGCAACGAGTCCCCACAGCCGTCTCCCGAGCCTCGTTCTGGCTCAGACGGCAGTCGCTGACGCTTGTCGCTCAGTACGCTCAGGCAGGCCAGGGCCAGTTCTGAGGGCGCAACGGCCGCCCATGCAGCTGACGAAGCAGAGCATCGCCGAAATGTCCGCTGTTTTTGCGCTGCAACCAAGATAGTGTCCCGTCGCCCGCAAGGACGGCCCATGGCCGTCTGGCGAGACCATCCTCCAATAGGATCGCCCCGATGTTCGACCGCTTGACCCACCAACCCGATGACCCCCTGCTCGCTCTGATCGGCATCTTCAAGGCTGATCCGAGAGCGGACAAGGTCGATCTGGGCGTCGGCGTGTATCGTGACGAGGCCGGCCATTCGCCGATCTTCCGCGCTGTGAAAGCTGCCGAGCGCATCATCTGGGAGAGCCAGGACAGCAAAAGCTATGTGGCGCCGGAAGGCGACCAGGCATTCCTCGACCTGCTGTGGTCGATGGTCGGCGGCACGGCCTTGCCGGTCCACGCCGCCGGCGTGCAGACGCCGGGCGGCTCCGGCGCCTTGCGCCTCGCAGCCGATCTGGTTCGCCAGGCCGGCACCGGCAAGATCTGGCTCGGCCTGCCGAGCTGGCCCAACCATGCCGGCATCTTCGCCGCGGCCGGGCTCGAGATCGAGACCTATCCCTACTTCGACGTGCCCTCGCAGACGCTGCAGCTCGACCGCATGCTGGAGGCACTGCAGCGCGCCGCGCCCGGCGACGCCGTCCTGATCCACGCCTCCTGCCACAATCCCACCGGTGCCCCGCTGCGCGCGGAGGATTGGGCGCGCATCACCGCCGTGATCGCCGCGCGCGGGCTCGTGCCGCTGATCGATTCCGCCTACCAGGGATTCGGCGCCGGGCTCGAAGGTGACGCCGCCGGCCTGCGGACGATGATCGCGGCCGTCCCCGAGGCGCTCGTGGCCGTGTCGTGCTCGAAGTCCTTCGGGCTCTATCGTGAGCGCACCGGCGCGCTCTATGCCGTCGCGACGTCGCAGGCAGCCGCCGACACCGCGCGCTCCAATCTCGTCGCGATCGCGCGCACCAGCTACTCGATGCCGCCGGACCATGGTTCGGCGATCGTGAAGACCATTCTCGACAGCTCCGATCTGCGACGCGACTGGAGCGAGGAGCTCGAGTCGATGCGGCTCCGCCTGGCGAGCCTGCGGCGCGGCTTTGCCGAGGCGCTCGGCGGGCGCTGGTCCAACACGATCGCGATCGGCGTCCAGGAAGGCATGTTCTCGCTGCTGCCGGTGACGCCGGCCGAGGTCATGGCCTTGCGCGAAAAGCACGGCGTGTACATGCCGACCTCGGGCCGCATCAACATCGCAGGCCTGAAGCTCGCCGACGTCTCGCGCGTCGCCGGCCTGTTCAAGTCGCTTTGAGCCATCGCCTGCAAGGACCAAGGCCGTGACCGAGATCGTCGCTCAGGAGCGGCACAAGCTCTACGAGGACGCGATGGCGCTGACGCTGGGCACGCTGTTCGTGTCGCTCGGCATGCTCATCTACAGCAAGACGGTGCTGCTGGTCGGCAGCACCGCCGGCCTGTCGCTGCTGTTGAGCTACGTCAGCGGCTATGGCTTCGGCGTCAGCTTCTTCCTGATCAATCTGCCGTTCTATGCGTTGGCCGTCCGGCGCATGGGCTGGCCATTCACGATCCGCACCTTCGTCGCGGTCGGGCTCGTCGCGCTGTTCTCACGGCTGACGGCGTCATGGATCGACATCAGCCATATCGATCCGATCTATGCCACGGTGATCGGCGCCGGCCTGACCGGGACCGGTCTGCTGATGCTGTTCCGGCATCGCACCGGGCTCGGCGGGATCAACATCCTGGCGCTCTATCTGCAGGAGCACTGGAAGATCCGCGCCGGCTATTTCCAGCTCGCCGTCGACTTCCTCATCATGATCGCCGCGTTCTTCGTCATCCCGGTCAACCGTCTGGCGCTGTCGATCCTGGGCATCGTGATCGTCAACGTCATCATCGCGATCAACCACAAGCCCGGGCGCTATATGGCGCTGAGCTGAGCCGCCGGATTTCCAAGCGCAAGGTCGATCGCGCCTAGCCGGCTCGGCCGCGACACGCGCCGGGTGCCGCCTGGGTGCGCTGCACCTTGCCAGACGGCGCATTCCATGGGATGAAAGCTCTGGTATGCCAGCAACCGAAGCAATGGGTTACCGCCTCCGTCCGCCCCTGCGGGGCGCCTGACGGACTCTTCGGTCCGGCTGGATCACCAATAAGAAACGCGAACGCGAAATCTCGAACCGATCTCTGGGGACGACCAAGGCATGGCACGCAACATCCTGATTCTCGGGGCCTCCTACGGCTCCCTCCTCGGCACCAAGCTGCTGATGGCCGGTCACAACGTGACGCTGGTCTGCCGCAAGAAAACGGCGGAGCTGATCAACCGCGACGGCACCGAAGTCCGCATCAAGCTGCGCGACGAGCCGACGCACCGCTCGATCTTCTCGCGCGACCTGCCGGGCAAGCTCGACGCCGCCACGCCGGACAGTGTCGACCTGTCGCGCTACGACCTGGTCGGCCTGGCGATGCAGGAGCCGCAATACACCAACCACACCATCCGCGTGCTTATGGTGAAGATCGCCGAGGCCAGGCTGCCGTGCCTCTCGATCATGAACATGCCGCCGCTGCCCTATCTCAAGCGCATCCCGGCGCTCGCCAATGTCGATCTCGACGAGGCCTACACCAATCCTGCGGTGTGGGAACGCTTCACGCCCGGGCTGGTGACGCTGTGCTCGCCGGATCCCCAGGCCTTCCGTCCGCCGGAGGAAGGCGCGAACGTGCTGCATGTCGGCCTGCCGACCAACTTCAAGGCCGCTGCGTTCGAGGACGAAACGCACAACGCGCTGCTGCGCGAGCTCGAGCGCGACATCGACGCGGTCAGGCTCGACGGCCAGGATGTGCCCGTGAAGCTGAAGGTGTTCGACTCGCTGTTCGTGCCGCTGGCGAAGTGGTCGATGCTGCTGACCGGCAACTACCGCTGCATCACCCGCGGCGAGCCGCAGGCGATCCGCGACGCCGTGCACGGCAACCTCGCCCAGTCGAAATCGATCTACGAGCACGTCGACGCCATCGCGCGCAAGCTCGGCGCCGATCCAAGCGACCAGGTGCCGTTCGAGAAATACGCCAAGGCGGCCGAGAGCCTGCTCAAGCCGTCGTCGGCCGCGCGCGCCGTCGCCGCCGGCGCGCCCTTCATCGAGCGCGTCGACCTTCTGGTGAAGCTGATCTCGCAGCAGCTCGGCATGCCCAACCCCGAGATCGATCAGACAGTGCAGACGGTCGACTTCAAGCTCAACGAGAAGATCGTGGTCGGCGGCTCCAGCGCGCAATGACGCGCGGGCGCCGACATCGTCCGTAACCAGATGTGACTTTGCATGAACGCGCGGCCAACGCATGGTTCGCGCGTTCATTGATTCCCATCGTTCGGAATGAAGATGCCGTCCCTCGGGCCTCTCGCTTTTCCTCTGCAGGCCCTGAGCTGGCTCGGCAATCAGGGCACCCGCGCCATCGTCGCGGTGCTGATCGTGGCAATCGCAGTGCCGCCGCTCGGCGAGCTCACGCGCCCCTACGTCACGCATGCGATCTTCCTGCTGCTCTGCATCTCCTTCATGCGCGTCGACGTCGCGATGCTGACAGCGCATCTGCGCCGGCCTCTGCTGGTGGTGGCCGCGACGGCCTGGACCACGATTGCCGTGCCGGCGCTGGTCGGCGCGATCGCGCGCGTCACGGGCGTCGATGCCGCCGCGCCCGACCTCCATCTCGCGCTGATGCTGCAGGCGACGGCTTCGCCGATGATGGCCTCGCCCGCGCTCGCCGCGCTGATGGGGCTGGATGCGACGCTCGTACTCATCACCTTGGTGACCTCGACCGCGCTGGTGCCGCTGACGGCGCCGCTGTTCGCCTATGTGTTTTTGGGCGAGACATTGTCACTGTCTCCGGCCGCGCTCGGGCTGAAGCTCGCCGCCATCCTTGCGGGCGCGCTGGCTACGGCGGCCGCGATCCGCCTTGCCTTCGGCAGCGACGCGATCCGCCGCCACCGCGCGCCGATCGACGGCTTCAACATCCTCATCCTGTTCGTGTTCGCTTCCGCCATCATGGCGCATTTTCTGGCCGACCTGGCGGCGAGCCCGTTCCGCATGCTGGGACTGGCGCTGCTCGCCTTCGCGGTGTTCTTCCTGCTGCTTGGTACCACGATGCTGCTGTTTCGCGGTGCGGGGCGCGAACGCGCGATGGCGCTCGGCATGATGGTGTCGCTGCGCAACATGGGGCTGATGCTCGCGGCGACCGAGGGCGCGATCCCCGGCACGACCTGGCTGTATTTCGCGATGAGCCAGTTCCCGATTCACCTGGCCCCACAATTGTTGCGGCCGGTCGCCGAGCGCCTGCGCCCGAGGCCGCTTCCATCTGGCGGGACCGATCACGGCTTGATCAGTCCTGCATCGGAATGAGGCAGCGGCGTTTGGCCGAGCCGGCATGACGACGGCCAGCCGCTTACTATCAAGGCCGACATCGTTGTTGCTGGCGTGCATGGCCGGCGCTACGCTCCGCGCCTGTTGGTGCAGGAGGATGATGTGACCACGTCAGACGATCAGAAAATTTCGGAAGACCGCCGCGAAGCGCTGCGCTACGCGCTCGCCATCGGCTCCGGTGCCGCGCTCGCGTCCGCCATGACGGCGACGCCCGCCTCGGCGCAAGCGGCCGACAACACGCTCGACCGCGTCCGCGCCAACAAGGTGCTGCGCATCGCCGTGCTGCCGGGCGAGCTGCCCTATTTCAACAAGGATCTGGCCACCGGCACCTGGTCGGGCTTCTCGATCGAGATGGCCAACGACATCGCCAAGCTGCTCGACGTCAAGCTCGAATATGTCGAGTCGACCTACGGCAATTCGGTGCTCGACCTGCAGGCCGGCAAGATCGATCTCGGCTTCGCGCTCAACCCGACGCCGCAGCGCGCGCTGGTCATCGACTTCTGCGGGACGGTGTTTCCGCATCCGTTCGGCGCGATGCTGAAGAAGGGCATGGAAGCCAAGACCTGGGCCGACATCAACAAGCCGGACGTGAAGATCGCCGTCGACGTCGGCTCGGCCAACGAGGCGGTGGCCCGGCGCTTTGCGCCCAACGCCACGATCAAGTCGCTGAAGTCGCGCGACGAGGTGATGCTGGAGATGGCGTCGGGCCGCGTCGACGTCGTCGTCAACGCACTGATCCTGGGCCTCACCGCGATCGCCAAGAACCCTAACCTCGGCACCTACAAGATCCTGCAGTCGCCGTCGGTCGCCATCCCGTCCAGCATGGGCGTGCGCCGCGAGGCCGACAAACGCTGGCGCGACTTCCTCGCGGTGTGGATCGACTACAATCGCGGCATCGGCCAGATGCGGGAATGGTTCGTCAAGGGCCTGGGGCTCGCCGGCGTCAAGGCCGACGACGTGCCGGTCGAGGTGAATATCTAAGCGAAGCGGCGCTCTCTCCGCCGTCATTGCGAGGAGCGCAGCGACGAAGCAATCCAGGGCTATACGTGCCGCCCTGGATTGCTTCGCTGCGCTCGCAATGACGGCGAGAATGTTGCTACGCCGAGTCTCTCACGCCTTGTCGTACGTCATGCCGCGCTCGAACCGGCGGCCCAGCAGGGTGGCCGGAAACAGGATCGCGAAGTAGATCAGCGCGATGATGGTGTAGACCTCGAGCGGCCGGTAGGTGTCGGCATTGATCAAGGTTGCGTTGTAGACGAGATCCGGCACCGCGATCACCGACACCAGCGAGGTGTTCTTCAACTGCGTCACCGACTGGTTGACGTAGGGCGCGAGCATCGGCTTCAAGGCCTGCGGCAGGATCACGAGCCGCATCATCCGCCACGGACGCAGACCGAGCGCGCGCGCCGCATCCCACTGCCCGCGCGGCACGCTCTCGATGCTGCCGCGTACGATCTCGGCATAGAACGCCCCGGCATAGAGCGACAGCACGGTGACCGCGGCGACATGCGCCGGAATGTTGACGCCGATCACGACCGGGAAGGCGTAGTAGAACCAGATGATCTGCACCAGCAGCGGGGTGCAGCGGAACAGCTCGATATAGCCGATCAGCAGCCAGTCGATGACGACCGGACGGCGCAGCCTGACGATGCCGACGACGAGTCCGATCACCGAGCCGAGCAGGATGGTGCCGAGCGTGTAGGCCATGGTCCAGCCGAGCCCCACCCAGAACAGATGGCTGTACTTGGCGAGGATGGCGAAATCCCAGGTGTAGTTCATCGCAGCTCCGGCGTGACGCGGTCGCGGCCCCTCACAGATACCGGCTCGGAGCAAAGGCGGAGGCGTCGAACGACGGCGCCTCGCCCGCGATCATCGCGGCGATCGCCGCGCCCGTGGCCGGCCCCGTGGTGAAGCCGATATGCTGGTTGCCGAATGCAAGCCACAGGCCGGAATGCCGCGGCGCCGGCCCGATCATCGGCAGCGAATCCGGCAAGGTCGGCCGCGCGCCGCGCCAGGGCTGAGCCACGGCCTCGCCGAACTCGACCACGCCGCGCGCCAGCGGCACCACCTGCTCGAGCTGGGCGAAATTCGAGCGTGCGTCGCGATCGGTCAGCTCGACGCCGCTCGTGACCCGCACGCCGTTCTCCATCGGCGTCATCAGGAAGCTGCCCTCGGCGTCGTGGATCGGACGGTGCAGCATGCGCGCAGGATTGGGCGTGAACTCCTGGTGATAGCCGCGCTCGAACGCCATCGGCACCCGGTAGCCCAGCGACCTGAGAATGTCCGGCGACCACGGGCCGAGCGCAACCACGACATGGCGGGCGCGGATCTCGCCGTCGCCGAGCACGGCGCGCCAGCCGTCGCCATCGGACAATAGCGCCCTGATCTCCGACTGCCGCAGCATGCCGCCCGCGCCCTCGAACATCCGCGCATAGGCCTTGGTCACGTTGCCGGGCGAATCGACCGACGCCGTCTGGCTGTGCAGCAGGCCGACCTTGTAGACCGGCAGCAGGTTCGGCTCGAGCGCGGAAATGCCCTGGCGGTCGAGCAGCTCGCTCTTGATGCCGTATTCGGCCAGGAAAGCCTGCTCCGCCTTGGCCGCTCCGACGGCGTCGCTGCGCCAGGCCTTGAGCCAGCCGGTCTCGCGGATGCGCTGCGGCTCGCCCGACCTGACGATCCAGTCGCGATGCAGCTTCAGCGACGCGCCAATCAGGCCATGCAGGGCGGTGGCACGCGGCCTGACGCGGGACTCCACGGCATTGGCGAGGAAGCGCAGCACCCATTCGACGTTACGTAGAGTCCATGCCGGATCCCAGCGCAGGGCTGCACTCCGGTTGCCGAGATAGGACGGCAGCGCTGAGAACAGCGAGGGTTTATTGAGCGGCAGGATCGAGCCGGAGGACAGAATGCCGGCATTGCCGTACGATGTCTCCTCGCCCGGCGCCTTGCGGTCGACCAGCACCACCGAAAGCCCGCGCTCCCGAATGGCGTAGGCGGAGGAGACGCCGACGATCCCCGCTCCCAGCACGACCACGTCGGCTGTCTGCTGCACGCTCTCCATCGTCACTCGATCCATCTGCTGCTTACATCAGGGTCAGGCCGCCATCGACCGGCAGCACCGCGCCGGTGACGTGGCCGGCGTCTTTCGCCAGCAGGAAGGTCACGGCGGCGGCGATGTCATCGGGCTCGGCGAGGCGCTGTTGCGGATTGGCCGCCGCCGCCGTCTGCCACGCGGCCGGGTCGAGCGAGCCGAGCCGCCCCGCATCCTTGCGCGTGTATCCGGGCACGACGACATTCGCCGTGCCGCCGCACGCAGCCAGCTCGATGGCGAGACATTTCACCAGCGCCTCCAGCGCCGCCTTGGCGGCGGCCGAGGCGGGAAAGGTGCCGCCCGGCACGAAGCGATGCGCGACGAAGCTGGAGATCGCGACGACGCGCGCATCCGCGCTTCGCATGAGGTCGGGGAGTGCGGCGCTGGCGAGCTCATGAAAAGCCGCCGGCATCACGGCGAGCGAGCGGTCGAGCCCGTCGCGCGGCAGATCGCGAAAGCTGCGGCGGTCGGCAAAGCCGGCGGCATGCACCACCGCGTCGATCCGGCCGAACCGCGTGCGGGCCGCCGCCACCAGTTCGGCGCCCACACCCGGCCTTGCCAGGTCACCGCAATGAAACGCGGCTTCGGCGCCGGCCTCGCGGCACGCCGCAGCGACCTCCCGCAGACGCGCCAGACCCGCTTCGTCGGCCCCCTGCCCGTGCAGCATCACGGCCTGTCCCGGCGCGGAGAGGCGGCGCGCCACGGCCGCGCCGATGCCGGCTCCGCTGCCGGTGATGATGGTGACACGCATCGTGCCTCGTCTACCCCTCGGTTTCGCGGGGCGGACTATAGGTCTCACACCTGCCGATGCCAACACGCGGGCGGACATGCACCGATGTCCGCCGCGCGGGTCTGCGTGTCACAGATGTTCGGAAACGTCTAGCTGATCAGCTGTTCAGCATTTGGCGCCGACACTGCACTTGTTGGTCGACTGTGAAATCGTGCCGCCCTTGCCCTGGCAGGTGGCGGCATAGGCATTCACGCAGGCGACCTTCGCGGATGTGCAGCCCGCATGATCGTTCTTCACGCAGATCGTCTCGCTATAGGTCTCGATCGTGCTGCCGCCTTTCTTGCAGACGCACATTCCGGTGACTTCGGCTTTTGCGGCAAAAGCGCTGTCGACACTGCCGAGCGCGGCAGCAGCAAACAAAATCAGGGACAGAAATACGCGCATCGTATCCTCCATGAACAATGGCAATACATTCAGTATGCGCGCTCTGCGCACGAGATACAACTTTAAATTGTTTCAATTGCCATCCACGATCGAGGCTCGCGCCTCCAATCCACTGATGCAGGTCAGGCGGTGAGACGTGCCGCGCGCCGCAGGGCCTGCGGCGGCTGGCCGAAGGCGCGAATGAAGGCGCGACGCATCCGCTCAGGATCGCGAAAGCCGGTCGCCTCGGCCACCAACTCGATCGGCTGATGCGAAGCCTGCACCCGATCGCGCGCCACCTCCAGCCTGAGACGCTCGATCGCCTTCGACGGCGTCGTGCCGGTCTCGGCCACGAAGGCGCGGGTGAAATGCCGCGTGCTCATGCCGGCACGCTCGGCAAGGTCGTCGACCGTCAGCGGCGCATCGAGATGCTCGCGCGCCCAGGTCAGGAGTTCGGCGAAGCGGCCGCTCGGCGCCTTCAGCTCCAGCAGCGAGGAGAACTGCGACTGCCCGCCGCTGCGGCGATGGTACAGCACGAGCTGACGTGCGGTCTTCTGCGCGATCTCCTCGCCGTGATCGTCGGCGACCATGGCGAGTGCGAGATCGATGCCGGCAGTGATCCCAGCCGAGCTCCAGACGTTGCCGTCGCGGACATAGATGCTGTCAGGCTCGAGCTTCACATGGGGGTAGGCGCGCAGGAACTGCCGCGTGCGCTGCCAATGTGTGGTCGCGCGCCGCCCGTCCAGCAGGCCCGCTTCGGCCAGCACGAAGGCGCCGGAACAGATGCTGGCAAGCCGGGTGCCGCGCTGCGCGACCTTGCGAACGAAGTTCAGCGTGCATGTGTTGCGGCTCGCGGCTTCCACACCCTCGCCGCCGGCGATCAGCAGCGTGGTCAGCGCCGACACCGGACCGAATTTGCGCGCCAGCATCTCAGCCCCCGATGACGACCGCACGGGTCCGGGCGTGGCGGCGATGACCCTGATCGATGGCGTGACGCGCGCATAGCGCGCGGCGATCTCGAACACCGAGATCGGCCCGGCGGCGTCGAGCAACTGAAAATCGGGATAAATGAGCACGCCGATCATGGGGATGGCTCCGTGGCCCGCGCTGTCCGGAAACGAGGGAACTTTGGCATATGAGCCATCCAGCGGACCATGCAGAATGACCGCCGTCAAGCACCAGACCTGCGAGCACCGCCATGCCCCGACCGATTTCGATCGCTCTCGTTCTGTTTCCCCAGGTGACCCAGCTCGATCTCACCGGACCGGTACAGGTGTTCTCGAGCGTGCCCGGTGCAACGCTGCACCTGGTCTGGAAGAAGATCGAGCCGATCCCGACCGACTCAGTTCTCACGCTGCTGCCGACGACGACCTTTGCCGACTGTCCGCAGGCGGACGTGATCTGCATTCCCGGCGGCTTCGGCGTCGACGCCATCCTCGGCGACGCCGAGGTCATCGGCTTCATCCGCCGCCAGGCCGAAGGGGCCAGATACGTCACCTCGGTGTGCACGGGCTCGCTGGCGCTCGGCGCCGCCGGCCTGCTGGATGGCTATCGCGCCGCGACCCATTGGAGCGCGCGCGAGTGCCTGCCGCTGTTCGGCGCCACCGTCAGCACCGAGCGCGTGTGCATCGACCGTAACCGGATAACCGGCGGCGGTGTCACGGCCGGCATCGACTTCGCGCTGACCCTGGTGGCGCAGCTGGTCGATCGCCAGACGGCCGAGGCCATCCAGCTCAGGCTCGAATACAATCCGGCGCCCCCTTTCACCGCTGGTTCCCCCGACACGGCGCCGCCCGAGGTGGTGTCACGCATGCTGGAGCGGATCGCACCGTCCCGGAAGCGGCGAATCGAGGCGGCGGAGCATGCGGCGGCCGCCCTCCGGACCAACCCGTCGTAGCGCAGGCTTGCCAGGCTCCCGAAAGCAAAGCGGCCGCCCGGAGTTCGGGCGGCCTCTTCCGATCGGGTCATCTCGCGCGAAATCGAATCAGCCGCCAGGAGTCCAGGGCTGATAATCACCGGTGGCCTTTGGCCTGCGACCGCTGCCCAAGGTCGAGCCGGCCGGGCGATACGCCAGCGCGGTCCCCGTCAGGTTCGGCTGATGCGGCTTTTCCCACTCGCGCGGCTTGTAGCCGTCCTGAGTCGGCGGCACGTCGACCATGTGATGCATCCAGCCGTGCCATTCGGGCGGAATACGGCTCGCTTCGGCCAGGCCGTTATAGATCACCCAGCGCCGCTCGAAATGCAGCACCGGATCGATCTTGCCGCCGGCGGTCCGATAATAGCGGTTGCCCTGTGCATCCTGCCCCACGAGCTCGCCGAAGCGCCAGGTCCACAATTGGGTGCCGAAAGTCTGGCCGTTCCACCACGTGAAGAGCTTGAGAAAGAACTGTTTCATGGGCTTGGGGCCGGTTCTGTGAAGGTCCCGGTTCTGATGCCACCCCGCCCGCATCTTGTCCAGTGTTGCACCGCCTCCGCCCGCGACGATGTATCGGTTCACGGCGGGGAACGACATCCGCGGCCTGCGGTTAGGTCATTTTCCCCCTGATGGAGCGATAACGATGACCAGACTGAAGACGTGGAGCACGGCGGCGGCAGTGGCGCTGATTCTGCCGCTGGCGGCAGCGACGACGAGCTTTGCCCAGGGTCCGGGCGGCGGCGGTCGTGGTCCGGGCGGCGGCGGTGGTGCCGCCATCGGCGGGGGCGGTGGCGGTGCGATCGGCGGCGGCGGACGCGGCGGCTTTGCGGCCGGTCCGAGTGGCGGCGGCATGAGCGGCGGCAGCTTCGCGGGACGCGCAGCCGTTGGCGGTGCAGCGCTGGCGGGTCGCGGTCCGGCGGCCGGCGCCAACGTCGCCGTCAACACGGGTGGCGCCCGCGGCAATTGGAGCGGCGGCAATTGGAGTGGCGGCGGCTGGCATGGCGGCCACCGTGGCGGCTGGCATCACCGCGGCGGCGGCTTCTGGCCGGGCGTCGGCGTTGGCGTCGGAATCGGGTTGGGCAGCAGCTATGCCTACTACAATGATCCGTATTATTACGGACCCGACTATTACTCCGACTACTCGTACTATGACGACTCCGCGCCTGTCGCCGTCGTTGGAACCGAAGGCGTCGACCCGAGCTACTGCGCACGCAGGTACCGCTCGTATGATCCGGCTTCGGGAACTTATCTTGGCTATGATGGCATTCGCCACCCATGCCCGTAAGAGTCTGACGTCGTAGCTACGACAACAGAAGGCGGCGAGGCTATCCTCGCCGCCTTTTTCGTGCCGTATTGTTGTTTGTTTTGTGTCTAATGCGCCACGTTGCAGGCTGATTTTCGCCCATATTTCAAAATGTGCCCCGCGACGTGCAGATGATCGGCCCGTTCCGGTCCAATATCGTTTCAGCTCGTGATTCTGCCCGTTTGGCCGCTTCGCAGGCTTGGTTGATATCAGTTGATGGACACATGGATTTTCGCGGGACTCGCGCAGTGCAAACGCCGCGGGTGAGCGGCTTGGGCCTGCCGCCCGCGAACGCGCCAAGAACTTCGAACAAGGAGGCGCGCCTTGCCGACATATCTTCACCGCTTGGACGCAGCTGCATCGAAGCTCGGAGCATGTGGCTGGCCGCGATTGTCCCCGGCCCGGTGGCGGACATGTCGATGATTGAGAAACGCAGATGACCTATCAGCGCCTCGCATTGGGGCTCGGTCTTGGAACGCTGCTGGCGATCGGCGCCGCGTCCACGGCGCTCGACATCAAGTCGCGCCACGACGCGGCCTGGGTGAATTCATCGCTCGACATCCTGCAGAAGACCTCCGATCTGCGCCTGCTGCTACGCGAAGCGGAAGCGGCCTCTCGCGGCTACGCACTCGTCGGTGAAGATCAGTTCAGGACGGAGTTTGCCGATGTCAGCACGAAAATTCCGGTCGCCATGGCCGAGCTGCGGCGCGCCGTGGCCGACAATCCCGAACCGCTGAAGCTTCTGACCGAGACCGAAGCCCTGGTTGCCCGCAGGGTCGAGCTCGCCGCGGAGCTGATCCGGTTGCGCGCCGCCTCCGATCGTGCGGGGCTCGAAGCGCTCAGAAGCCGCGCCGAAGGCCCGGCGACCATGAGCGAGATCACGGCCCATCTCGACCGTTTCGTTGCCGATCAGCGCGAGCTGCTGACGCAGCGTTCGATGACGTCGAAGGCCACCGGATCGCTGTTGCTCACGATCGACCTGTGCGGCCTCGCGCTGCTGCTGATCATCGCCTTCTACCTCATCCGGCGGACCTATCTCCACGATCGTGCGCTGCGCGCGTCGCTGGTCCGGTCCGAAGCCGAGGCCATCTCGCTGGCGGAAAAGGCCGAGCAGCAGCATCTCGACCTGATCGCCGCCCATGAGAAGCTGCGCCATTCCGCCGAGATCCTGCAGAACACGTTCAACAGCATGGCAGAGGGCGTGCTCGTCATCGATGCCGCGGACACCGTGGTATTCTCGAACCCCGCGGTCGAACATCTGCTTGGCTACAGCCCGGAAAAGAATCTGGCCGACGTCCGCGCGCGCCTCCGCGTCTACGAAAGCGACGGCGTGACGCCTGTCGCAGCCCACGACCTGCCGACGCCGCGAGCCTTGCGGGGCGAGAGCTTCGACCGCCGCGAGCTGATCGTCTACCGGCCCGACCGGGACGAGACGCTGCGACTGATGATCTCCGGCCGCCCGCTGCGCGACGCCGCGGGCGGCATCACCGGCGCGGCGATGGTCTATCACGACATCACCACGGCGCACGAGACCGAGCGGCTGCTGCAGCAGGCGCAGAAGCTGGATGCGATCGGCAAGCTCACCGGCGGCGTCGCACACGACTTCAACAACATGCTGACGATCATTACTGGCACCATCGAGACGCTGGCCGACGAGGTGAAAGACCGCCCCGCCGCCGCGGCGACCGCAGCGCTGATCGGACAGGCGGCAGACCGCTGCACCGAGCTGATCCGGCATCTGCTCGCCTTTGCCCGCAAGCAGCCGCTGCATCCGCGCGACAGCGACGTCAACAGCACGATTCTCGACATCGCAAAGCTGCTGCGTCCGACGCTCGGCGAGCAGATCGAGATCAACTCGATCCTCGAAGACGAGACGCTGATCACGCACATCGATTCGGCGCAGCTCGCCAACTCGCTGGTCAACATGGCGATCAACGCCCGCGACGCGATGCCCAATGGCGGCAAGCTGCTGCTGGAATCGCGCCGGGTGGTGCTCGATGAGGCCTATGCCTCGGCCAACGCCGGCGTGACGCCCGGGCCCTATGTCATGGTCGCCGTCAGCGACACGGGCACTGGCATGTTGCCGGAGGTCCGCGACCGCGCCTTCGAGCCGTTCTTCACGACCAAGGAAGCCGGCAAGGGCTCCGGCCTCGGCCTCAGCATGGTCTACGGCTTCGTCAAGCAATCCGGCGGCCACATCAAGATCTACAGCGAGGAAGGACGGGGCACCACGATCCGGCTCTACATCCCCGTGCCCAAGGGACAGGCTGCGAGCCCTGCTCCGCCCGAGCCGCCGCCGCCGCGCGGCGAGGAGACGATCTTTATCGTCGAGGACGATCCCCTGGTGCAGGATTTCGTCGTGTCACAGTTGCAGAGCCTCGGCTACAAGACCATCACCGCATCGACCGGGGTCGAGGCGCTGGCCAAGATCGACTCCGGCCAAAGCTTCGATCTCCTGTTCACCGACGTCATCATGCCCGGCGGCGTCAACGGCAAGGAGCTCGCCGAGGAGGCGCTGCGGCAGCGGCCCGGCACCAAGGTGCTGTACACGTCCGGCTATACCGACAACGCGATGGTCGAGCACGGCCGCCTCGACCAGGCGGCGCTCCTGCTCACCAAGCCCTATCGCAAGTCGGAGCTCGCCAAGATGGTGCGGCTCGCGCTGGCAGACCCCGCCGATGACGCCCTGGCCGATGATGCGTTGGCCGAGAATGCCTTTTCCGAGGACGTGCCGACGCGCGCTCACTTTTCCTGACTCGACCATCGCGCGGATCGGAACTGCGATCGTCCCGGAGCTCGGCGCCAAAAAATTCCGATGGAAACCTTCCCATGCAGTTGGCAGGACACGACGGCATCCCGCGCCATTGGAGGCCACCGATGATCCGCCGGCGCGTGGTGCTGGGGCTCGGCCTTGGAACTCTGCTCGCGATCGGCGCCGCGTCGACGGCACTGGACATCAAGGCGCGCAACGATACCGCCCTCGTCGAGCACACGATGGAGGTGCTGGAGAAATCCTCCGAGCTCCGCGTCCTGCTGCGTCAGTCAGAAGCGGCCTCGCGCGGCTTCGCCTTGTCCGGAGCCGACCGGTTCATCGCAGAGTTTCAGGAGACGAGCGGACTCATCCCTGCGGCCTGGGCCGACCTGCGAGGGCTCGTCCGGGACAATTCCTCGCAGAGCGAGCGGCTGCGAGCAATTTATGGCATCGTGCAGCGGCGCATCCAGCTTGCCGGCGAGCTGATCCGTCGCCACGCGGCGAACGATCGCGACGGCCTGCAGGCGCTGGCGGCGAGCGCGGCCGGTCCGGCGGCGATGACGACGATCAACCAGACGCTCGACGCCTTTACCGACGACGAGCGCCGGCTGCTGGCGGACCGCGCCACGATCTCGCGACGAACCGGGTCCTGGCTGCTGGCGGTCGACCTCGCCGGCGTCGGCCTGCTGCTCCTGATGTCGGCCTATCTCGTCCGGCGCGCTCGTCTTTCCGACCGGGCGCTGCGCTCGTCCCTCACCCTGTCACGGGAGACCGCGACCTCGCTGGAAGCCCAGGCCGTGCAGCAGCGCAGCGATCTCGCCGCCGCCTATGACGAGCTGCGCCGCTTCTCCGCCATTCTCACGAACACCTTCAACAGCATGGCCGAGGGCGTCCTCGTCGTCGATCCCGAAGGGACCATCATGCTGTCGAACCAGGCGATGGGACGTTTCCTGGGAACGAATGTGGGCAAGACCTTCGCCGAGATGCTGGCCGCAAACCAGTTCTACGAGAGCGACGCCGCCACCCGCATTGTCGACGAGGAGCTCCCGATCGCGCGCGCCTTGTGCGGGCGGTCGTTCGACCGCCGCGAGGTCGTGGTCAAGCCGACCGACGGCCGGCCGCAGTTCCGCCTGATGGTCAGCGGTCGGCCGCTGCGCAACTCCGCAGGCGCGATCAGCGGCGCGGCGCTGGTGTATCACGACGTCACCGACGTGCACGAGACCGAGCGCCTGCTGCAGCAGGCGCAGAAGCTCGATGCCATCGGCAAGCTCACCGGCGGCGTCGCGCACGACTTCAACAACATGCTGACGATCATCACCGGGTCGATCGAGGTCCTGATCGACGCGGTCCGTGACCGGCCGGCGGCGGCCGAGTTCGCGGCCCTGATCGGCAGGGCCACCGATCGCTGCACCGAGCTGATCCGGCATCTGCTCGCCTTCGCCCGCAAGCAGCCGCTGCGTCCGCGCGACATCGACGTCAACGCCACGGTGGAGGACATCGCCAAGCTGCTGCGGCCGACGCTGGGCGAGCAGGTCGAGATCAGGACCGTTCTCGCCGACGAGGATCTCATCGCCCATGTCGACTCCGCGCAGCTCGCGAACGCGCTGGTCAACATGGCGATTAATGCGCGGGATGCGATGCCCGACGGCGGCAGACTGCTGCTGGAGACGGCGAAGACCACGCTCGACGCGGCCGATGCAGCGGCCAATCCCGGCGTCGTGCCGGGCTCCTACGTCATGGTCGCGGTCAGCGACACCGGCAGCGGCATGCCGGCCGAGGTGAAGGATCGCGCCTTCGAGCCGTTCTTCACCACCAAGGACGCCGGCAAGGGCTCCGGTCTCGGCCTCAGCATGGTCTATGGCTTCGTCAGGCAGTCCGGCGGCCACGTCAAGCTTCAGAGCGAGCAGAACCGCGGCACGACGATCCGGCTCTATCTGCCGGCGGCGCAGGCGGCGCAACAGACCGAGCCGGAGCACGAGCAGGCGCTGCCGCATGGCCGTGAGACGATCCTGGTGGTCGAGGACGATCCGCTGGTGCGCGACTTCGTGCTCGCCCAGCTGCAGGGCCTCGGCTACACCACCCTCGTCGCCTCGCAGGCCTCGGAGGCGCTGGCCATCGCCGCGCAGAACGAGCCCTTCGATCTGCTGTTCACCGATGTCGTCATGCCGGGCGGCATCAGCGGCCGGCAGCTCGCCGAAACCATCATGACGACGCGCCCCGCGCTCCCCGTGCTCTACACCTCCGGCTATACCGGCGATGAGATGGTCGAGAACCAGCAGCTCGTGCCGGACGCGCTGCTGCTGACCAAGCCCTATCGCCGCGCCGAGCTTGCGCAGATGGTGCGACGCGCGCTGGACGGCAAGCCGGCTGGCGCTAGCCGCGGGTCGCCATCGCCACCGCGGCCAGCGTGAACGCCAGCGCGGCCACCTGCCCTGCCCCGAGCGGCTCGCGCAGCGCGATCGCGGAGGCCAGGACGCCGATCACCGGCACCGCCATGGTGCCGATCGCCGCCACCGAGGCCGGCAGCCGCGACAGCGCCGCGAACCAGGCGACATAGGCGACGCAGAACTGGATCACGGTGGAATAGAACATCAGCGCCCAGTCGAGCCGGTCGAGCTTCGTCCAGTCGGAATGCTCGACCGCGAAGCCCACGATCACGATCGGCACGCAGCCGATGCCGATCTGCCAGGCCGCCGCCGACAAAGGCGGCAGCCTGATCGGGAGCTTCTTGGCCATCACCGTGCCGAGCGCGAAGCCGAACGCGCCGCCGAGCACCATCAGGATCCCAGGCAGCTTGTCGCGGCTCGCGTTCAGCCCGTTGCTGCCCATGATCGCGGCCAGCCCCGCGAACGCCAGCACCAGCGCCAGCACGCGCAAGAGCGTCGGCCGCTCGCCGAGGATCGGCCAGGCCAGCAGCGAGGCCCACACCGGCATGGTGTAGGCGATCAACGCCGCCTCACCCGCCGGCAGCCACAGCAGCGCCAGTCCCATCAGCACCATCCAGGCGGTGACGTTGAGCATGCCGGCCAGGATCAGCCGCGGCCAGACCTCCGATGGCACGGCAAGGCTCTGGCTGCGGATGACGGCCAGCAGTGCCAGGAGAAGCGCGCCGACCACCCCAGTGGTTCCGCGCAGGGTGAGCGGCGGCAGCACGCCGACCAGATGCTTGGTGACCGGCCAGTTGAAGCCCCAGCCGAGCGAGGTGATGGCGAGGAACATCAGCCCGGCGGGCGTGATCCGCCCGCTGGTCACTGGCTTGTCTGTCATGGAATCACCGGCGCCGTCCGAGGGAGGACGACCTTGCCGGCGTTTTCCCGGCCACACCAGGGATTGTGGGGCATGCCTGCCCCGCGAACGCTCCGTAGGCGCCCGTGAGTCCCGCTGATGCAAGCAAAACACGCCGTTTGCACGCGAATAAATCTGCCCCTGTGAACAGCGGGACGAAGCCCTGTGGACAGCGCTCCGAACAAATTTTTCCGGTTTCGAATCCGCGAGGACTCGCCGATAGTTACGGCCATCACGATACCGGCACACGCCCTGGTTATCCCGTACTTTCCCCCATATTTAGTGTTTGGTTAGGGAACCCCCACTAGTCCTTGACGGGGGAAGCGGAGTCGTCCTAGCTTCCGGCCCGGTTCGGCGCACAGTCATGTTTCGGGTCTGGCCGGCCGCTTCCCTCGAGAGGGTTCGAAGACGACCGCGCCGCCGTCCGTACGGCTGCGGGCGTGGGTCGCCGTCTGCCCTGTGTACCAATCGCTGCGCCGCCGCGCCCCGGCGGGGAACCCACTAGATGTGGGGTCTCCCCTGCAGGGACGACGGAGCAGAGCGGCGGAAGTGACGCGTTGAGAACAGGCGGCGCAGGCAGCGGACGGGCTGCACGCGCCGCGCAGGAAGACGGGGCGAGACGCCGGACAACGGCGCAAGGCCTTCGGCTTCGAGGCTGAACAGATGCGGACCGGGCAACCGGTTGAACTGCGGCGGCAGACGAGTTTCCCGGCAGCGTCCGGGGACTTCCAGCCGCCGCCTTTGGATGCAATGATCCCGGCCGCCAAACGCGGTCCGGCAAGAACAATTGGGGCTCGCGATGCGGATTGAACGGCGCAACACCACCGAAGGACAGTCGCCCTATGCAGGGATCGACTTCCGCCTGACCACGTCCGAGATCAAGAATCCGGATGGCTCCGTGGTGTTCCGGCTCGAGAATGTCGAGGTGCCCGAGTTCTGGTCGCAGGTCGCCTCCGACGTGCTGGCGCAGAAGTATTTCCGCAAGGCGGGCGTCGCCGCGCGCCTGAAGAAGGTCGAGGAAGAGACCGTGCCGTCCTGGCTGTGGCGCGCGGTGCCCGACACCGACGCGCTGGCCGCGCTCCCCGAGAACGAGCGCTACGGCAGCGAGCGCTCGGCCAAGCAGGTGTTCGACCGCCTCGCCGGCTGCTGGACCTATTGGGGCTGGAAGGGCAACTACTTCTCCTCGGAGGAGGACGCGGTGGCGTTCTACGACGAGCTGCGCTTCATGCTCGCCAAGCAGATGGTCGCGCCGAACTCCCCGCAATGGTTCAACACCGGTCTGCACTGGGCCTATGGCATCGACGGCCCCGGCCAGGGCCACTATTACGTCGACTACAAGACCGGCAAGCTGACCAAGTCGAAATCGTCCTACGAGCACCCGCAGCCGCACGCCTGCTTCATCCAGGGCGTCGAGGACGACCTCGTCAATGACGGCGGCATCATGGACCTGTGGGTGCGCGAGGCGCGCCTGTTCAAATACGGCTCCGGCACCGGCTCCAACTTCTCGCGGCTGCGCGGCGAAGGCGAGCGGCTGTCGGGCGGCGGCCGCTCGTCCGGCCTGATGAGCTTCCTCAAGATCGGCGACCGCGCCGCCGGCGCGATCAAGTCGGGCGGCACCACGCGCCGCGCCGCCAAGATGGTGGTGGTCGACGCCGACCATCCGGACATCGAGGCCTATATCGACTGGAAGGTGAAGGAGGAGCAGAAGGTTGCGGCGCTGGTCACCGGCTCCAAGATCAACCAGAAGCACCTGAAGGCCGTGATGAAGGCCTGCGTCAATTGCGAGGGCTCCGGCGACGACTGCTTCGACCCCGAGAAGAACCCTGCCCTGCGCCGCGAGATCAAGCTCGCGCGCCGCGCGCTGGTGCCCGACAACTACATCAAGCGGGTCATCCAGTTCGCCAGGCAGGGCTACAAGGACATCGACTTCCCGATCTACGACACCGATTGGGATTCGGAGGCCTACCTCACGGTCTCCGGCCAGAATTCCAACAACTCGGTGTCGCTGAAGGACGACTTCCTCCGCGCCGTCGAGACCGACGGCGACTGGAGCCTGATCGGCCGCACCAACAAGAAGGTCGTCAAGACGCTGAAGGCCAGGGATCTCTGGGAAAAGATCGGCCACGCCGCCTGGGCCTCGGCCGATCCCGGCCTGCACTTCAACACCACGATGAACGACTGGCACACCTGCAAGGCGTCCGGCGACATCCGCGCGTCCAATCCGTGCTCGGAATACATGTTCCTAGACGACACGGCGTGCAACCTGGCTTCCGCCAACCTGCTGACGTTCTACAACACCGAGACCAAGCACTTCGACGTCGGCGCCTACGAGCATCTCTGCCGGCTCTGGACGGTCGTGCTCGAGATCTCCGTGCTGATGGCGCAGTTCCCGTCGAAGGCGATCGCCGAGCTGTCCTACGAGTTCCGCACGCTCGGCCTCGGCTATGCCAATATCGGCGGCCTGTTGATGACCATGGGCCTGTCCTACGACTCCAAGGAAGGCCGCGCGCTGTGCGGCGCGCTCTCGGCCATCATGACCGGCATCGCCTACAAGACCTCCGCCGAGATGGCCGGCGAGCTCGGATCCTTCCCCGGCTACAAGAAGAACGCCGCGCACATGCTGCGCGTCATCCGCAACCATCGCCGCGCCGCCAAGGGCGAAGCGACCGGCTATGAGGCGCTCTCGGTCGCCCCGGTGCCGCTCGACCACGCCCACTGCCCGCAGGTCTCGCTCGTCAGCCATGCCATCCAGGCCTGGGACGACGCGCTCGCGCTCGGCGAGACCAACGGCTATCGCAACGCCCAGGTCACCGTGGTCGCCCCCACCGGCACCATCGGCCTGGTCATGGATTGCGACACCACCGGCATCGAGCCTGACTTCGCGCTGGTGAAGTTCAAGAAGCTGGCCGGCGGCGGCTACTTCAAGATCATCAACCGCGCCGTGCCCGAGGCGCTGCGCGCGCTCGGCTATCGCGAGAGCGAGATCGCCGAGATCGAGGCCTATGCTGTCGGTCACGGCTCGCTGTCCAACGCGCCCGGCATCAACGCCTCGACCCTGAAGGCCAAGGGTTTCACCGACGAGGCCATCGCCAAGGTCGAGAAGGCGCTGCCGACCGCGTTCGACATCAAGTTCGTGTTCAACAAGTGGACGCTCGGCGAGGAGTTCATCACCAAGCAGCTCGGCGTCTCCGCGGAGGCGCTGGCCTCCCCGACCTTCGAGCTGCTCGCCGCCATCGGCTTCACCAAGCGCGAGATCGAGGCCGCCAACGTGCACATCTGCGGCGCGATGACGGTCGAGGGTGCTCCGCACCTGAAGGCCGAGCACTATGCGGTGTTCGATTGCGCCAACCCCTGCGGCAAGATCGGCAAGCGCTACCTCTCGGTCGAGAGCCACATCCGCATGATGGCGGCGGCGCAGCCGTTCATCTCGGGCGCGATCTCCAAGACCATCAACATGCCGAACGACGCCACGGTCGAGGACTGCAAGGCGGCGTATCTCTTGTCCTGGAAGCTCGCGCTGAAGGCCAACGCGCTGTACCGCGACGGCTCGAAACTGTCGCAGCCGCTCAACTCGCAGCTCATCTCTGATGATGAGGACGAGGACGATGCGGTCGAGTCCTTCTACGAGAAGCCGATGGCCGCGCGTGCCACCCAGGTCTCGGAGAAGATCGTCGAGAAGCTGGTCGAGCGCATCGTCGTGATGCGCGAGCGCGAGAAGATGCCGGATCGCCGCAAGGGCTACACCCAGAAGGCGGTCGTCGGCGGCCATAAGGTGTATTTGCGCACCGGCGAGTATGATGACGGCCGCCTCGGCGAGATCTTCATCGACATGCACAAGGAGGGCGCGGCGCTGCGCTCCTTCATCAACAACTTCGCCATCGCGGTGTCGCTGGGCCTCCAGTACGGCGTGCCGCTGGAGGAGTATGTCGACGCCTTCACCTTCACCCGCTTCGAGCCGGCCGGCCCGGTGCAGGGCAACGACTCGATCAAATACGCGACGTCGATCCTCGACTACGTCTTCCGCGAGCTCGCCGTCAGCTACATGTCGCGCTTCGACCTCGCCCATGTCGACCCCTCCGAGAGCAATTTCGACGCGCTCGGCCGCGGCGTCGACGAAGGCAAGCCGTCGGAGGACGGCCCCAGCCAGCAGGCCGCGAAATACGTCTCGCGCGGCCTGACCCGCTCCCGCACCGACAACCTCGTCGTGATGCGCGGCGGCTCGGCCACGTCCACCGGCGGCTCCGTTCCCTCCCCCCTCGTGGGGGAGGGTCAGGGAGGGGGGCCCAGGATCTCCGCTCTCTCCTCTTCTAGGGCCGGCGACTCCGCCGTCGCCCTGAAGCAGGAGGCGCAGCACGACCTCTCGCCCACCGAGAAGCTCGAGGCCCTGCAATGGAGCAAGGCCGGCACCGCCAACGCGCAAGTCGCCTCCAAGGCCGAACGTCGCGCCGAAGCCAAGGCCAAGGGCTACGAAGGCGAGATGTGCTCGGAGTGCGGGAATTTCACGCTGGTCCGGAACGGCACCTGCATGAAGTGCGATACGTGCGGAAGCACGACGGGGTGTAGTTGAATATAGCGCTTCAGAGGCAGCCGCCAGATTCCAACAAACTGACCAGTTGCCCCACAACCTGTCCGGACTTTAGCCCGGACAGGTTACGATCTTAGCCCGGACAGGTTACGATCAAGGGTCAGTCCGGTTCTACCTCACGCGAGCTCGACTCCTAAGCCAGACGCCCAAATCATTATCCACCACTTTTCAACCTTAGATGCGCATCAATGAATTGTCATTACGACTACCACCTAGTAGTTCTAGTGCTAAGCTTACGCGTTTGAGCACACTCGTGTGCTTGGTCCGGCGGTTCGCCAGACCTCATCTTATTGCGGAGTTTTATTGCCCCGAAAGATAGCAACTCGCTATCGCCCTTCGGGACGCTCCGCTCGATAACGAGTCACTATCTTTCGGGGCTTCAAGGGTAAGCTTGTGTTGCCATATGCTGAGGACCTGGACGCGAATAGAATTCACGTCCAGGTCCCTACAAATGTAATTTTCCTTTGCGGCGGACCTATCTCCAGCCTGTCAGAACCTATTCCGCTGTCCCTACGGGATGCGTTCTACAAAATCATTGACAACCCCATACTTCGAGAGCGCGAGCTCATGCTCGCTGAAGACATAACCAGCGAGATGGTTGCGTTCGACAAGTACAAAAATATTCTTGAGCTTGAGACAGATCTCGCTCAAATCGTCGAGCTCATCATTCTATTCTGCGAAAGCGAGGGCAGCCTAGCGGAACTAGGCGCATTTGCCGTGATAAACGAAATTGCGAAAAGACTCTTTGTTGTTGTTCGGGAAAAGCACTGGGAAGCGCTGTCCTTCATAAAGCTAGGACCACTCCGTCTTATCGAAAATCAGTACGGAAGAGAGTCAATTTACGTCGTCGACGACGACGATATTGGCATGAGGGGCAACTCAGCAAGCGCTGTTAACCCCGCGATACTCAAGGACAGGCTACTAGTGCCTCTAACGGTTCGCCTTGAGAAGCCACGCGAGCCAACCACCTTCGACGCAACCAGGTCTGGCCACGTAATTAAGCTGATAGTTGGACTCGTTCAAGAATATGGCGCGCTGCAACAATCTGAAATTTCTCACTTGCTGCAGATTCTAAACGTAAGCCAGACAACAGACGAAGCCATACAGCGATACTTATTCTGTGCGGAAAAGGTTGAGTGGCTCAAGCGCGTCTCAAAAGGAGCAATCGACTATTTTGTTGCGCTAGCGAAGGCGGACGACGCCGCCGTTATTCACTCAAAAGCCTCAGCGAAAGAAAAACATCGGCCACGTCGACGACTCCTGATTCGAGAGCATTGGCAAAAAACCGATCAACAGAGATTTAGGGCCATCTCTCAGGTTGCAAGAGGCGTTGGCGCATGAGTCCACTAATCAATACACTGATAGCCGAAACCGGGCTGAGCGAGCATGACATACTTAGAATTGTCTCAAATGCACCTCGCAGATACAAGACCTACACGATCCCGAAACGCAACGGAGGCAGACGCATTATTTCTCAACCAGCCCGGGAATTGAAGGCGCTACAGCGGATAGTCGTTAGCGAAGTTCTCTCAAAGCTTCCGGTTCACTCATCCGCAATGGCGTATAGAACAGGATTGTCAATCCGCGATAATGCGGCCGCTCACGTTAACAATGGTCCGATTTTGAAGTTTGATTTCAAAGATTTTTTTCCATCAATCATTGCGAAAGACTGGATTCGTTATTGCAAAGAGAAAAACATATTCTCGGATCCGGGTGACATTGGGATCAGCACTCAACTACTATTTCAAAAGAGTTCCGGTAGCAGCAAATTGCGTTTGGCCATCGGAGCACCTTCATCCCCGTGCGTCTCAAACATTCTAATGAGCGATTTCGACACTAAGATTGCGCAACTTGTGAGCCAAGATCAGGTTACATATACAAGGTACGCTGATGACCTTACGTTTTCAGCAAAACGAACAGGCTTTCTCAACCGCGTCGAAAAATTTCTCAAGCAGGTTCTCAGAGAAGTGGAGAGTCCACAACTTATACTGAATGATTCAAAAACAGTGACCGCCACAAAGAAGTACAAACGCTTTGTGACCGGGCTTGTACTCGCAAATGACAATCACGTATCCCTAGGGCATCATCGAAAACGAAGCATTAGAGCTGCTGTACATCACTATACTCTAGGTAAACTCGATCTCGAAGAACAAGTAAGGCTAGCGGGCATGCTCGCATTTGCTTACGGTATCGAGCCTGCATTTGTAAGTCGGCTCGAGAACAAATATAGTTCCGCTGTTCTTCAGCAATTGAAGACAGTAAAGCTTCCGCCTCGATCATTCTAAACCTGCAAGCATGCGGTGGATCTTCGGAGTCAGTTCTACCGCCTGACCTGATCAGCGCGTTACACTTCGCTAACTCGCCTGCGAGCCCTGGGCTCCACCTCCCTCCCTCCATGCGCCTCCACATCTTCTCCGATCTCCACGCCGACATGGCGGACATCAAGTCGATCGCGGCGCTGCCCGGGGTCGATGTGGTCGTGGTCGCCGGCGATGTCAGTGAGGGGGCGGTGAACGGGTTTGCGCGGCTGCGCGAGATCGTGGCTGCGGACGTGCCGATCGTCATGGTGATGGGCAACCATGAATTTGATCACCGCACCTGCCCTGAGAAGTTGACGCTGGCGCGCGCCGAGGCGGCGCGGTTCGGCGCGCATCTCCTGGAGAACGAGGCGGTCGTGCTCGCGGGCGTGCGCTTTGCGGGCGCCACGCTAGGACAGGCTGCGCGCTTCCCGCGCGCTTTGGTTGACCTGTATCAACAGCGCCGAGGTGAATCCGTATCAAGCTGTCGTCGTCAGAGAAGCGGAGGCAGCATCATGGCCGATACGCAAGCGTCTCTCGTCCCATCCCACGACACCCCCGATCCGCACCGTCAAATCGATTCAGCCGCTTGGGCCGTCTTCTTCATCTGGCTCGGCGTGGTCATGCTCGCCGGGCTTCCCTGGGGCTGGTTCCTGGTGGGCGTCGGCGTCCTCATCCTGGGCGCACAGATGGTGCGGACGCAACAGAGCCTCAAGGTCGACCGGTTCGGCATGGTCATCGGGGTCATCATTCTTGCAGCCGGCCTGTGGGATCTTCTTGCCTTGCCGTTGCCGCTCATGCCGATGATCCTGATCGTGCTGGGCGGATATCTGCTCTGGAAGACGCTTTCGACGACGGAAGCCCGCTAAAGCGGCGCACGAAACGTCAGGAGGCTCGGATGAGCGGGACAGCCCCGTAGGGTGCGGGGCGGTTTGCAATGGTGGGCACGCGCCGCCTTGCGGCGGCGCTTTGCCCTACGGCGCTACTTGAAACACACCGACGTGTCGTTCAGGTCGAACGAATTCCCCGGCATCGGCCGCAGCGGCGTCAGCTTGGGGTTGGCGGTCAGCAGCCGCTTCGAGTAGGCGCCGAGCGCGGCGTTCATGGTGTTCAGCCGATCCTGCGCGTCGGTGCGTTGCAGCGGCAGGGTGATCACCCCTGACGCGTAGACCTCCGCACGTGACCATTGCTGGCCCTGGACGATGCGGCCGACGAGGCGCGACTTCAGGTCGGCGGCGCTGTCGCCGGCGGCGCTCTTGGCCCCGACGACATCAGGCGGCAGCAGGCTGGGGTTGACGATCCAGCCGCGCGGCTTGGCGATGGTGTTGCCGAACAGGATCAGCTCGTCGACGGTGTTGTTCAGCGCCACATAGTCGCGCAGCGGCAGGCTGGCGTCGCCGGTGCCGGTCTCCTGGACATGGCTCGCCAGATGCGGGCCGGTGGCGCAATAGGTGCCGAAATTGAGCTTCACGCTACCGGACTGCAAGGTCATGTAGCTGCCCACGTCGGAGCCGCCCGGGGGCGACGGCGCGTCGTCGCCGCAGAAGGTGCCGTGCGAGGAGGCATCCTGCAGGGAGTGCAGATAGAGCCCGATCCGGGCGATCTGTACCGGCACCGGCGGCTTCCTGGGATCGTCGAACAGCACGCCGGTGGTCCGGCTCTTGTCGTCCAGCCAGGACTTCAGCTGGGTGTAGTCGACATTGCCATTGCTGTTGTCGAGAATCTTCGGCCCGGATGTTACGTTGATCGCCGGCCCGATCGCGTAGTTCTCCAGGAGCGGCACGTTGCCGCTGATCGGGACGTTCGCCAGGCATTTCGGGCCGCTGAAGTTCGACGAGCCGTTCGGCGTGGTATATCCGGCGGTGCACAGCAGGCCCGGGCCGTCGTCGGGCTTCATCGCCCATTGCCTGAGGTCGTACAGCGTACCCTGATAGACGCTGTCGATGGTGATGGGATAGCCGGGCGGCGGATAGTGGAACGGATACACCGCCTGCACGCCGCTGGCGCCGTGCACGTCGGTGCCCTGCCCGTTCGGCGAGAAGTTCAGCAGATAGTGATACAGCGGCCCGTCGGTGGTGTTGTTGGTGCGCTGGAAGCCGTTGAACTTGGCGGTGATGTAGCTGGCGCCCGAATTGGTCGATGTCGCCTGCCCGCCGCACTGGTCGATCGGCGCATATTGTGCGTAGTCGGAATTCTCGTTGTAGGCGGCGATCCAATAGGCCACGTCGGCGCGATAGCCGAGCGCCTGGGCGATGAAATAGGTCGAGTCCGCATGGATCATGCTGCGGCCGGGCGGAATGACGGCGAACTGCACCGCCTCGAGCAGGCAGCCGCGGTTCAGCGCCTCCGCCGGATCCTTGCAGGCGCTGGCCGGCGCGAGACAATTCTTCAGCCCGTCCTTCACGCGCGGGATACAGATGTCCTCCAGGAACGCGTGCGCGGGGCGCGGCGCGGTCAGGCCCCAACCGAGGGCCACCGATGCGGCGACGACAGACATGGTCGACAATGCAAAACCGATGCGCATGAGAAACTCCTTTGGTGATTTGAAATTCAGCCGGCCAGGACTGCGCCATGGCAAAACGCCATGCGCCCGACCGGTGGGTTGAAACGCAGCTCGTCCGCGATGCGCGCATCACGGATTCGGCAAGCCCGATTTGATCCTATATCGGACGATTCATCAACCTATAGTTGCCAAAAATCACCGTTGCCGCGTAGCCCGGATGAGCGAAGCGACATCCGGGTTCATCGCTGGCGCTGCGGCAGACCCCGGATATCGCTTCGCTCATCCGGGCTACGGTCACCGCCACTTCGGATCGTTGATATGGTTGATGTCGTGATCGTCGGCGGTCCACTCGCGGATATGGACCGAGCCGTCGCGCGCGACTTCGATGAGCTTGTTCACGAGATCGGCGTTGCGGACGGAATAGAGATCGAGCGCCTTCTGAAACAGACTCATCTGCTCATCCCGCGTGCCCTTCGGGATCAGGATCACCAGCTCGGCATGTACGTCGAGCTTGGCATATTCCTTCAGGAAATCTCTGCGATTGTCGGTGACGATGATGTAGTCGTTCGCGCTTGCGAACCGCACCAGATTCCAGTCCTGCCAGCCGCTCTTGCCCAGATGGGTGACGTAGTCCGCCTGATAGCCGCGCGCCTTTGCCACTCCCACCAAGGCGCCGCTCAGGCACTCGTCGATCAGGAATCGTTCGCTCAACGGGTGGCTGCCGCGTTCTCCGCCGATCGCCAATCGGCACCATAGGTGACCTCGGCCCAGCGGATCACCGCGTCGATGCCATCGATCGGCAGGCTCGGATAGTCGGCGAAGATCTCCTGCGCCGGATAGCCGGCGCGCAGGTAGGCCAGGATGGTTTCGGCGGGCACCCGTGTCCCGCGAACCACCGGATCGCCGCTCATGACCGTCGGATCACGAACGACCTCTGACCTGACGGCGACCTTGATGGTCATGGCTGCCTTCCTTTCCCGCGGCTGTCATCATAGCGCGATAGGCGCCGGGGGGCGAGACGGGAATTTGGCTTCGTCCAAACACCGGAACGGTGGGCACGCGCCGCCTTGCGGCGGCGCTTTGCCCACCCTACGGTTCACCGCTCGCGACTGCGACCGAAGTGACGTGATCGCTCAGCGCAGCCCGCCGGTCACGTGCAGCGTCTCGCCGGTGACGTAGGACGCATCGTCCGAGGCGAAGAATGCCACCGCGGCGGCGATCTCCTCGGCCTTGCCGACGCGCGCGAGCGGCGTGGCCGTTTCGATCCAGTTGCGCATGTCGCCCTCGTGCAGGCCGGCGGCGACGACTCCCTCGGTCACGATCATGCCGGGATTGATGGTGTTGACGCGGATCTTGCGCGGCGCCAGCTCCTTCGACAGCACCGAGGAGATGGCGTCGACGGCGGCCTTGGTCGCGGTGTAGACGGCGGTGTTCGGCGGCGTCAGGGTGGACACGCCGGAGGAGATGTTGACGATGCTGCCGCCGGCCGGATTGAAATGCCGCGCGGCCTCCTGCGACACCAGGAGCAGGCCGAGCACGTTGACGTCGAACTGGCTGTGGAAGTGCTCCGGCGTGATGCCGTCGAGCGGCGCGAAGGCGTAGACGCCGGCGTTGTTGACGAGGATGTCGATCGGGCCGAGCGCCTTCACCGTCTCGGCGACGATGGTCTTGACGTCGCCGGGATTGGCGAGGTTGCCGCCCACGGCCACCGCCTTGCCGCCCTTGCCGGTGATTCCCGCCACGACGCGGTCGGCGCCCTCCCGGCTGGAGCTGTAGTTGACGGCGACAGCGGCGCCTTCCTCGGCCAGCCGGGCCGCGATCGCGGCGCCGATCCCCTTGGACGCGCCGGTCACCAGCGCCACCTTGCCCTCAAGTCGCTTGCTCATCTTGCTCTCCACATTGCGCCGCCTGCGGCGTTCGGTTCAATCGTTCAGAACTAGTGAACTATTGAACGCGCGCAAGGCCGTCGCTATATGTTTTTCATGGCGCAGCTGTTTCACCCGTCGCGCGAGGACATCACATTAGCGGGAGTGCTGGCCGCCCTCGCCGATCCCTTGCGGCTGCGCATCGTCAGGAGCCTGATGGAACGGAAGGACTGCATGTCCTGCACCGAGGCCGCGCCCTGCCCCGGCATCGCCAAATCGACGCTGTCGAACCATTTCCGGGTGTTGCGCGAGGCCGGCCTGATCCACACCACCAAGCAGGGCGTCGAGCATCGCAACGTCGTGCGCGAGGCCGACCTCAATGCCCGGTTCCCGAAATTGTTGAAGACGATTCTGGGCTACGCGGAGTAGCCGAAACGTAGGGCGGGCAAAGGCGCGCCAGCGTCGGTTTTGTCGGGCACCATTTTGCACGCGCCGTGCCCACCGCCCGCACCCGCCAGCGTCGATGGTGGGCACGCGCCGCCTGACGGCGCCGCTTTGCCCACCCTACGGTTCACTGTCATGCGAGCGCAGCCGTTAGGTCAGATTGGATAGCGCCATTTCAGCGCGCGACGGGCGAAGAAGGCGGCCACCGCGACGATGGCCAAAGCGATCAAATCGGCCTTGAGCGCAGCGGACGGAAAGCGGACGAACATGGGCGTGAAGATCAGCGCGAACAGCGCCAGCAGAAGGCCGTTATAGGTGTAGTACAAGGGCGACTTGAAGATGCCGGTGGGCGCCAGCTCGGCGTGGGACATCGGTTGCGGCAGCAGGAACGCAATCAGCAAGCCGATAAGGTCTGCACCGTCCATGACGTCGACGTTCGTCCATTCTGTGCGTTCGCGCTGATGTGCTCCGCAGGGAGTAGCTGTCTCGCCTGGCCATCACAAGTTCCGCGTGGTCACGCGTCGATCACATCTTCATGTGTCGTCGGCATCCGATGATTGGTTCGACGCCACCGCGCAATGACAAGCTTTGGAGCAAATGCGCACGCCACCGTGCCTGCCGTCGATGGTGGGCACGCGCCGCCTGACGGCGCCGCTTTGCCCACCCTACACGTCACGGGCCGGTCGCGTAGGAGAGCAAGGGCGCATCACTGCGGACGTAGCGACGGAGACAGGAGGATCCCCGCCCCTACTTCTCCTCCTCCATCGTCACCGCGACGGCGCCGATGGCCGACAGCCGCACCTTGTCGCCTTCGACGCCGGCGACGAGGCCCTTGTCGATGAAGTGATGATGCCCCTTGTGGCTGCCTTCGCCGCTGTCCTTTTTGGTCAGCTTGATGCGGTTGCCGTCGACGCGGTCGACGGTGCCGACATGCGCGCCGTCGGCGCCGATGACTTCCATGTGTTCCCTGATGTCCTGCATTGGGGGAGTGCTCCGTGGCTGATGTGGAAGCAGCTTCAACCGGCAGATGGGAGATGTGTTCCGCGACGCGCCTCCGCGCAGACGCAGCCGCAGGGTGGGCAAAGGCCCGCCCGGCTCGATCTCGTCGGCACGCCCCGCCAGCCCACCCTCCGACAGCGTCATGCGCGGCGAAATCCTGCTGCGCCTCGCGGCTGATTTCGCCAACACCATCAGGCTGATCGGTCGTGTCCAGACCTTCCGATAAAAATAAATTACTTTCTATTTTTCTGAATTCATGATTGTCTACGCCCATCCTGGCCCGCCGAGAGGGGCGTATCGCGATCGTCACGAGACGTGGGCCGGAGATGCGGTGGCTGTGGGTGTGCCGCAGCGGGCTCGAGGCCCGCCGACGAACGGCACGCTTGCGGACGTGAAGACGCGTGGTCCTGGCGCCCCGAAGCTGGCGCCAAGTGCGGCGGTGATGATGATCCCGCCGTGCGACGGTGGCTACAAGCCGGACACCGGGGAGATCGCGTTATAAGCGTGAAAACCATCGCGCGGGGAATGCCGGGATGCCTCGGCTGAACCTGTGGTGACTGCCGCCTGCTTATCTTCTGCAGGCGGGCCATGGGTGCGGCCAGCGCCCGGCATTCCCCGCGCCCTCTCCCTTCAGAGGGCCGACGACCGGCAAGGCTCGGGCGCCATCGGCGCCGCGGGATCGCGTCCGCTTGGCCGATGCTAGGCCTTGCGCACGGTGCCGAGGAAGCCCTCCACCGCCACGCGGAAACGATCGGCATCGGTGGACATGCGGCGGACGGAGTCGACCATTGCCGCGCCCGCATTGCCGGTCTGGCGGTTGAGCGCTGCGACCGAGCCGATCGTGTCGGTCACGGCGCGGGTGCCCTGGGCGGCATGCTGGAAGTTGCGCGAGATCTCGGTGGTGGCGGCGCGCTGCTCTTCGACCGCCGCGGCGATCGCCGTCATCTTCTCGTCGATGCTGGAGATGTTGTGGCTGATGGCGCGGATCGCCTCGACCGACTCGCCGGTGGCGGCCTGGATCTCGGCGATCTGGCGGGTGATGTCGTCGGTCGCGGTCGCCGTCTGCGCCGCGAGGTTCTTGAC
Organism: Bradyrhizobium sp. HKCCYLS3013; assembly: GCF_051167615.1. Taxonomy (NCBI): domain Bacteria; kingdom Pseudomonadati; phylum Pseudomonadota; class Alphaproteobacteria; order Hyphomicrobiales; family Nitrobacteraceae; genus Bradyrhizobium; species Bradyrhizobium sp. HKCCYLS3013. The sequence goes on from NZ_JBNPTK010000002.1 coordinate 366,586, forward strand.
CTCGCCGGCGACCACGGCGAAGCCGCGGCCGGCTTCGCCAGCGCGCGCCGCCTCGATGGTGGCGTTGAGCGCCAGCAGATTGGTCTGCGCGGCGATCGCGGTGATCATCTTGACCACCTCGCCGATGCGGTTGGCGGCGCGGTCGAGCATCTCGACGGTGGCGTTGGTCTGCGCGGCCTTCTCCACCGCCTGGCGCGCATCGGCCGCGGAGGCCTGCACTTGCGCGGCGATCTCGGAGACCGATGCGGTCAGCTCCTCGGTGGCGGCGGCGATGGTCTCGAGATTGCTGGTCGCGGTCTCCGCGGCGCTGGCGACCGCGGCCGTCTGCTCGGTGGACTCGTCGACCAGCTTGCGGACGTCGCCGGCGCTGGAATCGAGCTGGCCGGTCGAGTTGCCCATGCTGACGATGACCGCCTGCACGGTGTCGTCGAAGCTCTTGCAGGCGCTGTCGATCGCCTGCGAGCGCTCCAGCCGGCGGCCCTGGTCGAGCTCGCGCTCGCGCGACAGCCGGTCGGCGGTGGCGGCGCTCTCGCGCAGGCCCTCGAGGGCGGCAGCCATGGCGCCGAACTCGTCGGCATGAGCGAACTGCGGCACCGGGGTCTGGTAGTCGCGCTGGCCGATGCGCTGGATCGCCTGCATCAGGACGCCGACCGGGCGCATCAGGCGGACGCGCACCGCGCGCAGCGCCAGGCCGGCCACCACGAGCGCGGCCAGGAAGGCGAGCGACTGGACGACCAGGCTGCTCAGCGCGGCGGTCCTGATCTCCTCGGCGCGCGCGATCGAGCCGTCGAGCGCGGTCATGCCGACGGCGATGATGCCGGCGAACGGGCCCTGGCAGAACGCGTTCCATTCCGGCGCCGGCATCGCCGGCTTGCCGCTGCCGTCAAACCCCTTGGTGAGCTGGTCCATGCGCTGATGGGCGGCCTCGACCTCGGTGCGCGAGGTCTTCACGGCCCCGGCGAGCGCGGTGCTGCCGCCGCCCGCCAAGAGGTCGTCGAGCCCGGACCAGCCGGCCGCGACGGTGCCGCGCCATTGCGCGACCGCGCCCTTCTGGGTATCGTCGAGCGGCTTGGAGGCGTTGATGTTGGGACGCAGCGCCGAGCACTGCAGGCCGTAGCGGTCACGGACCTGCCAGGCCAGCCGCCGCGCCTGCACCATCTTGGCGATCGCCGGATCGGTCATCCAGGCGCGGTTCGAGACCGCGAGCGAGGCGGCGTTGGCGACGTCCAGCGTCTTGGTCATGGCCTGGTACCAGGCCTGCGTATGCGCCAGCACGCGTTCGGCGCGCGGCTTCGCGGCTTCATCGAACAGCAGCTTGAACTGCGGAACCGTGGCGTCCCAGCTCGATTTCAACCGGGCCAGCAGGTCGTCGCGCTCGGGCATGTCGACGCCGGCGAGTGCGGCGACGATGCCGTCATAGCCCTTGGCCTCGATGCCCTGATATTCGGTGAGCTTGGCGCGCGGATCGTCCTCGCTCAGCAGCACGCTCTGGATGTCGCCGCGATGGGCGCGCATGACCAGGACGTTCTGAAAGATCGCCTTGTCGGCCGCGGTCAAATGCTCCGTCGCGACGCTCTCGCGATAGCGGCCCGCGGCGCCGCTCATCAGGATCGCCGTGGACACCAGGATGCCCGCCGCCAGCACCGACAACAGCACCATCAGCAGAGTACTGACCGATTTCTTCATCACGCGCCGCCCCACACCAGAAAGTGGCAGGATGACGCGATTGCACAAATTCTTCCTTAACCATGGACCGGCACACCGGCGCCCGAGGTAATCAGTTGCCGAAATCCCCTGCTCCACGCCAACAAAAAATGCGCAAGCCGCAACGCGGCAGACGTTGGCGCGCGCTGCGGCGCGATGCGAAGCGAATCGCAGGGCGCGGTGCGCAGCGGCTGGGCCGGACGGTGGGCGCGGCGCCGCGGTGGATCAAGATCACCTGCGGCGCCTTGGTGCTGCTCCTGACCTTCGCGCTGGTCAATCTGGCCTATCACGTCCTGCGCAAGCCGACCGAGCTGTTCGTGGTGACCGGTCATTCGCTCGACAAGGAGCCGGAGGAGACGTGGCGCCAATATGGCGCGCTGTTCCGTGAGAGCTCGACAGGATCGATCACGCCGGAGCTGCTCGCCGCCCTGGCGCAGACCGAGAGCTCGGGCAATCCGGTGGCGCGCACCTATTGGCGCTGGCGCCTCGCGTGGAATCCGTTCGCGCTGTATCAGCCGGCTTCCAGCGCCGTCGGCTTGTTCCAGATGACCGACGGCGCCTTTGCCGACGCCGCACGGTTCTGCATCCGGGAGCACGAGGTGGTCAGCGACGGCTGCGGGTCGCCGAGCCTGTACGTCCGCGCATGGCCGGCGCATGCGGTGGCGCTGACGGTGATCTCGCTCGACCGCCAGGTCGCCGCCGTGCTCGCACGGCAGCCTGGCGCCAAGCCGAGCGCGCAGCAGCGGCAGGATCTCGCAGCCGTCATTCATCTGTGCGGCGCCGGGCCGGCGGCCGGATTCGCGCGGCGCGGCTTCAAGCCGGCCGATGGCGAGCGCTGCGGCGACCATTCGGTCGCGGGCTATCTCGGCCGCGTCAATGCGATGAAGAAGCAGTTTCAGAAGCTCTCGGCGGCGGAGCGGAGCTAGCGCATGGCGCCCGCTCGGCGACATCGAGAGCCCGCCCGGTTCCGCGTTAAGCACGTCGGATTCACTGATGTGGGCAAAGCGCGCCCGTTAAGACATTGGCAACGAACTGCCGCGCATTTTCTCCGTCCCATTAGTACAGGAGTCACCATGTCAGAGATCGGCATTCCCGGCGCGCGCATCCGGTCCTTCATCGAGCGGATCGAGCACCTCGATGGCGAATTGGCGGAGCTGAACGAGCAGAAGAAGGAAGTGTTCGCCGAGGCCAAGGGCGAAGGCTTCGACGTCAAGATCCTGAAGGAGATCATCAAGCTCAGGAAGCAGGACCAGGACGAGCGCGACGAGCACGAGACGCTGCTCGACACCTATCTCCGGGCGATGGAAGCGGCCGAGACCGGGCCGGCCAGCAAGACCCCCGAGCGCAAGGCGGCGTGACGCTGCCGACCGACGAAGGCGCGCGCAGCCGATCCGTGCCGCGCGCTGCCCTCCCCCGGGATTTTTCCTTGCCCGGTTCCATCCGAGCCTCTAACGCTACGCTTCTGCCGCGCCCGAGGATAAGATGACCGACGCAATGACCTGCCCGCAATGCCGCTCCGAGCACGCCTATCAGGACGGCGCGCTGTGGGTCTGTCCCGAATGCGGCCATGAATGGAGCGGCGACGCCGCCCTTGCGGCGGCGGCCGGCGACGACGCCAGCATCCGCGACGCCAACGGCAACGTTCTGACCGACGGTGACAGCGTCATCGTCATCAAGGACCTGAAAGTGAAGGGATCGTCGTCCGTCGTGAAGGGCGGCACCAAGGTGCGCAACATCCGCCTGCAGGAGGCGAGCGACGGCCACAACATCGCCTGCAAGATCGACGGCATCGGCCAGATGAACCTGAAGTCGGAGTTCGTGCGCAAGGCGTAGGGCCTCGTGCTCCCGGAACATTCGCGACGCCATGGCGTTCGGATCAACAACGGGAGGATGGCCATGCTGACGGACGACCAGATCGCGACGCTTTCGGATATCGGCCAGGCAATCGCCTTCTCACCCGGCCGGCAGGACGAACTCGATGGACTGATCCGCGAGGGTTATGTCGCCAAGGACGGCGACATCTACGAGCTGACGGCGAAGGGGCAGAAGATCCTGACCGATCGAGGTGCCGGATTGAACGAGGCCTGACGACGCGGAGGCTCCCAGCACCGGGCGTCGGGGCGTCTATATCAGCGCCACCGGAAGTCTGGCATCAGGCCGGATATCATCCTGGGGATCGACGGTTCGTCTGCGGACGCCCGTGCGAACCGAACTCTGATTCAGCCAATGAACGGCGATACTCCGCCCGAAGCCCCCGAAGCCAATGTCCGCGAGCGCCGCAGGACTGCGCAGGCGCTGCCTGTTATTTGACGCAATAGGCCCCGCTCAGCCTCGGCACTCAGGCCGAACCACGCAACACGAGCAAATCGCCAAATGATCGAGCAGCAAACACGGGCCAGTTGCCGAACGCTGCGTGATCCAAGCAGTGAATCCATCACGCTTCTGTCGCCATGAAGTGACACCCGTAGCAATCCGTCCCGTAGCAGCACGACCTGGATTCATCACTTGGCATGAACTCTGCTTTCTCGATCCTGACCGGGTCCCACTCTTTGGAGGCAGAATCAACGTGCTCGTCACTCTCGTCGCAATGCTATGCAACGGCCAGCTCTGCATGGAGAAGGTCGTCACCAACAGCGAGATGTCCGGCATCACGATGACATCCTGCGCCGTCAGCGCGCAGATCGGAATCGCAGACTGGATGTCCAAGGGTCCCTATCACGAGTGGCATCTGCAGAGTTACAAGTGTGTCGCCGGCAAGTACGTGCCGAAAACCAGCGCCTGATCCGCTTTGTCCGTCCGGCCGGCGACCGGATATCCGGGGCCGGCCGGACGGAGGAGCTCTGCACGGCTGTCGAATGTTCGACCCCAGCCGCGTCGCATTCGGGACACCGCAGCAAAAAACTGCTGCCGCTCGCATGCAAACGAGCCCCGAAGCGGCGAATTCGATGCGCAATTGCGCTGGCCCGCTTCGTGCAATGCACCCTCGCGACAATGAGGGATGACGTCATGCCATTCTACAGCTTCCATTGCGCTGCCTGCGCAGAGGATGTCGAGTTGCTGATCGGGATGTCTGAAAAGCCTGTCTGTCCGACCTGCGGCAGCCGCAAGCTGACCCGCCTGCCCTCGCTACCGGCGCCGCCGGCGCGCAGCCCCGGCCTGATCAAGGCCGCGCGCAGCCAGGCAGCACGCGAGGGGCACTTCAGCAACTACAGCCGCGCTGAACGGAAGAAACGCTGACCCGGTCGGGGGGCCGGCGCTCAGCCTCAATCCGATGTGATCTGCACCTCCGGCACGTCATCCTCGGGATCGTCGATGTCGAGGCCGTCCTCCTCGTCCAGATCGATCCCGGAGAGGCAGATGTCACCGTCGTCGATCACAAGCTCGACCACAGACAACGTCCGGCCCTGACAGGGCCCAATGAAGCATTGTCCGGTATCGAGGTCGAACTGGGCACCATGCTCGCCACAAACGAGGAAATTACCTTCCTCGTCCATGAACTCGCCCGGATGCTTGTCGAGGCGGGCGCCCTGATGCGGGCAGGCATTCTCGAAGCCGTAGAAGTTGTTGCCCTTGCGCGTGACCAGGATCGGCCAAGGCTTGGCGCTGCCGTCGGGCTCGCGGCGCTGGAGAACAAAGCCACGCGCCGCGCCATCGTCCACCTCATAGGTCGCGCAGATCGCAAACAGCGTGCTCATCGTCCGCCTCTTCTCGCCTCGCTTGGCGTTTTGGCGCATCCGCGACATCGCAGGCGCGCTGAAGAGGCTAGCAGCAAGCAGCATGCCAGCCAGTGCCTGACAGGCAGATCGTGGGCCTCAGGCCGGTGGCATGCCGAGGCGGCCGATCCCGGGAAATTTCAGCGCCGGCCGGCGCAAATCGACGCCGAGAACTCCCCCGAAGAAGTTCAGCTCGACGCCCTCGATCCAGCCGACGGTGACACCGAGATAGCCACCGAGCGATACGAACAGACCGGTCCCGGAGGCCGTGCGCCCCCACCAGCCGTCAAAAGGGAAGTCCTTGCCGATTGCGGTCGGCGGCAGCACGGCGTTCAGCTCAGGAACCGCGTGCAGCGCCGCCTGCACGAAGGTGTTCGAATTCGGTCCCGGCCAGGCATTGTAGTCGCCATAGGCGCGGAAGCGGTAGTTCTCGATCACGCTGCGGATCCTCGGAATCACCCGCTCGGCTTCTTCGCCGTCGACGGCCAGCACCGTCTCCGGCAACGCGCCGAACCAGCGACCATCGGGCGCGAAGCCATCGACCCGGATCGGCTCACCCCACGCGGTGTAGTCGTAGCGGGTATAGCGCGGGCCGCCCTTCTCCTTCACGACGATCCAAGTGTGGACCGCGAAGATGCCACGCCAACGCACCGTGCGCGCAGCAAATACGCGGACCACCGCGTCGGCATGCTGAGCTGGCGATGGCAGCAGGCCCGCGCTCGAACGGTCCGCGGTCTGCCAGCTGCCGCGGCGATCGCCGCGCAGATAGTTCGCGGCCGACAGCGAGATGGGCACGAAGATGAGCAGCAGGAAAGCGAGCACGGGCTTTTTCACGATAGGCGAGAACAATGGGGAGGCATCGAGGAATGACATCCATGTAGTCATCGCACCCGCCGTCGCCAGCGCCGGCCTGCACGCCGCCTTCACAATCCGGACACCACGCCAGTGCTGAAGACTCAGTGCCGGCGGAAACCACCGCCCGGGCCGGAACGCCCGCCACCGCGAGGGCCGCTGACGCCCACACGCGCAGCACCCATGGCGGGGCCGCCCCCGATATGCGCCAAACCGATTTGCGGCGAAGTCCCGATCATGCGCATGCCGCCCATCTGCGCGCGGGCGCTCTGCGGCGCACCGCTGCTTCGGCTCATCAACGGCTGCACCATGGGTGGCGTTGCAACTCGCGCGGGACCAGCAGCCACGACCGGAGGTGCGGCGGGGCCGGCGGCCGTCGCAGGCGGCACACGACCTTGCATGCCCGAAGGCGGTCCGGATCGTTGGCCTGTGCCGGCGACCGCGCCCGGCTGGATCACCCCGCCGGGACCGCGCCCCGGCATCCCCGGGGTCATGCCAGGCTGAGGCGGATTTTGCGCCATGACCGGCGGATGGCGATGCCAGTAGCGGTTCCAGAACGCATGCCGATGATACCAAGGCCGGCCGAAATAGAAGCTGCTCCAATAGGTGGTCAGCGTGAAGCCGACAGTCGGCACGTACTCGACATATTCTGGCAGCTCAACGTACTGCTCACGATACAGATAGGCGAGCGTCCGCGCCGCGACCCAGCCGCGTTCGCCTCCGAAGCTGACATCGCACCACGCGCCGCCTTGAATGCAGCCATGGATGGTGATCCTGGCACCGGCCGGAATGCGCTCGACGACGGGAAAACCGGGGCCCGGCCCTGCGCGCATGGTGGCCGCGGTACGCACCAGGCCCGGCGCAGCCACCGCCAGCGAGGCGGGCGTGGCAATCAACAGCGCAGCAACGAGACACGTTCTGAGTTTCACCACGGGCACCCTCCTGTCTGTTTGCCGGAGCGAACTCGGGCGCGAGACTCTCGTGCCCGCATGCGCGGCTCAGGCATCCACTTTACAGGGATGGTCGCAGACTATCGCGGCAACCTCACGGCGCTCCGTTGTCGGAGAGGAGTTGCGCTGCTCCACCGAGACCGCGGCGAAATGCTTCGTCGAACGTCACGCCACGGAATTGCCACCGGTCCTGCTTGCCGGCGCGATCGAGGCGCCATTGCGTGACCCAGCCCAGTTCGGCATCGTCCCAGGTGAGATCGCCAAACAGCATGACATCGGCTCCGGGAAACCACGACGCGACCGCCGCGGGCTGGACATCGTTCAACTTGGTGCGCTCAATAGCGGCCTTCGAGACCTCGGAGGCGCTTGGCAGAGCGATCTCGAGCCCACGCTTGACAGCCGCTGCGCGCAGCGCGTCGCGCTGCAGATCGGACCTCCGGTCGTCGGATGCAACGAAGAAAGTACGACCGCCCGACGTCATCGTCACAATCAGGGCAATCGACGGGCGCGGCGCCGGCCACGGCTTGATGTTCAAGCTCGCAAGCAACTGATCGATCCGCGCGCGATCGAATGACACGGTCAGGTCATATGGACGGTCGCGCGTGCCCTGCTCGTCATGCTTCGGCTTGCCCGACATCTGATCGTGATAATCGAAGCCGGTGACGAACTCCGCGGCCCGCGCCTCGAGTGGTGCGAGCCTTGCATCGTTTCTGAGCTGAAATGCACCGGACACCTTGATCAGCACGTCTTCCAGACATGCTGCAAAGGCCGCCCGACGATTGTCCTCGCCCTGACCGGTCACGACCGTCTGCGCCTGGTACAGGTCGGTCGGGGCCGCAGTCGCAATAGTGCAGTTCCCGACGACCATCATCATCCAGAGCCCGAGACGCCATACGCCCCGTCCGCGGAGAGCACCGCACTGTCTCATCGCGCCCCTCGATCCGGCTATGACGGCTATTTCTGCCGATCGAGCTTGACGATCGTCGGTGTGGCGGCGTCAGACGTCGAGAACGTCACGCGATCGCCGGCGTGGATGTTCTCGATCATGGCGTTGTCCTTGATCTTGAACTCCTGGGCTGCTCCGGACGTGTTGGCGCCGACGGTTCCATCGGGAATGCGCTTGATCGCGATCGTGCCGTTGAGACGGTTGATCCCCGTGACCATGCCCGCCGTACCCTGCTCCGCTGCCAGAGCGGGCAGAGTTCCCACAAACATGGCGACCGTCGTCAGAATGATGCCAACTGCTCTCATCGCTGTTCTCCTGCCTTGCTTTTCGCGGCAAACAAAACACCACGAATTCTTTGGTTCCCCGAAAGGCCGCAACCCGAGCCACACTCTGTGAATCGCCGCTGCAGATCCTTATGTCGGCCGATGCGGACGACACGAGCTCGAGCAAGGCGCAACCGCATAGCCTCATCGACCGGCTGCCCTCATGTAATGATTTGCACGGGTTTGTCATCACTCCAAGGCGGACCAGAGTCTCTCCGCGCGCGCAGGATCGACCGGACCTGTCACGTCGAATTCATCAATGCGTCATGTTGCGCCTTGACAGCGCCGGCCGCCGGGAGGACGATCATTGCTGTCGTCCATTGCGGTAGCCGTTCAGGGTGCCGATGATGTTGGAACGACGACGATCCATCTGATTGCAGGGAGGTTCAATGACTCCACCTCCGTACCAGGCCCGCTGAGTGCGACGGTAATCGCTCGGACCATCGCATAGCGGCAAATCACGAACGGCACGCCGGGTCGCGGCTTTGTGGGCTGCATCAGCGAGGCATGGCCCCTTGCCCACCCGGCGCTGTGCCGTGAATCTGGATCATCGGATCAGTGCGAACTCGGCAGCTCTCATTTGGGGAGCTGTGGTTCTGTGGTCCTCCCACGCGCCTCCAAACGCAATCCATCGTCAACGCAATCCGTCGTCAGCCAATCCGTCGTCCGCGTAGTCGATCGTCAACCGAGGCACGGCGGGCGCATAGGCCACCCGCCGCTCGCGTCGCACAATGCCGTAGCTACTTGGCTGTAGCTACTTGGCCGCAGCTACTTGCCGTAGTCGTAGAAGCCCTTGCCGGTCTTGCGGCCGAGCTGGCCTGCGGCCACCATTTCCTTCAGCAACGGCGCCGGCCGATACTTCGGATCGTTGAAGCCATTGTAGAACACCTCCATCACCGACAGCATCGTGTCGAGACCGATCAGATCGGCCAGCGCCAGCGGACCGATGGGATGATTGCAGCCGAGCTTCATGCCCTCGTCGATGTCCGCCGCGGTCGCAATGCCTTCCGAATACGCGAAGATCGCCTCGTTGATCATCGGGCACAGGATGCGGTTCACGGCAAAGCCCGGGCTGTTCTTCGCGGTGATCGCGACCTTGCCGATCCGCTTGGCGAAATCGGCGGCGGCCGCATGGGTCGCATCCGAGGTCTGCAGGCCGCGGATCAGCTCGAGCAGCGCCATCATCGGCACCGGATTGAAGAAGTGCATGCCGATGAACCGGTCGGGCCGATCGGTGGCGGTGGCCAGCTTGGTGATCGAGATCGAGGAGGTGTTGGTCGCGATCAGCGCCTCGGGCTTCAGGCCGGCACAGAGGTCCTTGAGGATCTTGAGCTTCAGCTCCTCGTTCTCCGTGGCGGCCTCGATGACGAGGTCGCAGCTCGACAGCTTCGCCTTGTCGGCAGTGCCGGTGATCAGCGACAGCGCCTTGTCCTTGTCGGCGGCCGTCATTTTCTCCTTCTTGACCAGGCGATCGAGGCTGGAGCCCACCGTGGCGAGCCCGCGCGCCACCGCCTGCTCGGAGATGTCGACCATGACGACCGGCACGCCCGCGGCCGCGCAAACCTGCGCGATGCCGTTGCCCATGGTGCCTGCTCCGATGATGCCGACCGTCTGAATCATTGCCGCTTCCTCTCAGTCTCTTCCGCGGGGACCGCCCCGTCCTGCGCCGTTGCTTAACAGGCTATCGGCCCGCGGGGTAGACCCAACGCAAGGGCTGAGAACGGGCCGGCTGCCCCGCGGTTCGCCGGCATCGGGAAGCGGGCGCATCCGGCCAGGGCTGGTCCGCATGCACAGGAACGGATGCAACCTGCTCTGGTTGGTCTCGTGCCCGCCGAGACGAGTCGCGCCCGCGGCACGGCATCGGGCGTCCCCGAGCGTTTCGACCCAATGACGCGAAGAATGGAGGAGGACATGGGACTGGCTCAATACGCCATCGTCGCGGTCGACGATCATTGGAGCGTTCTGCATGACGGCAACGCCCATGGCGACTACGCGACCAAGGAGGCTGCGTTCGAATCCGCTGCATCAGCCGCGACGCTGGCCATCAAGCAAGGCCACGAGGTGCATCTCAGCGTTCCGGGCAATGACCCAGATCGATCGAACAACTAATCAGCACCACGACGCTGTCGTCTTGTTCCAACAGGACCTCCAGGGATAGTGAACTGCACGCTAACGTGTGTTAGCGACACAAGGCCGACAGGCTCGCAGACTCCTGTTTGAAGCAACAGGAGTTCGCCATGAGCGTCACCCGGAACCGGCGTAAGCAGACAGTGTCGTTCGGCCAGCGGCTGCAGCAGGCTGCAACAGCTGCCCGCGAAGCGGCAGCACGTCTTCCCGTAGGCCCCGAGCGCGACATCATGCTGAAGAAGGCGATGCAGGCGGAGACGGCGGCGCATATCAACGAGCTGTTGAGCGCACCGGTGCTGCACGCCGCCGAGCGCTAGAGCGCGCGCCGTATCGTCTGCTGCGGCTTTGAAAGGAACCCGAACGCCCTCACGACGCTTTGCTTTCGAGGTCTGGTCTCGGCGAGAGGACGATGATGGCCCGGGTCGTGATCGGCACATCGGGATGGCACTACGGGTCCTGGCGCGGCGCGTTCTTTCCGCCGGGACTGCTGATCAGACATCAGCTGCCCTACTACGCCAGCCAGTTCGAGACCACGGAGCTGAATGGCGTGTTCTACAGGACGCCGACGGAAGCTGCCGTCCGTGGCTGGCGCGATCAGACCGGGCCCGATTTCGTTTTCGCCTGGAAGGCCTCCAAGTTCATCACGCATTGGAAGCGCCTCTCTGCGCGCTCGGTCAACAGCATCGCGCTGATGGAGAGCCGGCTGTCGCTGCTCGGCGACAAGGCTGGCCCCGTGCTGTTCCAGCTGCCGCCGCAATTCGAAGCGAATCGAGAACGGCTCGAGTCGTTTCTCCCGCTGCTGCCGACGCACCGGCGCTACAGCTTCGAATTCCGTCACCCGAGCTGGTACACACCGGCGATCATGCGCCTGCTGAGGGACGCGAACATCTCGCTCTGCCTGTCGGACCATCACGACGCGCCGGCGCCGTGGATGCGGACGGCCGATTTCGTCTATGTGCGCGGCCATGGCCCGGGCGGCCGCTACAAGGACAACTATCCGGACGCGACACTCGAAGCCTGGGCCAAGCGCATTCGCGCCTGGGCGTCGCACGGCATCGACGTCTACGTCTATTTCGACAACGACCAGAAGAGCGCGGCGCCCGCCGACGCTCTGCGGCTACGCCGGCTGCTCGCGGCATCTTCTCACCAGGCACGCCGCGCCGCGCGCGCCAGTTCGTCGGGACATCGTGCACATCTCTCGGTTTAGGTCTGCAACCAACGAGAGGAACGACCCATGCGGCTCACACGCGTCACGCTCGGCTGCCTGGTGCTGGCCGGCCCTGCCCTCGCTCAATCAGTCGGCGAAAAGACCGGGGTGAATTCGGCGCTCGGCATTGCGCCGAGCACCGAGGACTTCGTCAAGCAGGTCGCCATCAGCGACATGTTCGAACTGCAATCGAGCCGGCTCGGCGAAGGGCAACACGCTGGAGAAGAGCTTCGCCGCGCAGATGGTCAAGGATCACACCAGGACTTCGACCGAGCTGAAGAGCATGGTCGAGAGCGGCAAGGTCAAGGTCCAACTGCCCGCCGCTGTCGACAACGCGCATCAGAGCAAGCTCGACAAGCTGAAGGCAGCGAGCGGCAAGGACTTCAGCTCGGATTTCGACGACATGCAGATCAGCGCCCACAAGGACGCGGTGTCGCTGTTCGAGCGCTATGCGAAGGGCGGCGACAATCCGGCGCTGAAGGACGGGGCCGGCAAGACCCTGCCGGCCCTGCAGCATCATCTCGACATGGCGCAGACCCTCGACAAGGGCAAGTGAGCGAATGATATGAGCGCCGGTCCGAGCCGGCGCTCATGATGTTGGAATGCAGTGCCGTGCAGTCCCGTCGTCACGCGGCGCGCACGGAGCCCAGGAAGCGCGCGACCTCGCGCTTCAGGCGGATGCTTTCGCCCGCCAGCGATTGGGCCGCATTCAGCACCTGCGCCGACGCCTGGCCGGTGGCGCTGGAGCCGCGCTGCACATCCGTGATGTTGGCCGAGACCTCCTGCGTGCCACGGGCCGCCTGTTGGATGCTGCGCGAGATCTCCTGCGTCGCCGCGCCCTGCTCTTCCACCGCGGATGCGATCGTCGAGGCGATCTCCGACATCTTCTCGATGGTTTCGCCGATATCGCGGATCGCGTTCACCGACTCCTGCGTGGCTGCCTGGATGCCGTTGATCTGCTGGCTGATCTCGTCGGTGGCCTTCGCGGTCTGCTCGGCCAGCGCCTTCACCTCGGAGGCCACGACGGCGAAGCCGCGCCCCGCCTCGCCTGCGCGTGCCGCCTCGATGGTGGCGTTGAGCGCCAGCAGGTTGGTCTGGCCGGCGATCGAGTTGATGAGCTCCACGACGTCGCCGATGCGGGCTGCGGCCTTGGCAAGCTTGCCGACACGATCGTTGGTACGCTGCGCCTGCTGCACGGCCTCATTGGCGACGCGCGCCGAATCCTGAACCTGGCGGCCGATCTCCGTCACCGACGATGACATTTCCTCCGTCGCTGATGCCACCGACTGCACGTTGGTCGAGGCCTCCTCGGACGCCGAAGCGACGGTGGTGGCGAGCCGCTCGGACTGCTCGGCCGTGGTCGTGAGCGTTCCTGCCGAACTCTCGAGCGCCGTCGATGCCGAGGACACGACATCGACGATCTCGCTGATGACGGCCTCGAACTCGCGGGTGATCGTATCCACCCGCTGTCCACGCTGGATCTTGGCCTCCGCCTCGCTCGCTGCGGCCCGGTCTGCCGCCTTCTTCGCCAGCAGTGCATCCTTGAACACCTGCAGCGAGGCGGCGAGCGTGCCGATCTCGTCCTGCCGATCGCTGGCCGGAACGACAACGTCGTCACGGCCAGCCGCGAGGTCGCCGACCACGCCGGTCAGCGCAGCCAGCGGCGCAATCACGCGACGGCGCAGCATGAAGGTCACGACGCCGAGCATGCCGAGCAGCGCGAGCACCGCGCCGCTGCCGATCCCGAACATCACCAGTGCATCGTCCCGCGCCGTCTCGGCGCGCGTCCGTGCCTCGGCCAGCGCATTGTCGCGAACGGTCAGGAATTTTCCGATCGGCGGCACGACGGTGCCGCCCAACTGCTCCGGTGACAGCGTGTAGCCGGCATTGCTGCGCGACGCCGCGATCTCCTTTTCGATCAGTCCCGCAGCGTTGTTGAAATACGCTTCGACCGCCTCCGACATCGCCTGCGCGACCTTCGGAGGATTGCCGAGTTGATCGATGCTCGACTCGATCCGTTCGCGATCGACCTCGATCCGGCCTTGCGCACGATCGATGTTGGAATACTCGGCCGGAGCCAGCGGACGCTTGGCGCCGAGCGCCGGGGCCAGCATCGCGGCGCGGCCGCCGGCCGTGATCCGCAGATCCTGCGTGATGCGCGCAATCGACAGCAGCGGCGTCAGCGATGCATCGGCGGTCGCGACGCGGTTCTCGAGGCGGTTGAGCAGCGGCTCGACCGATTTCAGCACGTCGGTCAAGCCGGGCAGGAATCCCTTCATCGCAGCCGGGTCGCGCGCATTCAGCGGCAATCTCACGGCGCGGTCGACCATCGTGCGCACGTCGGTGAGCTTTGCCTTGGCGGCGTTCAGTCCGTCGAAGATGGCTTGGCTGTCGGAGAGCGTCTCAACGGCCGCTTTCGCCTTGGCGAAGGCGGCGTCGGCCTGCTGCCCGGCCTTGTCGACGGCGTCCAGCTGCACAGGAGTGGCCGGAACGTCCTGGAACATCGGCGTGACGAACGGCGCCCGCAATCCCGCGACGGCCTGGCCTGCAAGGAGCACGGCAGCGAACGCGTCGACTGACTTGATCGCTTCGGTTCTGCTCGCGTAGGCGCGATAGTGAGATACCAGCACCTCGCCTCCGAGAACACAGGCAAGCGCCGTGACCGAGAGCATCGATACCGCAAAGAGCTGACCGACTCGCATCGTGCATTTCCAGTTGATTGTTTCGGTCAACTTAGGAAGCGCAGTCTAAGAGGCTATTAACTTGCGCAGGCACGCCGCCGAGGGCAAATCGTCGCGGCCGCACGTCGATTCCCGTATTTTCACGGGCCTCGACAGTGATTCATCATCGACTTTCATGAGAGTTCGACGACAGAAGCGCGCAGTGCAGGTCGGACTCGCGCGATGTCGCTCATGCTCCGACCATCGCGCGATGGCGAAATCATCACCGAGATTGCGGCAGCAGACCCACGCACATCGACAACGCGTTGGTTCCTTGCGCAGGTGCAGAAAGATCAGCGGTCAACGCGGTATCATGCTAACATAAGTTATTGAAGTCGCGCCGCTTGGAACCCCAATAAACTAATTCGGGGGAACCACTCTTTGAGTCATCTGGTCCGCAAGCTTGAGAATTTCGTCCGCCTTTCTGCGGCCGACCGCCTGATGCTCAACCGCGCTGCGGCTCAACGGGTAAGGACCTTCGCGCCACGCACCGACATCGCGCGCGAAGGCGAGAAGCCCAAGGACGTGCATCTGATCCTGAACGGCTGGGCCTGCCGCTACAAGCAGCTCGAGGACGGCCGCCGCCAGATCGTCTCGTTCTTCCTGCCCGGCGATATCTGTGATCTCAACATCTTCATCCTGCGCGAGATGGACCATTCGATCGGCACCATCACGCCGGTGTCGATCGCCGATCTGCCGCGCGAGTTCTTCGACGAGATCAGCGCCGGCTATCCGCGCATTGCAACGGCGTTCTGGTGGGAGACACTGGTCAACGCCGCAATCCAGCGCGAATGGACCATGAATCTCGGGCAACGCACGGCGTCCGAACGCATGGCTCACCTGTTGTGCGAACTGTTCTTCCGGCTACGCCTGGCGGGCCTGGCCGACGACAGCAGCTGCAGCTTCCCGCTCACTCAGGCCGATCTCGCCGAGGCGACAGGCCTGTCGAAGGTCCACGTCAACCGCACGCTGCAGGAACTGCGCGCCAGCAACCTGATCGTGCTCAAGGGCAAGATGCTGGTACTTCCGGACCTCGAGCGCTTGATGAGCGCCGGCCTGTTCAACGCGAATTACTTGCATTTGGACCGCGAAGGCCGTCAGCTCGATGCGAATGAGTGAGAGGTTCGGAGCGCTGGCGCTTGCGCTATGCTGACTGTCTCGGCACTCTGCCGGGGAAACGGCGATGGTCGAACAGCGCATGGTGGACGGACCCTTCGAGCAGGAGATCGTGCAGCGCCTCGGGCTGATGCCCAACCTGTTCAGGTCGGCGCCGTCTGCGCCTGAGGCGACCCGACAGCTCTGGCAGTTCGCCAAATGCGCCTATCTCGACACCCCGCTTCCGGCCCTTTTCAAGGAGCGGCTCGCCGTCCATCTGTCGCGCCTCAACCGTTCGCCTTATTGTCTGACCCGGCATTTCGGATTTCTGGTTGGATCTGGCAAGCCCGCGGGTGACTCGACGTCCCGCCCGGAGCCGATCGATCGGGCCCGTCACCTGCTCGCGCGGCCGCTCGCGGATCCCGCGCGCACCGCGGCGGCGCTCGACCGGCTCGAACTCATCCAGCCCCCGCTCGACATCCCGGAGCCGGGCAGCGACGGTGAGGCGGACCTGTTCGAGGCCGCGTCGGTGCTGTTCATGCAGCGTGCTGATTTCGACCGCTCGCGGCGCGCAATCCGACATGCCTTCGGCGACACCAGGTTCGATCTGCTGGCGGCCTTCCTCGCCTATCTGCGCACAGCCCATTTCTGGGCCGATGCACACCTGCTCGCGATCGATTCGGACGTGCTTGCCCTCGCACGGACCGATCCCGAGCTCGCCGTCTGCCTCGGCTGCAGCGAGCTGCCGGAGGCCGGGCCGTCCGCACGGCAGCCGCATTCGAACGGCAGCGATGCCAGCGACCATCGGCTGCGCCGCCTCCTCGAGATCGATTCGGTCGGCGTGCTGTTCTTCGATCATGCAGCCGGCACCCTGGTCGACGCCAACGAGGCCTTCTTGGCGATGACAGGCTATTCGCGTCAGGACATCGACAGCGGCCAGCTGACCTGGAAGAGCCTGACCCCCCCGGAATGGATGGGTACATCGAGCGACCAGATCGAGCTGCTGCGGCAGACCGGCCGGATCGGTCCCTATGAGAAGCAGTATTTTCGCAAGGACGGCGAACGCGCCTGGATGATGTTCGCCGGCCGTGACCTCGGCGACGGCACCCTGGTCGAGCTCGCGATGAACATCGACGACCGCAAGCGCACCGAGGCCGCGCTGCGCGACAGCGAGGCGCGTTTCCGCCAGTTCGGCGAAGCATCCTCCGACGTGGTGTGGATCCGCGATGCCGAGACCCTGCACTGGGAATATCTCAGCCCCGCATTCGAGACGATCTATGGCGTGCCGCGCACCGCTGTGCTCCGCGGCGACCATCTCGCATCGTGGACCGAGCTCATGCTGCCGGAGGACCGGCCCCGCGCCGTCGAGAGCCTCGAGCGCGCCCGGCGCGGCCAGCGCGACAGCCTGGATGTCCGTATCGTCACGCAGCCGGACGACGTCGCGCGCTGGCTGCGCATCCGTAGTTTTCCCATGGTCGACGAGCTGGGACGGGTGCAGCGCATCGGCGGCATCACCCAAGACATCACGGCGCTGGTCTCGGCCTCCGAGCACCAGAAGCTGCTGCTCGCCGAGCTGCAGCACCGCGTCCGCAACATGCTCGCCGTGATCCGCTCGATCATCCGCCGCACGGGCGACTCGAGCGACAGTGTCGAGGATTTCGCCAGTCACCTCGAAGGCCGCATCACGGCGCTGTCGCGCATCCAGGCGGTCGTCACGCGCGATCCCCTCGCCGGTTTCGATCTGGCGGAGCTGATCGCCGATGAGCTGCGCGCCGGAGCCGCGCGCGAGGACAGGCAATTCTCGCTGTCGGGCCCCCAGGTGCGGTTGAGGCCGAAGGCGGCCGAGAGCATCGGGCTTGCCATGCACGAGCTCGCGACCAATGCGCTGAAATACGGCGCGCTGACCGTGCCGCGGGGCTTCATCAGGATCGAATGGCGGCTCGATGAGCGCGACGCGGCCGACTGGCTGGTCATCGACTGGACCGAGACCGGCATGTCCGGCCGTCCGCTGGCTGCGCAGCGCCAGGGCTTTGGAACCGTGCTGCTGGAACAGATGCTGCCGTACGAGGTCGGTGCCCGCGTCGTCCGGCGCTTCGAGCCGAGCGGCCTCTGCTGCGAAATCCGGCTGCCCACCGGCGACATTCTCAAGCGTTGACGGGCCGATCGAAGCGTCGTTCCGCAGCACCGGTCGGTCACAATGGCCGAGGATCTCGCCGGCACGGCGAACCGCCGTCGGCATAGCCTTCGCGGTGCATTCGGGATATGCTCCGCGTGCGGCCTGAGGTGGAGGTCGCAGGGGTCGCGCAACCGCCATGCCTTCGCCTTGGTTTAGGCGGATATGACCAAGGGTCGATGAGATTGGGAATCAGCCGAGCGTCGACGCGACGGAACGATGATGGGACGTTCCTGAGCATGCGGCTCTGGCCAAGATGGATCACCGTGAACATGCAGACGCGTGGGCACGAGGGACAACCGGTATCCAGGTTCTGTGCTGATGCGGCTGGAGAGGCCGAACGTCTTGTGGCGCAGTCGTCATCCGACGTTGGTGTCACGAGGCGTCAGTACGATGCAGCGTGAGTACGCGAAGCGTTGGTGCACGAGGCGTTGGTAGGACGACGCATCGGAACAGAGCCGAGCGCCGCCTGCGAGGCGGACGACAACGGAGGACGGAGCGTCAATGCTTGCAACGACGACCAAAGACGGCGATCAGCAGCCTCATGCCGTGATCGATCCCGAGATCGTGCTGGCGGCCCGCGCCGATCGCACCGCCGCCGAAGCGGACAGGCGCAGCTCGCAACGGCCACCGGATGTACCCTCGCCGAAGATCGACCCTGACTACAGGACGCAGGCGACGAGCGACTTCGCGGTCACCGGAGAGCGCAGCACGTTCGCCACCTGGGCCGTGCGCACCATTCTGGCGGTGCTGTTCGCGGTCGGCAGCGCGGTCGCCGCAGCCGCCTGGCAGAGCTATGGAGACCAGGCCCAGGAGATGATCGCGCATTGGATGCCGCGGATCTCGCTGGCATCGAACACCGACAAGGATGCCGCGGCACAGCCGGCCGCGACCGCGCCCCAGCAGACGGCCGCAGAAGCGCCGGCTGAGGCGCAGGAGCACGCAACGAGCGCGGCTGGCGCGACCGCGTCGCAGGAGCAGGCGCAGTTGCTGCAATCGATGGCCCACGACCTGGCTGCCTTGAACCAGCAGATCGGCGAGCTGAAGACGAGCCTCGCACAGTTGAAGGCCGGGCAGGAGCAGATGGTCCGCGACATGGCGCGGGTCGCCGAGGCCAAGTCCAGCGACAGGCCCGCCGAGCGGCCGAGCGAGCGGACCGCGGAAGCACGGTCGTTCGATCCGCGCGCCATCGAGCAGACGATCCGGCCGCGCCCGGCCCCGCGCCCTGCGACGGCGGCCGTGACCCCGGCACAGCCCGGAGCAGCGGTGCCGCACCGGCCGCGCATGCCGCCGCCGGCTGCAGCTAACATGGTACCCCCGCCGCCCGCTCCGATGCCGCTGCCGTCGGCGCCGGTCGATCCGGACCAGCCCGTGGTGCGTCCGCCAATGCCGGTGCGCTGAGGGATCCGCACAGGCGCCCGTGCCGGTCCGCGCCGATTGGCGCGGGGGTGATCGATGCCGTCGATCCACTTGTCGCGACGCGGCTTTCCGAGCTAAGGAGCTGCGCCTGACAATGCGCATCCCGAGGGGTTCATGAGCCTGACCGATCCGACCATCCTGTCCGCCTCCGACCTCGCAGACCGCATCGCGATCCTGCGCGACAACATCCGCCAGATCACCGAGCAGGCCGCCTCGCAGTCGGGTGCCGCCGACGAGGAGCGCAACGCCGACCGCCTCGCGCAGCAGAGCGAGGAGCTCGACGTTCTGCTCAAGGAGCAGGAGCGGCGGCTGAACAAGTAGCCGGCGGCCCCTTCGATCAATTCGCGCGTGCTGCACTGCGCTCGTTGTTGCCCGGGCTTTGGCCACAGGCTAGCCTCACCGAAAACAAGCGGGAGGTAGCCAGAGGATGCGAAACGGTCTGCTCTACACGTCAACCCTTGCGACATTGACCATTGCGGCATTGCTGGCGGCCCTGACACCGGGCAGCGCCGAGCCACGCCACATGTATACGACCATGGTGCTGGAGGCGTTCGCCACCAAGGTCGAATGTCCCGGCGTCGACGTCGTCTATCAGGATCTGGTCCAGAAGGCGCAGGACATGAAGATGCCTGACGGCACGACCGAGAAGGTGCGCAAGGCGATCGCCTATATGCACACCGGCGGCAAGATGGGCGAGAAGCAGGACGACGATCTGATGGCGGAGGTCGCCGTCGCCACGCAGGCCATCGACATGGATCAGCGCCGCCTCGGCATGACGAACTGGTGCGAGGAGCAGAAGAAGACGCTGGCCGGCTTCATCCGTCCCAAGGGCTGAGCCGGGCTCGCGGCGCAGGCACAGCACAGCTCTCGCGGCGGCCAGGAACCAGGATGGCCGCTGCCGCTTGGCCGTAGCGGCTGCTGCGTAGCAGATGTCCAGCCCGGAGCGAGCCATGCGCATCGAAACCGCCTTCCTGTTCGACCTCGACGGCACGCTGGTCGACAGCGTCTACCAGCATGTGCTGGCCTGGAAGACGGCGCTGGATGCCGAGAGCATCGAGCTCTCGGTCTGGCGCATCCACCGCAAGATCGGGATGAGCGGCGGCCTGTTCACCAACCAGCTGCTGCGTGAGACCGGCTATGCCATCGAGCCCGAGCGGATCGAGCGGCTGCGGAAGGCGCATGCGGCGGCCTATCAGAAGCTCGGAGGCCAGGTCCGCCCCCTGCCCGGCGCCCGCGAGCTGCTCGGCTTCCTGACCGATGCCGGCATCCCCTGGGCGATCGCGACCAGCGGCAGAATGGAAACGGCGGCCGTCAATCTCGCCGCGCTCGGCGTCGATCCCAAGACCAGCGCCGTCGTGACCCGTGACGAGGTCCGCTACGCCAAGCCGGATCCCGATCTGTTTCTCGCCGCCGCCGCCCGCCTCGACATGCCGATCGAGCGCGCGGTCGTGGTCGGCGACAGCATCTGGGATATGCTTGCCGCAACCCGCTGCCGGGCGCTCGGCGTCGGCCTGTTGAGCGGCGGCTACGGCTCAGAGGAATTGCGCCAGTCCGGCGCCATCCGAGTCTACGAGGACCCGGCCGACCTGCTCGACCACATCGACGAGGTCGGCGGCCGGCGCTAACTCCCGCCAGTCAACTCTGCGGGCCCGACAGCGAGATGTCGCGTTCGGCGCGGAACACGTTGGCGTAGAGGTTTGCGATCCACTGGCGCCCGGTCGAGGTCATGTTGAGATAGCGGATCTCGGTCTGGATGTGCGGCGCGACGCTGTTCCAATAGAACTGCGGATAGCGGTTGACGATGTCGGCCGGCGACTCATAGCCGAGCTGCCGGTTGATGCCGACCTCCTCGAACTCGTGATACAGCGCGTTGGCCTTGCGGATGTAGTTGGGGTCGCCGAGCTGTCCGATCAGGTCGGCGGCGCGCACGATCGACTGCTCTTCGTCGAAGTGCTGGCCGGCGAGCGGCGGAAAGCGCGTGCCTTCGATGGCGCGGGCGATGCGGTCCTTGTCCAGCGGCGCCATGCCTTCGATGCGGTTGATCACGTACAGTTTCGAGCGGTCGACGTGATACGGCATCAGGCTGGCATCGGAGGAGCCGCGCGGCAGGCAGATCTTGCGGCCGCCGCGATCGACGACGAAGCCGTTGACATCGTCTTCCCTGAACAGGCCGCGGACATAGCCGATGTCGTGAAGCAGGCAGGCCAGGATGACGTGGACGTAGTCGTCCGCCGTCATGTGGCTGTGCAGCGCACGGCCGCGCAGGATCTCGTGGCCGGCCAGCGTCACCAGCAAGGTGTGCTCGACGTTGTGATACAGCGCATCGCTGTTGCCGATGCATTCCAGCGCAATGCGCGCAGCCGCCGGAAGCATCTCCGTCAACTGGGTATGAGACGATCCGAAACGGCGTCGCATATAGGAGCTGAGGAAACGCTCCAACGCCGCTGCCGCGAGCTCCGGTAAGGTCATCATCGCCGCTGCCCTGCCTCAGACAGCCCTAACACAACGTCAAAAGACATAACGCCCGAAAACACAATCACGATAACGCGGCTCGTGGAACGACTGAGACGTCACGATACGGCTCGGGGCGGCCAGCTTCGCACGGACACGCACGAGATCGGCACCCCCGGGGCGTCGAGCACCTTGGCCGACGAGCATAGCCCAGGTTGCGGATATCGGCCACACCCGGACGAGCGCACACCGGAAAACTGCGGGCCGAGCGGCTGAACCTGAGCAGCTCACGTTCACTCGCCGCGGCCCGTTCCCCTCGCAGGACGAAGCGAGCGGAGATCGTCGTGCGGCCCGCCGGACTAGCGTCCCCGGACCGGCAGCGGGGGCCGCGGCGGTCGCGTCTCACCGCGATAATCCCGTCGCCGCGCAGCAGGACGACGGGCCGGCGCGGCTGCCGGCGCATCGACCGACTGCAGATAGGTGCTCAAGGCCGACGCGGCGTCGTCGCTGCTGGTGTAGTGCTTCTGCAGGAACAAATAGAGCGTCAGGCGGAAGCGTCCCTTGGCGAGCCCACGTGCCGAGCGATGACAGGTGGCGCAGCTGTCCGCGAACAGCCGCGCGCCGGATTTACCGGCATCGAGATTTTCCGCCCGTGCACCGCTGATGACAATCAGCAGCAGCAGCACGGCCGATCCAACAAGCCCCAGCTGCGCTCCGGCGCGCCTGCGCTCAGGCGACATCAGCCTGCGGGCTTTCCTCGGCCTGCGCACCCAGCGCATCGAGATCGACCAGCGCCGGATCGTCGGGCATCGGCTCGCTCTGCTGCTGTCCGCCGCCATGGACGTGCATCAGCGTCTGCACCCGGCGCGCGTTGAGATAGTCGACGTGCTGATGCGCCAGCGCCAGCGGCAGCAGGGCCTTGGGCAGCGCGGTCATGGTAAAGGCGGCGACGCGCTTCACCTCCTCGCCCTCACGCCAGGTCAGCGGGCTCAGCGTATAGATCATCTGGCGGTCGGTCTCGGGCGCCGGCAGTTGCCGCATCTCGGGCGGCGCCAGCAGGGCCACGTTGATGTTGCCGGCCCGCGTGCGGCTCGCGGCCGCGCGCAGCTCCCAGCAGATCAGCTCCGCGGCGGACATCACCTCGCGCCGGATGTCGTCGACATCGGACGCGAAGCGGCTGGCCTCGCTCAACGCCGCGCGGCCGCGCGTCACCGCATCGACGAGCGCCGCCGCACCGATCTCGAAGCGCGGAACCGCCTGCTCGATCGCGGTGGCGACGGCCTCGATGTCGTTGGCAGCGCGGTCGCGGTCGCGCTGCGCCACCGCGTCGGCGAAGGCGCGTTCGGCCAGGATGATCTGCTCATCGCATTCGGCGACTGCTGCGCGCAGCGCCTTGGCCTTCTGCTCGACGGCCTGCATCTTGGATTCGGCGCGATCGAGCTGCCCGTTGCTGGCGCCGGCCTTGGCGAGCCGCTCCGCGGCGACCTTCTTCTCGTCCAGCGCCGCCTCGGCGACGCGGAGACGATCCGTCAGCCGCTGCCGCGCGGCCTGCTTGTCCTTCAGCGCACGCTCGAAGATCTCGACGGGGCTCAGCTCACGCTTGAAGAAGACCATGGCAATAATCCCTGGACGGCGGGCGCGCCGGCAAACGTTGGTCGGCGAATCCACCGCCGAATCATGTTGCCCGATTCTTGCGTGGAAAATGGGTCGGAAACCAGGATGAGATGCGGCACACGTTTCCCTTGACGGAACGTATCCACCGCCGGCTGCTGCGGACCAGAGTCGGTCGATCCGGCGGAACGCGCGGCAATATTCGGTAAAATGGAATCCGATGTCAGCTCTGGTGCGGGCCGCGCATCATCCGCATCGCATCCGAGATGTGGCGCCATTCGCGGGCCTCCTCGGCCTCGCCGCTGGCTTCGCATTGCTGCGCCTTCTGCGCAGCCTGCGCGACGGCCGAGGCGCCGTGCATCTCGAGCATCTGCCGGGCGATCGCGTGGATCTGGACTTCAGACATCATGTCGAGCTCCTGTCGCCGGATCGAATAACTCAAGTCAACTTTCTCCACACCGATGCGTTCCGTGAGATGGATCACTGCGGGCCCGGTTCCCCAGGCTTAGACTTCTCCCCGTAATTTACCTTACGTGATCAATCCGATTTCGCGTGCGCCGCCACGCTGTTACTCCTGGCTGAGATTCGCCGGATGGCGATTGAGGAGACGGACATGACGCAGGTCTTCTTCCACTGCTCCAATCCCGAGGAGTTTCTCGTCGATCGGCGTGGAACCGCGGTCGTCGATCTCGCCGAGGCCTGCGATCACGCCGAGCGCGTCATGCATTCGCTGATTTCCTCCGAAAGCGACGAGGATTGGCGCGACTGGGTACTCCACATTTCCGATGATCTCGGCGAGGAAATCATCGCCATGCCGTTCACGTCGGTGCTCGGCGCGATGCATTGAACGACGCTGCGCGCCATGCCGCGGCGCTGAGACATTGTGTCCGCATTAGGGTTACCGGTTCCCTGACAGGTTCCACTCCTCGCATTCTTCTCGCCACATTTGTCCGCCATTTCGGCGCTGTTGCGACGGAGGGGACATCTCATGACCAGACTGCTGGCGACCGCGGCCTTGGCGCTGACACTGACGGCATCGGCGGCGATGGCCGACGAGCACCGCGGCGGCGATGCCGCGCTGGGCGCCTTGTCGGGCGCCGTCGTGTTCGGACCGGTTGGAGCGGTTGCCGGCGCCGTTGTCGGCTACACGGCAGGTCCCTCGATCGCGCGCTCCTGGGGCTTCCGCCGCTCGCGCGCGGCGCGGTCACAGCAGGTCCGGCGTCCGGTCAGGGACAGCCAGGCTGCGATGACCGAGTCTCAGCAGCAACCGCAGGCCGCGCCGCGCAGCGCACCATCGCCTGCACGGACCATCGCTGTCGCACCGCCGGCACCACGCGGTCCGGTGGCGCCGCCGGTGCAGACACTCGAGTAGCTGACTAATCAGTAGCCGCGGGCGCGATCGACGACGTTCAGCAACGGCTCGCCGCGCAGCAGCCGCCGGGCATTCTCCGCGACCTGCTGCGCGATCACCTCCCAGGATGCGATCGCCGCCATGTGCGGCGTCACCAGCACGCCCGGCTCGCGCCACAGCGCATGGTCCGCGGGCAACGGCTCATGCGCGAAGACATCGAGCACGGCGCCGCGCAGATGGCCGCTGCGCAGCAGCGCGACCAGATCCTCCGTCACCAGGTGCTCGCCGCGGCTGCACAGGATCAGCGCGGCGCCCTTGGGCAGCCGGCCCAGACGCTCGGCATCGAGCAGCCCCACGGTCGAGGCCGTCAGCGGCAGCAGCGAGACCAGGATCTCCGTCTCGCCCAGGAAGTCGTCGAGCGCAGCGGCGCCGCAATGGGTCCGGACGCCGGCGAGCGCCTTGGGCGAGCGCGACCACGCGCTCACCGCAAAGCCCAGCTCGACCAGACGGGTCGCGGCCGCGGAGCCGAGCTCGCCGAGCCCGAGAATGCCGACCCGACGGTCCCTGGCGGCACGCTGCTCGTAGCGCCGCCACACGCCGTTCCGCGCGTTGCCGACGGCGCGATCGAAATCGCGGTGGAAATACAGCGTCCCCCACAGCACGAACTCGGTCATGGCCGCCGAGATGTCGGGATCGACGATCCGGCACAGCGGCACATCCGGCACGGTGGAATCGGACAGGATATTGTCGACGCCGGCCGCGATCGAATGCATCAGCTTCAGCTTCGGCATCGCCGCCAGCGCACCGGGCTCCGGCTTCCAGCACACGGCAAGCTCGGCGTCGCGCGCCGCGGCTTCCGGCCATGACGCGACGGTCACGCCCGGCAGCTCGCGCGCGAGCAGCGCCCGCATCGGATCCATCAGCCCGGGACGGCTGAGAAGCGCGACCGTGATCATGCCGGCCGCAGCCCGCACCATTGCGCGACGAACATCGCGATCGACAGCGTGGTCTTGCGCACGCTGTCGAGATCGACGCGCTCGTCGAACGCGTGCGGACCGATACCATAGGGACCGTAGCACAGCGCGGGAATGCCGTAGTCGACCTGATAGTAGCGGGTGTCGTTGACCGCCGTGGACAGCCGCACGTCTAGCGGCTGCTCGAACACGCGCGCATGCACGTCGGCGAGCGCGGCCTCCGCGGCGCTGCCGGGCTCGCACACGGCGGGATCGGCCTGGAAGCCGCTCCACACCAGCTCGACCGGATTCTCCGACAGGAAGCTGTCTGCGGCCTGCGCTATGGCGAGACATTGCTCGATGCCGGCCATGGCCTGCGCCGGCGTCTCGCCGGGCAGCACGCCGAGCCGGCAATCGAGGTCGCACCACGCCGGCGTCGAGCTGGCCCAGTCGCCGCCCTTGATGATGCCGACGTTGAACTTGATCGGATCCTTGACCGCGGCGAACCACGCGTTCGACTTGGCGCGCGCGTTGATCTCCCGGGTGTGCTCCTGAAACGCGCGGATCAGGTGCATCGCCGACAGGATCGCATTGGTGCCGGTCTCGGCGTAGGCGACGTGCACCGGCGTGCCGCGCACGCGCAAGCGAAACCAGATCGCGCCGACCTGGGCGCGGGTCAGCGTGTGGCCGGTCGGCTCCGGGATCAGGCAAGCATCAGCCGTGTAGCCGCGCAAAAGAGTCGAGAGCGCGCCGTTGCCGGTGCTCTCCTCCTCGGTCACCGTCTCCAGGTGAATGCGTCCGTCCGGCACGAAGCCGGCCGCCTTGATCGCATCGAGCGCGAAGATCATCGCGGAGACGCCGGCCTTCATGTCCTGGGCGCCGCGCCCGATCATCCAGCCGTCGCGCACGATCGCCTCATAGGGCGGGTCGTTCCAGAGATCGGTCGGCCCTTCCGGCACGACGTCGACGTGGCCCTGCAGGATCAGGCTCCGGCCCTTGCCCGCTCCGTCGAGCGTCGCCACCACCTGCTGCGAGCCGTCGAGTGCGATGCCGTCCATCGGCGCCGCCTTGGGATGGCGCATCAGGTCGACATCGCCCAGGCTGAAGCGGTCGACCTGATAGCCGCGGCTCGCGAGCTCGCGCGCCAGCCAGTCCTGCACCGGCGCTTCCTCGCCGCGCAGGCTGCGGAACTGCACGAGCTGCTGCAGGAAGGCGACCTGCTTGGCGAAGTTGGCATCGACGGCGGCGGCGAGCCGCTCCATCACGTCATTCGGCACAGCCGCCGTAGCTTCAGTCACGTTGCAAACCTCCAGCCTTCCCGTTCACCTCGGCCGCACGTCAGGCGGCCAGGCATTTCTCCAGGATCGCGAGCCCTTCGTCCACGATCTCGTCCGATGCCGTCAGCGGCACCAGGATGCGAATGGTGCTCGCGGTGACGCCGCACGACAACAGGATCAGGCCGTTCTCGTGCGCCACGCGCGTCACGCGCTTGGTCATTTCCGCATCCGGCTCGTCGCTGCCGCGCTGCTTCAGGATATCGAATGCAACCATTGCGCCAGGACCGCGCGGACCGGAAACCGGAACCAGCGTGTTGGCGCGCGAGAAGCGCGCGATCGCCGCGCGCAGCCGCTCGCCGATCGCATTGGCGCGGTCGAGCAGCTTCTCCTGCTCGAACACGTCGAGCACGGCGAGCGCCGCCGCGCAGGCCAGCGGATTGCCGCCATAGGTGCCGCCGAGGCCGCCCGGCTCGGCGGCGTCCATGATCGCGGCACGTCCGATCACGCCGGACAGCGGCATGCCGCCGGCGAGACTCTTGGCGACGCAGATCAGGTCCGGCTGCACGTCGTAGTGCTCCATCGCGAACATCTTGCCGGTGCGGCCGAAGCCGGTCTGCACCTCGTCGGCGATCAGCACGATGCCATGGCTGTCGCAGATCCGGCGCAGGCCCCGCATCAGCTCCGGCGGCGCCTGGTGGAAACCGCCCTCGCCCTGCACGGGCTCGATGATGATGGCCGCGACCTGCGAGGCGTCGATGTCGGCCTTGAAGATGAAGTTGATGTAGGACAGCGTGTCCTCGACCGTCACGTTGCTGCCGGCGATCGGAAACGGCGCGTGCCAGACGCCGGGCAGCGGCGGCCCGAAATGCTTCTTGTACGGCATCACCTTGCCGGTCATCGCATTGGCGAGCGCGGTACGGCCGTGGAAGGCGCCGGTGAAGGCGATAATGCCGCTGCGGCCGGTGGCGGCGCGTGCGATCTTGATGGCGTTCTCGGTCGCCTCCGCGCCGGTCGTCAGCAGGATCGACTTGGCCGGCCCCGAAATCGGCGCCAGCGCGTTGAGCCGCTCGCTCAGCCGCACATAGGGCTCGTATTGCAGCACCTGGAAGCAGGTGTGGGTGAAGCGGTCGAGCTGTGCCCGGATCGCGGCAACGACATGCGGATGGCAGTGGCCGGTGTTGAGCACCGCGATGCCGCCGGCGAAGTCGACGTAGCGCTTGCCCTCGACGTCCCACACTTCGCTGTTGAGGGCGCGGTCGGCAAACAGCGGCGTCGCATAGCTCACGCCCCGGACGACGGCCTCATGACGTCGCGCCAGCAGTTCTTCGTTCGCAGCAAAATTCGCAACCATGGCTCAACTCCTCGTCGGAAAATCGAGCAGAAGGCTAAGCCGCGAGCCGTCGCGATCAATCAGCTTGTTCCTGACGACAGGTGCCTGCAATGCACCAGACCCAGCAGGATGAGCGCGCAGCTACGCGGCGAGCACATTCTTCAGCCACGCCCGCAGCGCCACGATCGCGGGCTCGTCCCAGCGCTCCCGGAGCGCGACGAGCTGATAGGCTCCCATGTGGAGTGCCGATGGGATCACCTCGACCAGCGCACCGCTGCGCAGATCATCGGCGACCAGCACCTCGTTGGCGAGCGCGACGCCCTGGCCGAAGCGGGCGGCTTCAATGGCGAGATGCGCGTGCCACAGCCGCTGCCCGCGCAACGTGACCGGCTCGCGATACCCCGCCAGCTCGAACCATTGCTCCCATTGCGCGGTGGACTCCTCGTGGATCAGCGAGGCCCTGGCGAGGCCCGGGAGTGTCGCGATCGCCGGAAACCTTGCCAGATAGGCCGGGCTTGCGACCGGGAATACGCGTGGGCGCACCAGCTCCTCGGCGACCACGCCGCCGCTCCGGTCGATCGCTTCGGCATAGACGATCTCCGCATCCGCCTCGCCGCGCTGCAGGTCGGGGTGCGCCAGCGTCGGCTGCAGATTGATGTCCCAGTTGCGTGGCGGGCCGCTCAGCTCGGGCAGCCGCGCCAGCAGGCGGCGATTGGCGAGGCCCGGAATGCACCAGATGTTCAGGGTCGGACGCGCCACGGGCCGCACCGACATCGTCGCGCGGGCGATGATGTCGAAGGCCTGGCTGACCTCGGCATGGAACTGACGTCCGGCATCGGTCAGCGCGAGGCCCCGTCCCTCGGCGCGCACCAGCGCCACGCCCAGGCTGCGCTGCAGATTCTGCAGATGGCGCGAGACCACGGTGTGGCTGACCGCGAGCTCGTCGCCGGCGGCGCGCACGCTGCCCTTGCGGCCGACGGCCTCGAAGGCACGCAGCGCGATCAGGGAGGGCAACCGGGGTCTCGTCATGCTCGCACAGTTCTCAGCCTGCGCGGTCTCCCTCCCCGCCCTGAAGCGGAACCGCCACGATCCGTCGGTCGCGCGGCTGATGTCGGGAGCGCCGGCGGCGATGCCGGCGTCCGTTGACCGCACAGGACGCTCCGGGCGGAGCACCCGCATCGCGGATCACGAGGGCGCTTTCGCGCGTCATGCCGCTCTTACCGTCAGCATGGGCGCAACGCCAGCCTTGAGAAAGCCACGCTCGCCGGACCGCGCATTTGCCTTAACGCCGCAGGCGACGTCGCAAGCGATCCTTAAGCGTCCTGCGACGACAGGCGGGATTTGCCTCAAAGTTTCCACAATTCGACTTTGAATCGGGGGTGCTTCGAGCAGGAGAACCCCCAAGATGCGGATCAGCCAAATGATCTACGTCGGTTCGCTGGCAGCCCTCGTCGCGACGGCCGCCCCCGCACTGGCGAAAAGCTCCCAGGCATCCAAGCCGGATGATCAGGCCACGTCGTCCCTGCCGTGCCGCGCCTACCAGCAGGCCGCGGACGGGAGCTGGATGGAGCGGCCCTGTCAGGGGCAGAGCGCAAGCGCCCCGGCGCGTCAGCGCGCGGTCACCAACGGGACCGGCAGCGCGGAACAACGTTAGCGGACTTGGAGCGGACTTGGCGCAAGAGCCGGAGCGCTTGCGCTCCGGCCTGCGCTGATGCCCGCACTCAGTAGGGTGGCGCCCTGCGCGCCCGCTGCTCCCTGCCCGCCTCGACCCACCACAAGAGATCGTCGGCAAAGCGCGGAAACGCGTGCTCGAGCGATTGGCCGGAATCGCCGGTCGGCTTGCCGTCGGCGGACAGCGCCTGACCGATCGGGCCGACGGCAAGCGTGCTCGACACCACCACCATGCCCATCTCCGACAACGTGCCGTGCCACGCCGTGGCGGCCCGTGCCCCGGAGAGGCGGCCGGCGGAATAGCTCGCGATCGCCGCCGGACGCCAGAACCATTCCTCGAGAAAGTGGTCGGTGAGGTTCTTCAGTCCCGGCTGCATGCCCCAGTTGTATTCGCCAGTGACGAACACGAAGCCGTCGGCGGCACGGATCTTGGCCGCAAGCTCGGCCATGGCTGCTGGCGCCTGGCCGGGCGGATATTCCTTGTACATGCGGTCGAGCATCGGCAGGCCGACCGCCTTGGCGTCGATCAGCTCGACGACCTGATCCCTGGCGCGCAACCCGTCCACGACGAATTGCGCGAGCCGGATGCCCATCCGGTCGGATCGATAGGAGCCGTAGAGGACGAGGATGCGGAAGCTCATGGCGGGTCAACTCCTGGCCGTACGATCCGCGCCAAGCTAACACGCCGTCATGTCATCGAGGTAGTTCTGGTCACGCCGCAGATCGAAGGACCG
The DNA here is from genome assembly GCF_051167615.1 of Bradyrhizobium sp. HKCCYLS3013. Classification (NCBI taxonomy): domain Bacteria; kingdom Pseudomonadati; phylum Pseudomonadota; class Alphaproteobacteria; order Hyphomicrobiales; family Nitrobacteraceae; genus Bradyrhizobium; species Bradyrhizobium sp. HKCCYLS3013. Next base: position 397,193 of record NZ_JBNPTK010000002.1, read on the forward strand.
GCGGCGCGTGGCTGGCGGAAACGAGGCGTGGCACGCTCAGCGCGTCACGGTGGCCGAAGCGGAGCGTTCCGATGGCCGGCCGAACACGCTGCGGCAACCGTCGCTGAGGCTGGCGCGCTGCTTCATCATGCAGGCAATGATGCGGTCGCGATCGGGAATCTCCGACGAGCACAGCCGGAAGACGTCGCCCGTGCACAGCCGCCGCTGGTCGTCCTCCGTGAAGGCATGGCCCGCGCGCGGGCTGGCGACCATCGCCAGCGCAAGCCCCGCCATTGCCACATTCCAATTCCGCATCCTGAACAGATGAGTTCGCATCGCCGTCCCCAATTCGCCCGCTGTTTGTCCGGTTCACCCGCTGCCTTCGCTGATGTCGCGAAGCAGTTGCCGCCGCAGAATCAAATGATGACACGTCGCGGCGCGCCTTCAACAAGCGCTCTCGGTCCTGCACCACAATTTTGCGGCCTGTTGCATCTTCGACTCCCCTTGGCCGGCCGGAACCTGTGAGACGCCGCCAAATTGTCATTAGGCGAACGCAATCCGGCCCAGCCGCGCTCACACTCTCACGGCGTAGTGGCGGCGTCCTGATGGTGCTTCGGACCATCACGTGTCCCGAGTTCAGGTGTGGGAGTCAGGTTCATGGCGTACACGATGGTGGCTGAGCGGGAGCAGCAGACGATCCGCAAGCAGCGCGAAAGCGCCCTCATCGTTCTCGCCAACGCACAGGTGATGGAGGCTGAAGGCTGGCAGGTCGTCATCACCGACGAGGACGGCAACAGCCTGCCGCTCGCCGAGTTCGAAGCCGGCCTGTCGCAGAAATTTTCGTCCTGGTACAAGGCCAAGCAGCGGCCGGTGGTGCCCACCACCATCCCCGCCCCCAACCTGTTCGCGACGCCGGCCAATGATGACGCCGAGCCGGAGGCCGTCGTGGCCGCCGCACTCGCCGCCGAGCAGGTCGAGACGGCCGAGGTCGAGACGGCAGAAGTCCAGGAGGCTGCGGTCCCGGAGATCGCCGAGGACGATTTCGAAACGGCCGAGACCGCCAACGCTCCGGCGGCCGAGAAGGCCGAGCGCGAGGAGATCGCGCTCGACGCCGCCGAGATGGCCAACTGATCCGGCCGCCGCGCCGCAACATCGGCGGGCTTCAGTCGCCGCCGTCGTAGAACCCCTCCAGCGGCAGCTCGATCTGGGCCTTGGCCCTGCCGATGCACTCCCGCGCAATGGCGTTGGACGGCCCCACGCGTGCATCGCGGCATGCACGCGAAGGCCATCCCCGGTCGCTTCGCGTGGCGCGCATCGAGCGTGCTTCAGCCTGCCTTCGCTTCCTCGCGCGATCAGCGTGCGCCGGGCAACTAACAAACATGTTCACGCCGCGGCTCTCGGCCGAACAACGATCATCGGAACGACGCGAACGCCTGCCCGCCGGGCAAATCAAGGCGCATGTCCATCTGGTGGCGTCACCTCCGGGGCTTGAATCGGCAACAACGGCGGTGCGCGCGGAAACGATTTTCCGCAGGCCCATCAAGCTGATTTGGCCTGTCCAGTCCCTTCGTCGAAAATATTCTGCTTTTCCTAAATCGAATTCAGTGCTTTTGTCGCGCCATCTCCCGCTCGCAGGAGGGGCGGTTCGCGGTCGTCACGGACGTGGAGCGGGAGGAGCGGTGAACGCGATGGCAGCGCAGCGCATCTTTGCGCCGACGAACGCTGGTGTCGCGTACGGTCAAGTCGCGTGGTCCTGGCATCCCGACGCTGATGCCCCCGCGGTGGCGCGCCCAAAGCGCGTCATCGTGCACGGTGACCAGAACGCCCGGCGCACCGGGGAGCGCGCGAAGCAGCCGTTAAGATCATCGCGCGGGGAATGCCGGTTGCCCGGCTGAACCTGTGGTGACTGCCGCCTGCTTTTTTTCTGCAGGCGGGCCATGGGTTGCGGCCAGCATCCCGGCATTCCCCGCGCCCTCTTTTTATGGAGAGGGCAAGACGGACGGATCCCTCGGGCGCGGAGCGTCGCGAGAGCGCGAGCGCATGCGTGAACATCTCGAAGTCTGCGAAAAGGTGAGGTCATGAGCGGAGCAGCGCTTCCACAGACTCACCGTCATTCCTGGGCGCGCGCAGCGCGAGCCTGGCATCCATACTCACAGGCAGGAATGATTGAGCGAGATGGAGCGGCCAACATGCCTCACACGGCCGCTCGTGGTTATGGATGCCGGGCTCGCGCTGCACGCGCCCCTGCATGACGATGAGGCGAGATGGTGCTTCTCCCACCGCTGTCATGCCCCGCCCCCGCGTCTCGCCTTCGGCGAGCCCGAGGACAGGCTCCGGCGGGGCATCCGGTGCGCCGCGGCCCCTCGCGCAATCACGACGGCCTCGGCGTGCTGGATCGCCCGGTCCCGTCTTCGCCTGTCGGCTTCGACGCGGCAACGAGCGCCAGGGCGCGCCGCAGCTTTAACGGAGGCGGCAAGCCGGGCGATGACACCAAGTGTGAAGGGGCGGACAGTGACGCGAGCAACACGCGCGGCATGGCCCGACACGGCAGCCGTCTCGGACCAGGTTTCTCACAACAGCTTCGCGCTCACGAACAGCGTGCGCACCGCCGTGGTGGCCTGGACCGTCATGATCGCGTTGTCGGCCGCGGCCTGCAGCGCGGCCATGGCCTGGTCGTGCAGCGACTTGAACTCCATCCACTCGACGGCGTTGAGGCTGGTGAGGAACTGATGGGCCTGCCCGACCGTCGAAATCACGACCGGCTTGCCGTTCACCTTGATGTTGAAGGTGGTACGCAGACGCGTTTCCGAGTTTGCGGGATCAATCATGGGGACCTTCCGGAAGATGCGACGGGCGTCACCGCCGAGGTCGCGCCGAGGCCCAGCAACAAAACGTCACTCGGTCTTTTGCGCGGTCCGCGTCGGGGTGCCAGCCTCGAGCCCGACGACGACAACGAGTCGGTTGAACTCGCCATCATCATACGCCTTCAGGAAGCGATCGTAATTCTTGATCGAGACGCAGCCGTTCGAATCACCCTCCGGCCCCAGCATATAGGGGTGGGTCAGCAATCCGCTCCGGCCGAGGGTCGATCCCTCCACCACGTTCATGCGCAGGGCGCGCACGCCGTGAAACGGCTTTTCGCGCGGCTTCAGGTCATAGGTGGCGGGCGGGGTCGCGCCGACCATGCGCTGATTGACGTGCTCGGGGTCGTCGCGCAGGCTGCCCATGCCGGAATGGGCCTCGAGCCCGATGCCCGACGGCAGATACACCATCTTGGCCTTGATGTCGTAGACGGCGGTCTTGTCGTAGCCGAGCGCACCGAGATCGATCCCGGAGCGCACGATGCCGCTATCCGGGCCGAGCGAGGCGAACTTGGTCGGGCTCGGCAACAGGTCGGACAGCTTCTGCAGGATGGAGCGATCGTCGACGCGTCCGACGGCTTCAGGCGCACTGGCCGAAACCAGACTGGTCGGCAGGTTGGCGACGGACGGCCGCGGTCGCGGCAGCGGCACGCCCGGTGCGGGCATCGTGACGGTATTGCCCTCCGTCAACATCGGCCGCCAATCGCTGTTGCTGGGGTCGCGTGCGCCCGAATCGCGCGCTTCCATGCCCTTCACCAGCGCGGCCCGGGCATCGAGCAGTTGGCGGTCGATCGCGCCGCGAAGGGCGAAACGGTCGAGCGCGCGAACCGCGTCTTTTTCCGAATACGCCGTGGCCGAGGCGGAGGCCGGCGCGAAACGTGTTTCGAAGGTCATGGACGGCGCGGCGGCCGGAATCGCCGCGCTCGCAAGGGGCGTCTCATCGCTGTTGGCTCCGACCCATGCGGCCGCGCCCGCTGCGACCGCAAGTGCTGCAAGCACGAGTGCGATCGCTTCGGAGCGCCCGAAGCGGCCTTGCGACAACAGAACGTCTACGCTTGCTTCACTGGAAGCCATCACGTCCCCGATATACCCCCCTTTTCGGACCACCCGGGAAAGGTGCCCGACCCCAAGGGGTACGATTCGACCCGTCATGACATAGGATGGCAAGAGTGCGGCATAATCTAGACAAACGCCAGCCCGGAGTGATGGGGAATGGACCGGGATCCAAGCCTCGCAGGGCCGCACCGCGACGGTCCCAGAAAGCCGATTACATCGATGAATCAGCCGGTTGGAGGAATGGATGAACGCCGAATGGGATGATCTCGGCCGATTTGCCGACGCACAAAGTTCGATTTATTCACGGGTGACCGCCGAACTTGCGGCCGGCGCCAAGCAAAGCCACTGGATGTGGTTCATCTTTCCCCAGGTCGAGGGGCTCGGCAGCTCCGCCATGGCGCAGCGTTACGCGATCCGCTCCCGCGCCGAGGCCGAGGCCTATCTGGCGCATCCCCTGCTCGGCCCGCGACTCGTCGAATGCACCCGACTGGTGCTCGCGGTGCAAGGCAAGTCGCTGCGCGACATTCTGGGTGTGCCGGACGATGCCAAATTCCGCTCGTGCATGACGCTGTTCGATTCGATCAGCCCGAATGGGATCTTCGCGCAGGCGCTCGATCGCTATTGCGACGCGGTGCGGGATCGCCAGACGTTGGCGTTTCTGCAGCGCGGCATGGGATGACCACTCGCTGCAAAGCGCGTCGCGTCCGCGTCATCGGTAGCATGCTGATGAGTTCGCCGGCCGACCCGGCCGGATTTCGGGTGATAGGCCGAACAGGAAACTTGATCACGCCAAGATTTGCGGCTCCCATCCGCCGCATTGTTTGTCCCAAGGAGACACACTCATGAAGAAGTTGTTCCTGATTGCCGCGCTCGCGACCTTCGCCGCCGGCTCCGCCTTCGCCGAGGATAGCTGCGAGACCAAGGCCGTCGGCAAGGACGGCAAGGCACTGGCCGGTGCCGCCAAGACCTCTTTCATGAAGAAGTGCATGGCCGAGACGTGTGAAACCAAGGCGGTCGGCTCCGACGGCAAGAAGCTCGCCGGCGCCGCCAAGACCAGCTTCATGAAGAAATGCGAGGCCGGCGGCTGACCGGACGCCGGGCTGGACGACATCTGGGCCCCGCCATGGGTGGGCGGGGCCGCTCGATGATCGTCGGGTTCCATCGGCAGCGGCCTGACGGACGATCGTTGACATGTTATGACGTCAAGCGATCTCCACATCGAGCTGCATAGGCCCTTCAATGTTCTCCGCTTTGCCTGCCCCGCCTCCTCATCTGCGCGAGGCGGCGTGAGTCCCTCAGAGATCGATGCGCTCCGGCAGCGGCTGCGGGAGCTCGAAAGCGAAAATGCCCGTCTTCAGGCCCTGTTCGCCGCCGATGCCGGCAAGCGCGCGCGCGCCGAGACCGCCCTGGCGGAGAGCGAGGAGCGGTACCGGACGCTGTTCAACTCGATCGATGAAGGCTTCTGCATCATCGAGTTCTTCGACGGCCCGCACGGCCCGCTGAGCGACTACATCCATGTCGAGGCCAACCCGGCCTACGCGCTGCATGCGGGCATTCCGAACGTGGTCGGACAGAAGGTGCGGGAGATGGTGCCGGGCGAGGCCGACGGCTGGGTCGAGCTCTATGGCGGCGTGCTGCGCACCGGCGAGCCGATCCGGTTCGAGCGCGAGCTGGTCGCCACCGGACGTTATCTCGAGCTCGCGGCGTTCCGGGTGGAGCCGGCCGAACGTCGACAGGTCGCGGTGCTGTTCCAGGACATCACCGCGCGCAAGCGCGCCGAGGCCGCACTACAGGAGATCAACGACACGCTGGAGGCCCGCGTGGTCGCCGCGCTCGCCGAGCGCAAGCTGCTCGCCGACATCGTCGAAGGCACCAACGCCTTCGTGCAGGTGGTCGATACGCAATACCGCCTGATCGCGATCAACGGCGCAGCCGTGCAGGAGTTTGGACGTGTCTTCGGCCTCCAGCCCAAGATCGGCGACGACATGCTGGAGCTGTTCAAGGATCTACCGGAGCATCGGGCGGCGGTTCGCGCGGTATGGTCCCGCGCGCTGGCTGGCGAGGAGTTCGTCGCGGTCGAGGAATTCGGCGATCCCGGCCGCGACCGCCGCTTCTACGAAATGCGCTTCTCGGTGCTGCGCGACGCCGCGGGCCGACAGATCGGCGCCTATCAGTTCGCCTATGACGTCACCGACCGGCTGCGCGAACAGACCCGGCTGCACGAGGCCGAGGAGGCGTTGCGGCAGTCGCAGAAGATGGAAGCCGTCGGACAGCTCACCGGCGGCATCGCCCATGATTTCAACAATCTGCTGACCGGCATCCTGGGCTCGCTCGAGATGCTGCAGACCCGCCTGCGCCAGGGCCGCTTTGCCGATGTGGACCGTTACGTCGCGGCCGCCCAGGGCGCCTCGAAGCGCGCCGCCGCGCTGACCCATCGCCTGCTCGCCTTCTCGCGCCGGCAGACGCTCGATCCCAAGCCGACCGATGTCAACCGGCTCGTCATGGGCATGGAGGAGCTGGTTCGCCGCACCGTCGGCCCGCAGATCGCGCTCGAGGTCGTGACGGCCGGAGGGCTCTGGCCGGCACTGATCGATTCGTCGCAGCTCGAAAGCGCACTGCTCAACCTCTGCATCAATGCCCGCGACGCGATGCCCGAGGGCGGCCGGATCACGATCGAGACCGCCAACAAATGGCTGGACGACCGCGCCGCGCGTGAGCGCGACCTGCCGCCCGGCCAATATATCTCGCTGTGCGTGACCGATACCGGCACCGGCATGACGCCCGACGTGATCGAGCACGCCTTCGATCCGTTCTTCACCACCAAGCCAATCGGCCAGGGCACCGGCCTCGGCCTATCGATGGTCTACGGCTTCGTCCGGCAGTCCGGCGGACAGGTGCGGATCTATTCCGAGCTCGGTCAGGGCACCACGATGTGTCTCTATTTCCCGCGGCATTATGCCGGCGCCGTTGAGGCCGCCGATCCCGCGCGCGGCGGCGCGGCGCCGTCTTCCCGCACCGGCCAGACCATCCTCGTTGTCGACGACGAGCCGACGGTGCGCATGGTGGTGATGGAGGTGCTCGACGAGTGCGGCTACGCGGTGGTCGAAGCCAAGGACGGACCGACCGGCCTTGCGGCGCTGCAATCAGACGCGCGCATCGATCTCCTGATCACCGATGTCGGTCTGCCCGGCGGCATGAACGGCCGCCAGCTGGCCGATGCGGCGCGCGCGACGCGGCCGGATCTCAAGGTGCTGTTCATCACCGGCTACGCCGAGAACGCGATCCTGAGCAGCGGCCAGCTCGCGCCGGGGATGCAGGTGCTGACCAAGCCGTTCGACGTCGAGGCGCTGGCCGCCCGCGTCGGCGAGATGGTGGAGAGCTGAATGCGTGATCGCCGCCGTCTTGCCCTCGATCAGCCGCGCAGGCCCGGCGCTTCGTGGCCGCTGCGCGCGACATACTCGGTGTAGCCGCCGCCATACTGGTGCAGGCCGTCGGGCGTCAGCTCCAGCACGCGGTTGGAGAGCGCGGCGAGGAAATGACGATCGTGCGAGACGAACAGCATGGTCCCCTCGAAGTTCGACAGGGCCGCGATCAGCATTTCCTTGGTCGCCATGTCCAGATGGTTGGTCGGCTCGTCCAGCACCAGGAAGTTCGGCGGATCGTAGAGCATCTTGGCCATCACGAGCCGTGCCTTCTCGCCCCCCGACAGCACCCGACATCTTTTCTCGACGTCGTCGCCGGAGAAGCCGAAGCAGCCCGCCAGTGCCCGCAACGAGCCTTGACCGGCTTGCGGAAACGAATGCTCGAGCGACTCGAACACCGTCTCGTCGCCGTCGAGCAGGTCCATCGCATGCTGCGCGAAGTAGCCCATCTTGACGCTGCCGCCGATCGTCACCGAGCCGTCATCGGGCTCCGCGCTACCGGCGACGAGCTTCAACAGGGTCGACTTGCCGGCGCCATTGACGCCCATCACGCACCAGCGCTCGCGGCGCCGGATCATGAAGTCCAGCCCGTCGTAGATGCGGCGGCTGCCATAGCTCTTCGACACCTTCTTCAGCGCCACCACGTCCTCGCCCGAGCGCGGCGCCGGCAGGAAGTCGAACGCGACGGTCTGGCGCCGCTTCGGCGGCTCGACCCGCTCGATCTTGTCGAGCTTCTTGACCCGGCTCTGCACCTGCGCCGCATGCGAGGCCCGCGCCTTGAACCGCTCGATGAACTTGATCTCCTTGGCGAGCATCGCCTGTTGGCGCTCATATTGCGCCTGCTGCTGCTTCTCGTTCAGCGCCCGCTGCTGCTCGTAGAAATCGTAGTCGCCGGAATAGGTCGTGAGCTGGCCGGCGTCGATCTCGATCACCTTGTTGATGATGCGGTTGATGAATTCGCGGTCGTGCGAGGTCATCAGCAGCGCGCCCTCGTAACCTTTCAGGAAATGCTCCAGCCAGATCAGGCTCTCGAGATCGAGGTGGTTGGACGGCTCGTCGAGCAGCATCACGTCGGGACGCATCAGGAGGATGCGCGCCAGAGCGACGCGCATCTTCCAGCCGCCAGACAACAGGCCGACATCCTTGTCCATCATCTCCTCGGAGAAGCCGAGGCCGGCCAGTGCCTCGCGGGCCCGGCTGTCGAGCGCATAGCCGTCCAGCTCCTCGAACCGCGCCAGCACCTCGCCATAGCGCGCGATGATGTCGTCCATCTCGTCGGCGCGGTCCGGATCGGCCATCGCGGCCTCGAGCTCCTTGAGCTCGGCGGCGACCGACGACACCGGCCCAGCCCCATCCATGACCTCAGCCACGGCACTGCGGCCGGACATCTCACCGACATCCTGGTTGAAATAGCCGATCGAGACGCCGCGATCGATCGAGACCTGCCCCTCGTCGGGCTGCTCGCGGCCCGAGATCATCCGGAACAGCGTCGTCTTGCCGGCCCCGTTCGGACCGACCAGGCCGATCTTCTCGCCACGCTGGAGGGCGGCGGAGGCTTCGATGAAGAGAATCTGGTGGCCGACTTGCTTGCTGACGTTATCGAGGCGGATCATGAGGTCTCAGGACATGGACAGGTTGCCGCCGCTCTTAGTCGATGCGCGCCGCCGGTGGAAGGCGCAATTTAGGCGCCCTCCGCCGCTCTGTCCGCCCCATCCCGGTCAGCGGCCCTGAGGCCGAAAATCCTGGTTGCCGAACGGCTTGTCGGTCGGAATGCGGATCGCGACGTAGCCGCGATCCATGGTCGCGTGGCAGGCGTTGCATCCCGACGTCAGCTCGGTCACGGCGGAGGCGAAGCGCTTGCCATCCTTGGCGGCGATGGCGTCCGAGATCGACTGAATCGGCTGGCCCAGCGTGGTGACGTTGTCCACCGGCAGTCCCGAATAGAACACCGCGGCGTCGGTCAGGCTCTGCCTCAGTTGCGCGAGCTCATAGGACGCGAGATCCCAGTTCTTGGCCTGTCCCGCGAACCACAGTTTCGCATGCCTGACTTGGATCAGATTCATGATGTCGCCGAGCCGCGGCAGATATTGTTCTGCATTGGACTGCGACTGTGCCGCCGCCAGGGAGATGGCCGAACAGGCGATCAGAACGCCTGAAACCCACTTGCGATAATTCATTCGACGCCCCGCTTCCATAAACCGCTTCCAGAAAGACATACCGCTGCGATCGGAGACGGACTTGCGATTGATCAAGGCGGCGCCTCCCCGATCACGCCAGCCCGCCAAACGAATGATCCGCCGAAGCGGCTGCTCCGGCGGATCATCATGTCAGCCCCGGCCCCGGGGTAATGTGTTCAGCGTCTTAGGCTGCGGCTTTCGCGCCGGTCGGAACCATCGCGATCGTCTTCAGGACCTGAGACGCGATCTGGTAGGGGTCGCCCTGGGAGTTCGGACGGCGGTCTTCCAGATAGCCCTTATAGGCGTTGTTCACGAAGGAATGCGGCACGCGGATCGAGGCGCCACGGTCGGCCACACCCCAGCTGAAGGTGTCGATCGAAGCGGTCTCGTGCTTGCCGGTCAGGCGCATGTGGTTGTCCGGACCATACACGGCGATGTGGTCGGCGCGCGCCTCCTTGAAGGCGTCCATCAGCTTCTCGAAGTACTCCTTGCCGCCGACCTCGCGCATATACTTGGTCGAGAAGTTGCAGTGCATGCCCGAACCGTTCCAATCGGTGTCGCCGAGCGGCTTGCAGTGGAACTCGATGTCGATGCCGTACTTCTCGGTCAGGCGCAGCATGAGGTAGCGGGCCATCCACATCTGGTCGGCAGCCGTGCGCGAGCCCTTGCCGAACACCTGGAATTCCCACTGGCCCTTCGCCACCTCGGCGTTGATGCCTTCGTGGTTGATGCCGGCCGCGAGGCAGAGGTCGAGATGCTCTTCGACGATCTTGCGGGCGACGTCGCCGACGTTCTTGAAGCCGACGCCGGTGTAATACGGACCCTGCGGAGCCGGATAGCCGTATTCCGGGAAGCCGAGCGGACGGCCGTCCTTGTAGAAGAAGTACTCCTGCTCGAAACCGAACCACGCGTCCGGATCGTCCAGGATGGTGGCGCGGGCGTTCGACGGATGCGGGGTCTTGCCGTCCGGCATCATCACTTCGCACATCACCAGCACACCATTGGTGCGGGCGGCGTCGGGATACACGGCGACCGGCTTCAACACGCAGTCGGAGCTATGGCCTTCGGCCTGCATCGTCGACGAGCCGTCGAAGCCCCAAAGGGGCAGCTGTTCCAGGGTCGGAAACGAGGAAAATTCCTTGATCTGTGTCTTGCCGCGCAAATTCGGCACCGGCTTGTAGCCGTCGAGCCAGATGTACTCGAGCTTGTACTTCGTCATTGAGCCTCTCTGTCTTATCGAAAGGTGGGAGCCCAGCAATCGAAGGCTCCCCGCTTACCCGGCCACGATCGGCCAGCGCACTCTTAAGCATGGAACGTGCCAAGTCCCGCGACGTCCCGTCGCATGGACGAAGGCCAATCAGGGCGGAGCTGGCGCTGGTTTTTGCACGTCAGGGGTGCGGCAAAGCAGCGCGACCGGGATTGCACGGAACGCATGGCGGAAATCAGAAGCTGGTCAAAACCCGCTTGATTCCGTGGCATTTGCGGCGATGCGCAAAAACGTCCGAACAAGCTCTCAGCAAGTCCGGGACATTTTTGAAAAGACCTGAGCCTCTTTCCGCAACCTTTGGTCCAGCCCAAGTGTTGGTCAGCTGCACGTTGCTGCGGAGGAAGCAAAGACAGAAATGCCCGCAAAACGCGCAACATGTGATTTGATTTTGGTCACGTTGCATTCCCTCCGGGCAGAGCCGATATCGAGACCGCTAACCACAAGAGAACGAGTCGGGCGCAGCATGACGTGTGGCCCGATGGAAGGAGACTGAGGAATGGACACTAACGTGCACGAGGGGTCCGCAAGGATCTATCAATTTCCGCGCGGAGGGCGGGCAGGTCTTGCGCCTCGCCAATCCGCGGCATCGCCGGCGCGGCCGATCGCGCCCTCGATCCAGCCGACGATCTACAGCGGCAGCTGGTATCACGACGAGGCGATCCAGGAAGCCAAGCCGGCGTGGGACCGCTGATGTCCGACTGTACCGTGCCGCTCACGCGCCTTTGCTGAAGGGTCGGACCGACAAGGTTCCGGCCCTTTTTCTTGCCCGCTGTCAACCATGTCTACTGCTGGCGGTCACCGACGGGCTCGACGTGGCGGGTGCATACGTTCCGCCGTCCTGAGCCGCTTCATGCTCTCCCCTGCCTTGCCGTCGCGCAGGCGAAACGATGCTTCACATCAAGCCCGCATTCCCTAGAATGCGTTCATGCCCGCCCATCCGCTCCGCCATCTCGGACTTCACGGTGCCAGCAACTTCAGAGATCTCGGCGGATATCCCAGCAGGGATGGCCGGCACGTGCGATGGCGGCAGCTGTTTCGGTCGAACCATCTCGGTCAGTTGACGGAGCCCGACCTCGCGGTCCTGCGGGAGCTCGGCATTCGCGCAGCGTTCGATTTCCGCGGTCGCGACGAGCGCGCGGCCGGCCTCTGCACGATCGCCGAGATCGCCGTGCATTCCGTGCCGATCGAGCCGAGCGTCCTGCCGGCGCTGCGGGCCCTGGCGACAGGAGGACAGCTCACAACCGACCACGCCTTGGAGCTGATGCGCGAGTCCTACCGCAACTACATCCGCAGCTACACGCCGCGCTTCCGCGCGCTGTTCGAACATGTTCTCAACGGGAATGCGCCGTTGGTGATCCATTGTACGGCCGGCAAGGATCGCACCGGTGTCGCCTGTGCACTGGTCCTGCACGCGCTCGACGTTCCGGATGACGTGATCCTGGAAGACTACCTGCTCACGAACCAGCTCTATCGTCGCGAGACTGCAGCTCACGCGGATCTTCCCGCTGATGTCGTCCAGGCGATCGGGACGGTCCAGGCCTCGTTCCTCGCCGCTGCGTTCGACGCCATGCGTGATGATTTCGGCGACGTCGACACCTACCTGCGCGACGGTCTCGGCATCGACGGCGCTGCACGAAAGACGTTACAGGCGCGCTATCTCACGCTGTGAGCCAGGGCGGCGCGAATACGCTTGAGCCCGATCAGGCCGCTTCGATATCGGCTGTCTCGGCGGCTTCCATCGCGTCGAGATCGGCAATCACCTCCTCGAATGCGGAAATCGCCTGTTGAACCGCCGCGATCTGCATCAATTCCCAGCCCGTCACCGGACCTGCACGGTTCTGCAAGGCGACCACCAGATCCCGCCGCTGCTCCTTCAGTTGCACCAGCGGCAAACCGTGGTCCGGCAGATGTCTCATCATGTCAAAGCTCCAACGCCCCTCAAGCGGCATAGCGACAGGCTAGCGGGCGGCGCTGGCAATCCACTTACGAAAGTCCGACTAATTTTATCGATCAGGCCGGCACGACCGGCACCGTCATGATGGCGCTGGCCAAAACGTCGCTGATCTTCGCGGTGGCGGCCTCGCTCACATGCAAGCGGTCACCGTGCCCGTCGTCGAGCGCCGACAACGGAATCTGACCAGCCTCATGCCAGCTCTTCATCAAATTCCAGCGCCTGAAGAGATTGACGTTGGCTGCAGACGTGACCTTCTCGATCCGTCGCTGAATGTCCTCGGCACGCGCCAGCCTGTTCGGCACCGTCACGATCGCCGCCGTATATTGCAGGTCCATCACGATGGCGTCGATGGCCAGCCCCGCCAGCCATCGAAGGCCGACGCGCAGCGCCGCCTCGACCTCATCGGGACTGTAGACCTCGGGCCTGTAGGCGGCGTTGGTGCCGACCTGCCAGATGACCAGCGACGGCTGCTCCGCAATCACGTCGCATTCGAAGCGCGAGAGCTCCTCCGGGGATTCCTGTCCGCCCACACCCCGATTGAGGACGTCGATCAGGCAGCCGAAATTGGTCTTGCGCAGCGACTGCTCGATCCGGGCCGGGAAAGCGACAATTCCGTTGGTGCCGGCGGTGGAAGATGAGCCAAGCGCCACGATCCGGGTCTTGCGCTGCGCATCCAGACTCTGCCTGAACTGTCTGATCGGACGAGTAAAACTGGTGGCGACGTCGGGAAATTCGAGAGAGTCTTTCGCCGTCATGGTCACCTCTGACGAACCACGCTTTCTGATTGCAATTGCATGCCCCGGCCGTCCGGCCATTGCAACTCATCGGCAGGGCCATAGTATAACAAGCGGCGCTGTGGGGCGCGTCAACGGAGACCAGGGACGGAATGAACGGAGCAGTGATTGTCATTACGGGTGCGCAAGGGGCGCTCGGACGCAGCGTGGCCGATCTCGCGCTCGCACGGGGCGCGCATGTGGCCGGGATCGATCATGCCCAGGCCGAGATCCCGGCGAGTGACGACCGCATTGAGCTCGGAGGCGTCGACCTCTCCGACCCCGGGCAGGCAAAGGTCGCGATCGACTCCGTCGCCGCCCACTTCGGCACTCTGGATGCGCTGATCAACATCGCCGGCGCGTTCGCGTTCGAGACCACGGCCGACGGCGACGATTCCGTCTGGGAGACGATGCATGCGCGAAACCTGATGACCGCGCTGCACGCCTCGCGCGCGGCGATCCCGCATCTCGTCCGCTCCAGCACGGGCCGCATCGTCAACATCGGCGCCATGGGCGCGCTCCAGGCCGGTGCCGGCATGGGCCCCTATGCTGCGTCCAAATCGGGCGTGCATCGCCTGACGGAAGCGCTCGCGGCCGAATGGAAGGGCAAGATCACCGTCAACGCCGTTTTGCCGTCGACGATCGATACGCCGGCCAACCGCGCCAGCATGCCCAAGGCCGATTTCGACAAATGGGTGACGCCGCAGGAACTCGCGGAGGTCATTCTGTTTCTCGCCAGCGACGCCGCGAGCGGCGTGACCGGCGCACTGATACCGGTTGTCGGCCGGGTGTAGCGAAGCCAGCCGGTCACCCCGACTTGGCGCTGACATCACCGGACTCGGCGGGCTAGACTCGCGCGCGCTCTGAGTCGCACACATCGGGCAGTCCCTTGGAAACCGCGCTCTACCTTCCCGTCAAACGCTTCCTCGAAAACCTCGGCTTCTCGGTCAAAGGGGAAATCGGCGGTTGCGACGTGGTGGCGCTCAGGGGCGACGACCCGCCGGTGGTCGTCGTCTGCGAGCTGAAGCAGGTCTTCAACCTGGAACTGCTGCTGCAGGCGGTTGATCGGGCTGGGGCCTGCGATGAGGTCTGGGTCGCCGCAAATCTGTCGGCACGTGGCAAGGGTCGTGAAAGCGACTCCCGCTACCGCAATCTGTGCCGCCGGCTCGGCTTCGGCATGCTGGCCGTGACTTCAGCCGGAGACATCGAAGTGCTGGTGCAGCCGCCCACCACCGCGCCGCGCAAGAACCCCAAGAAGCGGTCGCGTCTCGTGATCGAGCATCAGCGACGCAAGGGCGACCCCGTCGCTGGCGGCTCGACCCGGGCTCCCATCATGACGGCCTATCGGCAGCAGGCGCTGGCCTGCGCCTCGGCGCTCTCGGGCGGGCCGAAGCGCGTCCGCGACCTCCGCGCGGAGATTCCGGATGCGCCGAAGATTCTGCAGCGTAACGTCTACGGCTGGTTCGACCGCGCCGAGCGCGGTGTCTATGTCCTCACAAAAGCCGGCCTCGCGGCCTTGCGCCGCTGGCCCCAGGATATCCACATGACGCAGGTACCGTTGCCCAATCGCGACATGGTGAACGCATAGCTGGGCTGCCCCGCGGAATATATATTGCAATGCAACAATCCTGCTTCTAGGTATCCCGGACGATTTACGAGGCCCCCATGAGCGAAGATTGGAACACCAAGTACGGTCCGCGTCGCGTCAGGCGTGATCCCCCGACTCTGGAGGAAGCGATCTTCGCCGCGTCAGGCATCACCGACGACGTGCAGGCCCAGGCCGAGATCGCGTCGGCGCTGATGGGTCTGCCGCTTGAGCAGGTGCTGCCCGAGGTGAAGAAGGCAGTTCGCGTTGCCGCGCGCACCAACACGCGCGTCATCACGGCCGACCAGGGCACGCAGCAGCGTGCCGTCGTGGTCGAGCGCCGCACCGTGCGCCGCTTCAATTTCGACAAGCGCACCGGCACCTGAACGCCTTCCGGGGCGCATCGGCCAATGCAATCAAACGAAAAGGCGCGGCAGCGGTGATCGCTGTCGCGCCTTTGTCATCGCAGCAACGGCTCCGCTCAGGCCGCGCGCTTGTCGCCGTACATCCGGGTCACGAGCTTCCAGCAGGCCCGGTTGAGGGTGAAGAACGCACGCGCGGCCGCGATCGGCGCATCGATCACGAGCTTCGCCAGTTCATCCTGAGGCTGCTCGCTCAGATCGATCGTACCGGTCGATTCGCCGTGACGGAACGCCAGATGCGCGCCGAATTTGGCCGCGAGCGCCCGCATCGCATGGTTCTGCGATCCGGTCGTGACACGAAGCTTGCGATAGCCCTTCCACCGCGCCTCCGAGATCACGCGCTGGAACAGCAGGCTGCCGACCCCGCGGCGGCGCACGCAAGCCTCCACGCTGAACGCAATCTCCGGAAGCCCGTCCTCGGACTGCTCCGGCGGATGCAACTCGGCGGCGC
The DNA here is from genome assembly GCF_051167615.1 of Bradyrhizobium sp. HKCCYLS3013. Taxonomy (NCBI): domain Bacteria; kingdom Pseudomonadati; phylum Pseudomonadota; class Alphaproteobacteria; order Hyphomicrobiales; family Nitrobacteraceae; genus Bradyrhizobium; species Bradyrhizobium sp. HKCCYLS3013. The sequence continues at coordinate 413,140 of NZ_JBNPTK010000002.1, forward strand.
CGCGCACCATGCCGTTTTCCATGTAGGCGACGACGATCGTGCCATCGGCCGCACAGCGGGCGGCATAGCGTTCGATGAAACTGTCATCGAGGAAGCCGTTGAATCGATCGTGCCGGCTTTCCGCATCGAGCCGCAACAGATGATCGCGCAGCAACGGCAGTTCTTCGTGCTGGCTGAGCGTCCGCACATAGCCGAAGCCCGGCCGGGGACGAAAAGTATCTACCTGTGACACTGCCTGAGACTCCTCTCGAGAGCCCTCGCATACAGACGTCTTTCCCTAGACAGAAGCTATATTGTGCATCGCAACATTCATTGCAAGCCCCGCGCTCTACGGAGAGAACATGCGGCCATGCAAGGATCGCGTGAGTTAACAATTCGTTTGTGTACGAATCATCACAGCACGAGCTGAGTCTGGGTCACGATCGCGACCAGGCGCCCGTCCTCGGTCTCCACCCGCGTCTGCCATACCTGAGTGCGGCGGCCGCGGTGCACGGGCGTGGCGGTTGCGGTCACCACGGTCCCCTCCTTGGCGCCGCCGATGAAGTTGGTCTTGCTCTCGATGGTTGTGGTGCCCTTGGCATCCTGCGGCAGGTTGATCACGGTCGCAGCCGCGCCGACGGAATCAGCGAGCGCCATCACGGCGCCGCCGTGGATGGTGTGATGCAGGGTGCACAGATCCGGCCGCACCAGCATCTGCGCCACGACGCGATCGGCGCTGGCCTCGGTGAAGGTGACGCCCTTCAAGTCCGCGAACGGCATCTTCATCGCATTGATCTTGTCCAGCGGCGTCATACCGTTCCGATCCTTGCGCACGGACGACACGTCTCCCCGTGCCTTCACCGCACCCTGGATGCGCCGAGCCCAGACCGCGCGGCAATGACCTCCGAGGTCATTGCCGCGACGGCCTTGCGCTCACGCCTTCTCGACTCCACACCACTCGGCGATGAACAAGGCCATGGTCTTGGTCGCCTGGCGTAGCGAGTCGAGATCGACATATTCGTTAAAGCCGTGCATCGCCGCGCCGGTCGCGCCGAAGCAGAGGCTGGGGATGTTGTAGTTGAGCCCGTAGAAGCGGGTATCCGTGAGCGCCGTGAAGACGAGGTCCTGCACCTCCCCGCCGTAGACGGCGGTGAAGGCCTTGCCGAACGCCGCCTCCGGCTCAGCCGAATTGGTCAACTCGTATCCTTCGGACAGGAATCCGGACCACTCGACCACCGGCGGATTGTTGGAGAGGAAGCGGTGATCGCGCGAAGCCGCGGCGACGCAGGCGAGAATCTCGTTCTGGCAGTCCTTGACCGACCAGCCCGGCAGGATGGCGATGCGGCAATCGACGTCGCACCAGGCCGGCACGCTCGAGGCCCAGTCGCCGCCTTTGATGATGCCCGGATTGAAGTTGATCGGATGATTGAGCGTCTTGAAATGATGGTCGCTCTTGGCGCGCTCGTTCCAGTCCGCTTCGAGCTTCTCCAGCGCATGGATCAGATGATAGCTCGCCTGGATCGCATTGGCGCCGACGCCGGCTTCGAACACATGCGCGGGAAAGCCGCGCACCTTGAGGCGGAACCAGATCACGCCAACCTGAGAGCGCACCATCTTGCCGCTGGTCGGCTCGGGGATGAAGCAGGCATCCGCGCGGTAGCCGCGCTGCAAGGTCGACAGTGCGCCGACGCCGGTGCTCTCCTCCTCGATCACGGACTGGACATGAATGCGCGCCGTCGGCTTGAAGCCGGCCGCCTTGATGGCATCGAGCGCATAGAGTGCGCCGATCGTCCCGGACTTCATGTCGCAGGCGCCGCGGCCATACATTCGTCCGTCGCGGATCACCGGCGAGAACGGCGGCGTCTCCCACATCTCGAGCGGGCCGGCGGGTACCACGTCGCAATGCCCCTGCAAGATCAGCGATCGCCCGGCCGACGTGGCCGGCCGGTAGGTTCCAACCACGCTGCGCGCCTTCGAGAAGTCGTGCTCGATCGGGCCGTAGCCGCGCATGTCCTTCAGATCGTCGAGATCGATGTGCCAGTCGTCGACCTCGTAGCCGCGCACACGCAGGAGATCGCCGAACATGTCCTGGCACGGCCCTTCGGCGCCGCGGGTCGAGGGGATGGCGACGAAGTCGCTCGTGGTCGCAAGCTGCCGGTCGAAGTGGGCATCGACGGCGTCGACGATGCGCTGCGTAGTGTCCTGGGTGATCATGCCTGTCGCGGTTCCAATTGCCGATGACCGCACCAAATCACAATCTGATGCATAGTTGCACCGGATTCGCCGCTGCTTTCAGAATCGCAAGGCCGCTCGTACATTCGCGCATACGAACGACGGTAACATACTTTGGATTTTGGCATGTCGGACCACCGCAATATCCTCTATTTCCTCCTCGGCATTCTCAGCGCGGCGATCATCGTGCTCGGCTACAATTTATATCAGGCCAAGAAGCAGCCCGAGGGTGTCCAGATCAATCTCGGGCCCAAAGGCCTGAAGATCGAAGGGAAGTGATGCGTTCTCAAATCTTCGCGTTCGCGGACGTCGCAGCCTGCCCTCTCGGCGTCCTCGGTATCTTGCTCTTGGTTGCCGCACCCGCACAGGCGCAATATGTCGGGCGCGAGCAGGACATCACGGATCTCCGGCTCGGCCAGCGGGTGCTGGTCGATGACGGCACCTGCCCCGCCGGCCAGGTGAAGGAGGTCTTGGGCTCCAAGATGGCCGAAACCGGCATTGTCCGCACCACGAAATGCGTGCCGCGGTTCGGGCCGAAAAGGAAGTAGCTGATCTCGTTCGATTGGGCCGTCATACATAGCCGGCCTCCGGCACGTGACCTTCCGCACAGTCCTGAATCTGTGCATCGACGATGCTCCTGCCCCACGGACAATCTCGGGGACGCAGCATGTCGATGTCAGCGGTGCAGGATCACGGCTTCTTCGAAGCGGCCGACCGGCCGCAGCCGGTCAAGGCCGATTTCAGCCGCTACGCCCTGCTCGGCTATCTGTCGATTGCGCTGGTGTTCGGCGGCTTCGGCGTGTGGGCGGCCTATGCGCCGCTCGATCGTGCGGCGATCGCACCGGGCACCGTGTCCGTCTCCGGCGATCACAAGGTGGTTCAGCACCGTGAGGGCGGAATCATCAGGGAGATTCTGGCCAAGGAAACTCACGCCGTGCATCGCGGCGACCTGCTGTTTCGGCTGCAGCCGACCGAGGCCCAGGCCAACACCGACCTCCTGCGCAAGCAGATGGACGCGGCGCTGGCCGAGGAGGCGCGCCTCCTCGCCGAGCGCGGCAATGCGCGGATGATCACGTTTCCCGACGCGCTGCTCAACCGCCAGAACGTGCCGGAGGCGGCGCTTGCCATCGCCGACCAGCAGCGGTTGTTCGTCGAGCGTCGCAATGGCCTGATCAGCCAGATCAACATCCTCAACTCGCAGATCGCCCAGCAGCAGCAGGAGCTCGCCGGCCGCGACCGCCAGCGCGCAGCGCTCTCCGCGCAGCTCGCGAGCTTCGAGACGCAGATGAACAATGTGCGCCCGGCCGTCGCCGCAGGCTATTATCCGCGCAACAAGTTCCTTGAGCTGGAACGCGAGCGCGCCCGCGTCGAAGGCGATCTCGGTCAGGCGCAGGCCGACGTCGCGCGGCTGACGCAGACGGCCGCGCAGACGCGCCTGCAGATCGATCAGACGCTGCAGAAATATCTGACCGAGGTCGGCCAGCAGCTCGACGGCACCCGGGCCAAGCTGTCGGACCTGCGCGAGAAGCTGGTCATCGCCGAGGACGTGCTGCGCCGGGTCGACATCCGCGCCGAGCGCGACGGCATCGTCATGAACATGAAGGTCCACACCGTCGGCGCCGTCGTGAAGCCCGGCGATACGCTCGCGGAGATCGTCCCGGTCGGCGAAGGCGTCGACGTGATGGCGCACGTCTCGCCGCGCGACATCGAGAGCGTCGCGATCGGCCAGAGGGCCGAGGTGCGCTTCTCCAATTTCTCCTCGCGCACCACGCCGACGATCTTCGGCAAGGTCTCGAGCGTCTCGGCGGACGCGATGTCCGACGAGGCGAGCAAACAGAGCTACTATTCGGCGCGCGTGGTGATCGACTATTCGACCATCCCGCCCGAGATCGCCGAGAAGATCCTGCCGGGCATGCAGGCCGACGTCATCATCTCCACGGGAGAGCGCACCGTGCTCGAATATCTGGTCGGCCCGCTGCTCAACACGCTCGCCAAGACGTTCCGTGAGAAATGAGCCGAGAGCACCTATGCCGACCGCGCCGGTGGCGTGCCCGCAACGACTGCAAGGTCGCGGGCACGCCGCACGCCGATGGCGTCCAGTTCGCGACCCTGTTCGGGATCGGCAAGCCTCTCACGCATCGCTCCATCCAGATCAACAAGGCCGGCAGCTGTCGCCACGCCCCCGGACATTGCGAGCTGCCAGCCTCTGGTCTCCGCCAATTCAGCCAGAAGCGCCGGCCACTCCGTCCCAAGTCCGAGCACAGCCACCTGCGAGGTGCGTCCAAGGGTCAGTTGCCCGACAACGATGTCGCCAAGGTGAGCACCAATCGCCAGCTCCACGGGCCGACCGATCTCCGCGGCGATCTTTTCGTTGACGCGGTCCATAACCACGTCCATGGCGCCGATCGCCTGCAGCGCATCGCGGCAGCCTTGTTCTGCTCCCTGCTCCTCGCCGAAGACGGCGAGCACGCCGTCGCCGAGGAAACGATCGATGCGCCCGGACCGGGCTTCGATGGCTCCGCCAATGGCGCCGAAGATCTCGTTCATCATGAAGCCGAGGTCGGAGGGCAACCGGTCGCGCGCGATGGTCGCCACCGCGCGGACCCGAACATGAACCAGACACACCGCGCGGCGCTCAGCCTGGAGGCCGTCGACGGCGGGCACCCTCTCCTCTCGTTGGCCGCCGACGAGACGCGTGATCGTCAGCGGCGCCCCAGGGCGGATCTGGCAGGCCAGGCGCACATTCACCGGTGCCGCCAATTCGGCGAGCATGGCACGCTCCGCGTGGCCGGGTGGCGCCAACGTCTCCGCTCCTTCATCGACCCGGACGCGGCAGAGACCGCAGCGGGCGCGGCCGCCGCATTCGGCCTGGAGCGACAGCCCATGACTGCCGACGATCTCCAGCAGCGTCGGACCGACCGCGGCCTGCACCGTCGCGCCGCCCGTGACGGCAACGGCAATCTTCGGCGCTGCGAGCGATGCGACGTGGCGGAACACGATGATCGTCACGCCTGCAACGAGCAGCGCGACGGCCGCGATCTGCGCCGAAACCTGCAGCAGGGCAATCCACTTGGCGTCGAGTTCGCTCGGCCAATGGGTGACCTCGCGCATCTGCTCGGCCATGCCGGGATTGCCGAGCAGCGCGGCGACGGCGCGTCCGGACACCACGAAGCCCATCAGCGCCGCCAACGGCAGCGCGACGGCGAGGACGAACAGCAGCGGCTGCATCACGCGATACCAGCCACGGAATTTCAGCCAATGATGCAGGCCGACACAGCCGTGGATCCAGACCAGCAGCAGCAGCGCGGTCTGAATCCACGCCGCCTTGGGCCACAGCAGCGCCAGCGCATAGAGGTAGCCGTCCTGAACGCCGAACAGAGCATGAGCCATATGGGTCTCGATGACGTGCGGCAGCAACAACAGTGGGATCGCAAATCCGGTGGCGATCTGAACAAGCTCCCACGAGGACAGCCGCCACGTGCCGCGCTCAACCGTCTTGGTGAACGCAAGCACGGCATGCGCGAGCAGTGCCGCCGCCAGCACGATCGTTCCCGGCCACGATCGGGTGACGACCAGTCGCCATTCCTGCACCTCATCCATCGCCTCGAGGCTGAACAGCCCCACCGCATGGTTGAGAAAATGCGTCGCGGCGAACGCAAACAGGACGAGGCCCGACAGGAGCCGGATGTTCTGGGACGTTACGGCAGGCATGAGGTCACTGCGATTCAGGCAAGTGCGAAATCTGAGCACGTCTGATCCATCCGGTAGCGGCTGCAACCGGCCAACTCAAGCGCCGCCAGATCCGCCTCGAGCTATGTGAGGTCAGTCACGGTCGACGACGGGCGCCCAGGCGAAGCTCCCCAGCACCATCGCAAGGGGATCCGACATGACGAGCACCACCCGAAGCCCGCTGGGAACCGCGCTCCGCGCGTGCTTTCCCGCGCTCACCGCGACCTTCGTGCTCAGCCTCTTCATCAATGCGAGCATGCTCGCCTCGCCACTCTACTCCATGCAGGTCTATGACCGCGTGCTCACCAGCCGCAATCTCGGCACGCTGGTCATGCTGACGCTCATCGTCGGTGTTTTCCTCGTGCTGTATGGCGTCCTCGAATTCGCCCGTTCCGGCGTTCTGGCCCGTGCCGGCGTGCAGTTCGAAGGCACGCTGCGCCACCCGCTGTTCGAGACGATGATGAAGGCGGAGCTGTCGCCGCGGCATCGCTTCGGCCAGCAGATCATCCGTGACGCCGAGACCATCCGCGACTGCATCTCCAGCGGCACCGCCGCCATCGCCTGCGATCTGCCGTGGACGCCGGTGTTCGTCGCGCTGTGCTTTCTGCAGCACGCCTATCTCGGAATCCTCTCTTTGCTCGGCGCGACGGTGCTGTTCTCGCTGGCGCTGCTCACCGAATTCTACACCCGCGCCAGCGTCGAGCGCACCAACGCGCTGGCCAACGAGGCCTCGCGCTTCGTCGCGGCGGCGCTGCGCAATGGCGAGGTCGTGCGCGGCCTCGGCATGGGCGACATCGTCATGGACCGCTGGAGTTGCCGTCAGTCGGCGATGGTCGATGCCCACAGCACCCTCGTCGAGCGGGGCGCGGCGATGCATTCCGTGACCAAGTTCGCGCGCATGGCGGTGCAGACCTCGCTGCTGTGCATCGGCGCCTGGCTCGCGATCGAGCAGCAGATCTCGCCCGGCGCGATGATGGCTACGTCGATCATCATGGGCCGCGCGCTGGCGCCGGTCGAGCAGGTCGTCGGGCAGTGGAAGCGCATCATCGCATTCCGCTCCGCCTATCGCCGGCTGGAGGAGCTGTTCCAGGCGCTCCCGGTCACGGCTGCACCGACCGCGCTGCCGACGCCGCGCGGCGACATCGACGTCGAGAACGCCGTGGTGTGGCCGCCGGCGGCCGGCCGTCCCTCGGTCAAGGGCGTCAGCTTTTCGCTCAAGGCCGGCGAGAGTCTCGCGATCGTCGGCGCCTCCGCCAGCGGCAAGTCGAGCATGGCGCGCGCCATGGCCGGGGTCTGGCCGCTGCGCGAAGGTGTGATCCGCATCGACGGCGCCGCCTACAGCCAGTGGGATCAGAACCGGCTGGGCAAGCATATCGGCTATCTGCCGCAGGACATCGAGCTGTTCTCAGGCACCGTCGCCGACAACATCGCCCGGCTTGCGAAGGTCGACGAAGCAGCCGTTGTCGCTGCCGCCAAGGCCGCCGGCGCGCATGAGGTCATCCTGCGCCTGCCCAACGGCTACGACACGCCGATCGGCGAAGGCGGCGTGGCATTGTCCGGCGGCATGCGGCAGCGCGTCGGCCTCGCCCGCGCGCTCTACGGCAATCCGCGGCTCTTGATCCTCGACGAGCCGAACTCGAACCTCGACGAGGACGGCGAGCGGGCGCTGGCGCACGCCCTGGCCCAGGCGAAGACCGCCGGTCGCACCGTGATCGTCGTCACTCACCGTCCGCAGCTGTTGGCGCATGTTGACCGCATCATGGTGATGGCCTTCGGCAAGACGCTGGCATTCGGCCCGCGCGACGAGGTGATCGCCAAGATGCGCGGCCAGCGTGTCGTCATCGCCCACGACCGGGCGACCGCCAGCGCAGCGGCCTGAACGAACCCAGTGCAGATCGCACATCGCAAGGAGCCGGTCATGATCAAGTTCACATCGTCAACGAGGACCCTGCAGCTGGCCTTCGCGACCGCCGTCCTGCTGCCGATCTCGGCTTCGGCGGAGACACCAATGACCGCGCGGCAGATGCTGGCTCACGCGCAAACCCAGGCCCTCAATGTCCCCAGCGATATCAGGAAGCCCGAGTTGGACCGCAGCGAAAAGATCACCAGCGAGGCCGCCTCCGCAGGCAATGCCGCCATCGCCGCCCCGCTTCCGGTCATCGAGCCGCCGGCGGCGATCTCGCCGCCAGCCCCGGCGCTCACCTCACTGGCTGCGCCCGTCCCGGCGCCTGAGGCAGCTTCATCGCAGACGCGTACCAACTCGCTCACGGCCGCCGCGCCCGTTGCTGAAGCTGCCAAGACGTCGAATCCAGTGCTCGCGACATCCCCCGCGGCGGTCACCACCGAAGCACGCCCGATGGCACCAGCCCCGACTCCGCCCGTCACGGCCGCAGCTTCACCGGTGCTGGTCCCCGCGATCGCTGCTGTTGCCGCGCGGCCCCGGTCCGGCCTCCCGGCCGCGGCGGCCACACAGGCCACGGGGACGCAACCGGCCGCTTCGTCGTCCGCCGAAAAGCCTGCTCCTGTACGGCATCAGCCAACCCGTGCCGGCGCGGCAGCGGCCCGTCCTGCACCCAAGCCTGCTGCAAAATCGTCAAGACACAGCGACGAGGATGCCATCAGTACCCGGATCTCACGCATCATGCGCCGGCCGGACGTGCAGTCCCTGATGTCGCAATACGGCCTGGACTGACAACGAGCACCGCCGGACGATCGATGCTGATCGACATCAGGCCCGGCGGCTGATCAGTTGGCCGGATCGAACATGCACTGCAGCGCGGGTTTCGCGATCTTGGTGAACGTGGGACCGATCTCCGCTCGCTTCGGTGCGGGCACCCAATCGGTCTCTATGGTCGGCACGCCGGTCTCACTGATCCCGCGCAGCAGCGCCTCACGCAAGTCGGCATCCTCCACCATCGCGGCCGCATGATCATGCAGGCAGGAGCAGACAGCTTCGGGATGCGTCCACCGGTCGAGCATATGAGGCGCACACAGCCGTACGAACTCGCCGCGCAGATCTGGCAATCGGGTCGTCGTCCGCGCCTCGACGGAGGACCAGAAGAGGCACGACAGCGCGGCAAGCGCCGCAGCATCCAGTCGAAAACACATGGTGGACCGCTGGTTCTTGTTTTTTGTCATGTCATCCACGCGGGCCGGGACGACACGATTCTCATGTCGCTGATGCTTTCATACCCGCTTCACGTTTCAAGCGGTCTGCGGCACGGGCACAAAATGGTTTCATGGCCCCTCCGCTTCGTTTCATCGCGACCACCCGACGACACAGAATACAATCAAAACGAGAGTGACCTAAAGCGCCACCCGCTTTGACCGCGCCAGCGCCATCCAAGGCAACCGTCAATCTGCCGACGGAGAGCTTCTTAACGACCTTGCGTTAATCGTGGCCGGCAGGGCGAACCTCCCAGCTCACCACGGCAACCCAGCAGCGCGGCGCGTTGGGAGACGACGTTGCTCCCTCAGGGTCACCATGGACAAGCGCTTGCACACACCCAAGCCGAAGGTATCTCGCCGCAGCTCCCTGGCTACGCCGATGGCGCAGCAGCGGACCGAGAGCTACGCTGCCTCGGCCCCACAGAGCTTGGTGCGGCTGATCGGCTGCCACGATCCCGCCAAGCACAAATTGCCCAGCGAGGCTTTCGGCAGCCGATCGTCTCTTGGCACATCCCTTATTGAATGAAATCGCCGCACTTCTGGACTGCGCCGTCATCGGCTTTGCCCCAAGGCATGATCGGGACGGAGGAGGTCGAGTTCTTCGGCGAGCCCTCGATCAGCCTGTCCGAGTAGACCATGTAGACCAGCACGTTGCGCTTGGCGTCGCAGCCGCGAACGATCTGCATCTTCTTGAAGAACAGCGACCGCCGCTGCCGGAACATGTCGTCGGCCTGTTCGAGCTTGCGCTTGAACCTGATCGGGCCGATCTGCCGGCATGCGAGCGAGATGTCGGAGACCTCCTCGGCCAGGCCCAGCCAGCCGGCATATCCGCCCTTCTGCGGCACCGTGAAGTGGCAGGCGACGCCCTCGACCTCTGGATCATCAACGCCATAGGTCGCGAGCTTGTCATTCGGGCTGAGCAATTTGAACACGGTCGACCGACGGAAGATCAGATCCGGCTCGTCTGCGGCGTATGCTGAGATGACAGGCGAGGACAATCCGATAAGCAGTAGGTAAGCGAGGGTTTTCAGCCACAGATCAAACCGTTTGGTGGCTCTGAACGACATGTCGGTCTCCGTTATACCGCCGATGCTCGGCATACCGCCCATGTAGGGACACAAATGCCTGCAAGGAAGGCGCTCCAGCCCGTGACCTTCCACTACCCGTTTAACGGGATGTGAGGCTTTTCTGCTACGATTGGAACGAAATCACGCAGGGCAGAAGCCCCAAGCTGGTGAACGCAGACTCCGTCTGCGACACTAAAGACCAGATGGTTCTTGAGGATTTGCCGGAATGCTCTGCGTTCGTGCGGCCGCCAGGGGGCGGTTCTATTGTGCAGCAATCGTTTCAGTTCCGCTTGCCCTCGCAGCGACTTCACAGGCTGACGCAGCGTCTTATTACTACTGGAACGACTCTCAGCCCGTCGCCATTGCTCCGACCTTACGCCCGGCCGCGCCGCGCAAGGCCAAGGCGCGCCACCTCGACAAGCTGAAGACCGAGAAGGAGGCTGCCAAGCCGCAAGGGCCGGTCACGATCGCGGTGTCGATCAACAAGCAGCAGCTCAAGGTCTACGACGCAAACGGTCTGTTCGCGGAAGCGCCGGTCTCGACCGGCATGAAGGGACATTCCACCCCGATGGGCGTGTTCAGCGTCATTCAGAAGCAGAAATTCCATCGCTCCAACATCTATAGCGGCGCCCCGATGCCGTTCATGCAGCGCATCACCTGGTCGGGCGTCGCGCTCCATGCGGGCGTACTGCCCGGCTACCCGGCCTCGCATGGCTGCATCCGCATGCCGCCAAGCTTTGCAACCCGATTCTATGGCTGGACGCGGATGGGATCCCGGGTCCTGGTCACGCCGAACGAGGTGGCTCCTGCGAGTTTCTCGCATCCGATGCTCGCTGCACTGAAGGCGCCGCAGCCGAGCGCATCGGTGCAACCCGATGCGACTGCGCCGGCGGCGATCAAGTCGGACAAGGGCGCGGCCGTCACCACCGCGATCACAGTCGCGACGACGGATCTGCGCGCCACGATCGGTCATGCCGAGAGCCCGCGCTCCGGCGAAGGATCGCCCGCCGCGTCGCGCCAGGTGCAGACCGCCGACGCCGCCAACGCCAACGGACTCCCACCGATGGTCTCGGATGCTTCCCCAAGCGTCGAACCATCGCGCTCGCCACCGGTGGAGGTTCAAAGCAATACTGCCGATCTGAAGCCCAGTGTCGCCGAGACCAAGATTGAGCCTGCGACCGCCGACGCAGAGGCCAAGTCTGCCCCCGGCGACGTCGCTCCGGCGAGCGAGCCAACGAATGCTGCGCAGGTGGCCGCTCCGGCTGTCGAGAAGCCGGCTGAGGCATCGAATGCCGAAGCCACCGGTTCGACCGAACTCAAGCCTGCCGAGTCCAAGCCGCCTGAGTCCAAGTCGGTAGAGTCCAAGCCTGCCGACGCCCCGATCGCGGACCAGCCTGCGTCGCCGTCCACACCGGCGGCAGAGGCACCGGCGAAGGCGGTCGATCCCAACGATCTCGCCAAGGATCAGTCGCGTGTTGCCGCGCCGGACAAGCCGATTGCGCCCAAGCCCGAATTGAAGCGCAACAGCCAGATCGCGATCTTCATCAGCCGCAAGGATTCGAAGCTGTACGTGCGGCAGAACTTCGCTCCGGTGTTCAACACCCCGGTCACCATCGCACCGGGCGACAAGCCGCTCGGCACCCACGTGTTCACCGCGACGGCTGACAAGGCCGATCCGGCGACGATGCGCTGGTCGGTCGTCTCGCTGCCCTCCTCGGCGCGAAGCACCGCGGCGACCGATGGCGCCGCCAAGGCGGTCCGGCGCGGCAAGAAGTCCGCGGGCGCCGATGCCGAGCTGAAACAGGTCGTTCAGCTGAGCAGCGCAGCCGAGGCGCTCGATCGCATCACCATTCCCGCCGACGTGATGGCGTGGCTCGGCGAAGCCCTGTCAACCGGAAGTTCGCTGATCGTCTCCGATCAAGGCATCAACCAGGGCGAAACCGGCGAGGGCACGGACTTCATCCTTTCGCTGCGCTGAAGACCGACGCCGTCCCTCTTTCCGCCCTACGGCAAGGGTATCCCGTGCCGCAACGCAGTCTGATCCAGCGCAACGCCGAAGCCGTTCACGCATCGGCAGGTCGAGCGCGGGCACATTCATGCTGACGGGGCTGGCTCTGCTCAGGGAGATTCACATGATCAATCGCAGGATGGTTGTTCTCGGCATCGGCGCCTCGTTGTCGGGCGCGGCGCTCACGTCGCAGGCGGCTCATGCCGACAATGCGGTGACCAAGATGACCGCCTACCGCTTCTCCTTCCCGGCGCTGGCCGGTGAGCCGATTCGGCTCGCCGATTTCGCCGGCAAGCCGGTGCTGGTCGTCAACACGGCCTCGCAGTGCGGCTACACCCCGCAATACACCGGCCTCCAGAAGCTGTGGAGCGAGTTCCATGAGCGCGGGCTGACGATCATTGCCGTGCCGTCCAACGACTTCAACCAGGAGCCCGGAATCGCCGGCGACATCGCCGAGCTGGCCAACAAGGACTATGGCGTGACCTTCCCGATGACCGCCAAGGCGGTGGTCACCGGTTCCAACGCCCACCCGTTCTACCGCTGGGCCGCCGAGGCGCGGCCCAAAGAGACGCCGCGCTGGAACTTTCACAAATATCTGATCGGCCGTGACGGCTACATCGCCGACGTGTTCGCCTCCTCGGTCGAGCCGACGGAGACGCGGGTCAAGACCGCGGTCGCCCGGCTGCTGGCGAACGGCTGAGCAACACTCGGCAGGAATGCGGCGGAAGCCGGCAACTTCCCCCGTGTTTTTGCCTCGTTTCCTTTTGGCGCCACTCCGGCTGCTGGGCTAATATCCCGGCCGGATGACGGAGCGACTCTCGGCACTGGCGCTCCCGTTGCAACAACCCCGAGGAAACACGATGCGGATTGCAGCAGGATTGGTGTTCGCGAGCTCTTTGGCGGCTTCGCTGTTGACGTCTGGCGTGGCGTGGTCGCAGGCGCAGCGCACGGCGGCGGCACCGACCCCGGCTGCTGCCGCACCCGTACCCGCTCCGGCCGCTGCGGTGCAGACCCAGCCGCCGCGCGCGCCCTGCATGAACCCCGAGGCGCTCGGCGTCGGCCGCACCGTCGAAATCGACACGACCGGCGGTCCAGGCTTCGGCTTCGAGCACTTCAAGGACCTTGACTTCCTGAAGGATCACGAGGTCGTGCTGACCTTCGACGACGGCCCGTGGCCGGAGAACACGCCCAGCGTGCTCAAGGCGCTTGCCGACCAGTGCACCACCGGCATCTTCTTCATCATCGGCAAGCATGCGACCTATTATCCGGAGATCCTGAAGCAAGTCTACAATGCCGGCCATACGGTCGGCACGCACACCTGGTCGCATGCGGCGCTGACCAACAAGAAGCTGACCGAGGATCAGCGCAAGGAAGAGATCGAGCTCGGCATCAGCGCCGTGAAGTGGGCGCTCGGCGGCAACTCGCCGGCGCCGTTCTTCCGCTTCCCGGCCCTGCAGCACCCGCCGGAGATGGTGACCTATCTCGGCACCCGCAACATCGGAATCTTCTCCTGCGATCTCGACTCGTTCGACTTCAAGGCGCGCAATGCGCAGGCGGTGCTCGACGTCACCTTCAAGAAGCTCGACAAGCTCGGCAAGGGCATCATCCTGATGCACGACTTCCACAAGCATACCGCCGAGGCCCTGCCCGAGATGCTGCGCCGCCTGAAGGCCGGCGGCTACAAGGTGGTCGCGATGCGCGCCAAGGCGCCGGTGCAGTCGCTGCCGCAATATGACGAGCAGCTCGCCAAGGTCGCGAAGCTGCCGACGGTGAGCCAAAGGCCGGTCTCGAGCGTTGTGACGACAGTGTCCGAATGAGACAGGATTCCTTTCGTCAGTGACCAAGCTTCGTATCGAAGGTTACGTGATCGTGTCGGCCGACGGGATGTTGGCCGACGCGCACAATGCGATGCCGCCCGCCCTGAAATTCCCCGGCGACGCCGCATTCTTTTCCCAGGCCCTCGATGGCGCCGATCTGATCGTCCATGGCCGCAACTCCTATGAGGACCAGCCGAACTCGCCGAAGCGCCGGCGCATCGTCGTGACCCGCAAGGTCGCGGGGCTGGCGCCGGATCCGGAGAAGCCGCTCTCTACCCTTTGGAATCCGGCGGGCGCCTCCTTCGAAGCCGCCTGTGAAGCCGCGGGCGTCAGCTCTGGCACGGTGGCCGTGATCGGCGGTCCGGTCGTGTTCGAGATGTTCATGGACAGCTACGACAGCTTCTTCCTGTCGCTGGCGCCCCACGTCTCCCTGCCCGGCGGCGCGCCGTGCTTTCCAGGCGTCGGTCCCGACCGATCGCCGCAGCAGGTGCTGACGGCCCACGGCTACACGCCGTCCAATCAGCTGATGCTCGATCCCGCCGACGACGTCAGCGTGACCGCCTGGAAGCGATCCGCTTAAGGCTCCCTCCTAGATATCTCCGTAGGCGCTCTGCTCCGGTGCCTTCGGGCCCTTGCCGTAGCCGAAGATCATGAACAGCGCGCCGATGATCGACAGGTTCTTCAGCGCGTCGATCAGGGTCTTGGCGTTGTCGGGCGGGGTCTGGTTCCAGAAGTCATGGAAGTAGAAGATGGTCGCGCCGACGAACAGGATCATCAGAGCCGCGAAGAAACGCCCGAGAAAGTTGAGCGCGATCATCACACCGGCGAGCACCTCGAACGCGCCGGCCGCGATCGCCAGGATCTGCGGCATCGGCATCTTGGCGGCGGCCTCGAGCTGTGCCGCATAGGGCGCGAGCATCGTGGGAATCGTGACCTTGGCGGCGATCAGATCGGCGGTGGCGGCAATGCCGAACAGCTTGGTCGCGCCCGTGTAGATGAAGATCACGGCGAACAGAACGCGCCCGAACGTAATGAAACCCGGCATTCTCGCCCTCACGGATCAACTTCAAACGATGTGTCGCCGGCCTACAGGGCCGGATATGTGACGTCGCGAACGCTTTTCAACAATAAAGGCGGGCGGAATACGACCGAAACCGGACGAATTCCGCCACACTTCGATCACGCCAACCGCTTTACGCGAACAGCGTCGGCTGCGCCCTCCCCGCCCGCTCCTGGGCCTCGACGGCGGCCACCGCCGTCATGTTGAGAATGCCGCGCGCCGTCACCGATGGCGTGAGGATATGCGCCGGCCTGGCAGGGCCGATCAGGATCGGCCCCACCGGGACCGCATCCGCCAGCACCTTGATCATCTGATAGGCGACGTTGGCGGCATCGAGATTCGGCATGATCAGCACGTTGGCCGAGCCCTCGAGATTGGAATGCGGCAGGATCGCCTTGCGCGCGGTCGCCGACAGCGCGGTGTCACCCTGCATCTCGCCGTCGGCCTCGAGGTCGGGACGATGCTGCTTCAACAGCGCCGTCGCCTGCCGCATCTTGCGCGACGACTCCGTGTCGTAGCCGCCGAAATCGGAGTGCGACACGAACGCGATCTTCGGCTTGATGTTGAAGCGCGTGACGTGGTTGGCCGCCAGCGAGGCCATCTCGGCGAGCTCCTCGGCGGTCGGATCCGGCCGCACCTGGGTGTCGCCGATGAAATAGGCGCCCTTGCTGGTGATGGTGAGCGCCAGCGCCGCGTAGTCGCTGACCCCCGGCATGAAGCCGATGATCTCGCGGACATGACGCAGATGGCTCATGTAGCGGCCCTCGACGCCGCAGATCATCGCGTCCGCCTCGCCCCTGACGACGGCAAGCGCCGCGATCACCGTGGCGTTGGTCCGCACCACCGTGCGCGCTGCATCCGGCGTCACACCACGCCGTCCCGCAATCTCGATATAGCTCTGAACATAGGAGCGGTAGCGCGGATCGTCCTCCGGATTGACGAGGTCGAAATCACGCCCGGCCTTGATCGACAGACCGAAGCGCTTGATGCGGGCCTCGACCACGCTGGGGCGACCGACCAGGATCGGCCGCGCCAGCTTCTCCTCCAGCACCACCTGGGTCGCGCGCAGCACGCGCTCGTCCTCGCCCTCGGCATAGATCACGCGGACCGGCTGCGTCTTTGCCTTGGCGAACACGGGCTTCATCACCAGGCCGGAGCGGAACGCGAAACGCTCCAACAGCGCGGTATACTCGTCGAAATTGGTGATCGGCCGCATCGCTACGCCGGACTCCATCGCCGCCTTCGCCACCGCGGGCGCGATGCGCAGGATCAGGCGCGGATCGAACGGCGACGGGATCAGCGACCCCGGGCCGAAGCCCTGCGTCTCGCCGCTATCGAAGCCGCGGCTCACCGCATCCGAGGGCGGATCCTGGGCGAGCTGCGCGATCGCATCGACCGCGGCCTGCTTCATCGCCTCGTTGATCGCGGTGGCGCCGACGTCGAGCGCGCCGCGGAAGATGAACGGGAAGCACAGCACGTTGTTGACTTGGTTCGGGAAGTCCGAACGCCCGGTACAGATCATCGCGTCGGGCCGTGCGGCGCGCGCCTCCTCCGGCATGATCTCCGGATTTGGATTGGCGAGCGCCATGATCAGCGGCTTCTCGGCCATCTGCTTCAACAGTTCCGGCTTCAGCACGCCGCCAGCGGACAGCCCGAGGAAGATGTCGGCGCCGCCGATGACATCGGCCAGGGTCCGCTTGTCGGTCTTCTGCGCATAGACCGCCTTCCACGGATCCATCAGCGTGTTGCGGCCCTCATGGACGACGCCGTCGATGTCGCAGACCCAGATGTTCTTGCGCTGCGCGCCCATCGACACCAGCAGATTGAGGCAGGCGATCGCGGCGGCGCCTGCGCCCGACGTCACGATCTTGACCTCGGAGAGCTGCTTGCCGGACAGCGACAGCGCGTTCTTGATCGCGGCGCCGACGATGATCGCGGTGCCGTGCTGGTCGTCATGGAAGACCGGGATCTTCATCCGCTCCTTGAGCCGCGCCTCGATCTCGAAGCACTCCGGTCCCTTGATGTCCTCGAGGTTGATGCCGCCGAAGGTCGGCTCCAGCGCCGCGACCGTCTCGACCACCCGGTCGATGGTATCGGCCGCGATCTCGATGTCGAATACGTCGATGCCGGCGAATTTCTTGAACAGGACCGCCTTGCCCTCCATCACCGGCTTGGAGGCCAGGGGGCCAATATTGCCGAGGCCGAGCACAGCGGTCCCGTTGGAGACGACGGCCACCAGGTTGGCCCGCGCGGTCAGCGATGCCGCCTCGGCCGGGTTGTTGGCGATCTCGGTGCAAGCAGCGGCGACGCCCGGCGAATAGGCCAGCGCCAGGTCGCGCTGATTGGCGAGCGGCTTGGAGGCCTGGATCTCCAGCTTGCCGGGCCGCGGCAGGCGGTGATAGGCCAGGGCTGCGGAACGAAGATCTTCAGAATAGGACGACGACATACGTGCTCCAGCGTTTCCGACCCGGATTTTTGGTCTCTTGAGTCTCGGTCAGACGTCGGTTTTTCCGGCCGGTGGAAGCGCATGTGATGCACGCTGGGCGGCTTTCATGCAACATCCGAAACCATGCTCGCCGGCATCCCGGGCCAGCGATTCCCCAATTCGCAGAAGCACATCCCTACTCCATCGATTTCATTGAGACCATCACCACTTGCTGCCTAAGCCTTGGGCGGAGCACATCAAATGACCCGTATCCTGATCGGAATCTTCACGGCTGTCGCGCTGGCCGTCGCTGGCCTTGTCGGCGTGCCCTGGTACGCCCAGAGCCGCGCCGAGCGCGAGGTCGAGGCGAGCTTTGCCCAGATCCGGCAGAGTGGCGCCACGGCAACCCATGGCAAGGTCACCTTCGACCTGTGGAGCCGCAAATTGACAATCGCCGACGTCAAGCTGGAATCGGCGACCCAGCCGCCGGCCAGCGTCACGCTTGGCACCGTCACCGCGACCGGCCTGAGCCAGCCTGATTCCGAGCATGTCACGGCCGCCAGCATCGAGATCGGCGACATCGCCATGGCCGGCCAGATCCCCGGCCCCTCGCCGCTGCGCCTGAGCTACAAGCTGCCGCAACTGGTGGTGAAGGATTACGCCGGCCCGGCGCGGTTCGCGGCGATCCCGGCCGGGGCGGGTGCGCTCGAGACCACCCGCGCCCTCGCCCAACAGCTCGCCACCGTCAGCGCCACCTCGGCCACGGTGCCGCGGGTCACCGGCACGATGGAAGGCGGCGCCGCGGTCGGGCCGACCGAATTCGGCTATTCCGGGCTGGTGGTGGACGGCATCAAGGGCGGCCGCATCGACAACTACAAGATCCAGGAAGTCACCTTCAGCACGGCGGCGCAGCCGCCGAACGGCAAGGTCGAGACGGTGCGCGGCCGCATGCTCGACATCGTGACCAAGGACATCGACGTCAACGCCATCGTCGCCCTGTTCGCGACCGAGTCCGCCAAGGACGATCGTGCCATCCGCCTGAGCGGCTCCGCCGGGATGGGCCTCTACGAGATCACGTCCGATCTCGGCATGCGCATGCACATCGACGCCCTGACGATGGACGAGTTCGGCGTGCGGCCGTCGCGCATCCAGCTGCCCGCGCTGGTCGCTGCCCTGACGCCGACCTCGCCGCGAACGAGCGCCATGACGCCCGACCTCATCGACAAGGTGGCCAGCATCTATGACGGCGTCCTGTTCAAGAACGTCGAGGTCCGAGGTCTGGCGGTCGAGACTCCCGACGGCCCGGTCAAGGTCGCGCTGACGCGGTTCGACCTCGACGACGGCAAGGGCGACGTCGCGTTCGAGGGCTTCGACGGACGGACCCCGAACGGACCGGTCAAGCTCGGCCGCTTCGCGGTCAAGCGCTTCGACATGGGCGGTATGCTGCGCCAGACCGCCAAATTCGCCGTGCCCGGCGCCAAGCCCGGTGCGGCCGAAGCCCTGGCGCTGTTCAAGCTGATCGGCGGCATCGAGCTGAAGGGGCTGACGACCTCCTACAAGGCGAGCACCAAGCCGGTGCAGATCGACAATTTCAGCCTCGACTGGGGCCAGTTCGTCGGCCCCATCCCGACCAAGGCGCACCTCGTGGCCAAGATGGCCGGACCTCTGGATGCGTCCAATCCGGCGCTGCTGCCGCTCCTCGTCGCCGGCATCGACACCGCCGCGTTCGACGCCGATCTCGGCCTCGGCTGGACCGAGAGCTCGGGTGCGTTCGCGCTCCAGCCCTTCAAGCTCGAGGTCAGCAACCTCATCGCAGCCTCGGCCAATGTCTCGCTGTCGCAGGTGCCGCGCGACGTGTTCACCATCGACCTGCAGCAGGCCACGACGGCAGCGGAGCAGATCGAGGCCAGCGGGCTGGAATTGACCCTGCGCGATCTCGGCGCGGTGGACGTGCTCGTCGCCAACTACGCGCGCGGCCATGCGATCACGCGCGATGCCGCGCGCAAGGCGCTGGTCGACAGCATCAAGGCGATCGGCGCCCAGGTCGCCGCCGACAACATCGATGTCGCCAGCGCCGTCGAGGCCATAAGCCGTTTCGTCCAGACCCCGCGCCAGACCTTCACGCTGAAGCTCTCGCCGCGCGCCAAGGTCCCAGCCCTGCAGCTCGCCCAGCTCATCGCCATCGACCCGCCGAGCGCGCTGGCGCAGTTCAAGATCGAGGCCCAGACCGCACCGTGACTTGAGCCGCGAGGTGAGGGGAGAGTGAGTCCCCGCCTCTCTCCTCCGTCATTACGCATTCCGGGGCGCGCGCAGCGCGAGCCCGGAATGACAACGATGGGATTTGTGCACGGGGCTGACATCGGTACGATGGCGAGGACGGCCTTTGTCCGATGAACGTCCGCGTTCTTCGCATCCCTCATTCAAGTCAACTCGCGAGCCACGCGCGTCCCCGATCCCGCGGCGCGAGCGCCCGAGTTGTCCGGTCGTTCGGCCCTCCTTCGACGAAGAGGGCGCAGGGAATGCCGGGTGCTGGCCGCAACCCATGGCCCGCCTGCGAAAAAAATGCAGGCGGCAGGTACCACAGGTGCTGCCGATCAACCGGCATTCCCTGCGCGGTGGGCTTTTCGGCTGCTTCGCACTCTCCTCGGGGACCGGCTTGTTTGCCCCCGTCATCCGCGCGATGCCGGAAGGCATCTTCCGCGAACTTGACACCAGCATCGGGGTGTCAGGACCACGCGACTTGACCGTCTGCACCGTGCCGTTCGTCGACGCGCGCTATCAGCACGTTGCGAACACGATGCAGCCACCGCCTCCCCGCCTCACGTCTCGTGACGACCGCGAACCGTCCCTCTTCATCGAGGCGGGATGGCCGGAAATGTGGAGGTGATTTGCCCGACGGTGCAAGCGGAATGATTGCGACAAACTAACACGACGGGCAGTTTGCGCATGAGTGAGATGCGGAGATTGCCCGTCGGGCTGGCATCGGCACGATCGGCAACTATCAGTCACGTTCCTCGACAAATCACGCACTATGGGTCCCGGCGTTCGCCGGGACGACAGTTGTGTTTGGCGCTCGACCGCGGCCTGGTGAGCCGGCTACGCGCGCCACTCGCACCGAAGGATGATCAATCGCATCAGCCTTCTGCTGAAAAGGGCCGCCTGCGGTGATAATACGAACGTCATGCCCGACCTCCCCACCTTCCTCCTGTTCCTCTCCGCCGCACTCATCGTCGCGCTGACGCCCGGCCCCGGCATCTTCTATATCGTGGCGCGGACGCTGGCCGGCGGGCGGAGCGAGGGGCTGGCGTCCAGCGTCGGGCTTGGGCTCGGAGGGCTCGTGCACGTGACCGCCGGCGCCGTCGGGCTGTCGGCGCTGGTGATGGCGAGCGCTGAGGCGTTCGCGGTGTTGAAGATCGCGGGCGCGTTCTACCTGATCTGGCTGGGCATCAAGACATGGCGGGAAGCGCGGGTCGCAGGGCCGGCCGAGGTGACGACGACCGGCAGCCGGCCCGCTTTCCGCGAGGGCATCGTCGTCGAGGCGCTCAACCCGAAGACGGCGGCGTTCTTCCTCGCCTTCATTCCGCAGTTCGTCGATCCCACGGGCCACGTCGCCGCGCAGTCCATCGTGTTCGGGCTGATCTCGGTCGCATTCAACACCAGCGTCGACCTGGTCGTGACGTTCTGGGCCGCCAGAGCACGGCACGGTCTCGTCACGCGCCCGAGCCTCGTGACGCGGATGCGGCAGGCGTCGGGCGCCGTCATGTGCGGCCTCGGCGGCGCGCTGCTGTTTGCACGCCGCGCAAGCTGACGCAAACCAGCAGCTCGTTCGCTGTCAGGAAGCGAGCCCGCGGGCAGCGGTGCGGTCGGTGCCTCATCAGCCGATGCTGTCGCAACCGCCCTCACCTAGTCACGGTAGCGACAGAACTCGTCGCCATTTTCGTACTCGTAGCAGATCTTGATACGGCGATACGGCCGGTCCTCGTCGAAGCTGCTTGAACGGCGATCCATGTCGTCGTCGCGCTGCATGCGCGAACTCCTTCCCGTGGTGCGATGGTCCATGTCCTGGTCCATCATGCGGCCCATGCGGTGCTGGCGCATGCGATCCATGCCCATCCGATCGTCGTCGCGCTGTTGCGTGGTCCAATCGCGGTTCACCTTGGTATCTTCGGCGCTCTGCCGCTCGCGCTCCCGGGCCTGGTCCGCCTGCTGGGGCGTGCGTTCGGGCTGCACAGGAACGGCTTGGGACTGGCCCGTTCGAGGCGTGGTGTCGGCCTGCTCAGCCAGAGCTGCGGCGGACACGAAACAAGAGGACAGGAACAGAACGGTCGCTGCTGCTGAAACGCGCATGGTTCATCCTCCATGAGAATGCTCTCTAACCGTGCGGCTCAGGGTTGGTTCTAACGAACTGCCGGCTTTCGATATTGCGCCGCAACGACCGTCGCGGCGCCGCTGTGTCGCCCTATGCGGCGGAGTGAAATCGTGGGCGAACGACGCCGGTTTGAGTATTCCGCAGCCGTTCTTTGTTGCCGTGGCCGCGGCGAAGGCCAGGCACACCAGTCCGAAAGCAGCGTTGCACCTGCCGTCCGGAGCCCGGCGTCCCGCGTCAACCCGAGATCAGGTCGTGGGTGGTTCCACGCCGCCGCCAGTATCTCGCACGCAGCCGCGGTGCGATCTGCCAGGAGAGAATGGCGGCCAGCGCCACGCTCGATGCGATCATGACCGGCATCGCGATCATCGCGTGATCGCTCAGCGGCGTGAGGAGAATGGTCAGGACTCCCGCGCCGAACAGCACAGCCTGAACCATCATGAAGATCATCGCCGAAATCTGTGTTCGCACGGACATTGCAGTCGCCCACAGTTGTTGCGCATGCAATCCAAACCCGAAATCCGGCCAACTGTTCCGCCTCACCATGAGCTCAGGACGGCAGGCCGCAGCCTCGTCCGCCCGAACTCATCGCAGCGGCACCGGAAGTCAGCGGGAAGCGTGGGCGACGCGGCAAGGCCCGGCGATGGCCGTCTTGCCGCGCCCCCCTCCGCGCCTCATTCCAGCTCGATCGCCTGGTAGGTGCCGGTCTCGTCGAGCGCGGTGCCCCAGATCTTGTGCGAGGCCTGGTGCTCGGCGCGTCCGAAGGAGAGCTTGCTGCCGAGCCCGAGGTCGATGCTCTGCATCGACTCCAGCGTATCGACCAGCCGCTCGGTCTCGAGCGGCGTGGTCTGCTTCAGCGCCTGGATCAGGATGCTCGCCGAGATGAAGCCCTCGAGCGAGGTGTAGTCCGGCGCTTCGCCCGGGAAGTACTTCTCCAGCGCGGTCTTGTAGTCGAGCACCAGGCTCGAATAGCCTGCGACCGAGGGAACGCCCTGCGTGACGATGACGCCGTTGGTGTATTTCGCGCCGAGCAGCTTCAGCTCGGCCGCGAGCGACGACGATCCGACCGCCGAGATGTTGGCGTAGATCAGCCCTGGAACCGCCTCGTGGGTCTTCTCGATGAATTTCGCCGCCGCGCGGTCGGTCGCGATCATGATCACGGCCTTGATCGGCGGCTTGGTCTGCGCCTTCAGCTTGCCGACGGCCTCGTCGACGTCCAGCGTGCCGCGCGGAAAGCCGTAGCGGATGATCGGATCGTTGATGCCGTTCGCGCGGAACGCCTTGGCGACACCGTTGGCACCGTCGTCGCCATAGGCGTCGTTCTGCGCGAACACGGCGATCTGCTTCGCCGGGATGCGCTTGACCTTCATCAGGTAGCGCACGATCGCCGCGGTCTCTTCGGCGTAGCTCGCACGATAGTTGAAGACGTAGCGGTCGGGCGGATCGCGGCGGACGACGGCGGAGCCGCTATAGGGCGCGAAGAACAGCGCGCGGCGCTCCAGCGCGTAGGGAATCGCCACCGCGTTGTTCGCAGTGCCCATGTTGCCGATATAGCCGAACACCTGGTCCTTCTCGTACAATTGCGTCATGGCGCCGAGCGTCCGCGTCGGATCATAGCCATCGTCGGCAGCGATCAGCCGCAGCTTGCGGCCGTTGATGCCGCCGGCATCGTTGGCGCGTGCGAACGCGGTCTCGATGCCGAGCTTCATCTGGCGCGCGGACTCCTTGCGGACTCCAGAGAACGGGATGACGGTGCCGAACCGGATCTCAGTATCGCTGACGCCGTGCGGAAGCGGAGGCGGCAGGTTGGCCGTGGGCTGCGTCGACGCGGCCGCGGTCGAGGGAGCCAGCGCGAAGGACAGCGAGGGAGCCGCCGACTGCTGCTGGCTGAGCGACCGCTCCAGCTCTGCCAATTGGCGCTCTGCGGTCTGACAGTTCACCTGCGAGGACGCGACCCGCCCGCGGCCCTCGGCGATGTAGCTGTTGAAGGTGCGGATGAGCCCATCGCGCTCGCCGCCGTTCGAAGAGCCCTGGCGGATCACTTCGCTGAATTGATCGATGATGGTCTGGACGCGTCCCTGGGCGATCTCGCGACACGTCGCGGCCTGACCGACGACCGGACCGACGCGGGCGGCGAGATCACGAACGACATCGGGGGAAATGGGGACAGCAGAGGCGGCAGGGACGAAGAAGCAGGTTCCGAGAAGGAGCGCACACCAGCGAACGGTCATTTTGAACTATCCGTCTTCTTGTGATTGGTTGGCTATGTTCACTACATGAGTCAGACAGGCTTCTATTAAGGACAGGTTGCATAACACCGCAACCGCCATTCGACTGATCGCTGTCGCCTGGAACTCATAGCGAGCCGCACTGCTCGATCGCGTTCTGCGTTGGGTCTCGCAACGCGCCGAACTAACAGCCGGCGCCATCGATTAGTTCTCAGAATCAACACTTTGCCGCGGGGCACGACGGCCCGATCCTGTGGCCGTTCGAAGAGCTCGGCGCGATGCGCGAGAGCGCATCCGGAGCCGCCTCGACGCAATCGAAGGCCCGGACGAAGTTGTTCGCAGTGTTAACCAGCATTAACGCGAGAACATCAAATACGGAGCGACGCCTTCAAGGCTGGGTCATCTTGCACCGGCGTGACGTCCTAACCGGCGACGACATGCCGCAGCTCGGGGCCGATAACGACGAGCCGAGACGGATTGCGCTGTTCAGCTGGATCGAGACGCGCTCGGGGATCGCCTGAGAGGCGTTCGAGCCGCCGGTCGACGCGATCCACCATTTTGTCGGCAAATGGATCGCGTGGGTCGTGGTGGCCCTGCACGTCGCCGCCGCACTGTTTCATCACGCCGTCCGCCGCGACGACGTCCTGACGCGGATGCCGCCGGGCCGTTCGGTGGCATAAGGGAGAACACTGCCGTCGGGTGGGCAAAGGCGCTGCCCTGCTCTCTCCTCACGGCAATCTGCTGGAGCGCCGTGCCCTCCATCTCGCGGCGGATGCGCCGATGGATGGTGGGCACGCCGCCGCTTGACGGCGGCCGCTTTGCCCACCCTACATCGAGCCCTGCCGAACTACTTGTTCGGCAGATTGGTCCTGATGTGCAGCTCGCGAAGCTGCTTGGTCGAAGCCTCGGACGGGGCACCCATCAGCAGGTCCATGGCCTGCTGGTTCATTGGGAACAGCGAGATCTCGCGCAGGTTCGTAGTGCCACACAGCAGCATCACGATGCGGTCGACGCCGGCGGCCATGCCGCCATGCGGCGGGGCGCCGTACTGGAAGGCGCGGTACATGCCGCCGAAGCGGTCGACCACCTCCTGCTCGCCGTAACCTGCGATCTCGAACGCCTTCACCATCGCCGCCGGCTTGTGGTTGCGGATGCCGCCGGAGGCGATCTCGTAGCCGTTGCAGGTGATGTCGTACTGGAACGCCTTGATCGTCAGCGGATCCTGGGTCTGCAGCGCCTCCAGGCCGCCCTGCGGCATCGAGAACGGATTGTGCGAGAAGTCGACCTTCTTGTCGTCCTCGTTGTACTCGTACATCGGGAAGTCGACGATCCAGGCCAGCTTGAACTGATCCTTGTCGGCGAGGTTCAGCTCGTCGGAGACCTTGTTGCGGGCGAGGCCTGCGAACTTCCAGAACTTGTCGGGATCGCCGGCGACGAAGAAGGCGGCGTCGCCTTCCTTGGTGCCGATCTGGCTGCGGATCGCAGCGGTGCGCTCCGGACCGATGTTGTTCGCCAAGGGACCCGCGCCCTCGCCGCCCTCGCGCCACATGATGTAGCCGAGGCCTGGCTGGCCTTCGCCCTGCGCCCACGAGTTCATCCGGTCGCAGAACGCGCGGCTGCCGCCACCCGATGCGGGAATCGCCCACACCTGGTTCTTGGGGTCCTCGAGCATGCGCGCGAACACCTTGAAGCCTGAGCCGCGGAAGTGCTCGGAGACGTCGGCCATCTCGATCGGGTTGCGCAGGTCGGGCTTGTCGGAGCCGTATTTGCGGATCGCTTCCGCGAATGGGATGCGCGGCCAGCCCTTGGTGACCGGCTTCCCCTTGGCGAAATCCTCGAACACGCCGGTGATCACCGGCTCCATCGCCGCGAACACGTCCTCCTGCTCGACGAAGCTCATCTCGACGTCGAGCTGATAGAACTCGCCGGGCAGGCGGTCGGCGCGCGGGTCCTCGTCGCGGAAGCACGGCGCGATCTGGAAGTAGCGGTCGAAGCCCGACATCATCAGCAGCTGCTTGTACTGCTGCGGCGCCTGCGGCAGCGCGTAGAACTTGCCGGGATGGATGCGCGACGGCACCAGGAAGTCGCGCGCGCCCTCGGGCGAGGACGCGGTCAGGATCGGGGTCTGGAATTCGAAGAAGCCCTGCTCCTTCATGCGCCGGCGCATCGAATCGATGATCGCGCCGCGCGTCATGATGTTCTGGTGCAGCTTCTCGCGGCGCAGATCGAGGAAACGGTATTTCAGCCGGATGTCCTCGGGGTAGTCCTGCTCGCCGAACACCGGCAGCGGCAGCTCGTCGGCGGGGCCGAGGACCTCGATGTCGGAAACGTAGAGCTCGATCTTGCCGGTCGGCAGATCGTCATTGTCGGTGCTCTTGTTGTCGGCGCCGGCCGGGCGGCGGCGCACCTTGCCCTCCATGCGCACGACCCACTCCGAGCGCAGCTTCTCGGCCAGGCTGAACG
The DNA here is from genome assembly GCF_051167615.1 of Bradyrhizobium sp. HKCCYLS3013. Classification (NCBI taxonomy): domain Bacteria; kingdom Pseudomonadati; phylum Pseudomonadota; class Alphaproteobacteria; order Hyphomicrobiales; family Nitrobacteraceae; genus Bradyrhizobium; species Bradyrhizobium sp. HKCCYLS3013. The sequence goes on from NZ_JBNPTK010000002.1 coordinate 439,682, forward strand.
CCGGCGAGTCCGGGTCGACGACGCACTGGGTGATGCCGTAATGGTCGCGCAGATCGACGAACAGCACGCCGCCATGGTCGCGGATGCGATGGCACCAGCCGGACAGCCGGACCGTCTCTCCGATGTTGCTCTCGCGGAGCGCGCCGCAGGTGTGGGTCCGGTAGCGATGCATGGTCGTCCTGAATGGTCGTCGTGAGGAAAAGGGAATCGGCGCAGCCGCAAGGGCGCATTGCCGAATGCGCGCAGGGTTTAGCCGAGCCGCCCCGGCGCGGCAACCGCATGCGCGGCCCCTTTTCCGCCTCGTTGCGGAAAAGGCCGCCTCCCCGGCGCACCGGAGCAACCGGCCGCGCTGCCGCCGAATTGAGCTGGCGCTGAAACGCTCATCTGGCAGCCGTTTGGGCTCGAAAAGCGGCCTCAGCGGGCCTATCTTGGAGCCATGACCGTGCATTTCCCCTTCCAGAATTCCTACGCCGCGCTGCCGGACAATTTCTTTGCCCGGGTGGCGCCGACCCCCGTCGCGGCGCCCCGCCTGATCAAGCTGAACCGGCCGCTGGCCGAGGAGCTCGGCCTCAACCCGACGGAGCTGGAGACGCCGGAGGGCGCCGAGATCCTGGCGGGCAAAACCGTGCCCGAGGGTGCCGAGCCGATCGCGATGGCCTATGCCGGCCACCAGTTCGGGCATTTCGTGCCGCAGCTCGGCGACGGCCGGGCGGTCCTGCTCGGCGAGGTCGTCGACCGCAACGGCGTCCGCCGCGACATCCAGCTCAAGGGCTCCGGCCCGACGCCATTTTCGCGCCGCGGCGACGGCCGTGCGGCGCTGGGGCCGGTCTTGCGCGAATACATCGTCAGCGAGGCGATGGCGGCGCTGGGAATCCCGACCACCCGGTCGCTGGCCGCTGTCGTCACCGGCGAGCAGGTCTATCGCGGCACGGCCCTGCCCGGCGCGGTGCTGACCCGCGTCGCCACCAGCCACATCCGGGTCGGCACGTTCCAGTACTTCGCCGCCCGCCAGGACGTGGACGCCGTGCGCCGGCTCGCCGACCACGTCATCAGCCGGCACTATCCTGATATCGCCGGCACCGAGCGGCCCTACCACGCCCTGCTCGACGCCGTGATCGCGCGCCAGGCCAAGCTGATCGCCGACTGGCTGCTGGTCGGCTTCATCCATGGCGTCATGAACACCGACAACACCTCGGTGTCGGGAGAGACCATCGATTACGGCCCCTGCGCCTTCATGGACGCCTACGACCCCAAGCAGGTGTTTTCCTCGATCGACGAGTTCGGCCGCTACGCCTTCGCCAACCAGCCGCGCATCGCTCTGTGGAACCTGACCCGGCTGGCCGAATGCCTGCTGCCGCTGTTCGGGGACGACAAGGACCAGGCGATCAAGGAGGCCGAGGCGGCACTCGACGGCTTCGCCGCGGAGTTCACCGACGCCCACCAGGCGGGACTGCGGCGCAAGCTCGGCCTGTTCACGCAACGCGAGGGCGACCAGCCGCTGGCGCAGGCGCTGTTCGACGCGATGGCCGCGGCCAAGGCCGACTTCACGCTGACGTTCCGCCGTCTCAGCGACGCCGCCGGCAACGGCGATCTCGGCGAGGTCCGTTCGCTGTTCGAGGATCCCGCCGGGTTCGACGAATGGGCGGCGCGCTGGCAGCAGCGCCTGACCGAGGAACCGCAGAGCCCGGCCGAGCGGCGCGCGGCCATGCGCAAGGTCAATCCGGCCTTCATCCCGCGCAACCACCGCATCGAGGCGGTGATCACGGCGGCGGTCGAGAACGACGACTACGCGCCGTTCGAGGAGCTGCATGCGGTGCTGGCCCGGCCCTATGACGACCAGCCGGACCGGGCTGATTATGCCGATCCGCCGCAGCCGGAGGAGCAGGTGTTGCAGACGTTCTGCGGCACCTGACACGCAGTCTTAACCTCGCGTCCACCATCGCCCTGACAGCGCCCGGGTCCTTAAGAAACGATCAACGCAGCCCCGACAAGTTGAACCAACAAGTCGGGGAGGTCTGAGACGTGGAAGCGCTGGTGTTCGAATTCATGGGTCTGGCGATGATCGCCTTGTGCCTGATCGTGCTCGCGGTGCCCTCGGCGCGCCGGCCTGCGGGCCGCGTCCGGCATCACTGACCGGCCCCCTGCCCGCCCATCATCAACCATAGAGCGATCGGCCGAGACACTGGCGCTTGCGTTCGGGGCGGATTGGGCCGACAAGCGGAGACGAATTTCGTCCCTTACCCTTTGCCGACACCCTTGACTTGTCAGCGTTTTCGGACGACGGCGTAAGAGCCTCGTCATGGATCGTTCATGGACTTGATCACCACCACCGCGGACCTCGCAGCCGCCTGCGCCCGCCTCGCCCGCCACCCGGTCGTCACCGTCGATACCGAGTTCCTGCGGGAAACCACCTACTATCCCCTGCTCTGCGTCGTGCAGATGGCGAGCCCGGACGAGGCCGTGGTGATCGATGCGCTGGCCGAGGGCATCGATCTCAAAGCCTTCTTCGAGCTGATGGCGAACGAGAAGGTCCTGAAGGTCTTTCATGCCGCCCGCCAGGACATCGAGATCATCTGGCACCGCGCCGGCATCGTGCCGCACCCGATCTTCGACACCCAGGTCGCTGCGATGGTGCTGGGATACGGTGACAGCATCGCCTACGACCAACTGGTCGAGCGCATCACCGGCCACCGCCCCGACAAGACCCACCGCTTCACCGACTGGTCGCGCCGGCCGCTGACCAAGGAGCAGGCGCATTACGCCGAGGCCGACGTCACCCATCTCCGCGACGTGTTCGCCGCGCTCGATGCCGACCTGAAGAAGCGCGGACGCAGCGACTGGGTCAGCGAGGAGATGGAGGTCCTGACCTCGCCGAAGACCTACGACTTCCACCCCGAGCGCGCCTGGGAGCGGCTGAAGACCCGCGTCCGCAAGCCGAAGGAATTGGCCGTGTTGATCGAGGTCGCGGCCTGGCGCGAGCAGGAGGCGCAGAGCCGCGACGTGCCGCGCAGCCGCGTGATGAAGGACGACGCCGTCGGCGACATCGCCACCCATGCCCCGACAACGATCGAGAAGCTCGGCAATCTGCGCTCGCTGCCCAAGGGCTTCGAGCGCTCCAAATGGGGCTCCGACATCGTTGCCGCCGTGCAGCGCGGACTGGCGCGCGATCTCGCCGCCCTGCCCAAGCTGGAAAAGCCGCGCAACAACTCCAATGGCGCTGCGATCGTCGAGCTGCTCAAGGTCCTCCTGCGCATGACCTCGGAACGGCACGCCGTGGCGAGCAAGGTCATCGCCACCGTCGATGATCTCGAGCAGATCGCCGGCGATGACAATGCCGACGTCGCTGCGCTGCAGGGATGGCGTCGCGAACTGTTCGGCGAGGCCGCGCTGGCGCTGAAGCACGGCAAGCTCGCGCTCGCCATCGAGAAGGGCCGCGTCGTCCGGGTCGACCGGGCCTGATGGGCGTCGCAGCGGCTATGGCCGGCCGCGTCTTCCCCGAGTCTGCCGAGTTGATTGCAGCAGGCGGCACGGGTGTCCATGATCTCGCCAATCATTCGGCGCTGGTCTGCCCCCTCAACTCCGCCTCGATTGTCTGGGACACCTCAACCAGAGCCATCGAGAGAATGTAGACGCTGGTCGGCAGATTGAGCTGGCGCGCCTTCGCGATGGCTGCCCGGAGGCTGCTCGCCAGCTCTTTGAGCTCTTCCTCTCGGGTCATGTCGTGGTCTCGGTCCTGGAGCTGCCGCGTGAGCAAAGACAATTGCGAACCGCCGGAACAGAAGCTGCTGCGGCTGCTCAGCGAGAATCCGGTCGACCTGCACGTCGTCGAGGCCCTTCGCCTCGTCGTCGCGTTCAACAAGATCAGTGATCCGGCCGATCGTCGTATGATTATCGATCTGGCCGAACGACTCGCCTCAGGATGATACCGCCAATAGCCGCCGCGGTCACACCGCGAGCCGGCCGCCAGCGCCGATAAGCTCGGCGCTGTCGAGGACACCGGCAAAATTGCCGATCACCTTGGTTACAACCAACTTGTACAAGGCGGCGTCGCCGGCGCAGGCCTGCCGGCAGGCGACGGCGTCTCCGATCACCTGATAGCGGTGACTGCGGTGAAAGCCGTCCACCACCGTCGAGAGGATCGTCTCGTCCAGCGAGAAGCCGAGCAGCACGCAGCGCATGCTGCGCATGTTCGCCATGTACTCGGCGAACCGGGCCGAACTGTAGGCGGACGGCAGCGGATGCTCGAACGCGAGCTCCCCCGGGGTCGGCTTGAAGTCCGGAAGCCAGTTCGTCAGGTTGGAAGCCGGGTTGAACCAGGCTGCCTGTGCGATCCGCTTGAGATGGACGACCGGCCACAGGTTGTCACGCCAGAGCGCGATCAACTGCCGGCAGCGCGCCATGACGACGTCGCCATCGGCGATCAGATGCCTGCGTCCCTCGGCGAGATATTCGCACTGCAGATCGGCGCAGACGAGAACAGGCGGATCCGCCTCGGTGGCACCGAACAGATCTCGGCCCGACATCATGGTCTCGCTGCGGAGAAGTCGTGCAAGGGCGAGGATGCCGGCCGGCCAGCCGAGAGATCGAGCACGCCCGGCCGATCCCAGTCGCCTTCCGGACGAATGATCATGTAGGGATCGCTGTCGAGCGTGATCGCATCGTCGCACGGCTCGAGGTCCAGCACCATCTCCGTGTAGGAGAAATCGGAGAATGTGAGCTTGCGATTATGGCCGAGCGGCTTGGCGCCGAAATGCGCCCAGAAATCGACGAGACGATCCTGCGCGTGGCCATAGGCCTTCTTGAAGCCCTTGCGCCTGCAATAGTCGAGCGCCTCGCGAACCAGCTTGAACGACAGCCGCGAGCGCCGGTACTGATGGCGCACCGCGAGCCGCTCGACCTTGGCGAAGTCGCCGAAGAAGCGCACACGAACGCATCCAGCCGGCTCCTTGCCGACGAAACCGAGGAAGTGGGCTGCAACCAGATCGTTGCCGTCGAACTCCTCCTCCATGGGACAATCCTGCTCGGTCAGGTAGACCGCGGAGCGGATCGCGGTGACGAGCATGAGGTCATTCGGATCGCGCGCGATGCGCACGGTGATCGCGCGGGGATTCGTCTTTGCTGTCCTGGCCGAACTAATGCTGTGCATCCGCAATGCTCCCTTGTTCGAAACCCTTCATCGACTGGATCGAAGGCGCGATCATCTCGGGCATCCGGTTCCACGGCCGCTGATACCACCAGAGATCGGGCTGAAAGCTCGGCACCGGCGTGAAGCCGAGCGCGCCGAGAAAGGCGCGCCCTTCCGGACTCGATGGTTGCGCGTAGTAATCGGCGGCGCGAAATCTCGCGCCTTGCAGCGCCTGCGCGACGTTGCCGAGACCGATCGCTCCCCGCCCTTGCGCGACGAGCGCCCAGACATAGATGGCGGCTACGTCTTCGTCCGGCCGCGCCAGAAATCTGCGCGGCGGATCATTCAAATTGAACTCATCCAGGAGCAAAGCATCGAGGCCTGAGCAGTTGAGATAGAGGAAGGCGATGCCGCCGAGCAGGTTCCTGCCGCGGTAGAGCGCGAAGATCGAGTCCGGATCGTGCCGCAAGAACTCCGCAAGCTCGTGTTCTGAGGCACGAACGCCCGGTATTTCCCGGCGTGCGAGCGCCGCGAGCTCACCGAGCCGATCGAGCGTGACCGCCCGCGCCGCGACCCGATCCGTCCGCGGCAGCGCGTCGAGCTGATGTCGCGGCGTGAATTCTGTGCTTCCGCGGTAGGGGTTCTGCATCTATGTTTCCAGCTTGGCTTTGATGACGTCATCATACTTGTCGGGGCTGGAGTGTATGCGGCAACATTTGCATCGGGGTGCTGCATCTACGCAGCGCAGGAAGTCTGACGAAACGCTTAACCCCTCGTGGGAGGATTTGAGAGCATTTCTGCTCTGTACGCGTCACCGCAGCTTCCGCAACGCGGCGGATGTGCTCGGACTGACCGGCACAACCCTGATGCGCAAGATCGACCGGCTCGAGGACGAGCTCGGATGCAAGCTCTTCATCCGTGATCAATCCGGCCTGTCGCTCAGCGACGAGGGACGATCGTTGCTGTTCGACGTCGAGCAGATGGAGCGGCTGAGCTTCAACATCTTCCGGCGTGCCTCGCTGTCGACCGACACTCAGGGGTCGGTGCGCGTCGCCGTGACCGAAGGCCCTGGCAATTTCTGGATCCTGCCGCGACTGATCGATTTCCAGAAGACCTATCGCAGGATCACCGTCGATCTGAGCTGCGCGATGCAGCAGGCCGACGTGTCGCGGCTGGAGGCCGACATCTCGATCCAGTTCGAACGGCCGACCAACCCCGACGTGATCGTTGCAAAGCTCGGCCGTCTGCACATCTACGGCTTCGTGTCGGAGGCCTATCGCGACGCGCATGGACTGCCGACGTCGCTGGCGGATCTCAAGAACCACCGCATCATCAAGCAGCACGGCGTGCAGCTCGACGAGACCGGCTATGCGCGCATCCTCGGCCTGGACTCCCTCGAAGGCATCGTCGGCATCTCAACCAATTCGAGCGTTGCCGTGCTCTACGCGGTCGAGCGCGGCGCCGGCATCGGCTTTCTGCCGACATCGGCAGTCGCGCTCGGGGCGCCGCTCGTTCCTGTCGATCTCGGCATCAACTACCACATGGATCTGTGGCTGACCTATCACAAGGAGTTTCGCAACTCCGACCGGCACAAGGTCGTCATCGACTGGTTGAAGCGCATCTTCGATCCGAAGGTCCATGCCTGCTTCCGGGACGAGTTCATCCATCCGCTGAATCTCGTGCCTCTGATGGCGCCCGCGCGGGATGTCGTCGGCTTCAACGGCTACGTCGCGCCGAAACCCGTATGACGGGCTACCATTTGAGCTCGACGCCGAGCGTGCCCTGATGCGATTGCAGCACCGAGCGAAGCTTTGCATCGTAGTTGAGATAGAGGCGTGCCGTTCGGTTCAGGGATAGCGACAGTGCCGCGCCGGCGTCGGCGCCGTAGCGGCCCTCGCCAAGGCCCTGCAGCGTGATGCTTTGCGGACCGAGGCTGACGGTCAGCGCGCCGAGATTCTGACTGAAATTGTCGACCAGCTTGCCATAGGCCGAGACGTCGAGGATCTTGCCGTCGACGATGAAGTAGCGGCCGAACTCGGCGCCGACGAGAACGCGGGCGCGCTCCAGCGAGGTGCCGCTGACCGACAGCGGGTCGAGCCCGCCCGCTTCCTGGAATGCCGCCGTCGTGGCGCGCGTGTATTCGAAGGCGAGCTTCGGAACGATCCGGCTCTCCCCGATGCTCCAGTAGTAGTCGAGCTCGCTCAGCACGCCCGTGACGTGGGCGCCGTAGACCGACGTCGCCGCACCGAGGCTGGTGTCGCGCCGCGCACTGATCCCGCCGACGCCATGGACGACCGCGATCGCCCAGGTCCAGGGTCCCTGGTCGACCGAGGCGTTGAAGCCAAACTGCGTGAGATCGAGCGTCGCCGCTTGCAGCGCCAGCGGCACATCGACCCAGGTCCGGCTCTGGTCGACGGATAGTCCGACATTCACGCCCGGCACGAGGCGCATGCCGATACCGGCGACGCCGCCCCCAGTCGTCCTCTTGTCGCCGACGAAGTCGCGTTGCGCATCGCTACGGACGGTGACGCCATACATCTCGCCCCAGGTCCGGAACCGAGGCTGTTCCGAAGCCTCCGGCGCGCCGCCGCCCCCGGGATTGCTCCGCTGCAGCCGGGTGACGCCCTGCGTGGCCTGAGTCCCGAGCCGTTCGAGGAAGCTCGAGCCGAGATCGAGCACGGCTCGGCCGGCCGAACGTTCGGAACTGATCGCGCCTGGCGCAGGGCTGGGCAGTGGGCTCGGCGTTGGTGTCGGCGTCGGGCTGGCGGCGATGCTCGGCAGGCTGGCCTGCGCGACGCACGGCGAAGACGCGGCGGCCGTGCCGAGCGCGACGATGAGCAGCATCGCGCCCGACGCACCACTACGCATTCGCCGATCCGGCCTGGCTTGAGATGCCCCGCGCATCGATGCCCCGTTTCACCGCCGCTCAAATTCGCTTCAATATTGCCGCGATGATTTGCCCGCAGTTCCCGATCGCGGTCAATGAGGATTGCCCGTGCCGCGGCTTCCCTGCAGGGATTTGTGGTTCCAGCACCACAAGCCTCGCAATTGCAGCAACAGCCGGCGACGCGACGTCGCGACGCGTTCTCATCAGTCCGCCAACCTTGATATCGGCGGAAAATCGTGTTGCAATCTCCCGTACAATCGGATTGGCCGTTCGACTGTGCGTTTCGCGACTTTGGAAATTGAGCAGATCCCGGGAAGCCCGTTTGTGGCGTGGCACGCGTGAGCGTGGCCGCGTCTTTTTTTCGTCTAGACGAGGAGACAGCGATGCCGACCTACAAGGGCAGCGTGAAGTGGTTCAACCCGACCAAGGGATATGGCTTCATCAAACCGACTGGCGGAGACAAGGACGTGTTCGTCCACATCTCGGCCGTGGAGCGTGCTGGACTGACCACGCTCAACGAGAACCAGACGATCGAATATGATCTGGTGGAGAGCCGCGGCAAGACGTCGGCAGAGAACCTGAAGCTCTCGTGAGCATTGTCCCGGCGGAGGTCGCCACAGCGCGGGTTCGTAAACCAACTCACGAGCTCCGCGTCAGGTTCGCTCGCCGCCGATGATCAGACTTCGTCAGCCTTGATGTGCCCCCGGCCCCGCCGGGGATTTTTTTGTCCGCGACAGCTAGCGGACGACCGGCCAGATCAGCGTATGATCGCCTTGCTCCACGGACGACGTCCGGCAGAGATCGCCTTCGAGCCGCACCAAACCCTTGGCCAACAGCTTCAGCGCCTCCGGATAGATCCGATGCTCGACGCCGAGAATGCGCGTCGACAGCGTGTCCGGCGTGTCGTCGTCCCTGACCACGACCGCGCCCTGCATCACGATCGGACCTGCATCCGTCTCCGGGATGACGAAATGCACGGTGGCGCCTGACAGCTTGACGCCGGCGCGCAGCGCCTGGCCATGCGGATCGAGGCCGGGGAATGATGGCAGCAGCGACGGGTGAATGTTCAGCATCCTGCCATACCAGCGCTGCACGAACTCCGCCGTGAACAGGCGCATGAAACCGGCCAGGCAGATGATCTCGATGCCGCGTGCATCGAGCGCCTGCTGCAGTCTGGCTTCGAACCCTGCGCGGTCCTTGCCGAACGGCTTGCTCTCGATGATTTCGATCGCGACGCCGCTCTCCTGCGCTTTCTGCAGCCCGGCCGCATCGGCCCGGTTGGAGATCACGACGGCGATCTCGGCCGGAAATTCCGACTGCGCCGCCGCGTGGATCAGCGCGGCCATGTTCGACCCACGGCCCGAGATCAGGATGGCGACGCGGCGCTTCATCGGCACACTCGTCTCACAGAGCCAGATCGAGGGCGCCGGTGTAGATCACCCGCTCGTCGCCTGTCGCAGCAACGACCTCGCCGAGCCGCGCGACGTGCTCGCCATTCGCGGTGAACACCTCGATGACGGCATCGACGGCCTCGGCCTTGACGATCGCGATCATGCCGATCCCGCAATTGAAGGTGCGCAAGAGCTCGCGCTCGGCAATGCCGCCCTGCTCCGCCAGCCATTTGAAGACCGGCAGCACCGGCAGGCCCGTCAGGTCGATCGAGACGCCGAGATGCTTCGGCAGCACGCGTGGAATGTTGTCGGTGAAGCCGCCGCCCGTGATGTGTGCGAGCCCCTTCACCGCACCGGTCTCGCGGATGGCGCGAAGGCATGATTTCACATAGAGGCGGGTCGGCGTCAGCAGCGCCGCGCCGAGGGTCAGGACCGGCGCGAACGGCGCCGGCGCATCGAAGCCGAGGCCGGACTGGGCGACGATCTTGCGCACCAGCGAATAGCCGTTGGAGTGGACGCCGGAGGATGCGAGCCCCAGCACCACGTCACCGGCCGCGATGTCGGGAGACGGCAGCAGCGTGCCACGTTCCGCCGCGCCGACCGCGAAACCGGCAAGATCGTAGTCGCCGTCCTTGTAGAGGCCCGGCATTTCCGCGGTCTCACCGCCGATCAGCGCGCAGCCGGATTCCCGGCAGCCTTCGGCGACACCGGCCACGATCGAAGCCGTCGCCTCCGGGTCGAGCTTGCCGCAGGCGAAGTAGTCGAGGAAAAACAGCGGCTCGGCGCCCTGCACGACGAGATCGTTGACCGACATGGCGACCAGGTCGATGCCGATGCCGCCATGCAGCCCGGTCTCGATCGCGATCTTCACCTTGGTGCCGACGCCGTCGGTCGCCGCGACCAGCACCGGATCCTTGAATCCAGCGGCCTTGAGGTCGAACAGGCCGCCAAAGCCGCCGATCTCGGCATCCGCGCCGGCGCGGGCGGTTGCGCGCACCATGGGCTTGATCAGATCGACCAGACGGTTTCCGGCATCGATATCGACGCCCGAATCTGCATAAGTGAGCCCGTTCTTGCGCTCGGTCATGGTAAAAACCCCTAATCTGGCCGCTGGTTACGTCGGAATCCAGCCGCGCGCAATGGCTCGCAAGGGGCTCGTCCCCACACTATCTAGGAACCGTACCGGTTCGCCCTGTTTCGGAATCGGGTTGTCTTTTGATCGAGTCGTCGTCGGGACCCGCTGCGTGACCATTCCCCACAGTATCCCCAATCTGATCACGCTGGGTCGAATCCTGCTGGTTCCGATCGTCGTCTGGGCCATTGCGGCCGGCCAGATGGAGATCGCGTTTCTGGTCTTCGTGGTCGCGGGGGTGAGCGACGCCGTGGACGGCTTCCTGGCCAAGCGCTTCAACCTGCGGTCCGAGCTGGGAGCGCTGCTCGATCCTCTCGCCGACAAGGCGCTGCTGGTCTCGATCTTCGTCACGCTTGGCATCTGGGGCGCGATCCCGCGCTGGATCGTCATCCTGGTGGTCTCGCGCGACATCATGATCGTCTCGGCGGTGATCGTGTCCTGGCTGTTCGACCGACCGGTCGCGATGAAGCCATTGATGGTGTCCAAGCTGAACACGGTCGCCCAGGTGGGATTCGCGGCGCTCGTGCTGGCCTCGCTCAGCTTCGGCTTCGAGCCCAGGCCCTACGATGTGGTGCTGATGGTGCTGGTCACCGTCTTTACCCTCGTGTCGGTCGGGCTGTATCTCGTCGACTGGGTGCGCCACATGAGCACCATCGAGGTCCGGTGATCCTCCGCGGAGGGCCCGTCCTGACCTCACGCACCACACGATATGGAGCAATTCGATCTTGGCCGGCCATATCCCCCCTCGTCAGCTGGCCTTCGCGCTGCCGCATGCGGAGAGCCTGACGCGGGACAATTTCTTCGAAGGTCCAGGCAACGCGGCTGGGCTCGCTCTGGTCGACGCCTGGCCGGAATGGCCGGCGCGGACCATGTTCCTGGTCGGCCCCGACGGCTCCGGCAAGAGCCACCTCGCCGCGATCTGGGCCGAGCAGGCAGGCGCCCGATCGCTGTCCGCGCATGCCCTTGAGGCAGGCGTGGTCCCCGGGGCGCTCACCACCGGCGCGCTGGTGCTGGAGGATCTGACCGCCACCGGTCTCGACGAGCGGGCGCTGTTTCACCTGCTGAACCTGGCCCGCCAGGACGAGGCCTTCGTGCTGATCACGGCGCGCGAGGCCCCGGCGGCCCTGCCAATCGCCCTGGCCGATCTGAGGTCGCGGCTGCGTGCCGTCCCGGTGGTCACGCTGCTGCCGCCCGACGACCAGCTGTTCCGGGCCCTGATCGTCAAGCTGGCCGCCGACCGGCAGCTGGCGATCGACGAAACCGTGGTCAGCTATCTCGCCAGCCACATCGAGCGGTCCTATGCGGCGGCACGCCAGACCATCGCGCTGCTGGACAACGAGTCGCTGCGGCTCGGACGCCCCGTCACCCGGGCGCTGGCGGCGGAGCTGCTCCGCCCGGCGTGACCGGCAGCCATCTTGACGGCGGTTGATGACGGAACCTCAATGGTGCCGGCAACGTCATCCCCTGGTCACCCAGATTGGGCTACGGTCGACCATTCGCGACTGGACGGATATGGATCGAATTCCCTATGGATACCGAGCAAGTTACTGAAATTTCAGAGAAAGCACCGGTCTCGGCGCCGTCCATCGAGATTGCCTCGAGCCCCGAGCGATTCATCAATCGGGAGCTGTCCTGGCTTCACTTCAACCGCCGCGTTCTGGAGGAATCGGTCAATCCGCGCCATCCCGCCCTGGAGCGGGTGCGCTTCCTGTCGATTTCCGCCAACAACCTTGATGAATTCTTCATGGTGCGCGTCGCCGGCATCCGCGCCCAAGTCCGCGAGGGCATCGCCGAGCGCAGCCCCGACGGGCTGACGCCGACCGAGCAGCTGAAGCTGATCAACGAGACGGTGTCGCAGCTCGCCATCGACCAGCAGGCGATCTGGCGCGACCTGCGCAAGTTTCTCGGCGAGCTCGGCATCGTGCTGGTCGACGGTCAGGACGTCACCAGGAGCGAGCGCGCCTGGATCGAGGACCATTTCCTCGCCAACATCTTCCCGCTGCTGACGCCACTCGCGATCGATCCGGCGCATCCGTTCCCGTTCATCCCGAGCCTCGGCTTCACCGTGGCGCTGCAGCTGATCCGCTCCGCGGACGGGCGTCCGATGAACGCCCTCATTCGCATGCCCGGCAAGATCGACCGCTTCATCCGCTTCCCCGGCTCCAAGGATGGCGTGATCCGCCTGATCACCCTGGAGCAGGCGACCGGACTGTTCATCGGCCGGCTGTTTCCGGGCTACACCGTGAAGGGCCAGGGCGCCTTCCGGATCATCCGCGACTCCGAAATCGAGATCGAGGAAGAAGCCGAAGACCTGGTGCGGCTGTTCGAGACGGCGCTGAAGCGGCGCCGCCGCGGCTCGGTGATCCGGCTCGAGATCGAGGCCAACATGCCGGAGGAGCTGCGCCGCTTCGTGCAGAATGCGCTGTCCACGACGGATGACGAGGTGTTCGTCGTCGACGGCGTGCTGGCGATGAACGAGCTGTCGCAACTGACGCGGGTCGACCGGCCCGACCTCGAATTCGCGCCCTACGTGCCGCGCCATCCCGAGCGTGTCCGCGACCATGGCGGCGACATCTTCGCCGCCATCCGGCAGAAGGACCTGATCGTCCATCACCCTTACGAGTCGTTCGACGTCGTCGTGCAGTTCCTGCAGCAGGCGGCGCGCGATCCCGACGTCGTTGCGATCAAGCAGACGCTGTACCGGACCTCCAACAATTCGCCGATCGTGCGCACGCTGGTGGAGGCCGCCGAGGCCGGCAAGTCGGTGACGGCCCTGGTCGAGCTCAAGGCGCGTTTCGACGAGGAGGCCAACATCCGCTGGGCCCGCGACCTGGAGCGCGCGGGCGTACAGGTGGTGTACGGCTTCCTGGAGCTGAAGACGCATGCCAAGCTGTCGATGGTCGTGCGCCGCGAGGGCGGCAGCCTCACCACCTATGTCCACACCGGCACCGGCAACTATCATCCGGTGACGGCGCGCATCTACACCGACCTGTCCTACTTCACGTCGGACCCGGTGATCGGCCGCGACGTCACGCGGGTGTTCAACTACATCACTGGCTATGCCGAGCCGATCGACATCGAGAAGATGGCGGTGTCGCCGCTCACGCTTCGCAAGCGCATCATCGAGCACATCCACGGCGAGACCAGCTTCGCCCGCCAGGGCAAGCCGGCCGTGATCTGGATGAAGATGAACTCGCTGGTCGATCCCGACATCATCGACGCGCTGTACGAGGCCTCGCAGGCCGGCGTGTCGATCGAGCTGATCGTGCGCGGCATCTGCTGCCTGCGTCCCGGCCTCCCCGGACTGTCGGAGAACATTCGCGTCAAATCGGTGATCGGCCGCTTCCTCGAGCATGGCCGCATCTACTGCTTTGGTATGGGTCAGGGCCTGCCGAGCGCCAAGGCCGCCGTCTACATCTCCTCGGCCGACATGATGCCGCGCAATCTCGACCGCCGCGTCGAGGTGCTGTGCCCGCTTCAGAACCCTACCGTGCATCAGCAGGTCCTGGAACAGATCATGGTCGCGAACCTGAAGGATACCGAGCAGAGCTGGCAATTGTTGCCGGATGGGTCGTCAACGCGTATGAAGGCCGCGAAGGGCGAGGAGCCGTTCAACCTGCACAATTACTTCATGACGAATCCGAGTCTGTCCGGCCGTGGAAAGTCGCTCAAGGAATCATCGCCGCGCCGGCTCACGCGCCGGAATGAACGCTCTCCTTCATAGGGGCTGTCTGCATCGGGGCCTTCTGCGCCGGGATATGCCGTGGTGAAGCCGCCCCGCACGAGGGCCACGAGCGTCGGTGTCATCGACATCGGCTCGAATTCGGTCCGTCTCGTCGTCTACCAGGCGATGGAACGCAGTCTCGTCACCGTGTTCAACGAGAAGGCGCTGTGTGGGCTCGGTCGCGAGGTCCAGACCACCGGCCTTCTCGCATCTGATGCCGTCGACAAGGCGCTGACCGCGCTGAAGCGCTTCCGTGCGCTGTGCAAGGTGCAGCGGGTGGGGCAGGTTCATGCCATCGCGACCGCCGCCTGCCGGGATGCTTCGAACGGCCCCGATTTCATCGCCAAGGCCGAGAAGATCTGCGGCGCCCCGATCCAGATCCTCACCGGCGCCGAAGAGGCGCGCTATTCGGCGCTCGGCGTCATCTCCGGCATTCACAAGCCCGACGGCATCGTCGGTGATCTCGGCGGCGGCTCACTCGAGCTGATCGACGTGCGCGGGCACCAGGTCCGCAGCGGCGTCACCCTGCCGCTCGGCAGCCTTGCGCTGCAGGATCTTGCCGAGAAATCGCTGAAGAAGGCGCAGCGCATCGCGAGCGAGGCGCTGACCGACCTGCCGCAGCTGCTGGCCGGCGAGGGCCGCACCTTCTACGCGGTCGGCGGCACCTGGCGCGCGCTGGCGCGCATCCACATCATCCAGAGCGGCTATCCGCTCGGGGTGATGCACGGCTATGCGATCCCGGCGGCCGACGCGCTGGCCTTCGTGCGCCGGCTGCGCCGTCTCGTCGCCGCCGACATGCTGGCCGACATCGAAGCGATCGCCGAGGCGCGGCGCCCGCTGCTCGCCTATGCCGCGCTGGTGCTCGAGCACATCATCCGCGTCGCCAGGCCGACGACCGTCGTGTTCTCGACCTTCGGCGTGCGCGAGGGCCTGCTCTACTCCAAGCTTCCCGACGCCGAGCGCGCCAAGGACGGGCTGCTCTGCGCGGCGCAGGGCCTCAACGAGCTGTTGTCGCGCTCGGCCCAGCATGCCCGCGAGCTGATCGACTGGACCGACCGCCTGTTCCGCGTGATGCACATCCGCGAGACCGAGGACGAGCGCAGGCTGCGGCACGCGGCCTGCCTGTTGTCCGACATCGGCTGGCGCATGCATCCGGACCACCGCGGCGAGCAGACCTACGGCATCATTCTCAACGGCAATTTCGGCTCGATCAGCCATGAGGGCCGCATCTTCGCCGCGCTGTCGGTGTTCTTCCGCTACGAGGGATTGGGCAACGAGGCGAAGCCGCCTGCCCTCACCGAGCAGCTGAGCCCGGCTCAGATCGATCGTGCGCGCCTGCTCGGCACCGCGTTTCGCGTCGCGCATCTGATCTCGGCGGCGCGGCCCGGCGTGCTGCCTGCGACGCATTTCCGCACCCAGGACCGCAAGCTGATGCTGGTGTTCGAGCACCAGATGGTCGACCTCGTCGCCGACCGCGTCGGCGGACGCTTCAAGCAGCTCGCGCGTCTCGTCGGCCGCTCCGGCTCGATCGTGCGCAGCTAGATCATGATCAGGGCCGCCGCGCGCGGGGCGAGATGGCGATCATGCGCTGGGCGATGATGCCGTAGACCTTGCGCCAGGCCTGCTCGACCTCATCATTCCATTGCGGACCAAGTCCCTTGGCGAGGGTCCACAGCAGCGCTTCGCCGACCACCGGATAGTGCTCCGGCCTGACGCCATAGCGCGCATGATTGCGGCCGAGGATGTCGGTGCTGGACAACAGACCAGTCGTCTGATCGAGGCTGCCGACGAGGACCGCCAGGGTCGCGATGAAGTCCCGTTTCAGCACGTCCATGTCGGCGGGAAACATCGTCCGACATTCCGGCGCGAGCTCGAAGATGCGGTCATAGAACGTCGTCGTCATCTGTGTAGCATTGGCAAATACCAAGTCGAACGACGACCTGACGTGCACGATCTCATCAGCAGTCAACATGCGCAAGTCCAATTCGAAACAATTCCAATCAGGGCCCGACCAGTGGAGCTCGACGTGGTGGTGTCGCGGCGGCGCGAACGGGTTCAAGATTATAAGAAACAGACGATCGCGCCCTGAGGTACTTGTCAAAGGCGCGGCACCGTGCCGCAGCATTGTGGAGCGGCTTGTGATCCGGCCGCGACGGTTGCTGACCGCCCCAGTGATCGGAGACGGTAACGGCAACACATATGACGGCCATCGTGCTTCTCGCAGGGCATCGGAGGACGCCGACGCGCCGGCCGCCGCCCTCGAAACAGGCAGGAAATCCCTGGCCGGACCAACGTTCGGATCGGTCCCCGCGCGATCAGTTCGGCCGGATCGCCGGTGCCGACGGGTATCGCATCAGCAGCGCCTCGCCGAGCACGTTCTGCTGATCGTCGGGAATCGCGAACCGGACGCTGAAGCCGTCGGGCGTTGCGAGCGTGATGATGCGCTTCGTCGAATCCGTCGACTGCTCGATGGTCCAGGACGCCAGCGGATAGGCGTAGCGCAGTGCCTGGTCGCCATAACGCGTACGCAGCGCCAGCTCGAGGAGGCCGGGCAGCGTCATGACCAACGCGCCGGCCTGGCTGACCGAGAGGCTGAGCGCCGCCGCATTGCCGGCCGCGTCCTCGAACCCGAGCGAGATCGTCTCACCGTCGTCGACGACCTCACAGACCGTCAGCGCCTTGGCCCGCAGCTCCATGATGGCTCCACATCAATTCACCGTTATTTCCGTATGACTATAGCGAAAAATGCCATCGCGTCCAGCGCGGCAGCGGAAATGCCGCGGTGGCGTTGCTGTATTCATCGTGATATAGCTTCAGATATAACGTGGCCGAAGTGCCACATCTTGCAGGGAGAGTCATGCCGATGAGCGACTATCATCTTTTGATCGGCGGCACGCTGGTGCCGGGCGCCGCGACCATGCCGGTGATCAATCCGGCGACCGAGGAGGTGCTCGCGCAGTGTCCGCGGGCCTCCGAAACCCAGCTCGACCAGGCGGTCGCCGCCGCCAAGGCGGCCTTCCCTGCCTGGGCCGCGACTGCGATCGAGGAGCGTCGCCGGCTCATTGGCAAGATGGCCGACATCATCGAGGCGAATTCGGGCGAGTTGGCCCGGATCCTGACCAGCGAACAGGGCAAGCCGCTCACCGACGCCAGCGGCGAGGTGCTCGGCATGGCCGCGTTCTTCCGCTATCTCGCGACGCTCGAGCTGCCGATGCGCGTGATCGAGAGTTCGGGCGACCGCCAGGTCGAAGCCTATCGCCGTCCACTCGGGGTGGTCGGCGCCATCATTCCCTGGAACTATCCGCTGCTGATCCTGGGCTTCAAGCTGCCGCCTGCCCTGCTCGCCGGCAACACGCTGGTGGTCAAGCCGGCCCCGACCACGCCGCTCTCGACCCTGAAATTCGCCGAGCTGGTCAAGGACGTGCTGCCGGCCGGCGTGCTCAACGTGATCACCGACGCCAACGATCTCGGCGACCGCATGACCGGGCATCCGGACATCCGCAAGATCTCGTTCACCGGCTCGACCGCGACGGGACAGAAGGTGATGGCCAGCGCCGCGCAGACCTTGAAGCGGATCACGCTCGAACTCGGCGGCAACGACGCCGGCATCGTGCTCGACGACGTCGATCCGAAGACCGTCGCGCCCGGTATCTTCGAGGGCGCCTTCCAGAACTCCGGGCAGGTCTGCCTAGCGATCAAGCGGCTCTACGTGCACGAGAGCGTCTATGATGACATCTGCAACGAGCTGGTCGCGATCGCCAAGAACACCGTGGTCGACGACGGCTCCAAACAGGGCACCAAGCTCGGGCCGCTGCAGAACAGGATGCAATACGAGAAAGTGAAGGCGTTCCTCGACGACGCGCACAAGAACGGCAAGGTCATCGCCGGAGGTGCTGCGATGGATCGTCCCGGCTACTTCATCGAGCCGACGATCGTGCGCGACATCAAGGAAGGCTCGAAGCTGGTCGACGAGGAGCAATTCGGACCGGTGCTGCCGGTGATCAAATACTCCGACCCGAGCGACGTCATCCGCCGCGCCAACGGCACCAGCTACGGCCTGGGCGCATCGGTCTGGTCGTCCGATCCGAAACGCGCGCATGAGATCGCCACCCAGATCGAGGCCGGCACGGTGTGGATCAACAAGCACCTGGACATGGCGCCGCACATCCCGTTCGGCGGCGCCAAGCAATCGGGCATCGGCACCGAGTTCGCCGAGGAAGGCCTCGCCGAGTTCACCCAGCTGCAGATCATCAACGGACCGGGCCTCACGGCCTGAGCCACATGAAGGCCGCGGACAGTTGTCCGCGACCTTCCCGCAAACGGGTCCACCGTCATTTTCACTCCGGAGCGCGTGATGTTCGACGCCGAATGCGACCTCGCTGCCCTGGTGTATGATCAGGGCGACGAGCCGGATCAGCTGTTACGAGAGTTCGCAGACCGTCTTCGGGCTCGCGGCGTTCGTGCCGTCGGACTGGTGCAGCGTGTCCAGCGCTCTCTCGACGCGCACGAGATCGCGGCGACGCTGGTGCACAGCGGTGTCGAGATTTCTCTGCTGCAGCGGCTTGGGCGCCAAGCCGGCGGCTGCCGCCTCGACGTCGGCCAATTGCTGCAGGCGGGCTCAGCAGTGGCGGGGGCGCTGAGCGAGGGCGCCGATCTTCTCATCGTCAACCGCTTCGGCCGCCAGGAAAGCGAAGGCGGAGGCCTGACCTATCTGATCGAGCAGGCACTGGCCGCGGATGTCCCTGTCCTGATCGCCGTCCCCTGCTTCAGGTTCGCCGAGTGGATCAATTTCGCGCAGGGCATGAGCATGAGGCTGCCCTGCACGCGTCGCGCGCTGGACCAGTGGTGGTGGAGCGTGTCGCGGCGCTGCGCCGTATTCGACAAGAATCGACCCACGATCTGCGAGCTTCTCAAATGATCGCGGCTGCCGTTCACCGGCAACCTGGCGCTGCGATCAATCGGGCCAGGCCGCAGTCGGCGCGATTATGCCGAAACTTTGTGCATTGTCGGAAACCCTGCAAACCGCTCGGGTGAAGCTATATGATTCTCGATATAGCTAATTGAAATACCAAGGGATTTTCTCTGACTGGATGGACCCGCGGGATCGGCGCGATCGATATTCGCGCATGACAGCGTGGGCCAACCTGCTCCGCAGACGATTGTCGGGGCCACGAACGGTCGTGTATTCCACGGGCAATATGCGATCGATAGCCGGCCATTGAGCCGGCTGCCAGGACATCTCAGGGAAACGGTCAGGAGCGGGTGGACGGCGCAGCCAATCCGGCACGCCGGCCGGACATCCACGAGGAAAGGAACGTTTTCAATGGCAACCACGACGGCCGGGCTCGAGCAGCTTCTGATGCAGCGCTCGCTCACCGACGCCCAGTTGATTGCGGCGGCGGAAACGGCGGCTGACTTCCGCATCCTTCCCGACGCCACCGTGATCAAGATCGGCGGCCAGAGCATGATCGATCGCGGCCGTGCCGCCGTCTATCCGCTGGTCGAGGAGATCGTCGCCGCCCGCAAGGCGCACAAGATGCTGATCGGGACCGGGGCCGGCACCCGCGCGCGCCACCTCTATTCGATCGCCGCCGGACTGAATCTGCCGGCCGGCGTGCTGTCGCAGCTCGGCGCCTCCGTTGCCGACCAGAACGCGGCAATGCTGGGCCAGTTGCTCGCCAAGCACGGCATCTCGGCGGTGGAAGGCGCGGGTCTTTCCGCCGTGCCGCTCTATCTCGCCGAGGTCGCCGCGGTCGTCTTCAGCGGCATGCCGCCCTACGGCCTGTGGATGCGCCCTTCGGCCGATGGTGTCATCCCGCCCTACCGCACCGACGCCGGCTGCTTCCTGGTCGCCGAGCAGTTCGGCTGCAAGGCGATGATCTACGTGAAGGACGAGAACGGCCTCTACACCGCCAATCCGAAGACCGAAAAGAATGCCACCTTCATTCCCAAGATCTCGGTGCCCGAGATGAAGGCCAAGGGTCTGGCGGACTCTATCCTGGAGTTCCCGATGCTCGACCTGCTCGAAGCCTCGCGACACGTCCGCGAGGTCCAGATCGTCAACGGACTCGTGCCCGGCAATCTGACCCGTGCGCTCGCCGGCGAGCATGTCGGCACCATCATCACCGCGAGCTGAGGGCCCCACCGCCATGGCTGACACCAACACCATCAAGCACGTCGCCTCGCCGCTCGCGCGCCAGACGCTGCTCGACGACAAGCTCACCCGTCCTGTCGCCGGCAAACGCCCGATCGCGCTGCTGCCCTGGCTGCAGGTCGTCAAGATCGGCGGCCGCGCGATCATGGACCGCGGCGCCGAGGCAATCCTGCCGCTGGTCGAGGAGATCAGGAAGCTGCTGCCGGAGCACCGGCTGCTGATCCTCACCGGCGCAGGTATCCGCGCCCGACATCTCTACGGCGTCGGCCTCGATCTCGGCCTGCCGGTCGGCTCGCTCGCACCGCTCGCCGCCAGCGAGGCCGGCCAGAACGGCCACATCCTGGCGGCGCTGCTGGCCTGCGAAGGCGTGTCCTACATCGAGCATCCGACGATCGCCAACCAACTCGCGATTCATCTCACCGCGGCACGCGCAGTGGTCGGCAGTGCCTTCCCGCCCTATCACCACCACGAATTCCCGACCTCGCGCATTCCGACGCATCGGGCCGACACCGGCGCCTTCCTGATCGCCGATGCGCTCGGCGCCGCGGGACTGACGATCGTCGAGGACGTCGATGGCGTCTACACGGTCGACCCGAACGGACCGGACGCGGCAAAAGCAAGACTGCTGGGTCAGACCAGCTTCGATGCGTTGGCCAAGCAGGACGGCACGCTGCCGTTCGACCGCACACTGCTCGAGGTGATGGCCAACGCACGCCACATCTCGCAGGTCCAGGTCGTCAACGGCCTGGTGCCGGGACGGCTGACGGCGGCGCTGCGTGGCCACCATGTCGGCTCGATCATCACGACCGGCGCCAAGGCCGACTGATCCGTTGGATCGCGCAGACGGCCGCCGATGCGAATGGCGGCCGTCCGCGTCAACCGACGCCTGGCTCACACCGCAAGATTCATCCAGACGGCCTTCGGCTCTGTGAAATTGTCCAGAGCGGCCGTGCCATGCTCGCGGCCCAGTCCCGAGTCGCGATCGCCACCCCACGGCAACCGCACATCGGTGTAGCCATAGGTGTTGATCCACACCGTGCCCGCGCGCAGCCGCTTGGCGAGGCGCTGGACGCGGCCGATGTCGCGGCTCCAGACGCCGGCGGCCAGGCTGTAGGCGGTGCCGTTGGCCATGCGCAGCGCGTCGGCCTCGTCCCTGAACTTGATCACGCTGACGACCGGTCCGAAAATCTCCTCCTGGGAGATCCGCATCTCGTGCGTGACGCCGGCGAATACGGCGGGGCTGACGAAGTAGCCACGCGGTGCGGCACGCGCCCCGCCGGTCACCAGCGAAGCGCCCTCGTTGCGGCCGATCTCGACATAGTCGAGGATCGTCTTCATCTGCCGCTCGGAGATGACGGGTCCGAGCGAGGTGGCACGATCGAGCGGATCGCCGATCCGTAAGCCCCTCGCCCGCTCGGTCAGGCGCTCGACAACCTCGTCATAGACACGCTCCTGCACCAGCACGCGCGAGCCGGCCGAGCACACCTGCCCCGTGTTGAAGAAGATGCCGCTGGCCGCGGCCTTCGCGGCCGCCTCGATGTTCGCATCATCGAAGATGACGTTGGCAGACTTGCCGCCGAGCTCAAGCGACACCCGTTTGAAGTTGCCGGCCGCGCCCTTCATGATGCCGCGGCCGACGCCGGGCGAGCCGGTGAACGTAACCTTGTCGACATCGGGATGATTGACCAGCGCCTCGCCGACCGTGCGCCCGGGACCGGTCACGATGTTGAGAACGCCGGGCGGCAGACCGGCTTCGAGCGCGAGATCGCCGATCCGCAGCGCCGACAGCGAGGTCAGCTCGGCGGGCTTCATCACGACGGTGCAGCCGCAGGCCAGCGCCGGCGCGAGCTTCCACATCCCGATCATCAGCGGGAAGTTCCACGGCACGATCGCAGCGACGACGCCGACGGGCTCGCGCACCGTGTAGGTCAGGGCATCGTCGCGCGTGGACACGACCTCACCGCTGATCTTGTCGGCCCAGCCGGCGTAATATGTGAGTGTATCGATCGCTGCGGGCAGATCCTGGCGCAGCACGGCCGCAACCGGCTTGCCGGCATCGAGGCTTTCGAGCTCGACGATCTCGTCGGCATGATCACGCAGCAGCTGCGCCCATCTCAGCAGGATCGCGCCACGCTCCGCTGCGCGCATCGTGCGCCACGGCCCTTCGAAAGCACGCCGCGCCGCTGCGACGGCACGGTCGACATCCTCGGCGTTGCCCTCGGCGATCGTCGCGATCGGCTGCTCGGTGGCAGGATTGAACGACACGAACGAGCGCCCCGAGACGGAGGGAACGTGCCGGCCGTCGACCAGGAGCTGCAGCGGCTTCGCCAGATAGCGCGACGCGCTGGAGCCGCGTTCGTAGTCATATGCAATGGACATCATATTTCCTCCGCTTCTTGTATGCCAGCGTAGGAGCAAATATGTGTTCGTAAATATGATATCTGTTGCCTATGGCGGGCCATCATATGAAGCCGACTTCACAAGCAGGCCCGATGCTGCGCATCGCGATCGAACCCGTCTGGCGCTTCCACTGGGATGACGGACCGCAGAGCATCGTCGTGATGCTCAGCGTGCTCAGCGAAATCAGGAAAACCGGCAAGATCACCAGCGCGGCCCATGACGCGCACCTCTCCTATCGTCATGTCTGGAATCTGATCGAGCAATGGTCCGCATTCTTCGGCGTGCCGCTGGTGGAGACCCAGCGCGGCAAAGGATCGAAGCTCACGGCGTTCGGCGACAAGCTGGTCTGGGCCGGCGAGCGCATGCAGGCCCGTCTCGGCCCGCAGCTCGACAATCTGGCGCAGGAGCTGGTGACCGAGATCAAGCCGTTCCTGCAGCCGCATCCCACCGTAATCCGCGTGCATGCAAGCCACGGCTTCGCCGTCGCCAAGTTGCGCGAGCTGCTCGATCGCGAGCCGGGCGTCGGCGTCGATCTGCGCTATGTCAGCAGCCAGCATTCGCTGGTGTCGCTCGCGCAAGGCGCCTGCGACCTGTCCGGTCTGCATCTGCCGCGCGGCGAACTGCGCGCACAGAGCATCCAGGCTTGCCGGGATTGGCTCGATCCCCGGCAGGACTGCGTCATCAGCTTCGTGACCCGCGAGATGGGATTGATGGTCAAGCGCGGCAATCCGCTGTCGATCCGATCATTGGCGAACATCGCGGATGGCAAGATTCGCTTCGTCAACCGCGATCATGATTCAGGCACCCGCCTGCTGTTCGATCAATTGCTCGCTTCGCACGGATTGGACGAGGCGCGCATCAATGGCGCGCAGCAGATCGAGTTCACCCACGCTGCCGTCGCGGCCTATGTCGCGAGCGACATGGCCGACGCCTGCTTCGGCGTCGAGGCGGCTGCGCGGCAGTTCGGGCTGGACTTCATCCGTATCCTGACCGAGGACTACTTCTTCGCCTGCCATCAGTCGTTTCTCGAGAGCGATCCGATGCGGCGCATCCTCGATGTGATGAAGGGCGACGACTTCCATTGCGCCATCGCCGCCCTGCCCGGCTATCAGCCGGCCGACACGGGCTCGGTTCACACCGTGCGCGAGTTCCTCGATCGGCTGGACGCCGAAGCCTGACGGCGCGTGCGGTCGGATCCGCTGGCGCAGACGACCGCTACGGCAGATCGACGCCCCGCGCCGGCACCGGCTCCAGCTGGCCCTGACGCTGCAGCGCGCGGCCACGCCAGATCGAGCCGGCGAGCAGCACCACGCCGGCGCCGATCAGCGACATCAGCGTCTCCATGACATCGACATGGCTCGCGAGAGTGGTCTTGCCGGCGAGCAGCGCCGAGGTCGCCTCGATGTTGATGACGACGGTGCCGTCGAGCAGATGGTGCAGCATCGGCTCGATCGCGGGATCGGTCGCGATCACCTCGCCGGCCACCCAGCCGAGCAGCATCGCGCCGAGCCAGACCAGCAGCGGGAAGCGATCGAGCACCAGCATGATCAGCGCGGCACCCGCGATGATCAGCGGGATGCTCATGGCGAGGCCGATGATCAGCAGCGACGCCTGGCCGTTCGCGGCCGCAGCCACCGCGATCACGTTGTCGAGGCTCATCACGAGGTCGGCGAGCGCGACGATGCGGACCGCATGCCACAGCGTCGTGCCGGCGGCGATCTCGTCGTTCTCGTCTTCGGGCACCAGCAGCTTGGCAGCGATCACGAGCAGCGCCAGCCCACCGACCAGCTTCAGGTACGGCAACGCCATCAGGGTGGCGACGATGCCGGTAAAGGCGATGCGCAGCGCGACGGCAATGCCGGAGCCGGCGACCATGCCCCAGAAGCGATGCTTGCCGTGAAGGCCGCGGCAGGCGAGCGCGATGACCAGCGCATTGTCGCCCGACAACAGCACGTTGATCCAGACGATCTTGCCGAGCGCGAGCCAGAAGCCCGGGCTCTGCAGGTCGGCCTCGAATTGAGCGAGCATGTGGCCGAAGCTGGCGGAATCGGCGAGTTGCGATAGCCAGTTCACGGCCGGGCCTTTCAGACAAGTTCAGCGTAGAACGCGACGGTCGTGCGGCGGAGGGCGCCCTCCGCCGCACGAGGATCGATCAACCGACGATCTCGTTGCCGGAGAAGAACTGCGCGATCTCGATCGCAGCCGTTTCCGCCGCGTCGGAACCGTGCACCGAGTTCTCGCCGATCGACTTCGCATGCAGCTTGCGGATGGTGCCGTCGGCCGCCTTCGACGGATCGGTGGCACCCATCACGTCGCGGTACTTCAGGATGGCGCCCTCGCCCTCGAGCACCTGGACCACGACCGGCCCGGAGATCATGAAATCGACCAGTTCGCCGAAGAACGGCCGCGCCTTGTGCACGGCATAGAAGGTCTCGGCCTGATCGCGCGTCATGCGGATGCGCTTCTGGGCCACGATGCGCAGGCCGGCCTTCTCGATCAGCGCGTTGATCGCGCCGGTGAGATTACGCTCGGTCGCGTCGGGCTTGATGATCGAAAAGGTGCGCTCAATCGCCATGATGTCGTCCTTGGAGGTGCGGGATTTGGGTGAGTTGCGGGCTTATATCGACGCGATCGGCCGACGGCAAGCGACCGGGACCCTGCCGGAGGCGGGACGCCTTACGACAATTTCACGATTCTGAACATAGTCTGAAGGGTCCGTGCCACCCGTGTTCAGCTCAGGGGCCTTAAGGTCGTGGCTATCGGGCGGGGACGAGCCAGCAGCACGACCGGTGGCCGCCCTCTCCCAGCCTCATCCGTCGGACAATTTCGGCGCCACCAGCGCTGTCATCCAGGAGACGATCATGTTGCGCAAACTCTCCCTCATCGCGGCGGCCGCAATTGCCCTCGGCGCAGCCGCCCTCGCCCCGACCGCCGCCTCGGCTCATTGGCACGGCGGCTGGCATGGGGGCGGTTGGCACGGCGGCTATGGCGGATGGCACCGTCCGTTCTACGGCCCGCGCTTCTTCGTCGGCGGCCCGGTCTACAGCTACGGCTATGGCGGCTGCTACGTGCGCCGCGTGGTTCCGACCCCGTGGGGACCGCGCTGGCGGTTGATCAACCGCTGCTATTGATACGAGCGTCGGCGCGGCACCCGCCCCCCGCCGCACCGAACTCGCATTGCCCCGGCGTCTCCCCCACGCCGGGGCTTTTTTTGTGCACTTTCAACCTCATTTCGGGGTATTCCGGTCGGGAGCCGGAAACAAATCGAGCGGCCACGACTTGTTACAGCATCGTCCTGCAACTGCCCGTGGAATACCGTCATGTCTGGCCGCACCGCCGATTTCAGCGACGCGCTCGATCGCAAGACCAGCCGGTCGATCTGCGAGGCCGTCGGCGAGCGCCTGCAACGCAGCCTGCCGCCGGACGGCTCTCACCTGCCAGCTCCCCTCGCGGACCTGATGAACGAATTGCGCAAGCGCGACGAGGCCGGGACGAGCCTATCCGGCCGCTGAGACGCGACAAAGCGGTTGCCTTTGGCCGCGCGCGCGGTGACAAGGCGCGCATGCTTTCCATCACCGACATCTCCATCCGCCTCGCCGGACGGCTTCTCATCGACCAGAGCTCGGTGCAGATTCCGCCCGGCGCCCGCGTCGGACTGGTCGGCCGCAACGGCACCGGCAAGTCGACCCTGTTCAAGGCGATCCGCGGCGAACTGTCGCTGGAGACCGGCAGCATCAGCGTGCCACCGCGGTGGCGCATCGGCAGCCTGGCCCAGGAAGCCCCGAGCGGGCCCGAAAGCCTGATCGAGGTGGTTCTCCGGGCCGACCTCGAGCGGCACGCGCTGCTGCACGAGGCCGAGACGGCCCATGACGCCGACCGTATCGCCGAGATCCAGACCCGCCTCGTCGACATCGACGCGCATTCGGCGCCAGCGCGCGCGGCCGCGATTCTCAGCGGCCTCGGATTTTCCGCCACGGACCAGGCGCGGGCCTGCGCCGAATTCTCCGGCGGCTGGCGCATGCGGGTTGCGCTGGCGGCCACGCTGTTCGCCGCGCCCGACCTGCTCCTGCTGGACGAGCCGACCAACTATCTCGACCTCGAGGGCACGCTGTGGCTCGAGGATCACCTGGCGCACTATCCGCGCACGGTGATCGTGATCAGCCATGACCGCGATCTCCTGGAGACCTCCGTCGACCAGATCCTGCATCTCGACCGTTGCAAGCTGACGCTGTATCGCGGCAGCTACTCCTCCTACGAAGAACAGCGCGCCACGCGCGAGATGCTCGATGCCAAGGCGGTCAAGCGCCAGGAAGCGGAGCGTGCGCGGCTGCAGGCCTTTGTCGAGCGCTTCAAGGCCAAGGCCTCGAAGGCGCGCCAGGCGCAGTCCCGCGTCAAGATGCTGGAGCGGATGAAGCCGATCACCGCGCTCGTCACCCAGGACGTGCACGAGATCACGTTCCCCGCACCGGAGCGACTGCTGTCGCCG
Source organism: Bradyrhizobium sp. HKCCYLS3013 (assembly GCF_051167615.1). Classification (NCBI taxonomy): domain Bacteria; kingdom Pseudomonadati; phylum Pseudomonadota; class Alphaproteobacteria; order Hyphomicrobiales; family Nitrobacteraceae; genus Bradyrhizobium; species Bradyrhizobium sp. HKCCYLS3013. Next base: position 466,981 of record NZ_JBNPTK010000002.1, read on the forward strand.
CCGATCATCGCGGTCGACAACGCTTCCGTCGGCTACGACCCCGCGCAACCGGTGCTCAACCGCGTCACCCTACGCATCGACAATGACGACCGCGTCGCATTGCTCGGCGCCAACGGCAATGGCAAGTCCACGCTGGTGAAGCTGATCGCCGGCCGGCTCACACCGTTCTCCGGCAAGGTCACGCGCGCCGACAAGCTGTCGATCGCCTACTTCGCCCAGCACCAGCTCGATGAGCTGGACGAGACCGGATCGCCGTATAGTCACGTGCGCAAGCTGATGGGCGATGCGCCGGAATCGAAAGTGCGCGCGCGCGCCGGCGCGATCGGGTTTTCCGGCAAGGCGGCAGACACGCTGGTAAAGAGCCTGTCGGGCGGCGAGAAGGCGCGGCTGCTGCTCGGGCTCGCGACCTTCTTCGGCCCCAACATGATCATCCTGGACGAGCCGACCAACCATCTCGACATCGACAGCCGCGCCGCGCTCGCCGAGGCGATCAACGACTTTCCCGGCGCCGTGATCATGGTGTCGCACGATCGCTATCTGATCGAGGCCTGCGCCGACCGCCTCTGGGTCGTCGCCGACCGCACCGTGAAGACCTATGATGGCGACCTCGACGACTACAGGCGCATGGTGCTGTCGTCACGCAGCGGTGCCGGCACGCGAGACACTGAACGTCCGCAGGGGACCGCCGAGAAGGCCGAGCGGCCGCGCGGCGACAACCGGCGGAGCGGGCTTAAGCAGAGGATCACCGCGGCCGAAGCCGAGATCGCCCGCATCACCGAGATCATCGCCAAGATCGACGGCGCGCTGGCGCTACCCGACATCTTCACGCGCGACCCGAAGCAGGCGGCGCAACTGTTGAAGGCGCGCGCCAATGCCGCCGACGCGCTGGCGCGCGCCGAGGAGCAATGGCTGGAGGCCAGCACGCTGTATGACGAGGCGGGGAGCTGAAGCGCCCCGAGCCTCGGATCGGGCATTCGGCGGAAAGTCGCAGACAACTCGGCTTTCGCGGAATGCCCTCGCGCTCAGCGGCTCGCGCGGATGAATGCGTGGTCGGCGCGAGCGGCCGGATCAGTTGGTCCGCTGAAACAGATCCGCACCCGGCAGGTTGCCGAGATCGCCGTTGGGCTGAATGTAGAAGAGATTCCAATTCGTCCGGAGTAGATTGCCGCCGACCTGGCCTCTCCACCGCGTGATCGAATTGCACTGAGCAAACGTCACGACCAGCATGACGGCGCTGCCGGCCGATCTGCCGGATACCGGATAGGGAATGCCCTGGCACGCAAATCCTGGCGCGTTGTTGGTGAATTGTCCTCGCACCTGTCCATCGGTGACTGACCAGATCTCGAGCACCGAGCCTCGTTGATTTGTCCATCTCGACGGCGCCGGCAGAACGTCGGCACGCGCAGCAATCGACGAAACTACGACAATCATCGCTGCAAAAAGATACTTGCTGAAGAACCACTTCATGGCGCGCCTCGCTATGCCCGGAGCTGGAGGTAGCAATGATGACTACATACATCCATAAGCTGGAAAGCGCCATTGTGGCAGGTTCAAAATTGCTCTACTTTCGGTAGACAACGTTGATGTTGAGGTTCGATTGAAGCGATTTCAGGAGGACGAAACATGAACAAGCAGCTCTACGCTCGACTTGACGGCCTGCTCTACGACGTCTGCGTCAAGGCGGGTCAGAAGGTGCAGACCGGTGAGGTCCTCTACGTCATCGAGGCGGCCAAATCACAGCTGTCGGTGAAAGCTCCCTATTCCGGGACAATCAGTCAGGTCCGGCGCGGTGCGGGCGAGACGTTGAGCGCGACCGATGTCGTCATGGAGTTGGATGCGGAGGACGCAGCGGCCTGATCAGTCGCTCAAGTCCGGGGTTCGCTGCAGACGGATCGGCGAGGACGCGCCGTTGTAGACCGTCGCTCGAGCCAGCACGCGCTCGGCCTCTACGGGCGGCCAGGATTTTTCGATCTTGGGTCGTTTCCTGTCGAAGGCGCATTGCAGCTCCTCCGGCAGGTCGGACCAGAAGGGCACGAAGGACAACACGATCAAGGCGCGGTCTTCGCTCGAATTGTTGGCATGGGATGCATGCAGAAGCCTGCCGTCGCGAACGATCAGATCCCCCCTCCGAACGGTCACATCGACTTCGTCGCGTCGTGTGGAAACCAGCACGTCGTCGACAGGCAGAATCCGATCGGGATGCGTCGGCCGGTCCTTGATCAAGGCATGGAGATCGTTCTTGCGCCGATGGCTGCCGGGAAGCACGCGCAAGCATCCGTTCGCAGCGCTCGTGTCGGTCAAGTAGTACATGAAGTAGAGAATTGGAGGCGTGGCGGCGTAGCTCGCAGCGCTCGACCAGCCCCACCAATCCTGGTGCCAGTGCAGCCTCGGACATCCGGCCGGCTTGGAGATCAGGAAGCCAGCAAAAAAGCGTGCATCCCGGTATCCGGCGCGCTCCAACAGTTCATACTGTGCATCGAACAGAATGATCGGCGCGAAATCGGCCGACGAGCCGACTGAGACAACGGATCCGAGATGAGGCTCCGCGATCGCCTCACGACCGGCTCGCGACTTGATTCGATCGCCGGCCTCGAGCAACGCGCGAGGAAGAAAACCACGGCGCACCGCATACCCGGCCTCCTCCAACTCGCGACGGAGGCCGGTGATTTGCATGGCCGCCTCCTCCGTCAGGTCGCCCGCTTCTTCGCCTTGGGCTTCGCCACCTTCGGCGCCGGTCCCGGATCGGGCGCCCGCTCGACCGAGGTCAGGCGGCCGGAGCTGAACGTGTAGACGCCGGCGCGCGCGCCGCGCAGCCAGGTCACGGTGGCCACGCGCTCGCCGCCATTGCTCGAGATGTTGACGTTGTCGGGTGCACCGATGCCGCGCACCACGTCGCATTCGGTATGACCGAGCGCAACGGTGCCGCCGACAGCCGGCGCGGCCGTGGCGGGATCATTCGCCAGCGCGTTCGCGCCCGCAGCACCGGCCGCAGGCGCCATGCCCGGGCATGCGCCTTCGGCGCTCACAAGATCCTCAGCGGAGACCGGCTTGTCCGGCGTCAGCGGCGGCGCGTCGATCGAGATGTTTTTGATGAACAGGCGCTGCGGCCGGTTGAACCACTCGGCGTCCTTGGACAGGAAATCGGGCGTGCTCGAGCATCCGGCGACGACCGGGGCAAGCACAAGGAACGCCAGAGCGCGCGTCAGCTGTTTGGTGTGGTCTCGCACGATGAACCTTGCTGAATTGCAACCTGTGGACACTCTAACGTGTTGTCCCAACATCACTTTGCGGCACGTTCGTGGCTTTGCCAACGCTCTGCCGGCAAATCGGCAGATTATCATTAATCACGCGGCGCTGCCATCATCGGCGCTTCACGGGCTTCCGTATCATTGTCGGCGCTGCCAGCGCCCCCGTTCATCCGCCTGCCAGTAGGTGACCTCGAATCCCCGCGATTTGCAATCGGTCCACGCCGATCTCGCAGCCGCGAGCGCGTCCGCATCATCGCCGTTGAACACGAGCACCATGCGCTCGTAGCTGTGCGAGTCCGCTGGCAGCGGCGCGTTATCCACCAGGAATCGTACGTTCGCGCGGTTGGGATTGCCTTCTTCCACCGCGAGCACGATCGGCTGGTCGGCCACATCGGCCACCCGCCAGGTGGCGTGCGGCAGAAACGAATCGTCGCGATAGGTCCACAGATGCGCATCGAGCGCATCCGCACGCTCTTCGGACGTCGACTGCACCACGACGCGCCAACCGCGCTCGAGCGACTTCTCGAGCAGCGGCGGCAGCACGCCTTCCAGGGTCATGTTCTGCAGATGGTAGAACAGGACTTCAGTCATCGCCCGACGTCACGCCTTGGCGCCGGATTTGGCTTCAGCCTTTTCAGCCTTGGAGTCGGATTTGGATTCGTAGGAATCCCACACCAGCCGATCGAGCAGCCGGACGCCGTAGCCCGATCCCCAGCTCTGGTTGATCTCCGATTTCGGCGCGCCCATCGCGGTGCCGGCGATATCGAGATGCGCCCACGGCGTGTCGTTGACGAAGCGCTGCAGGAATTGCGCGGCGGTGATCGAGCCGCCATGGCGTCCGCCGGTATTCTTCATGTCGGCGAACTGCGAATCGATCAGCTTGTCGTATTCGTGGCCGAGCGGCATCCGCCACACCTTCTCACCCGTCTCCTGCCCCGCCTTGAGCAGCTTGTCGGCGAGATCATCATTGTTGGTGAAGAGACCGGCATGCTCGGTGCCCAGCGCGACCATGATCGCGCCGGTCAGGGTCGCCAGGTCGATCATGAATTTCGGCTTGAACTTGGTCGCGACGTACCAGAGCACGTCCGCGAGCACGAGGCGGCCCTCCGCATCGGTGTTGATGATCTCGATGGTCTGACCCGACATCGAGGTCACGATGTCGCCCGGACGCTGGGCGTTGCCGTCCGGCATGTTCTCGACGAGGCCGATCGCGCCGATCACGTTGGCCTTGGCCTTGCGGGCGGCGAGCGCATGCATCAGGCCGACCACGCAGGCCGCGCCGCCCATGTCGCCCTTCATGTCCTCCATCGAGCCGGCCGGCTTGATCGAGATGCCGCCGGTGTCGAAGCACACGCCTTTGCCGATGAACGCGACCGGCTGCTCGCCGCGCTTGCCGCCATTGTAGTGCATCACGACGGTGCGGCTCGGCCGTGCCGAGCCCTGGCCGACGCCGAGCAGCGCGCCCATCCCGAGTTTCTTCATCGCGGGCACGTCGAGGATCTCGACGGTGACGCCGAGCTTGCGCAAGGCGGCAGCGCGCTTGGCGAACTCCTCCGGGTAGAGCACGTTCGGCGGCTCGTTGACGAGATCGCGCGCCAGTATCACCCCGTCGGTGACGTGGGACCGTGGCGCGAACGCCTTCTTGGCCGCCGCGACGTCGGCCACGGCGATCGAGACATTGGCGCTGACGGCGCCCTCCTCGTCCTTCTTCTTGGTCTTGTAGCGGTCGAACCGATAGGCCCGCAGCCGGATGCCGGCAGCCAGCGAGCTGACCTGATCCGGCAGCAGCGGTCCCGAAGGCAGCTCGGCGAGCACCGTCACCGCTTCAGTTCCGGCGTTCAGCTTTCCGGCTAAAGTCCCGCCGTATTTGAGGAAATCCTTGTCCTTGAGGTCCGAGCCCTTGCCGATGCCGACGACGATCAAGCGCTGAATCTTGATTCCCTCAGGAGCCAGCAGATCCAACACCGCACCATCCTTGCCCTTGAACCGGGCTGCCCCGGCCGCGCGCTTGATCAGGTCCGAGGCTCCCCCGAGCGCCTTCTCGGTCGCGACTCCAAGTCGCAGGGTGTCATCGCAGAACGCCACCACGATGCCACGCGGGGCGGTCGACAGCGGGACGAAGCCGACCTTGACGGCGTCGGACATCAAGCAATCCTCCAAATTTCGACGTGATGAGCCGCCACGTCCGACCGAAAACCTCAAGGGCCAGACCAGGATGGCGGCAGTTCGGAACCCAACTTGGCAGCAGTATGGCCTGCCCGGACCGGGGCTGCCAAGCGCCGCGTTGCGGACCGGTCACAATGATGAAATTTTAACCGTATTTTCGTGGCGCCATGCCACAGCCATTTTGTCGACGGATCAAAGGGATGGTAGAGATATTCACCGCCTTCGGAACGTGACGGCGACAGCAGCCTTGGGGGCCCGTTGCGAGGGTTGGCTGCGGCGCTCGTTCCGGAACAGATGACTGGGGATCGAGCGCAGACGATGGGGTCCATCGACAGGTATATCTTTCGCACGACGCTGGCGTCGTTCGCGTTGGTCCTGGTCAGCCTCACCGGCGTGATCTGGATTACGCAGGCGCTGCGCGGCATCGACCTGATGACCAGCCAGGGCCAGACGATCCTGACCTTCCTCGGCATCACCGGGCTCGTGATTCCCTCCCTGCTCGGCGTCATCGCGCCGATCGCGCTGATGATCGCGGTCTCGCACACGCTGAACAAGCTTGCGACCGATTCGGAGATCATCGTCATGAACGCGGCCGGCATGTCGCCGATCCGGCTGTTCGTGCCGTTCGCCTATGCCACCTGCGCGGTGGCCGTGCTGGTGACGCTGATCGCCGCCTTCTTCGCCCCCGACGGCCTGCGCCGGATCAAGCAGTGGGATGCCGAGATCACCGCCGACGTGCTCGCCAACATCCTGCAGCCCGGGCGGTTCGCGCAGCTCGACCAGAACCTCACCATCCGGATCCGCGAGCGCCAGCCGGGCGGCGAGTTGTCCGGAATCCTGATCGACGACCGCCGCGACCCCAAGGAGCGAATCACGATCATCGCCGAGAAGGGCACCGTGGTGAAGAATGCCGATGGGTCATTCCTGGTGCTCGAGGACGGCAATCTGGAACGCTTCGAGCTCGGCAAGCGCGAGCCGGCGATGGTCGCGTTCGCCCGCTACGCCTTCGACATGTCGAAGTTTTCGAACCAGGGCCGCGACGTCACGCTCGGCATTCGCGAGCGCTATCTGTGGGAGTTGATGGCGCCCGCCGAGAACGATCCGATCTACAAGCAGATCCCCGGACAGTTCCGCCAGGAATTGCACGACCGCTTCCTGGCGCCGATCTATCCGTTCGCCTTCGCGGCCCTCACCTTCGCATTCCTGGGCGCGCCGCGGACGACACGCCAGAGCCGCAACTTCTCGTTCGGCAGCGCCATTCTCGCCGTGTTCGGCGTGCGCATGGCGGGCTTCGCCTGCTCGGTCATGACCGTGAAGACGCCGATGGCGGCGCTGGTGCAGTACCTCATGCTGTTCGGCGTGCTCGGCCTCAGCATCTGGATCATCATCGGCGGCGTGGTGGTCGAGCCGCCGGCGCGGCTGATGGAAGCCATCAACCGCTCGAACGCGCGGATCGCACGGCTGTTCGGGAGGCCGGCCACCGCATGAGCATGGTCACCAACACGCTCGGGCGCTATTTCGCCGGCCGCTTCCTGGTCTCGGCGGTCGGCGTGTTCGCGAGCATCTTCATCCTGCTCGTGCTCGTCGACTACATCGAGATGGTGCGCAAGACGTCCGGACTTGCCTCCGCTTCGGCGCTGATGGTGGCGGAGACGTCGCTGTTCCGGGTGCCGCAGCTGCTCGAGAAGATGATGCCGTTCTGCGTCCTGATCGGCGCCATGACCTGCTACCTGGCGCTGTCGCGGCGGCTCGAGCTGGTGGTGGCGCGCGCAGCCGGGGTCTCCGCCTGGCAGTTCATCGCGCCGGCACTGGCAAGCGCCATCGTGCTCGGGCTGATGGCCACGACCCTCTACAATCCGATGTCGGCCAATCTGCGCGAGCTCTCCAAGCGGATGGAGGCCGAGCTGTTCGGCGCAGCGCCGGGCGGCGGCGTGCAGGATGCGGCCGGCTTCTGGCTCAACCAGATCAACCCCGACGGCTCGGTCATCATCAATGCCGCGCGCAGCGAGCAGCAGGGCGTCCGCCTGACCGGACTGACCCTGTTCCGTTTTGATACGGACAAGCACTTCAAGGAACGAATCGAAGCGCGCGAGGCGACCCTGGAAGAAGGCCGGTGGGTCTTCCGGTCCGTGCGCCGATTCTCCCTCGATGCCCCACCGGTCGACGAACCGACGTACATTCTTCCGACCAGCCTGACGCCGGCGCAGGTCCGAAACAGCTTCTCCACCCCCGAAACTGTGTCGTTTTGGCAACTGCCGACATACATCCGTTCGTCGGAGAGCTCAGGCTTCGCGACCGCGGGGTACCGACTGCAGTATCATAAGCTGATCGCGCAGCCGTTTTTGCTGGCTGCGATGGTCATGCTGGCTGCGTCCGTGTCGCTCAGGTTCTTCCGAATGGGTGGCGTACAGAAAATGGTTTTGAGTGGCGTGGGCGCCGGGTTTCTGCTCTACGTTCTGTCGAAAGTAACTGAAGATTTGAGCAAGGCTGAGTTGATGAATCCGATCGCTGCGGCGTGGCTGCCGGTGTTCGTCGGCGGCCTCACCGGTTTCATGGCTTTGCTCTACCAGGAGGACGGCTAGTGTCGTTCGTTGCCGTCCGTCAGACAGCGCTCGCCGCGCTTCGGCAGCATGCCGTTGCGCGCGCCGGTTGCGCGCGCGTGCGTCGCGCCGGGTCTGGCGTACTTGGATTCGTTCTGGCCTGCGGGCTCGGCCTGATGGTTGCTGCTGCGACCGCGGTCGTGGCGCCGACCCCTGCCGTCGCGCAGGGTTTCACCTACAATCCGCGCCCGCCCAAGGCGCCGCCGCCGCGCGTCGCCAACGACAACCAGATGCTGGTGCAGGCGACCGAGGTCGATTACGACTACAACAACTCGCGCGTGTCGGCGGTCGGCAACGTCCAGCTGTTCTACAACGGCACCTCGGTCGAGGCCGACCGGGTGATCTACGACCAGAAGACCAAGCGCCTGCATGCGGAAGGCAACATCCGCATGACCGACGCCGACGGCAAGATCACCTACGCCAACAGCCTCGATCTGTCGGACGACTATCGCGACGGCTTCGTCGATTCGCTGCGCGTCGAGACCGAGGACCAGACGCGGATGGCGGCGACCCGCGCCGACCGCTCCAAGGGCAATTACACCGTCTTCGAGAACGGCGTATACACCGCCTGCGCGCCGTGCAAGGACGATCCGAAGAAGCCGCCGCTGTGGCAGGTCAAGGGTGCGCGCATCATCCACGACCAGACCGAGAAGATGCTGTATTTCGAGAATGCCCAGCTCGAATTCTTCGGCGTTCCCCTGGCCTACATCCCCTATTTCTCGACGCCCGATCCGACGGTGAAGCGCAAGAGCGGCTTCCTGATGCCGGGCGTCACCCAGACCGGCGGCTACGGCTTCGGCGTCGACATCCCCTATTACTGGGCGATCGCGCCGGATTACGACGCGACGTTCACGCCGCGCATCACCTCCAAGCAGGGCGTGCTGCTGCAGACCGAGTTCCGCCAGCGCCTCAGCAATGGCGGCTATCAGGTGCGCCTGTACGGCATCGATCAGCTCGACCGCAAGGCCTTCGCCGGCCAGCCGGGCGACCGCCAGTTCCGCGGCGGCGTCGACACCAAGGGCCAGTTCGCGCTCAACGACAAATGGGTCTGGGGCTGGGACGGCATCCTGCTGTCCGACTACATGTTCCTGTCGGATTACCGGCTGGCGCAGTATCGCGATCCGTTCAACTCGTTCATGAGCCTCCCGACCGAGGCGATCTCGCAGCTTTACTTGACCGGCGTCGGCAGCCGCAGCTTCTTCGACGTCCGGGCGATCCACTATCTGAGCTTCTCGGGCAACCAGCAGACCGTGCCGGTGGTCTATCCGGTGCTGGATTACTCGAACGTGCTGAACTATCCCGTGTTCGGCGGCGAGTTCAGCTACAAGACCAACTTCGTCAATCTGAGCCGCCAGACGGCCGTGTTCGACCCGATCACGACCACGGCCAACACCGCCGGGCTGTGCACGACGGTGTCTGCCGATCCGCGGGCGCGCCTGCCCACCCAGTGCCTGCTGCGCGCCACGCCCGGCACCTACACCCGCCTGACCGCGCAGGCGGAGTGGCGGCGGTCGTTCACGGATCCCTACGGCCAGATCTGGACGCCGTTCGCGATCCTGCGCGCAGACGCGATCAACGCCAACGTCTCGAACCAGCCGGGCGTGGGCAACTTCCTGCAGACCGGGGACACCCAGGCGCTGCGCCTGATGCCGACGGTCGGCCTGGAATATCGCTATCCGTTCATCAACGTTCAGCCATGGGGCACGACGACGATCGAGCCGATCGCGCAAGTGATCATCCGGCCGAACGAGACCTATGCCGGCCGGCTGCCGAACGAGGACGCCCAGAGCATGGTGTTCGACGCCAGCAACCTGTTCAGCGTCGACAAGTTCTCCGGCTATGACCGCGTCGAGGGCGGCGGCCGCGCCAATGTCGGTGTCCAGGCCACCACGCAGTTCGACCGCGGCGGCACCATCAACGTGCTGTTCGGCCAGTCCTACCACCTGTTCGGGATGAACTCGTTCGCGGTGCAGGACGCCAACAACACCGCGATCGGTTCCGGCCTGGACAAGAACGCCTCGGACTACGTGGCGCGCGTCGACTATTCGCCGAACCGCACCTACACGTTCAGCATGCGCAGCCGGTTCGACCAGCAGACCCTGAACATCCAGCGCTTCGAGGCGGAAGCCAAGGCGAACTTCGATCGTTGGTCGGTGGCCCTGACCTACGGCAACTATGCCGCCGATCCGGCGCTCGGCTACCTCGACCGTCGCGAGGGCATCCTCGGTAGCGGCTCGGTCAAGGTGGCGCCGAACTGGGTCGTCACGGGTGCGGCGCGCTGGGATCTGGCAGCCAACAAGATCAACCAGTATGTGATCGGCGCCGGCTATGTGGACGATTGTTTCGTGCTGGCCGCCAACTATGTAACGTCGTATAATTATACGGCGGGCACCACTCCCCCCGTTCTGAGCCATGCCTATATGCTCCAGATCGGACTCCGGACGCTGGCCAATTCCTCGTCCACGGGAACCGGGGCTGGGGGCCTGCAGTAGCGCGCGCCAGTCTCCGACGGGCCGCTCCGTGGGGGTCGAAAGTCCCTCGTTGGGAGCCGTGGCGCCGCTTCCAGTTGGATCAATAGCGACAACGAAGCTTGGTCATGACGATCGCGTTCTCTCCTCGCCTTCGGGCCCTGGCCATCTGCACTCTTGCCGCACTCGTCTGCGGCATCGGAACGATGTCGGCTCGCGCCCAGAGCATCGTCGTCATGGTCAATGGCGATCCCATCACCGACTATGACATCGAGCAGCGCACCAAGCTGAACTTCCTGAGCACTCGCAAGCATCAGACTCGCCAGGAGATCATCAACGAGCTGATCGACGACAAGGTGAAGATCAAGGAAGGCAAGAAGTTTGGCGTCGAGCCGACCGCCTCCGACGTCGACCAGTCGTTTGCCGGCATGGGCTCTCGCATGCGGCTCAACCCGGAACAGTTGACCAAATCGCTGGAGAGCCAGGGTGTGCGGCCGGAGACGCTGAAGGCGCGCATCAAGGCCGAGATCGTCTGGAGCAGCCTGGTGCGCGGCCGCTACAAGGAACGCCTGATCGTCTCCGACAAGGACGTGGCCGCGGCTGTCGCCGCCGCGGGCGGCGATGGCGATCAGCAGGGCCAGGCGTTCGAGTACAAGATGCAGCCGATCGTGCTGATCGTGTCGAACTCCTCGAACCAGGGTCTGATGGAAGCGCGGCACAAGGAGGCCGAGGCCTTGCGCGCACGGGTGCAGACCTGCGCCGAAGCCAACAACATCTTCAAGACGACGGCGAATGCGGTCATCAAGGAGATCGTCGTCAAGACGTCCGCCGACATCCCGCCGAATCTGCGCAAGCTGCTCGATGACACGCCGATCGGCCACCTGACTCCGCCGGAAGCGACGCGGCAGGGCATCCAGATGGTGGCCCTCTGCTCGCGGACTCCGACCACGATCGACACGCCGAAGAAGCGGGAGATCAAGGAGCAGATGTACACCAAGAAATACGAGGCCACCTCCAAGGCCTATCTGCAGGAAGTCCGCAAGGCGGCGATGATCGAATATCGCTGATGACGAAGCCGCTCGCGCTGACCCTGGGGGAACCGGCAGGCATCGGACCCGACATCACCCTGCAGGCGTGGCTGCGCCGCACCGAGCTCGGACTCCCCGCCTTCTACGTGCGCGGCGATCCTGTCTTTCTCGCGCAGCGCGCCAGGCTGCTCGACCTTCCCGTCACCGTGGACGAAGTTCGTCCCGAACAGGCGGCACAGGCGTTTGGGACCGTGCTGCCCGTGGTCTCCACCGGACACGCCGTGACGGCCCTGCCGGGCCGTCCGGACACGACGAGTGCCGCGGCGGCCATCGGCTCGATCCGTGAGGCGGTGGCCGACGTGAGGGCCGGACGCGCCAGCGCCGTCGTGACCAACCCGATCGCCAAGGCCGTGCTCTACCGTGCCGGCTTCTCGCATCCCGGCCATACCGAATTTCTCGCCGAGCTCGCCGCCGATGGCGGCGCGGTCCCGCAGCCTGTCATGATGCTGTGGTCACCGATGCTCGCCGTCGTGCCGGTGACGATCCACGTCGCGCTGCGCGACGCGATCGAGCAGCTCACGAGCCCGCTGATCACCTCGACGACGCGCATCGTCGCGGCGAGCCTGCGCCGCTATTTCGGCGTGTCGCGGCCGCGCATTGCGATGTCGGGACTCAATCCGCATGCGGGCGAGGACGGTACGCTCGGCACCGAAGAGGACACGATCATCGCGCCCGCGATCGCAACCTTGCGCAATGCCGGCCTCGACGTGCAGGGACCGTTGCCCGCCGACACGATGTTTCATGACGCCGCGCGCAAGACCTACGACTGCGCCATCTGCATGTATCACGACCAGGCGCTGATCCCGATCAAGACACTGGCGTTTGACGACGGCGTCAACGTGACGCTCGGCCTGCCGTTCATCCGCACCTCGCCGGACCACGGCACGGCGTTCGGCATCGCCGGCAAGGGCAGCGCCAATCCGGCGAGCCTGATCGCGGCCCTGCGGCTCGCCGCGCGCATGGCCAGCCACGCGTCATGAGCGCCATCGACGACCTGCCGCCGCTGCGCGAGGTCATTCGTGATCATCAGCTGTCGGCGCGCAAGGCGCTCGGCCAGAACTTCCTGCTCGATCTCAATCTCACCGCCCGGATCGCGCGCGCCGCGGGTCCGCTCGAAGACGCCACCGTGGTGGAGATCGGCCCCGGCCCGGGCGGCCTGACGCGGGCGCTGCTCGCGCTCGGCGCACGCCACGTGATCGCGGTCGAGCACGACGAGCGCGCAATCCCGGCGCTGCAGGCGATCGCCGACCATTATCCCGGCCGCCTCGAAATCGTCTGCGGCGATGCGCGGACCTTCGACGTCGCGCCATATCTCGGCAGCACCAAAGCAAAGATCGTCGCCAACCTGCCCTACAACATCGCGACGCATCTCCTGATCGGCTGGCTCTCTACAGAGCCGTGGCCGCCCTGGTACGACATGATGGTGCTGATGTTTCAGCGCGAGGTCGCCGAGCGCATCGTCGCGCGCGAGAACGAGGACGCCTATGGGCGGCTCGGCGTGCTCGCCAACTGGCGCTGCGAGACCAAGATCCTGTTCGACATCTCGCCATCCGCCTTCGTGCCGCCGCCGAAGGTCACGTCGTCCGTGGTGCGGCTGGTGCCGCGCCCGTCGCCCGAACCCTGCGACCGCCGCGCGCTCGAGCAGGTCGCCGCCGCCGCCTTCGGCCAGCGCCGCAAGATGCTGCGGCAGAGCCTGAAGTCGCTGCCGGCGGATCCCGCGCGGCTCGCAGCCGCCGCAGGCGTCGATCCCACCCGCCGCGCCGAGACCATTCCGGTGTCGGGCTTTGTTGCCATGGCCCGCGAATTGACCAATAGTCGCGACGAGAACAAGTCGTAATCAACAAGCATTTCAGGGAGTTTCATCATGGCGTTGATGCGCCGTCAGTCGCTCGTCAAGTTCGACGCACCGCTGTGCGAAACCATCGTCGAGACGCCGAAGCCGCAAGGCCGGGAAGTTCTGGTTCGCATCGAGCGCTGCGGCCTGTGCCACTCCGACCTGCATATCCAGGACGGCTATGCCGATCTCGGCGGCGGCAAGCGCCTGGACACCACGCGCGGCATGACCCTGCCCTTCACGCTCGGCCATGAGATCGCCGGCGTCGTCGACGAGGTCGGCCCCAACGTGCCGAAGGAGCTGATCGGCGCCCGGCGCGCGGTGTTTCCGTGGATCGGCTGCGGCCAGTGCCGCGACTGCGCCAATGGCGACGAGAATTTGTGCGCCAAGCAGCGCTTCCTCGGCGTCTCGATCGACGGCGGCTTCGCCACCCACGTGCTGGTGCCGGATGCGAAGTATCTGCTGGAATACGATCCGCTGCCGGTCAACCAGGCCGCGACGCTGATGTGCTCCGGCGTAACGGCCTATGGCGCGCTCAAGCGCCTCGTGGATCGGCCGCGCCAGCGCAATCTGCTGCTGATCGGACTCGGGGGCGTCGGCATGATGGGCCTGTCGTTCGCGCAGGCCATGTTCAAGCAACCGATCTCGGTGGCCGACCTCTCGGCGGCCGCGCGCGAGACCGCGCTGAAGAATGGCGCTGCGACGGCCTACGATCCGGCCGAGCCGGATGTGATCAAGCGCATCCTCAAGGAGACCGAGGGCGGCTTCGACGAAATCGTCGATTTCGCCGGCAACGAGAAGTCGATGGCCTTTGCGGTCTCCGTCGCAGCGCGCGGCGGCAAGATCGTCGTGTCAGGACTGATGGGCGGCCAGTTCACCCTGCCGATGGTTCAATGGGTGTACAAGCGCATGACCATCGAGGGCTTCATGGTCGGCACTCTGGCCGAGGCGCACGAACTGATGGCGCTCGCGCGCGCCGGCAAGATCAAGCCGCCGCCGATGCGCGAGGAGCCGATGGCTGACGTACAGAAGTGGATCGATGCGCTGCGCGCCGGCCGTGTGGTCGGACGCGTGGTGCTGACGAACTGATCCCTCGCCCGTTGCAACATCGCACGCGGCGACGGTGCTGTACCGCCGCCGCTCGCCGCCACTGCGGCCAATCATTTGTCCACAAACGTAGAGGTTGTCGGCGCGACGCCTCTGACCCCTGAGGATGAAAAGCCAGGTCCATCGTCACCGATGTGACCGATTTGGCGCGATAGCGCGGCCAAAATCGCGGCGTGATGCGGAGCTTCTTGTGGGAAAAAAGCCGCACTCGGGCACGAAAGGATCGCGACAGAATTAATCCGGAATTGCGGCTCATTGCCACCCAACTTCTCTCCGAGAACGCGCCGTTGCGTAAGCGTATCCGGAGTCTTCAATGGCAAGCCGAACGGCAGGAGTTGCGTTTGCCATTGCAGCCGGAATCCTTGGCACCGTCGTGCTTGTGCTGCCGCGCGTCGTGTTGGCGGCGGAGGAATGTCTGACCGAGCCGACGGGAGAGAAGTCCGACGCGCAACGCTGGTACTATCGTTTCGATCGTGGCACCAATCGGCGTTGCTGGTATCTGAAAGACGCCAACGGCAACACCCGTGACGCCGCGGCACCGATACGGGCGACGCAGCAGCCGGCTCCGTGGGACTTCGCCCAGCCCGCTCCACCCAAACTGACGCCAAGACGCAGCGATGGCCCGGTCGCTCGCACCAGCGACGCCCTCGCAGAAGCGCCGCAGCCGCGGCTGCGTGCCGATCTCGCCGTGCGGGGCACCCCGAAGCCGCAGACTCTTGCCACACCGACGACGCTGACCGCATCCGACACCAGCCTGCCCCGCAGCCTCGATACCTCGCCCTGGCCCTCTGCCCCGCCACAACAGGCGGAGCCGATCGCTGCCGATGCGCCACCGCCGGCAATGGCCGACGACGGCAATGCGGAGCCGGACACGAATGCGGCGCCGGCTGCCGACGGGCCGATCATCGCACCGAAGCCAAGCAAGCCCGAAGCGCCCATCCACGTGCTCATGCTCGTGGTCATCGGCGCCCTCGCGATTTCAGGACTGCTGGCGAGCGCGCTCTATCGGCTCAGCCGGATGGGACGGCGGCAACGGCGCAACGGCAGCTGGCACGCGGACGCAGTCCGGATGCGCCGTAGTCGCATCAAACCACGGTCCAAGGCGCCGCAGGGCGGGATGCGTGCGGGCCGCGGCAGCATGCCGGCAGCACCCTCCCATTCAGGCGGCAGCCGCGGCTCTCAGCCGGCTTCGGCGCTCGACCTCGCGAGCGCGCGGCTGGCGGCTTCGCCGGACCAGGTCGAGCCCCGTCCGCAGCGGCCGGCGCCGTCTCCCCAGCAGCAGGATCACCCGGCCGTAGCCGCACGCCGACGCGACCGGGACGCGGCTGCGGCGATGCAACGATCGCAGTCCACCGACGCGGTATGGCAGGCGGTCGATGAGCTGGTCGATCGCGCAGCAGTACGCCGGGCCGAGCCTTCCGGGGCACAGACCGCTGCGACCAACGCGCAGCCAATGCCGGTTGCCGCAACTGCCCCATCGCCTGCTGCTCCGGCGCAGGCACAACTGACGGCTGCCCAGATGGCCGCGGCGCAGGCCGCTGCCGCCAAGACTGCAGCAGCCCAGGCGAGCGCTGCTGCTGCAGCCGCCTCGCCGCGCTCGCCGGCCTATGCGGCACCGACCGCACCCGCCGAGCCCTGGCCGGCGGCGCCGCGGGTTGAACCAGCGAATCCCACCCGCACCCAGGTGGCCGTACCAATGCCGCCACCCGCCCCGCCACCGACGCAGGCTGCCGCGACCGCTGCCCCACCCGCCCCTGTCGACGTCAGCGAAATCGTGTCGGCGCTGCGCAAGGCCCGCAGCAGCGATGCCACGGCCCCGTCTGCCGGGGCTCCGATCGACGCCGCCAAGGTGATTGCCGCGCTGCTGGTGTCGCGCGCGGCCAAGCGGCGTACCACGCAACCCGGCGAGGCTGGCGATGCTCCGGCTGCAGCGGCCCTCGCTGAGACGGCTCCGCCAGCGCAGGCGGACGCTGCACCGAGGACCACGCAGGCGTCGCAACATCTGACGAACCATCTGCGTGGCGGCCAGCCGGCCGCTCAGCCCGTTCTCGCGATGCCCGATCAGCCCGCCTCCCCGCGCGCGCCGTCAACGGCACCAGCCGATCCAGCGGCCGCACTGATCGAGACGCTTCGCGCGCATGCGGCACGACAACCGGCCTCTCAGCCTGACGATGACGTCGCCAGGGCCGGACCCACGATGATGTCGGAGGCCCCTGCCGCCGAAGACGATGAGCTCGACGATCCTGCGGCGGCGCTGATCAACCTTCTGCAGTCGCGCTTTTCATTGCCCGAAGACGAGCTGGAGGCAGAGCCGCAGCAGGAGGAGTTCTCCGACGAGGCTCAGCAGGACGTCGCGCACATGCATGAAGATCCCGCGGCCCGACTGATGAGTCTCCTGGAATCGCGGTCGTCGATCCCCGCCGCACCGCCGATCATCGACAGACCGCAGGCGCCGCAACAGCCACAGCGGCCACCGCAGCAGCGCCCCCTGTTCGTGCCGACCCAGTTCGAGGATCCGGCAACCCCGCCGCTCGACTTCATTCCGCGGCCTCCGGCGCTGCGGCCGCGACCGCGCAACATTCAGCAGGATGATGAGCTCGACGGCATCCAGGACATCCTGGCGCGCCTCGGCCGGCGGGCGTAGACGGAATGCGTTTCAGCTCTCGAGCTGGCGCTGCAGTTCGCGCACGAAGGTCGTCAATCCAGTCAGGCGCTCGCGCTTCAGGCGCTCGGCCTTGAGGATCGACTGCACCTCGGCGAACGCATCGTCCACGTTGCGGTTGATGACGATGTAGTCGTACTCCGCCCAGTGGCTCATCTCGTTGCTGGCGCGGCTCATGCGCCCGCGGATGACCTCATCAGAGTCCTGCGCGCGCGTGTGGAGACGCTTCTCCAGATCGGCGGCGGACGGCGGCAGGATGAACACGCTGACGACGTCCTGCCGCGCCTTCTCACGCAGTTGCTGCGTGCCCTGCCAGTCGATGTCGAACAGCACGTCCTGGCCCGCCGACAGCGCCGCTTCGACCGGCGCGCGCGGCGTGCCATAACGATGGTCGAACACGGTGGCCCATTCGAGCAGCTCGCTGCGCTTGGCCATGTCCTCGAAGCGCGCCCGGTCGACGAAGTGATAGTCGCGGCCGTCGACCTCACCTGGCCGCATCGAGCGCGTCGTCGCCGAGACCGACATCCGCAGGCCCGACATGCGCTCGATCAGCAGGCGCGACAGCGTCGTCTTGCCCGCCCCCGAAGGGGATGACAGCACGAACATCAGGCCGCGCCGCTCGACCCCATCGAAGCTTCCGTCGTGAGCCGCCATGGATCACTCCAGATTCTGAACCTGTTCGCGGAACTGCTCGACCACGGTCTTCAGCTCCAGGCCGATGTTCGTCAGCTCGATGTCGTTCGACTTCGAGCAGGTGGTGTTGACCTCGCGGTGGAATTCCTGGGCGAGGAAGTCGAGCCGGCGGCCGACGGGCCCGCCCTTGCCGAGCATCTCGCGCGCCTGCGCGATGTGGGAGGCGATGCGATCGAGTTCCTCGCGCACGTCGGCCTTGGCCGCGATCAGCAGCGCCTCCTGCGCCAGGCGGTCAGGATCGAAGCGGTCCGACGTGTCGAGCAGGGCCGCGACCTGCTCGGCGAGTCGCGCCTTGATGGCCTCCGGCTTGCGGCCCGGCGATGTTTCGGCCCTCTTCGCCAGTGCCTCGATCTCGTCGACGCGCTGGTTGAGGATCTGTCCGAGCGTGTCGCCCTCACGCCGACGCATCTCCACGAGATGTTTCAGCGCGGTCTCGAACGCCGCGATCGCCGCCTCCTTGGCGGCCTTGTCCTCGGCCTCGTCGGTCTCCGGCTCCGCCACCTCGATCACGCCCTTGATCGACAGCAGCCCGTCGATGCTGGGCGCGACCGCGTCGATCCGGCCCGCGAGCTGGCTCGCCACCTTCACGACGGCCGCCAGCACATCCTCGTTGATTCGCACCGTCGACCCGGTCTCGGTGCGCTTGACGGTGAGATTGGCGTAGACGGTGCCGCGCGACAGCACCTCGGTGGCGCGCTTCTTGGCGAAGGCCTCGACCTCGTCCCAGCCCTGCGGCAGCCGCACCCGGACGTCCAATCCCTTGGCGTTGACCGATTTCAACTCCCACTCGAACGAGTAGGGACCGCTTGCCCCGTGGCTACGGGCAAAGCCGGTCATGCTCGACAGCGCCATTTCGTCCATGTCTCCGGCATATCGGGAATGGCGGGACAGACTCGCTCCGCCAAAAGTGCGCGAACCTTACGGCCTTTTGGGCAAATGTTAAGCCCGGTTCTGCGCGGCCGAGATGCGTGGGAAATTATTGCTGAACGACCGGCGGGGTCGGCTGTGCGGCGCCCTGTCGCGCCCCGTTGCCGGGTGCGACACCGCCGTTGGCGCGGTTGGCGGGCGGCCTCTTCGCACCGGCCGGCGTCCGTGGCGCGGCTGCTGCCCCGGCCACCGGATCCACCGCTCCGCCGGCAACGGCCGGCGGCGCCTCGTCGGGCTCGACGGTGTCGTTCTGGGTCTGCCGCTCCATCGCCCTGAGCTTGGCGACGTTCTTCTGGTGCAGGTCGTAGGTCTCGGTGAACGCGTGGCCGCCGGTGCCGTCGGCGACGAAATAGAGATCGCGCGTGCGCGCCGGATTGGCCGTCGCCTCCAGCGAGGCGCGTCCCGGATTCGAGATCGGTCCCGGCGGCAGGCCCTCGATCACATAGGTGTTGTAGGGCGACGGTTGGGTGATCTCGCTGCGCTTGATCGGACGGCCCAGCGTGCCCTTGCCGCCGACCAGACCATAGATGATGGTCGGATCGGACTGCAGCTTGATCCGCTGCTTCAGCCGGTTGACGAATACTGCGGCCACCCGGCTGCGCTCGTCGGGCTTGCCGGTCTCCTTCTCGACGATCGAAGCCAGCGTCACCAACTGCTCCGGCGTCCTGACCGGCAGATCCGGACTACGCCGTTCCCAGATCTCGGCCAACACGCGCTTCTGCGCCTGCTGCATGCGCTGCACGACCTGATCGCGGCTGGTCCCGCGCGGGAACTTGTAGGTCTCCGGCAACAACGTGCCTTCGCGCGGAATCTCGCGGACGCTGCCGGTGAAGATCTCGTTCTCGGACAGACGCGCCACGATCTGCTCTGACGTCAGGCCTTCGGGCACGGTCACCGAATGCTGCACGACCTTGCCTTCGACGATGACGCCGATCACGTCGCGCAACGATGCATTCTTCTGGAACGCATACTCGCCCGGCTTGAGGTCGGAACTGGCCTTCAGCGCATAGACCCCACCGATGAAGATCCACGGATTGACGTCGATCACACCTTCACGCGCGAGCACGTCGGCGATATCGCGTTTGCCCGCGCGCTGCGGGATGTTGACGACCTTGTCCTCCTGCAGCGGTCCTGCCGCTTCGAGGATCTGCCGTCCATAATAGTAGGCCGCGCCCACGCCGAGCATGGCCAGGATGAGCAAGGTGATGATCGCATTGCCGACCACCACGAACGGATTACGGGCGCGGTCGGAGCGGCGCGGCGGCGGCGGCACGCGTTCCGGCTCCAGCGCTGCGCGCGGGCTGCGGGGCGAGATGGGCGGCCGTTCACTCATCGATGCAACCTTCAGTCCTGTCGCTCTCGTCGTGGCCGTGCGCTCCCCAACGCAAGCGACCTGAAGTCCACGCCCAATTTAACGATTCGTCATCTCGTCATCGAATACGGCGAAAAGGTGTTTTCGCCGGGCCTCACCGCCATGCGCATCCACTTACCGCATCGGCGCCGAAGGCCGACCTGCGAAAGACACGCGAAGTTAAAGACACGCGAAGTCTTGGGTTCTAGTGTGGCTGCAGTCGGATATCCGCGTGACCAAGCGACAATCGGCCCGAGCGGCATTCCGTCCTTCCGCACTAGGTCACCACGCGCCGCAAAACCACCGACGCGTTGGTGCCGCCGAAACCAAACGAGTTCGACAGCGCCACGTTGATCTCGCGTTTGCGAGGTGCATGCGGCACGAGATCGATCGCGGTTTCCACCGACGGATTCTCCAGATTGATCGTCGGCGGCGCGATGTTATCCCGAATCGCGAGAATGCTGAAGATGGCTTCGACGGCGCCGGCCGCGCCGAGCAAATGGCCGATCGACGATTTGGTCGACGACATCGAGATCTTCGAAGCGGCATTGCCAAGCAGGCGCTCGACCGCGCCGAGTTCGATCTCGTCGCCGACTTGAGTCGAGGTGCCGTGCGCGTTGATGTAGTCGAGGTCGGCGGCCGTGATGCCGGCCCGCTTCAGCGCCGCACTCATGCTGCGAAAGCCGCCGTCGCCATCCGGCGATGGCGATGTGATGTGATAGGCGTCGCCGGACAGTCCGTAGCCGCAGACCTCGGCGTAGATCCGCGCGCCGCGTGCCTTGGCGTGCTCATACTCCTCGAGCACGACCACGCCGGCGCCCTCGCCCATCACGAAGCCATCGCGGTCCTTGTCGTAAGGACGCGACGCGCGCTCGGGCGTCTCGTTGAATCCGGTCGACAGTGCGCGGGCCGCGCAGAACCCGGCCATGCCGATTCGGCAAATCGGCGATTCGGTGCCGCCGGCGACCATGACATCGGCATCGCCGAGCGCGATCAGGCGGCTGGCGTCGCCGATCGCATGCGCGCCGGTCGAGCAGGCGGTGACGACCGAATGATTGGGGCCCTTGAGCCCGTGCTCGATCGAGACATAGCCCGAGGCGAGATTGATCAGACGTCCGGGAATGAAGAAGGGCGACACTTTGCGCGGACCGCGCTCCTTCAGCAGGATCGCCGTGTCGGCAATGCCCGAGAGGCCACCGATGCCGGACCCGATCAGCGTGCCGGTGGCGCAGCGGTCCTCTTCCGTCGCGGGATGCCAGTTGGCGTCATCGAGCGCCTGACGCGCCGCAGCCATCGCGAAAATGATGAAATCGTCGACCTTGCGCTGGTCCTTGGGCTCCATCCACTGGTCGGCATTGAAGGTGCCGTCGGAGCCATCGCCGCGCGGCACCTGACAGGCCACCTTGGCGGGAAGATCGGAGACCTCGAACGACTCGATCAAGCGCGCACCGCTCTTGCCCTGAAGGATGCGCTGCCAGGTCGTTTCCACACCACAGCCAAGCGGCGAAACCATGCCAAGGCCAGTGACGACAACCCGCCTCATGTTCGTTTCTCCAGACCCGATTTTGAGCGCTTGTGGATCGGCTGACGGCCGTCGCCGCATCTCGGGTCAATTGTTCGAGTAACACGGTCTGGCCAGGCAGCGCGACCGAATCGTCTGTCGCCGACCGCCAGATGACGGCTCATCACGATGCCGCCAACAGCAAGAAACCGGTCGACCGCACAAGACGGATCGGCCGGTTTCGCGCAACTTCGCCGGAGCGTCAGCTCTTGGCGTTCTTCTCGAGGAACTTGGTGGCGTCGCCGACGGTCAGGATCGTCTCGGCGGCGTCGTCCGGAATCTCGCAACCAAACTCTTCCTCGAAGGCCATGACGAGCTCGACCGTGTCGAGGCTGTCAGCACCGAGGTCGTCAATGAAGCTCGCGTTGTCGACCACTTTCTCGGGCTCGACACCAAGGTGTTCGACCACGATCTTCTTAACCCGCTCGCCAATCTCACTCATCGTTCAACCTCGTGCTTGTTCCTTTAAGACCCGACCCCCGGATGATCCGCATCACCCCGGCCGCTAAACTTCCTTCGCGATCGCGCAAAACCAGATTTGCCCCGCAGCGCCCCTTTACCGAAATTTGGCGGACGACTTGCGGTCCGAAAACTTCGGAAACGGGGCCACTCACAAACTCCAATCCACACTCTCCATGAGGCCGGTACGCCTCCGATCCAGAGCGCTCAAACAGGAACCCGGATCAGCAGCGCCAGCCGACGGAGGCCCGGCGAACGATGGCAGCTCGCCCCGCCAATATACAGGGTTTGGAAATCCTGCAATGGCGTTCTTCGTGCCCCCATCAGCTGCCCGGTTACCATACACGCGAATCGTTGACCACACGGCCCGGTATGCTGGTCGCGACGTCTTTTCGCCGCATTCCGAGCCGCGGCAGGGCCTAGATCATCGCCATGCCGCCGTTGACGTGGATGGTCTGGCCCGTGACATACGCCGCCTCGTTGGAGGCGAGGTACACCGCAGCTGCAGCAATGTCCTCTGGCGTGCCCAGCCGCGCCGCCGGCACCTTGGCGAGGATCGACTCGCGCTGCTTCTCGTTCAGAGCGTCGGTCATCGGTGTCTTGATGAAGCCCGGTGCGATGCAGTTGGCGGTCACGCCGCGCTTGGCGTACTCGGCGCCGAGCGTCTTGATCATGCCGATGATGCCGGCCTTGGACGCCGTGTAATTGCCCTGCCCCGGATTGCCGGTGACGCCGACGATCGAGGTGATCGCGATGATGCGGCCGAAGCGCTTGCGCATCATCAGCTTGGTGGCGGCACGCGAGAGGCGGAATGTCGCGGTCAGGTTGACCTTGATTACCTCGTCCCAATCCTCGTCGCGGAGCTGCACGAACAGGTTGTCGCGGGTGATGCCGGCGTTGGCGACGAGAATGTCGACCTGCCCCATCGCCTGCTCGGCGGCCGGCACCAGCGCCTCGACCTCGGCCGCGTCAGACAGATTGCAAGGCAGCACATGCACACGGCTGCCCAGCTCGCCCGCGAGGGTCTCGAGCACCTCGCGCCGGGTGCCGGAAACGGCCACGGTCGCTCCCTGGGAATGCAAGGCCTTGGCGATCGCATTGCCGATGCCGCCGGTCGCGCCGGTGACCAGCGCGGTCCTGCCACTCAGATCGAACATCAAACTCTCCTCAATGCCGCTATACGCGACGCTCTACGACGTTTTGACCGCGGCCAGCGCATCCTTGGCGGCCGCAATGTCCGCCGGTCCGCCGACGGCGACACCGACTGCACCATCCGCGATCCGCTTGACCAGGCCGCTGAGCACCTTGCCCGCGCCGATCTCCAGGAAGCGCGTCACGCCCTGGCTCGCCATGTAGGCGATCGATTCGCGCCAGCGCACCGTACCCGTGACCTGCTCGACCAGGCGACGGCGAATCTCGTCGGGATCACTGATCGGCGCCGCGAGCACGTTCGAGACCAGCGGCGAGGCCGGCGCCTTGATGGTGACCTTGGAGAGCGCCTCCGCCATGACGTCGGCCGCCGGCTGCATCAGCTTGCAGTGGAACGGCGCGGAGACCGGCAGCAGCATGGCGCGCTTGGCGCCCTTGGCGCGCGCGATCTCGACGGCGCGATCGACGGCGGCCTTGTTGCCGGACACCACCACCTGACCGCCGCCATTGTCGTTGGCGGCCTGGCAGACCTCGCCCTGAGCCGCCTCTTCGGCGACCGCCACGGCTGCCTCGTAATCCATCCCGAGCAGCGCGGCCATGGCGCCGACGCCTACCGGAACGGCCTTCTGCATCGCGAGACCGCGCGTCCGCAGCAGGCGGGCGGTGTCGGCGATGGTCAGGCTGCCGGCGGCCGCCAGTGCCGAATATTCGCCCAGCGAGTGACCCGCGACGAAGGCCGCGTCCCGCCCGACCGAGAACCCCGCCTCGGCCTCCAGCACCCGCAAGGTCGCCATCGACACCGCCATCAGGGCGGGCTGGGCATTTTCGGTCAGCTGCAGGGTCTCGGCCGGACCTTCCCAAATGATGGTCGTCAGCTTCTCGCCGAGGGCAGCGTCGACCTCCTCGAACACGGCGCGGGCCACCGGGAAGGCGTCCGCGAGCGCCTTGCCCATGCCGACGGCCTGGGACCCCTGCCCCGGAAAAGTGAATGCTGCCGTCATGGCCGCCCCCTGAACGTTCCAAAATCCCTGGAATTGAGTAACTTTGGCCGGAAAGACACTGGCAAAGGCCGGGATGTCAAGCGCGTGACGGGCGCATTTCGACCACTTTCCCTTGCCTTGGCGCCGAAAATCGGTATAAGGCCCGCCATCCGTGGATCCCGAGCCGGGAGCTGAACGGACGGTCCCAGCAAATTCACCTTGCTCAACCTTGGGGATGTACCCTCTCCAAGCTGTCCAGGCGATTTGATGTGGCAGGGCCAGTCGGCCCGTCGTCCCGTGTTCCCGCCTTCTGAGCTGACGTCTGCGAGTCCTTTCCACAAGGGCTCGAAGGGCTTGACGCCGGGATTTGCGCCAACTTGGAAAGGACAGCCATGCCGCTTTACGAGCATGTTTTCCTCGCGCGTCAGGACGCGAGCACCCAGCAGGTGGAAGAACTGACGGCTCAGATGACCGGTATCGTCGAGGGTCTCGGCGGTAAGGTCACGAAGACCGAGAATTGGGGCGTTCGCTCCCTCACCTACCGCATGAACAAGAATCGCAAGGCGCACTTCGTGCTGCTCAACATCGACGCGCCGTCCGCGGCGATCGCCGAGATCGAGCGCCAGGAGCGGATCAGCGAGGACGTGATCCGCTACCTCAGCGTCCGCGTCGAGGAGCTCGAGGAAGGCCCGTCGGCGATGATGCGCAAGGCCGATCGCGACCGTGAGCGCGACGACCGCGGCGGCGGCTTCCGTGGTGAGCGCGATGGCGGCGGCTTCCGTGGCGATCGCGGAGACCGTGGCGATCGTGGCCCGCGCCGGCCCCGTGACGAAGAAACGACGGACGAGGAGTAAGATCAATGGCTGAAGCCCCCGCACGTCGCCCGTTCTTCCGCCGCCGCAAGACCTGCCCGTTCTCCGGGCCGAACGCGCCGAAGATCGATTACAAGGACTCCAAGCTGCTGATGCGCTACGTGTCCGAGCGCGGCAAGATCGTGCCTAGCCGCATCACCGCCGTGTCCGCCAAGAAGCAGCGCGAGCTCGCGCGCGCCATCAAGCGCGCCCGCTTCCTCGGCCTGCTGCCCTACGTCATCCGCTGATTGCGGACCTCGGACCGGCGGCCCCGCGCCGCCGGCTCCTTCCGTTGAATTCTCATAAGGCTTCCGGGTCGTCCGGTCGCCGATGGTTGGGGCGAAGGCGCCTCTAACCGCTCGAAGGGAGCGGGACAGCTGATGATCGGAACGCTTCTCATCGCGCTCGCAGCAGGCGCTGCCTCCGCCGTCATGTTCGCCTCGACGGCGTCGGGCGTAATGACGGCGCTCGTGCTTGCGCTGCTCGCGCCCGTGCCGCTGCTGGTCGCCGCAATCGCCTGGGGCCGGCTTTGCGCTGTCATCGGCGGTCTTGTGGCAACCGCTTGCGTGCTGGCCATCTTCGGCTTCGATCGCGCGCTCGCCTTTGCCGTCTCGGTGACGCTGCCGGCCTGGTGGCTCGGCCACCTCGTCCTGCTCGGCCGGCCGACGACCAGCCCATCCGGCCAGGATGGCATCGAATGGTATCCGCCCGGCAACATCCTGCTGTGGATCGCGGTGATCGCCGCGCTGATTGCCGCATTCTCCTTCGGCACCGACATGACGGCCACCAATCAGGGTCTCAGGCGGCTGCTGTCGCGCGTGCTCGGCAATACCGTCGCGTCGACCGACGCGGTCGACATTCCCCAGCTGGTCGAGCTCCTGGTCTTCATGGCGCCGCCCATGGCCGCGGTGATCATGACCACGATCCTGTCGCTCAACGTCCTGGCGGCTGCAAAGATCACGGCGATCTCCGGCCGGCTGATGCGCCCATGGCCACGCCTGCGCGACACCAAGCTGCCGCTGATGACGCTGCCGGCGCTGTTTGCGATCATCGCCTTCTGCTTCCCGGGCGGGCTGATCGGCATGCTCGCGCGAATCGCCGCCGCAGCGCTGCTGACCGCCTATGCGCTCACCGGCTTCGCGGTCCTGCATACGCTGACCCTGCCGCTGCGCACCCGGCCGCTCTGGCTCGGCCTCGCCTACGCGCTGATGCTGACCTTCATCTGGCCGATCCCGATGCTGGCGATGATCGTCCTCGGCCTCGCCGACGCCGCCTTCGACCTCCGCCACCGCTTCGGCCCGCGGCAGCCGCCGCCGTTGCCGGTGCCGTAGAAGCTTCACCTCAACCAACCGCTTCAAACATCACAAGGAGAACATCGATGGAAGTCATTCTGCTGGAACGTGTCGCCAAGCTCGGCCAGATGGGCGAGATCGTGAAGGTCAAGGACGGGTTCGCCCGCAACTTCCTGCTCAAGCGCAAGAAGGCGCTGCGGGCCACCGCCGAGAACAAGGCCAAGTATGAGGGCATGAAGGCCGAGCTCGAGGCCAACAACATCAAGGCCAAGGGCGAGGCGTCCAAGGTCGCCGAGAAGATCGACGGCCGCGACATCGTCATCATCCGCCAGGCCTCCGAATCCGGCCAGCTGTTCGGCTCGGTCTCGGTGCGCGACATCGTCGCCGCCCTCGCCGCCGACGGCATCACCGTCAGCCGGCCGCAGGTCTGGCTCGACGCCCCGATCAAGACGATCGGCAAGCAGACGATCACCATCGCGATCCATCCGGAGGTCGAGACCTCGGTGACCGTGACGGTCGCCCGCAGCGCCGACGAGGCCGAGCGCATCAAGCGCGGCGAGGACATCTCGACCCGCCAGGAGGACCGCGACGCCGCCGCCGAAGCGATCGCGGCCGCCGGCGAGTTCTTCGATCCGGAGGCCCAGGACGAGGGCGCTGCCGGCGAGTCTGCGCAGCAGTAAGCGCCGCGCTAGCCCATTTGCGGAAAAGCCCGGCTCAACGAGCCGGGCTTTTTCATTGCCGTCTCACCGCGAGGGCGAGGACGGAACCGAGGGATCCGACGGCACCGACTGGGTCGTGGCCGGCGCCGGCGTCACCGGCGGGACCGGATCGGCGCGCAGCGCCGGGGCGGCGTCGCTCGATCTTGCCGGCTCAACCCGCGGCGGCTCGGAGCCGGCGGCGCTGTCCTCGCGCGACGGCGACGGCTGGGTCGCACCGGTCGGCTCGCTGCGCGTCTCATCCGCGGCCGCGCCCTCCTGGGCCGGCTTCTTGCGCTTGCCGAGCCGGCCCTTCTTTGCGGGCGCACTGCCCTCGCCGTCGGCCGGTGCAGCCGCAGGCTCCGCTGCCGCATCGGGCTTGGCCTCGGCCGGCGCGGAGCGCCTAGAATGATGACCCCGACGGCGCGGCTCGGCCGCATCGTCAGCGGTGGCCGGCTTCGCCTCGGACGGCTCGGTGGTGGCCGACCGGGCGCGACGCTCGGACCGCGTCTCCTTGCCGGAATGGCCCGTGGATCGCGCATCAGCGGCGCCGTTCGCAATCAGGTAATTGGCGAGCACGCCGGCCATCTCGGGGCTCGTCGTGTAATGCTGGCGCAGAAACCCGGGCAGCGAGCCGGCCGAGGTGTTCTTGGCCAGACCGCGCGGCGACTTGTGGCAGACCACGCAGGTCCCGTTGAAGATCTGCGCAGGACTCTTGCCCGCATCGAGATTTTCCTGCGCAACGGCGGCCCCCGCAAAGCCCATGCAGAACACCGCCACCACCGCCGCCAAATTGAGCGCTCGGCCCACCATTCTCATTCTCCAGCTATGGTTTCGCCCACACGGCGCCGCCCCGCGCGACATCCGCTGCCGTGTTTCCTCTCGCTATCAGCCGAACGTGACAGCGGACATTGCGGTCGCTCCACGCCGTCGACGGCGATCCCTTCAGACCTCGTCCGGCGGTCAGATGCCGGACACCGGCCAAAAGGCCGGCGGCCGCGGCCTTTTTAACGGATTGCGGAGCGAATGAAAGCGCACAGATGTTCCTGCGCCGAGATGTCCATCGATCAATGACAATGACCGTTCTGAATATCGGCTTTGTGTTCATGGCAGTGGCATCGGCGTGTGCCCGCTGGGTAACATAACAACGTGATGATTGGGAACCAATCGGTTCTCAACGCGTCGAGTGCGACGGCCGGGAAAGTCAGCAACTCACGGGAATAGCTCGTTGGGTGGTGTGGATGGACCGTTTGCTGCGAAGTCTGTTGAGTGGCTTCATTTGCCGTGGGTCGATCAGCTTTACGACGGCCAGCGGCACGTCGTTCAGCTGCGGGGATGGAACCGGTGTCCCCGTGGCGGCACGATTTCTGACTCGTGAAGCCGAGCGCCGGATTCTGGCCAATCCCGAGCTCGCGCTCGGCGAGGTCTATATGGACGGCTCGTTCGTCGTCGAACGAGGATCGATCGCGGATCTGCTGTCGATCGTGATGAGCCAGCCGGCCGCGGTGCCCGACTGGGCCAAGACGCAATGGTGGCTGCGCTACCTCGTCCGGCACCTGCACCAGCTCAACATCCGGGCACGCGCGCGCCGCAACGTCGCCCATCATTACGATCTCGACGGGCGGCTGTATTCGCTGTTCCTCGATGCCGACCGGCAATATTCCTGCGCCTATTTCGAGACGCCGGATGCGACGCTGGACGATGCCCAGCTCGCCAAGAAACGTCATCTGGCGGCCAAGCTGCTGATCCGCCGCCGCCATCGCATCCTCGACATCGGCTGCGGCTGGGGCGGGCTCGGACTCTACCTGGCTGAGATGTGTGATGCCGACGTCACCGGCGTGACCTTGTCGGCCGAGCAGTTGCAGGTCGCCGAGGCCCGCGCGGCCGAACGGCACCTGTCCCATGCCGCCCGCTTCCTGCTGCAGGATTACCGCGACGTGCCAGGTACGTTCGAGCGCATCGTCTCGGTCGGCATGTTCGAGCATGTCGGGGTCGCCTTCTACGACACCTTCTTTCGCCGCTGCGCCGAGCTGCTCGCGGACGACGGCGTCATGCTGCTGCATTCGATCGGACGCTCCGAGGGCCCTGATGCGACCAACCCCTGGATCGCCAAATACATCTTCCCCGGCGGCTACGTCCCAGCCCTCTCGGAGGTTCTGCCGGCGATCGAGCGCGCCGGGCTCCTCGTCTGCGACATCGAGATCCTGCGCCTGCACTACGCGGAGACCCTGAAGGCGTGGCGCGAACGCTTCATGGCCCGGCGCGACGAGGCCGTGCAGCTCTATGACGAGCGCTTCGCGCGGATGTGGGAGTTCTACCTGGCGGCCGCGGAAATGGGGTTCCGCAAGCAGAACCTGATGAATGTCCAGATCCAGCTGACGAAGCGCCAGGGCGTCGTGCCGATGACGCGTGACTACGTCCACCGCGAGGAGACGCGGCTGCGGGCGCGCGAGCGCGGCAGCCGCCCGGCGCTGCAGATGGCGGGTGAGTAGCGCGCGCGGCCCGCGACGAAGGCGGAAGGCGGCGTCAGTGCAATGGTCCTGCAGAGACGGACGCCCGGATTCGCGCGGCCGCGCCGCGGGCCCGACTTCAATCTTGAGATGCGTAGATAACGGATCGCGTCCCAAGCGTGAGATCATGCCCATCCGACTCAAATTTTCAAACAAATCGTGCGGTCTGTGAACTGGCTCACAGACCCCGGGTAAGCCCGGCCGTAGTGTCCCGGCGTGTCCCAGAGCCCCGCCAGAGCCATGTTGGAACCCCAGACCGACTTCAGCACCGACTACGCGCTGATCGCCGCGGGCGTAGGGGCATCCCTGATCGCCCTGCTCTATCTGCTGCTGGTCTGACGCCGGGCGCGGATCCACGCGCGGCCCTCGCACGCCCTGCCGTACCGACTCTCGTTCCCGCCTCGCGGACATGTCGAACGATCGCGCCGGTTGAGTGCACCGGCATGTCGCTCGCGCTCGCGCGGCCTTGAGTCCTGTCGGTTCCGTCAAGCACGGCATCTGGCGAGTCCGGATTCATCCACCAGATTTACCAGACGGTGAATTGCGCTCAGCTTTCGCTTCCGCTTCGCGCGCGACTGGCGCTTTATCCCCTCCCCTTCAAAGCTGCTAAACACGCGGTCATGGCACTCACCGATTCGAACGTTCACAAGCTGGCGCCGGCTGACGCAGCGACGCCGGCCTATCGCAGCGCTCCTCACAACATCGAGGCGGAACAGGGTCTGCTCGGCGCGATCCTCGTCAACAACGACGCGTTCTATCGCGTCTCGGACTTCCTCGAGCCGAAGCATTTCTTCGAGCCGCTGCATCAGACCGTGTTCGAGACCGCGTCGAGCCTGATCCGCATGGGCAAGGTCGCGACGCCCGTGACCCTGAAGACATTCCTGCCGGCCGACGTTGACATCGGCGGCATGACGGTCGGGCAATATCTGGCGCGGCTCGCGGCCGAGGCGACCACGATCATCAACGCCCAGGACTATGGCCGCACCATCTACGACCTTTCGTTGCGCCGCGACCTGATCGGCATCGGCGAGGACATGGTCAACGTCGCCTATGACGCGCCGGTCGACTTCGCGCCGCGCAACCAGATCGAGGACGCCGAGCGAAGGCTGTACGAGCTGGCCGAGTCCGGCCGCTACGACGGCGGGTTCCAGAAATTCTCGCAGGCGCTGACGACCGCGCTCGACATGGCCGCCAAGGCGTTTCAGCGCGACGGCAAGCTGTCCGGCATCTCCACCGGCCTGCGCGATCTCGACGCCAAGATGGGCGGCCTGCAGCACTCGGACTTGATCATCCTCGCCGGCCGTCCCGGCATGGGCAAGACCTCGCTCGCGACCAACATCGCCTACAACGTCGCCCAGGCCTATGTTCCGGAATTGCAGCCGGATGGCACCTATCGCGCCGCCCAGGGCGGCGTGGTCGGGTTCTTCTCGTGCGAAATGAGCGGCGAGCAGCTCGCCACCCGCATCATCGCCGAGCGCTCCGGCATTCCCTCGAGCCACATCCGCCGCGGCGGCATCACCGAGGCCGATTTCGAGAAGCTGCGCGAGTGCTCGATCGAGCTGCAGTCGCTGCCGTTCTATGTCGACGAAACCGGCGGCATCTCGATCGCGCAGGTGATGGCGCGCGCCCGGCGTCTGAAGCGCCAGAAGGGCCTCGACCTCCTGGTGATCGACTACATCCAGCTGCTGTCGGGTTCGGGCAAGCGCGGCAACGACAACCGCGTCCAGGAAATCACCGAGATCACCACCAGCCTGAAGGCGCTGGCCAAGGAGCTCAGTGTTCCCATCATCGCGCTGTCGCAGCTGTCGCGCCAGGTCGAGAACCGCGAGGACAAGCGGCCGCAACTGTCGGACCTGCGTGAATCCGGCTCGATCGAGCAGGACGCCGACGTGGTGCTGTTTGTGTATCGCGGCGAGTACTACCTCGCCGCCAAGGAGCCGCGCCCCGGCACCGAGGAGCACCAGAAGTGGCAGATGGAAATGGATCTGGCGCTCGGCAAGGCTGAGGTGATCATCGGCAAGCAGCGCCACGGTCCGACCGGCACGGTCGAATTGCACTTCGACGCCTCGGTCACCCGGTTCGGCGACCTCGCCCATGACGGCCTGCCGCCGCAGCACCACGACTATTGACCTGACGCGGTTGAACCGTGACGCCGTGGCGCGTAAAAGCGCCACATGAGTGTTCCCGAACAGAAACCCGCCGAACAGCCTGTCTCGGCGGTCGACGACGCTGTCCCGGCCAGCGCCACCGGCGTGCTGACCATCGATCTCGACGCGCTCGCCGCCAATTGGCGCAAGCTGGAAAAGACCGCAGTGCCGGCCGAATGTGCCGGCGTCATCAAGGCCGACGCCTATGGCTGCGGCATTCCCCAGGTGGCGCGCACGCTCGCGGCCGCGGGCTGCAAGACCTTCTTCGTCGCAACCCTCGCCGAGGCAAAGGTCGCCCGCGCCGCCCTGCCCGACTCGGCCGCGCTCTACGTGCTCGACGGGTTCTTCCAGAACACCGGCGACGACTACGCCGCCATCAACTGCCGCCCTGTCATCGGCGATCTCAACGAGCTCGCCGAATGGGACATGTTCTGCCGCCGCACCGGCTGGAAGGGTGGCGCCGCCATCCATGTCGACACCGGCATGAACCGGCTCGGCCTCAGCCTGATCGATGCGCAGAGCATGATCCCGCGCATCCAGAGCGGCGACCATGGCATCACGCTGGTGATGAGCCATCTTGCGTCGGCCGAGCAGATCAACAGCCCGTCGAACGCGCGCCAGCTCACTGCGTTCCGCGAGGTCGCCAGCGTGTTCACCGGCGTGCCCGCCGCGCTTGCCGCCTCCTCCGGCATCTTCCTCGGTGCCGCCTTCCAGTTCGACATGGTGCGTCCCGGCGCGGCGCTCTATGGCGTCAATCCCACGCCCGAGGCCGACAACCCGATGCAGCCGGTCGCCGAGATCAAGGCGCGCATCGTGCAGCTGCGCGACCTCGCGCGCGGCGACACGGTCGGCTATGGCGGCACCTGGAGCGCGCGCCGGCCGACCAGGCTGGCGATCCTCTCCGCCGGCTACGCCGACGGCTACTTCCGCGCCGCCTCGTCCAATGACGGCACCCGCGGCGCCGACGTCATCATTGCCGGCCAGCGCTGCCCGATCGCAGGGCGCATCTCGATGGATTTGATCGCGGTCGATGTCACCGACCTGCCGCCGAAGGCCGCCCGCCGCGGCCACTTCGCCACTTTGCTCGGCGAAGGCATCACCGTCGACGAGCTGGCGCATCATTTCGGCACCATCGGCTACGAGGTCCTGACCAATCTCGGCCGGCGCTATCACCGGATCTACAAGGGCGGCGCGACGCCCGCGGAGAGCTGATCGTCCGTCAACGCCCGCTGCCGTAGCCCGGATGAGCGCAGCGACATCCGGGGTCCCACGCGCCATCTCGGTGAACCCGGATATCGCTGCGCTCATCCGGGCTACGAGATCGGCGCTGCACTGGCAATGACGGTGTCCACACATGCGCCTTCGTTCTCGCGGCCCATAACGCCCGAGGCTTGCATCTCGTTTTCACCCTCTTCAACGAGGGCGCAGGGAATGCCGGGTGAAGGCCTCACCCATGGCCCGCCTGCAGAAAAAAAGCAGGCGGCAGTCACCACAGGTTCAGCCGGTCAACCGGCATTCCCCGCGCGATGGCTTTACGCCTTATGCGTACTCTCCCCGGGGATCGGCTGTCTTGCCCCCGTGACCGGCGGATCATCACCGCCAGCGTAGCATCAGCGTCGAGATGCCAGGACCATACGTCTTCGACGTGCGCCCAGTGCCGTTCGTCCGCACGACGTCAAGCCATGCTGCGACCCGAAGCGCCCACCACATCCCACCCCGCGTGTCATGACGATCGCGATACGCCCCTCGTGCCGAGGCGGGACGGAGAGAGAGAACCATATTTTTCCGATAAACGGAAGTTAAATATTTTTCGCCGAAGGACTGGACAGGGTGAGTCGCGCTGAAATTACTGGGAAATTTTTCCGCAAAGTGCAAAAAGTCCGCAGAATTAGGCCCCAGCGATTAGAGCCGTCGTCGCGGACAATAGGAGCGGCATGGTATCCGCACCAGCTACGCCAGCCCTCTGCTTACGTGCAAATCCAGTGATCAAACGCTGGTCGGAGCGTAATCGTCGGCCATGACGAGAGCCAGTGCTAATGCCCCGTGCCCAACCCCGCCGCCCGCCATGAGCGGAACGTAGTCCGATATCTTGGACCGACAACTGCCCGCGCCGCCCCCTTCTTCTGCTTAGAAGCCGTCTGTTCGAGAATATTTGGTTCGACCGGAGCGAACTGCAGAGGCTGCATCGAGAACAATCCCGGCTCAGAAGAACCGTAAGCCTGCAGTTGGCGCTCGCGCCGCCGCGATTGGCTTCTCAGACCAGCAACATCGCGTGCGCCTGCCGCTGGAGCGACGTGCCACGCACCCATTGAAGCGACCTGGTCGAGAGGCGACGGCGGCGGAAGCATTTGATAGTCAGGGCTCGGGTCGCAGGTCGTGTGAGCACTTCTGGGCAGAGGCGGATAGCTGGACTGCCGTTCGTCCGTCCACTCCACAAGCTTGGAAGCCAGCGGCACTATGCCGTGCTCCTCGTAGGCATTGTATGCCCCAGGATTGACCCACCGCACGACCCTCTGAAACGTGGTCTTGGGTGCACCTGCCCTGAAGGCGTTGATCTGAACCGTTCTAACCAAGGGATCGCACTCGAACGCGGGAGTTTGCTGCTGACCACGGATGACCGCGTATTTTGAAAGAACTTCACCTTCCTGATAGACGCGGTCGATGGTCAATTTTTGCCGATTTGTATTCCACGTCTGATCATTGATCAGATCCGGCGCCGTCACAGGGGACGAATTGAACGTGAAGACCTTCTTGATTCGGCCCGCCTTCGTTGCAAGAGCTGCGAACTCTGCGAGCCCGCCGCCGAGCGAATGTCCAACTGAAACAATCTGAGCGTTTCCGTTTGCCCTCTTGTAGCAGGGCATACCCTTGATTTTCTCTATCAGATTATCAAGTCGCCGCGCCAACTGATCGTATTCGTCATCGATATGCGCGTAACGAGAGAAGCGATGGGCGTTCGAACTCCAGGACGCCAAGAACAAGGCGACCGACGAATTGACTGTGCCCCGAAATGCAATGCTAACCTCTGAACATCCACGATTGGCGAGGTGACGAGCCCAGACCTGATAATAAAGTCCATCCGTCGAAAACAACGTCCAGCGCTGGGGGCGGTCGTCCACACAATTTTCGTCGCCCGGTATCGTACATTTGACCAAGCCTAGACTGTCAAACTGATACTCCCACTGTCTGAACACTCTCTTCGCTTTGCGAACATTCTGCTCGTCCCCAAAATTATCCGGTCCCTCCTTGATCTGATGATCGGAGACGTACGAGAGCGCGGCTTGGATGGCGTATGGCGCATAATATCCAGCAAATTTGATTGCCGATTGCTTGGCCGCCTGACACTCGAATGGCCGACCCAGGTCGAATGCGCCTACCTTGAAGAAGGCGTCTCCTATGTCGCTTGCCCTTAAAGCTTGGCAGTCCTGCTCTTGCGCAAAAACGTTCTGAATTGAAAAGGATAGTATGAGTAGAGCAAACGCAATAATGCCCCTGCCCCATAAAATGAAGCATTTTCGCATCGTAGATGCCTCCAATACCCTGGCGTGTATTAGATCATGCTTGCGACCGCGTGGCAACGCCATCCCCAGGACTTGGAAGGTCCCCATCGGCTAAGACTTGCTGGACGATGCTCCAGTGCCATCTGTAGCCGCCTTGCGGCGATGCAAAACAATTCGAGATGCCAACATGCCGACGACGTAAATCACGAACATGCCACCAGCGATCGGAGCGCCAATCCCGATCGGACCCGGCGGCGATTTGACGAGACTGGCAATGAACGGCTGATCCGATACAACGACGACATCTCTTGCCGTATTAGTTACCTTACCGCCAAACACGTAACAAGAGCCGCCGTTTGCCTCGCACCTTTGGTTCGCAACATAAGCTAACGCCAAGTTAGGCGCCAAATACGGTAGCCCAGCAAACATCATGGTCAACAAGGAAATGAGGAGGACGCGGCTTGCCATTTGAGACCAGCCCCTATTGACGACGTAATAGCACACTGCGAGCCAGACAGCCGCAAATCCGATTCCGAAGGCCACGCTGACAAGCAGACCCGCCTGCAGCGCAGCATCCAGGATGCTGCTGATTTGCCAACCTGCGACCTGACACGCCGCCTCATTCGAATCGTCAAGTCTACAGCCGACCGACCTTCCTAGAACGGTTGCCGCATAGACCACTATCTCGGGCACAAACGGCATGATCAGAAGTGGCAGCAGCAAAATTCGCCACCCTCGCCGACCTGTACGAAGCCTTGCTTGTTGATTCATCGCACGAGCCCGCTCTTCGAGTTTTTCATGTGTATCGTAGCGCTGAACTCGCATGGTTGCGAACAGCGCGCATCCATGTCCTGCAACGGTGACTACGCGACGTCTATAGACTTTTTCACAATCAGCATAGCACGTCTAATCTTCAAGAAGTCCTGAAGGTATGCAAGCGGGGATGAGCGCTGCGAATTCGGGGGGCCGCGCTCATGCGGGCCGCCCCGTGAAAATGCGCCAGCAGCTTAGGAACGATCGCGCCGAGAGGCGCGCGGCGAAGCGATCCGTACGTTGACTATGCTGATCGGCACGATGGTAACGGCGCGCGCTCGGCCCTCGGCCGCTGCAGGACGAGATCGTCGCGGCCGCACAGGGCAAGCTCGCGGCCGATTGAGGGGCAACCCTCCCCGCTGGCCTGTCATTTGCGACCTATTTCTGGAGAATTCGGCGACAGTGCATAGAACTCCCCAGCGACCGAGGGGCCGGCGCCCCGCCCGAGGCTACGACGGAAAGCACTTGCCGAACGCCGCCATCAGGCGGACCGGGCCTTTCAGCCGCAGCGAGCGGGTGAGGATCAGGCGCGCCACCCGCTCCAGGCAATCCTTCAACTCCGAGAGCTCGGCTTGAAGTAGTCCGGCTGGCCGATGTCGGCGATCAGGCCGATGCCCTCGGGCGTCCAGCCCAGGCGCTGCTGTGTCAGGGTGCTGGAGGCCGGCATGTCCAGGCCCGCGAACATCGCCAGCGGCCCGTAGTAGTCACCAGCCTCCTCCTTTCTGATCGAGACGACCGGCACGTTCAGCGCGCGGCCGACCGCCTCGATGACCTCGCGCATGGGGACGCCCTCCTCGCCGACGGCGTGGTAGATCGCGTCGGCCGTACCTTTCTCCAGGGCGAGCCGGTAGAGGCGGACGACATCCGATCGATGCGCCGCGGCCCAGCGCTCGGCGCCCGCGCCGACATAGGCGGCGCGGCCCTTCTGCCGTGCGAGCTCGACCAGATAGGAAATCAGCCCGGCTTTTCCTGGTGCGCCGTGCACCTGCGGCAGGCGGATCACCATCGCGCGCACGCCGCGCGACGCATAGGCGAGACCCGTCTGCTCGGACACGCGCGGGACATGCGCTGACGACTCGCGTCGCATGTCTTCGGTGACCACCACATTGGCCGTCACGAGCCCCGTTCCGGAGGTGACGATGAACGGCTTGTTCGAGCCCACCAGCACCTCGCCCATGGCTTCGATGGCAGCCTTGTCGATCGCACCGTTCTCCGCGAACTTCGCGAAGTCATGGATGAAGGCCAGATGGATCACGCCGTCGGCGTCCTTCGCGCCGCGCTTGAGGCTGTCGAGGTCCTGCAGCGATCCGCGATGAACCTGCGCGCCCAGTTGCTCGAGCGTGCGGACGTTCTCTTCGGAGCGCGCGAGGCCGATGACCTGATGTCCGGCGGCGATCAGTTCTCTGGTGGTTTCGGAGCCGATGAAGCCGGCGGCGCCGGTGACGAAGACACGCATGAGACACACTCCCTGTTCAGATCGCCGGGATATTGCTACGCTGCTCATGCGGGTAAAGTCGTGACATTATACGGGTATAATCGCTAACAGGATGACGGACAGCAACTCGCTCGGGACCTATCTCCGGGATCGCCGCGCCAAGCTCGATCCGACCGCGTTCGGCCTGCCGCTGCAGCGGCGGCGAACGCCGGGGCTGCGGCGCGAAGAGGTGGCGCAACGCGCCAATGTGAGCGCCACCTGGTACACCTGGCTGGAGCAAGGGCGCGGCGGCGCGCCCTCCGCCGACGTGCTGGACCGCATCGCGCGCGCCATGATGCTGACCGACGTCGAGCGCGAGCATCTGTTCCTGCTCGGTCTCGGCCGGCCGCCCGAAGCCCGCTATCACGCCATCGACGGCATCTCCCCCCGCCTGCAACGCGTGCTCAACACGCTGGACTACAGCCCCGCCTTCGTTCGCACGGCGACATGGGACATCGTCGCCTGGAACAGGGCCGCCACGGTCGTTCTCACCGACTACAGCACCCTGCCCGAGGGCCAGCGCAACGTTCTGCGCATGATGTTCAACGACAGCCGCGTCCGCGCCGCACAGTCCAACTGGCAGGCCGTGGCGCGCTATGTGGTCGCGTCCTTCCGCGCCGACGTGGCGCGCGCCGGCGCGGCCCGCAATGTCCAATCGCTGGTCGACGAGCTCTGCGCGACCAGCCCGGACTTCGCGGCGATGTGGCGCGACAATGATGTGCAAGGGCGGCATGGCGATGGCGTGAAGGTCCTGCACCATCCCTTCGCCGGGCCGCTCTCGCTGGAATTCTCGGGCTTCGCCGTCGATGGCCGGCCCGACCTCACCATGGTGATCTACAATCCCGCGACGCCGGAGGATGCGGACAAGATCCGCGCGCTGGTGACGTCGCGACCTAAATAGACACGTGCGCCTTCTCGACTCGCGCCGCCGAGAAGCGCGTGGCTGCCTGATGGGCCGGGCTTTCATAGGCAGCCTTGGCTGCATCGATGCTGCAGCGTGAACCAAAAGGCGATTGCGAGCTTGGTCATCCGGACCATCCCCACCGCAACAGGCATCATGAAGATCGCGACCTTCAACATCAACAATGTCCGGCGGCGGCTCCCCAATCTGCTGCGCTGGCTGGGCGCGGCCAGGCCCGACGTCGTCTGCCTGCAGGAGCTGAAATGCACCCAGGCCGATTTCCCCGTCGATGCGATCGCCAAGGCCGGCTATGGCGCGGTGTGGCAGGGGCAGAAGACCTGGAACGGGGTCGCGATCCTGGCGCGCAAGGCTGAGCCGGTGCTGACGCGCACCACCCTGCCCGGTAATCCCAGGAACGAGGAGGCGCGCTACATCGAGGCCGCGGTGCGCGGCCTCGTCGTCGGCTGCCTCTATTTGCCGAACGGCAATCCGCAGCCGGGGCCGAAATTCGACCACAAGCTCGCCTGGTTCAAGCGGCTGCACAGGCACGCGGCCAAGTTCATCAAGGACGACCTGCCGGTCGTGCTCGCCGGCGACTACAACGTGGCGCCTGATACGCTCGACATCTACCCGACAAAGTCCTGGGACAAGGACGCGCTGATCCAGCCGAAGAGCCGCGCCGCCTTCAAGGCGCTGGTCGACCAAGGCTGGTGCGATGCGATCCGCACGCTGCATCCGAAGGCGCCGATGTTCACGTTCTGGGACTACAAGCGCAACCGCTGGCCGCGCGACGCCGGACTGCGGCTCGATCATCTGCTGCTGAGCCCGCAACTCGCGCCGCGCCTTGCCAAGGCCGGCGTCGACCGCGCCATTCGCGGCGAGGACGGCGCCAGCGATCACGCGCCGGCGTGGATCGTGCTGACATAGTCCGAAGGTCGCGCGCGTCGGAGCTTCAGCCGCGGTCCGGCCAGGTCTGCTGCAGGTTGGTCGCGCGCTCCGGCAGGCCCTCGGTCAGCACCGCCATGCCGCCGCACACCGGCAGGTGCACGACGAGGCTCGCGGCATCGGGCACGTTCGGGCGCGGCGTCACGTTCCACAGCATGATCTCCTGGCGCGTGCGCCGGATCTCCCTGAACTCGTAGCTGAAGGTCTCCGAGCCGCGCGGATATTCGCGCCAGAGCTGGCCCTCCTTGCGGAAGCTGCTCTGCGTGCCGTCATAGCGATCGGCATAGGACAGGCAGGCCGGCACGTTCAGCGCTTCGAGCACGGCCGCGCCGACGTTCGACGCCGCGGGAATGACGCTGTTCACCGCGCCGATCGCAGCGAACACGGTCGTGATCACGCCGGCGGCCATCGCGAGCCAGCCGGCCCTGGTCGCGGCCGGCCGCGCGGGCGCTTTCGCGGCTGATGTCTTGGATGCAAGACCCCGAGGGGACGTCAGATGGAGCTGGGCCATGACGCGTTTCTCCGATGGTGCGGCGAGGATGGATGCCCCGCCGGGCTGCCTTCATCGGAGATCAGTCTGACCGATCGCGCTCCCGGCGAATGTGACGCCGATCACAACCTGGAATCATCACCGCGTGGCGTCACACCGAGAGCGTGACGGCGTCCCGTCAATCGCGTCCCGCATCCATGATCGCCTGCGCGAGCCGGCCAGGATCGGAGAAGCACAGCTCATGGCTGCCGGGCACCTGGACCAGCCGGAACAGGCCGAGCTTGCCGGACAGGCGCGGATGCCATGGCAGGCTGTGCGGCAGCGCCGTGTCCTCGGTGCAGTTGATGTAGGATTTCGCGATGGCCATCTCGGCGGGATTGGTGCGCAGCGTGATCTTGTCGGTGAAGGTCTTGTTGGGATGCGGATTGAGCATCTCATAGGTGCGCGTCGCGGTGGCGAGATCGGCGTCGTTGATGAAGGCCTCGCGCCAGACCGGGAACGGCAGCACCACCGAGCCGTCGCCGCGCTCCGCCGCGACCGCGTCGAACAGCGCAACATAGTGCGGTGGCACCATGTCGTTGAGGCACTCGCCGTCGTTGGGCACGAACGCGTTCCAGTAGACCAGGCGGCGGATGCGCTGAGCAATGCGGTCGGCGACGCCGGTGATGACCATGCCGCCATAGGAGTGCCCCATCAGCACGGCGTCGGTGATGTCGTGCTCGGTGAAGTAGTCGCAGATCGAGGCGATCGCCTCGTCGAGTCCGATGGTCTTGGCGTCGCCGGGGCGGTTGCCGCGGATGGTCGGCAGATGGACCGTGTGGCCGGCGGAGCGAATGGGCGCGGCGACCGGCTCGAGCTCGGCGCCGGTATGCCAGGCGCCATGGACCAGGACGTAGGTTGACATGATCACGTTCCTTTGCACGATGGAAGGCGGTGCAAGGACTATGGGCCGGACCGCGCCCGCGGCGCTTGGCTGCAACTGAACCCGATTGGTCTCGGAGTGAACCGATGGGCGCCGAGCCGGAACGGCAGCGGAGCTGGAATACGGCAGTGGTGCGGCCGGAGGAGCAGTTCTCGTATTATCGCGAGGCGATCTGCCAGGCCTTCATGAATTTGACGCCGGAGCCGGCGCGCGGCATCGGCTTCGCCGCGGAGGTGCAGAGCATCAGCGTCGGGAGCGGCGCCATCAACCGCGTCAGCTTTCCCGAGCACATCGTCCGCCGCTCGCGCGCGGACATCGCCGCTTCCACCCAGCGCTGCTTCTATCTCAACCTCAAGCTCGCCGGCCGCTGCACCATCCTGCAGGACGAATGCGATGTCAGCCTGTCCGCCGGCCAGGTCGGCATCTTCGACAGCGACCGCACCTTCGTGCTTCAGCACGATCGCGGGCCGTCGCTCGGCGTGATCTCGTTCCGCGTCCCAGCCGATGCGCTGTTCGGCCGCCTGCCGGCGGTGCCGGACATCGCGCCGACGCGGCTGTCCGACGACCCGTGCGTCGGCGCGCTGATCGTGGAGACGGCGCGCTCCCTCAACGCCAACGCGCTGCGGCTCGCGCCGGACGATGCGTCGGCGCTGTTCGGCGTGCTGCTCGATCTGGTGGCGCTGAGCCTGTCGCGCCGCGGCCGCCGCGAGACGCATGCGACCACCTCGTTTGCCGATGCGACGACCTTGGCGCTGCGCCGCGCCATTCACGAGCGGGTGCGCGAGCCCGGCCTGACGGTGGCGACCATCGCATCTGTCGTCGGGATCAGCGAGCGCTATGTGCACAAGCTGCTGGCCCGCGCCGGCACCAGCTTTTCCGAGTTGGTGATGGAGCGCCGGCTCGATGGCGCAGCGCGCGATCTGCGCGATCCCGCCCGAGGCGGCCGCGACATCGGCCGTATCGCCTTCGACTGGGGCTTTTCGGATCTGTCGCACTTCACGCGCCGCTTCAAGCAGCGCTTCGGCATGCGTCCGCGCGACTGGCGCGCGGAGACCGCGCGCCACTCGGGCTGACGACCGCGTGGGGCTCAGCGCGGACTCGGTTCGCGGGCTACGCCCCACAGCCAGATCGCCGCCAGCAGGACGAGCGAGCCGACGAACGCCGCGACGACATCGCGTAGCGAAATGACGATGCTGCCCATGCCCGGAAACAACCCGAACAGGTTGAACAAGACCCCGCCGATGAGCGCGCCGACGCATCCCAATCCGATGTTGGTGAGGAGCCCGAAACCTGCTCGGCGGCGCTTCACCAGGATTCCGGCTAGGCCGCCGCCGATCAAGCCGACGACGAGCCAAGTCACTGCGTGTACCAGTGTGAACATTCTTCACTCCGTCGGTCTGCCGTCGCACTTCAGTTGGAGCATCACGGCCAGCAGCAAGATCATGAGAGCACCTTGCCGAGCGAAGCGGGACCGCCGGTTGCGACACGGATGCAGCCAGATCAGGGGTCACGCTCGCAGAGCCGGACGAATCGCGCACGTGCAGGTTACATCGATTTCGTTGCCATGAGCTGAACTCTGCAGATCGGATGAGTTCGCGACCTGATCGCAAACTGG
The DNA here is from genome assembly GCF_051167615.1 of Bradyrhizobium sp. HKCCYLS3013. NCBI lineage: Bacteria > Pseudomonadati > Pseudomonadota > Alphaproteobacteria > Hyphomicrobiales > Nitrobacteraceae > Bradyrhizobium > Bradyrhizobium sp. HKCCYLS3013. Next base: position 509,429 of record NZ_JBNPTK010000002.1, read on the forward strand.
ACGATACGCAGGCCGGCGTCCCTCACAATGTGATGCGGCCTGCTTGCTTCGAACGGCGATTCCGCTTCGAAGCCGCGGAGTTATTCCGAATTGACAATCATTCTAACCTATTCGTCTCGAACGCGCGCAGCTCATGCGAACGCTTCGCACGCAATCGACTACGTAGTTCCCCCGAGTTCATACGATCTGCGGAATCGGGAATAGTGTGTTTCCCGCAGAGCGAGCAGAGGTGAATTCATGCGCGTCGCATGCAACGGGGCGAGATTTCGCGGTCTGCTCCAGCTTGAGACTCCGCCAACGGGGCCGGACTGCCACGACTCCCGCTCCTCCAGACAGGCGCGGCGTTCGCCGCGGCCGATGCCGGCCCAACATTGAGGCGCTGATGACCGTCATGAACGGCCAGCTCAGCCACGAACAGCGAAGCTGAATCCTGCGTTTTTCTCGGATCGTCACCTCACGATCAAATCGAAATACTCGGACCGATTCCCGGAAATACGGAGGCGTGTATGATCGACAGACGAATGCTCATCAAAGGCGCGGGAGTGGCGTTGGTCGCGTCCGAACTCGGTTTGCCGGCCGCGCGGGCCGAGTCCGCCGATCCGCTCTGCTACGCATCGGTCGCCGATCTCACCGCCATGTTCCGGGCCCGCAAGGCGTCACCGGTCGATCTCCTGAAGGCGCAGATCAAGCGGATCGAAGCCTACAACCCGAAGGTCAATTGCATCACCTACGAGCACTTCGACCAGGCGATGAAGGAGGCCAAGCAGTCCGAAGACCGTTATCGGCGCGGCAATCCGAGGCCGCTGGAAGGGATCACGGTGGCCATCAAGGACGAATTCTCCAGGCCCGGCTGGCGGACGACACAGGGCTCGCTCATCTACAAGGACTCGCCGCCGGCAACGGAGAACGCGGCCATCATCGACTCGCTCGAGGCGGCTGGCGCCGTGATGCCGTTCCAGACGACCGTGCCGGAATTCTATCTTTTCCTCGGCGCATCCACCCGCGCCTGGGGCACGACGCGCAATCCATGGAATCTCGAATATTCTCCGGGCGGGTCGTCGGCGGGGTCCGGCGCGGCGCTGGCCGCGGGCTTCACGACGCTCGCCCTCGGCTCCGACATGGGCGGCTCGATCCGAATTCCCGCCTCACAATGTGGTCTCTATGGCTTCAGGCCGCCGTTCGGACGCGTGGCCGGCGGGGAAATCCCGTTCGCGACCTCAGGCCCGATGGCGCGGCGCTTCGACGACCTCGTCCGCCTCCAGAACGCGATCGTCGGTCCGTCCGAGCGGATGATGGCCGCGATGCGCCCTCGCCTCGACTATCCCACCCGTTATCCGCGCCTTTCCGGGTGGCGCATCGCCGTGGATTGGGGCGCCGGCATTGCGGAGGTCATACCCTCCGTGAAGGCTGCGATGCTGGGAGGCATCGCGGCGCTGCGCGCCGCGGGTTGCACGGTGGACGAGGTCGATTGCGGCTTCACGAAAGCCCACAAGATGGTCTTCATCCGTGGGCTGATGTCGACGTCCATCGGCACCGCGATCGAGATCTCGAATGCGCATCGCGATCAGCTCTCGCCCTACATGACCGAAATGCTCGACCAGGTCGGCCCGGTCGGACCGCGCCAGGCCGAAGACGCCGAGGAGCTGCTGCAGCGGCTGCACCGCCAGGTCCAGCAGCGCGTGTTCGGGAAGGGCTACCGCATTCTGCTCATGCCGACCATGGCAACGCCTCTTGTCGGGGCCGACATGTTCAAGAGCAAGGACAACAAGGTGGACCCGTGGGTGGGCACCGGCCTGAACCTGGCGCTGACGTGGCACTGGAACCTGCTCAACCGCTATCCCGTCGTCGAGGTCCCGCTCGGCTTGGTCGAGGACCGCATGCCCGCGGGCATGCAGGTGATCGGCCAGACCTACACCGATCTCGACACGTTCCAGTTCGCGTCCAACTGGTCCCGTCTCCGGCGCTCCCTGTTCGCGGGCGAGCGTTTTCCGACTTTCACCTGATGTAGCCGGGGCCACACGGGTGCGGACGCGAGACAATGGCTGCCAGCGCAGCGCTTCGGTCCATCCGCCCGCGACCGAACGCCTGAGCCTGCCGGAGCTCATTCGAGGCGACACGATGGGCGGGGCCGATCAGCTGCGCATGCAAGATAGGATCGGCTCCATCAAGGTCGGGAAGCTGGCCGATCTGATCGTGCTCGAGAAGAACCTGTTCGATGTCGGACCACACGAGATCGGCAAGCTGAACGTTCAGCTGACGATGATGAACGGCCGGATCACACATCGCGATGGACTCTGAACGGGAATGACGACGGTGAACGAGATGGCGAATGCGCGGACTGACCAGAGTCTTCCGCCGGCGGATTCGCCGATGTCGAAGCGCATTCGCTGGCTGATCCTCCTGACCGTCTCCGGCGCGCTGGCGCTCGTCGTCATCGACATGACGGTGCTCTATACGGCGCTGCCCAGCCTGACCCATGAGCTCGGAGCAACCGCCTCGGAGAAATTGTGGATCGTCATGGCCTACGGGCTCGTCGTCGCCGGCCTGCTTCCCGGCTTCGGCTCGCTCGGCGATCGCGTCGGGCACAAGAGGACATTCATCGCCGGCCTCATCGTCTTCGGACTGGCTTCGGTCGTCGCCGCCTATTCGCCGACCGCCACGATCCTGGTTGGCGGACGCGTCCTGCTCGCGATCGGCGCCGCGCTGATGATGCCGGCGACGCTGTCGATCATTCGCATCACCTTCTCCGATGACCACGAACGGGCGCTCGCCATCGCGATCTGGGGAGCCGTTGCGTCCAGCGGGGCGGCGGTCGGCCCCTTGGTCGGCGGCGTCCTGCTGGAATATTTCTGGTGGGGCTCGGTCTTTCTGATCAACGTGCCGCTCGTCGTCCTGGCGCTGGCCGCCGGCCTGCTGCTGATTCCTGCGCCGCGAGATCGTGCTGAGCGCGACTGGGACCTCCTCGGTTCAGTGCAGGCGATGGCCGGACTGATCGGCTTCGCCTACGTCGTCGAGGATCTCGGCAGTCGCCAGTCGTCCTATGTCGTCCTTGCCGGCACGGCTGTCGCGACGGCCATCGTGTTGACGGCGTTCGTACGCCGTCAATTGCGTCTCGAGGATCCCTTGCTCGACTTCACCCTGTTCCGGAATATCGAGTTCGCGCTCAGCGTGATCACCGCGATCGTGGCGTCACTTGCCATCGCGGGCACCGAGCTCGCGATCAGCCAGCGCCTGCAACTCGTCCTCGGCTACTCGCCGCTGCAGGCGGCATTGTACATCCTGCCGGCCCCGCTCGGTGCATTCATCGGCGGGCCGCTCGCAAGCCTCATGCTCCGTCGCGTGGGAGCCGCCACCACGATGTCCGGCGCGCTGGCGATCGCAGGCATCGGCGCGGCCGGCTACCTGCTCTGCTACAACGCCAGCTTCGTGCTGCAATTGATCTGCATCGCAATCAACGGGCTCGGGCTCGGCGCATCCATCGCGGCCGCCTCCAACGCCGTGATGAATCACGCGCCCGAAGGCCGCGAAGGCATGGCCGCGTCGATCGAGGAAGTGTCGTTCGAGCTCGGCGGCACCATCGGCATCAGCATTTTCGGAAGCATCCTGTCCGGGGTCTATACGGCCTTCATGGTTCTGCCCGACGGCCTCGGCATTCCCGCCGCTGCGCGCGACAGCATCGACGAGGCGCTGATCGCAGCCGAGCGGCTGCCGACCGAGCTCGCTGCCATCGTCACCTCGCACGCCCATCGCGCCTTCGATCAGGCGTTCCTGACGGTCGTCACCGTGGCGATGCTCGTCCTGCTCGGAACCGCCTTCCTGGTCCGGCCCCGGGCAGAACGGACGACATCGAAAGAGGCTCGTCAGCGTGTCCATTAGACAGACGACGGCAAATCATGTGTCGTCGTCTGCGGTGGAGACCAACAGGCTCGCCAACGCAATGTCTCCGTCCGTCACGTAGTGATTGACCCGCTCGGGGAGGCTCTGACCAGCCTTGTACAGCTCCACGGTCTCGATCGATCGTGTCCTGATCAGTTCGGCCATGATGTAGTCCCGCTCGGCGTTGACATCCGGATCGGTGGCGTGCGTGACCTGAAACGTCAATCGGGTGAACGACAGGCCGGTGTCCTTCGTGCCGGCGCCGACCCACAGAGCGGATTCATCGACCGCCGGCCGATCGGCGTTGGACCAGAAATCGCCTGCATTCCAGGTTTGCTCTGCGTGTGCCAGGCCAACAGCCCAGAACCTGACGTGATGGCGCTTTCGCGGGCTGTTGCCGATGGCTTTCTGAAAGCCGATATCCTGGCCGCGCCCGAACAGATAGAGCGTGCTGAACGGAGCGGCGGGGTAAGGCGCATCGAGGACAAAGGCGCGGATCATGGCCCAGGAGCTCGTCAGGCCCAATCGGTCCGCTTCAGACCAACCGACCGCAGCAAAGCTTGCGCGAAGCTGTTGGAGCGTCCCGACCAGGGCGAGATTGACGGGGTCGCCAGGCAATCCATCCCCCGTGATCGTGTAGCTGGGCACTCGCCGCTTCTGAAGAATCCTGAGGCTCAACCGGATCACGCGTGGCAGAACGACATAGGCCGCGAACGCGTAGCTGACGCCGACTGCGGCAATCCAGGGCAGCCTGCGGTTCGCGGTCTCGAACACCACGAAGACGATCAGCCAGACCGTGAAGATCCCCAGCCCGGCGACCAGCACGCGTTGCATGAGGCGTATGAGCAGTCGCACTCGATCGGTCCGGCGAAAGAAGTGAGCGGCAGTCGGTGGTTTCGGGAAGGTGTCCGATCTTCATCACAATGGCAACACACCGCACCTGAACGCATGAAACGGCCCAGCCGGCGGCGTTTCGACCAGCTCGTCCGCGCTCGGTGGCTCGACATCCGCAGTCCAACGCAATCGGACTGCGCAGGGCTTAGGCCGACAGCCGCTCGGCGTTGGCCGCGACATAGTCCCGATAGAGATCGACGACTGCCGCCGGGCTCGCGCCGGCCATCAGCTTCGCCGTCGCCTCCAGGGCTGCGGCGATCTTTTCGCTGACCATCAGCTCAGCCTCCTCGCCCGCATCGGCTTCGCCGCGCGCGAACTTCTCCAGCCGGAGCCGGATGACCTCGCCGGCTTCCATGGCCAGCATCGCAGCCGTGAACCAGGGGAACTCCGCATCGGCGGTTGCCGTCATGGACGGCCGCATCTGCAAGGACATTGGCGTTTTGCTCATCGTCATCGTCCGAGAACATCAGCGGACCTGCGAGGAATACGCTTCAACTTTTAATGATGCGGACGCACAATCATCTCCGATTTCGAGTCGGCTCGAACGAGCCGTTAACCACGGGACGCATCTCTCCGACTCCGTCATTGCGAGGAGCCCCTCGAGTCTCGCCTGCGGCGAGCCCGAGGGCAGGCTCCGCGACGACGCAATCCAGGGGCACGCACAGCCTGGATTGCTTCGCTTCGCTCGCAACGACGCGGAGAGAGATCTTGTCCGAGCGCGGAGACGATCTTCTTGGGCTTCCTCTTCGTGCTCGCGGTCGGCCTCGTGGCCGGCACCTTGTCCGGTATCGTCGGCACCGGCTCGTCGATCATGCTGATGCCGGTGCTGACCTATGAATACGGGCCGAAGGAGGCCGTGCCGATCATGGCGGTCGCGGCCGTGATGGCGAACCTGTCGCGCATCCTGGCGTGGTGGCGCGAGGTCGACTGGCGCGCCTGCGCAGCCTATTCGGTCACCGGGATTCCGGCCGCCGCACTCGGCGCGCGCACCTTGCTGATCCTGCCGTCGCACGCCGTCGACATCACCATCGGGCTGTTCCTGATGGCGATGGTGCCGGTGCGGCACTGGCTGGCGCGGCACGACCTCAAGGCCAACCTCTGGCACCTCGCGATCGGCGGTGCGGTGATCGGATATCTGACCGGCATCGTGGTCTCGACCGGGCCGCTGAGCGTGCCGCTGTTCCTGTTCTACGGGCTGTCGAAGGGCGCGTTCCTCGCCACCGAGGCCGCGAGCTCGCTCGGGCTCTACGTCTCGAAATCCATCACCTTCCAGCGTTTCGGCGCGCTGACGCCGGACATCCTGCTGAAAGGTCTGATTGCCGGCGGCTCGCTGATGGCCGGCGCCTTCGTCGCCAAGCGCTTCGTGCTGCACATGAAACCCGATGTGTTCCGTGTGGTGATGGATGGCATCATGCTGGCCGCAGGCCTAAGTATGTTATGGAACGCCACCCACTCCTGACCGCACCGATTCTCACCTCATGGCCAAGACCACGCTCTCCTTCGTCTGCCAGAACTGCGGCGCGGCCTATTCGCGCTGGCAGGGCAAGTGCGAGGCCTGCGGCGAGTGGAACACGCTGGCCGAGGAAGACACGACGGGCGCGACCTCCGCGCCGGTCTCGCTGCGCTCCAAGCGCAAGGGCCGCACCTTCCAGCTGGAATCGCTGACCGGCAAGACCATCGACGCGCCGCGGCTGTCGTCGGGCATGACCGAGCTCGACCGCGTCACCGGCGGCGGCTTCGTCCGCGGCTCGGTGCTGCTGGTCGGCGGCGACCCCGGCATCGGCAAATCGACGCTTCTGACCCAGGCGACCTCGATGCTGGCGCGCGCCGGCCATCGCGCGGTCTACATTTCCGGCGAGGAGGCTGTCGCCCAGGTGCGGCTGCGCGCCGAGCGCCTCGGGCTTGCGGATGCGCCGGTACAACTGGCGGCTGAGACCTCGGTCGAGGACATCATCGCGACCCTGTCCGAGGGCGGCGTGCCGCGGCTGATCGTGATCGATTCGATCCAGACGATGTGGACCGACACCGTGGAATCGGCCCCGGGCACGGTGACCCAGGTGCGCGCCTCGGCGCAGAAGCTGATCAGGTTCGCCAAGAAATCCGGCGCGGCCATCATCCTGGTCGGCCACGTCACCAAGGACGGCCAGATCGCCGGCCCCCGGGTCGTCGAGCACATGGTGGATGCGGTCCTGTCGTTCGAGGGCGAGGGCTCGCAGCAGTTCCGCATCCTGCGTTCGGTCAAGAATCGCTTCGGCCCGACGGACGAGATCGGCGTGTTCGAAATGACCGGATTGGGTCTGCGCGAGGTGACCAACCCGTCCGAGCTGTTCCTGTCGGAGCGCGATCTCGGCAGCCCCGGCACGGCGGTCTTTGCCGGCATCGAGGGCACCCGCCCCGTGCTGGTCGAAATCCAGGCCCTGGTGGCGCCGACCTCGCTCGGCACGCCGCGCCGCGCCGTGGTCGGCTGGGATCCGAGCCGGCTGTCGATGGTGTTGGCCGTGCTGGAGGCGCATTGCGGCGTCAAGCTGTCGGGCCACGACGTCTATCTCAACGTCGCCGGCGGCCTGCGCATCAACGAGCCGGCGGCGGATCTCGCCGCGGCCGCAGCTCTGGTCTCGTCACTGGTCAACGCGCCGCTGCCGTCCGATGCGGTCTATTTCGGCGAGATCTCGCTGTCGGGCGCGGTCCGACCGGTGGCGCAGACCTCGGCACGGCTGAAGGAGGCCGCCAAGCTCGGCTTTCTGCGCGTGGTGCTGCCGGAGCGCGCCCGCGGCGAGGCCGGCGGCGACGCCGGGCTCAGCCTCAATACCGTCGGCGGGTTGACCAGCCTGGTGGCCGACATCGCCGCGCGCGGCACGCCTCGTGCCCGCCATGAGACGACCCGGCAGGTCGACGATGACGGCGACCACGGCCGCCGCGGACCGCGCCCTGCCGAAAAAAATGCCACACCAGCGAGATTCCGCCGCCAGGACGGCTAGCCGGACCGTGACGTTCGCGTGACTCGCCGCTATACAACGCCGCAACCGGTCGCCCACACGGGATCGTGCAGCGTCCGGACTTGCCGGGGAACCTCGCTGTCCTCCACCTGGAGGGGAGGTCCTCCGTCGATTCGAAGCGAACCTTGGACCTGTGAAGCGGACCTGAGCAGCCGATGCCGATAACGATCCTCGATCTCATCCTGCTCGGCGTGATGCTGGTGTCGGGGCTGCTCGCGATGGTCCGCGGCTTCATGCGCGAGGTGCTGTCGATCGCGGCCTGGGGCGCGGCCGCCCTGGTCACGCTTTATTCATTCTCCAAGCTGCTGCCGACCGCGAAGACCTATTTCAACAACGATACCGTCGCCAGCGTCGTCGTCGTCGCCGGTACTTTCGTGGGCACCCTGCTCATCGTCTCGGTGATCACGGTCAAGATCTCCGACATGATCCTCGATTCGCGCATCGGCGCGCTGGATCGCACCCTCGGATTCCTGTTCGGGCTGGGCCGCGGCCTGCTGATCGTCGTGGTCGCGTTCCTGTTCTTCAGCTGGCTGGTGCCGGACAAGCAGCGCCCGGACTGGGTCACCGGCGCCAAATCCCGCGTCGTCCTGCAGGGAACCGGGGATTGGCTGATGTCGCTCTTGCCTGATGATCCCGAGAACACCATTTTAAAGAAATTCAAGAAGAACAAGCCGGACGACGACCAGACTGACACCGAGTCGCCCGGAGCGGGCGGCGATGGGTACAGCAAGCCTGCCCGCGACAGCTTGAAGAAGCTGATCGAGAAACCCGCGGCCAAGTGAGCTCAGCCCAGAAGAGAGGCGCGATGGACCTGCACCACGATTCTTCCGGCGAAGCCCAAGCGGATACTCACGCGGATCTGGACTTCGGACCTCAAGCCTACCTCAGAGACCCAGACCTGGACGGAGACACGCTGCGCGAGGAGTGCGGCGTGTTCGGCATTTATGGGCATAGCGATGCCGCCGCGATCACTGCGCTGGGCCTGCATGCGCTCCAGCATCGCGGCCAGGAAGCCGCCGGCATCGTCTCCTATGACGGCGCGCGCTTCCACAGCGAGCGCCGCCTGGGCCTGGTCGGCGACACCTTCTCCCGCCGCGAGGTGATCGAGCGCCTGCCCGGCAACGCCGCGGTCGGCCATGTCCGTTATGCCACCACCGGCGCCACGATCCTGCGCAACGTGCAGCCGCTGTTCGCCGAGCTCAATGCCGGCGGCTTCGCGGTCGGCCACAACGGCAACCTCACCAACGGTCTCACGCTCCGCCGTGAGCTGGTGCGCGCCGGCGCCATCATGCAGTCGACCAGCGACACCGAGGTGATCCTGCATCTGGTGGCGCATTCCCGCCGCACCAATTTCATCGACCGCTTCATCGAGGCGCTGCGCGCGCTCGAAGGCGCCTACTCGCTGGTCTGCATGACCAACAAGAAGCTGATCGGCGCCCGCGATCCCCTCGGCATCCGTCCGTTGGTCTATGGCGAGCTCGAAGGCTGCCCGATCCTGGCCTCGGAGACCTGTGCGCTCGACATGATCGGCGCGCGCTACATCCGCGACATCGAGCCCGGCGAGGTCGTGATCTTCGACGAGACCGGGGCGCACAGCCACAAGCCGTTCCCGCCGAAGCCGGCACGTCCCTGCGTGTTCGAATACATCTACTTCGCCCGTCCCGATTCCGTCGTCGGCGGCCGCTCGGTCTACGAGGTGCGCAAGGCGTTCGGCGCGCAGCTCGCGCGCGAAAGCCATCCCGAGGTCGACGTCGTCGTGCCGGTGCCGGATTCCGGCGTGCCGGCGGCGATCGGCTACAGCCAGCATTCCGGCGTGCCGTTCGAGCTCGGCATCATCCGCAATCACTATGTCGGCCGCACCTTCATCCAGCCGACCCAGGCGATCCGCGAATCCGGCGTGCGCATGAAGCACTCGGCCAACCGCGCCGCGATCGAAGGCAAACGCATCATCCTGATCGACGACTCGCTCGTGCGCGGCACCACCTCGCGCAAGATCGTGCGCATGATGCGCGACGCCGGCGCCACCGAGGTGCATTTCCGCCTGGCCTCGCCGCCGATCCTCTACCCCGACTATTACGGCATCGACCTGCCGGATCGCGGCGGCCTGCTCGCGGCGACGCATTCGCTCGAGGAGATGCGCCAGCTGATCGGCGCGGACTCGCTCGCCTTCCTGTCGATCGACGGCATGTATCGCGCGATGGGTGAGCCCGCCCGCGACCCGGCAGCGCCGAAATATGCCGACCACTGCTTCACCGGCAGCTATCCGACCCATCTCACCGACCAGTCACTCGTCGAGCCGCCCCAGCAGCAGCTCTCGCTGCTGGCGGAAGCGAGCTGAGGCTCTTTCCACACGCCGTCGTTCCGGGGCGATGCGCGGTTGCCCGTCGTCTCTGCGAATGCCAGGACCATAGCCACCAGCGATCGTTGGGCGGCTAGGACTAGCCACGACGGTCCAACTCCCTCATAACCGCCGAGGAGTACGGGTCCCGGCTCCGGGCGCGCAATCGTGCGCCTGGCCCGGACGACGTCTGAGAGAATAGCGGCCATGACCACCCTTCCCCTCGCCAACCGGATTGCCCTCGTCACCGGCGCCTCGCGCGGCATCGGCCATGCGACCGCCCGCGCGCTGGCGCGCGCCGGCGCGCATGTCGTCGCCGTCGCCCGCACCCAGGGCGGGCTGGAGGAGCTCGACGACGAGATCCGGAAAGAGACCGGCAACGGCGCCACCCTGGTGCCGCTCAGCATGACCGACAGCGACGGCATCGCCCGTCTTGGCGCCGCGCTGCATGAGCGCCATGGCAAGCTAGACATCCTCGTCGGCAATGCCGCCGTGCCCGGCCCGTCCTCGCCGCTCGGCCATATCGACCTGAAGCCGTGGAACGACGTCGTCGCCGTCAACCTCTCAGCCAACTTCCAGCTGATCCGCTGCATGGAGCCGCTGCTGAAGGCCTCCGACGCCGGCCGCGCCGTGTTCCTCACCTCAGGCGCCGCCCACAAGGCCCAGGCCTATCTCGGCCCCTACGCCGTCACCAAGGCCGCGCTGGAGACGCTGGCGCGGGTGTGGGCGCACGAGACCGAGCGCACGCCGCTGCGCGTCAACCTGTTCAGCCCGGGCCCGATCCGCACCCGCATGCGCGCCACGGTCTTCCCCGGTGAAGACCCGATGACGCTCGAGACGCCCGAGCAGGTCGCCGACTTCATCGTGCCGATGTGCCTGCCGTCCTGGACCGAGACCGGCAAGCTGTACGAGTACAAGACCCGCACGCTGAAGAGCTTTCAGCCGCCGGCGTGAGATCGTTGCTCCCCTCACCGTACGGCGAACGCCGGACCGATAGCCACCGGCGGTCGTGGTGGGCGACGATGACGACGCAGACTGTCTTTCCCAACACGCATCACGCGGTATCCGTCCCGGCGTTCGCCGGGACGACAGCGGCGGACGTGGTCGGCACCACGCCTCTCACGCACGACGCGTCAACCCGTTCGTGCCCCGACCACTTGTGAGCCGATCTGCGTCGGCAGCTATTTCGGAGCAGGACTCGCCGCCGCAGGCTTTGCGCCCGGGCCCGATCCGCACCCGCATGCGCGCCACGGTCTTCCCCGGTGAAGACCCGATGACGCTCGAGACGCCCGAGCAGGTCGCCGACTTCATCGTGCCGATGTGCCTGCCGTCCTGGACCGAGACCGGCAAGCTGTACGAGTACAAGACCCGCACGCTGAAGAGCTTTCAGCCGCCGGCGTGAGATCGTTGCTCCCCTCACCGTACGGCGAACGCCGGACCGATAGCCACCGGCGGTCGTGGTGGGCGACGATGACGACGCAGACCGTCTTACCCAACACGCATCACGCGGTATCCGTCCCGGCGTTCGCCGGGACGACAGCGGCGGACGTGGTCGGCACCACGCCTCTCACGCACGACGCGTCAACCCGTTCGTGCCCCGACCACTTGTGAGCCGATCTGCGTCGGCAGCTATTTCGGAGCAGGACTCGCCGCCGCAGGCTTTGCGGCAGCGGGCTTCGCGGGGACGGGCTTCGCCGCGGCAGGCACCTGACGATCGCGCACCGCCGTCAGCTCCTTGCGCAGCTTTTCCTGCTGCTCCACCGACAGCACCGGACGCTGCTCGTGATGCGGCACGTCGTTCACCGGGAGATAGTTGTACGTGTTGCCGTACTGCGCCGTGTCGGATGATGGCGTCGTGCCCGAGGTCGCGCAGCCGCCGAGCAGCACGGACGTCAACAGCGCCGCGCTCCCGAGCACTGAACGCCAGGGCATGGGCCGCGTCAATCGCAAGCAGGTCCGGCGGAAGCTCATCGCGCGGCCGCTGCCATGGTGCGCGTGGTCCCCTGCGCCGTGATGCCATGCTCGTTGGATTGCAGCCCGGGCAGGCTCTTCACCCAGGGATAGCCCCGACGGCCCATGTCGAAGCCGCGATCGAACAGCGCGGTCATGTAGGTGCGATCGAACGGGCCGTCGGCCTTGGCCTGGAAATCGGCTGGCACGCTGGCCAAGTTGAAGTCGATGCCGTTGAACCTCGCCACCGAGTAGATGCGGTAGATGTCGCCGATGCCCTGGTTCTTGATCAGGGTCGACAGCGAGCGCTGCGTCACCGAGAGCACGTCGGCGCCGACGCTGTCCCATTGCGGATCGATGCGGGCGTTGCGGATGACGTAGAGATGCGCGCCGCTCACGCTCCAGCGCGGGCCGCGGCCGGAGACGAGACGCAGCACCGACGGGCCGATGAAGACCTGCCGGGTGACGCCGCCATCGACATGCAGCTCGTCGTAGTCCTTGTCGCCGATCCGCACCTTGATGCGAACCGGGGCGAAAGCGCCCGGCACGGTCGCGGACGCCAGCAGCACCTGGCGGAACAGCGCGATCGCCTCGGGCGTGTCGGCGGCCGCGATGCGGCCCATGTCCCACAGCACCGGCCGCTGCGCGTCGAGATTGGTGGTGCCGACCAGCAGCACCCTGCCCTTGCTGCTCTCGCGCGCGACATCGCGCAGGAACTCGCGATCGACATATTTCTCGATCAGCCGCGACAACGGCGTGTTGTCGGCCAGCGCCGAGCCCTGCAGCAGGCCGGGAATGTTGACCGTGAAGATGTCCTTGCGCTCATAGGCGGTGAAGATCTCGCGCAGCTTGTCATCGTGCTCGCGCCCCAGGAAGACGAACGGCGCGATCAGCGCGCCGGAGCTGACGCCCGTCACCATGTCGAACGACGGCCGGTTGCCGGACTCGCCCCAGCCGGCCAGCAGCCCGGCGCCGAATGCGCCGTTCTCGGCGCCACCGGAGATCGCGAGGAAATTCAGCGGACGCGAGATCGGGATTTCGGCCGAGGCGCGCGACATCGCGGCCTCGGCAAAGCGCGGCGCCGGCTCGTCACCCCAGTAGCGCACGTTGCGGAAGCCGACCGGGTCGGCGCTGACGGCAGCCGCTTCCGGCAGCGCGTTGCGCGGCATGACGGCTGCGCACGCCGCCAGCAGCAGCGACGCGGCGCATGCGAGCAGGATACGCGGAACCATCGCGCGGAAGGAGGCGGCAGACTTCATCGCGACGCTTGCTGCTCCACGCTTGCGATCTCCGGCGCCGGCGGCGGCACGCCGGGCTTGACCTCGTCGGCCCCCTTGTCGGTCCAGCCCGGCGGCAGGCCCAGACCGGCACCGACGAAGCCCTTCAGGCCGGGGAAGCGTCCGTACTGCTCACATGCGGCATATTTGGGAGCGCCGCCGAGCTTGGCGGGCACGCTCGACACCGAAGGCAGCGAGGCCAGCGACGGGACGCCGGAGAACGGCGACTCGCCGGTCGATACCAGCCTGGCGAAATCGGCGCCGAACTCCGAAGCGAGGTCGTAGGCGTCGCCGTCATTGGCCATGCGGGCGGTCGACACCGAGGAGGCGCCGCGCGCCCACACCATCGCGGCCTTCTGGAAGCCGGCGAAATCGCGCGCCTCGGCCTCGACGGACAGCGTGCCGAGCCCGACCGGCAACCGTGGCACCGGCACCGGGACGCCCGGCAGCGCGACGCTCTTGGCGATCGACGCCGCCTGCGAGGCGGCCGAGGCGGTCGCGTTGGTCGCCGTGGCGTGGGTGACGGTCGCCTTGATCGTCAGATCCGCCTCCTCGCCGAGCGCAACGATGCGGAAGCGCTCGCTGAGCCGCAGGCACATTTCCCGGCTGATGGCGTTGGCGACCAGCTTGCGCTCGTTCTCGTCGAAGGCGATGTCGGGACGCGGCGGAAACGCGGTCGGCTCGATCCGGATCGTCCTGGCCTCGAGCAGCTCCTTCTTGTTCGCCTTGATCTGCGCGCGCGTCACCAGGCCATTGGCGTCGGCGAGACGATCGTAATTCTTGAGCGAGCCGGCCCGCTCCAGCGGAGCGGTGGCGCAGCCGGCCGTTGCCAGCGCCAGGGAAATCAGGGCCGTCGACTTCAGCGGGGCGAGGCGCATCTTACCGGCGAGACCCATTGATAGATAGCTCACTCTAATTAAGTCTCACAAGCCGAAACGCTTGTCCAACTAAACTAGATCAAATTCTCTAGATTAGAGCGGCGCGAAATATTATTTTATATTACAAGCAGTTGGCGGAAACCCGCGAATGTGGCGAGAGTTGGCCCGACAGGACGTGTGATGAGAGACGCGTGATGAGAAAGGTCGATCCGGTCAAGCACGAGCAGAAGCGCCGGGAGATTCTCCAGGCGGCGTTGTCGTGCTTCGTCCGGAACGGTTTTCACGGCGCCAGCACCACCGACATCTGCGCCGCCGCCAAGATCAGCCCAGGCCACCTCTACCACTACTTCCCCAGCAAGGAGGCGATGATCCAGGCGCTGGTCGACCAGAACCTGAGCCACGCCGCAGCGCGCCTCCAGGCGATCCTGGCCTCACCCGACGTGATCGACGCCCTGGTGCAGGAGCTCGAGAGCACCAGCATTCATCAGCCGCAGGCCCAGGTCCTCAGCGCCGAGGCGTTGGCCGAGGCCTGCCGCAATGCCGATTTTGCCGCCATCGTCCACGCCCATGCGCGCGCGATGCGGGCGCTGCTGGTCGATTTTCTCATCAAGGCGCAGCGGCGCGGCGACGTCGATCCCCGCCTTGATCCCGAATCGACCGCCAATATTCTGTTCGCGATCGTCGACGGCGCACGCGCGCTGCCGATCCGGAATCCGAACGTCGACATCAAGAAGAGCACCGCACATCTGCGCATCATGCTGACGCGCTTCCTGCGGCCGCCCGCAGCCCCCTCGCCGGTCGGCGACAAGACCAGAAAGGCCCGCGGCTCGACGCCCATCGTCGAGCCCTCATGAGCTACCGCGCCGTGCTCAGCCGAGCATGACCTGATCGTGGAAGGCGTCGGTCACGGGCCTCGTGATGAGCAACGGTATTCTTGCAGGGCCTGTACGCCCAGCGTTAACGCTCAAGCGAAACGCACAAACCTTGGGCGCGCCTCGCGCCTTTTGGCACATTGCCGCAACTCACAAGACCGGCTATCCAGGGAGACAGACGGCAAGGGGCGCCCAAGAAGCCCCGCCGTGACACGACACCAGGGAGGACTTTGATGACGACGTCTCAGGCGCGGCGGATGGCCGCGCTGCTTGCCGCCACCACGCTCAGCTTTGCCGGCTCCGCCTTCGCGGACGACAAGGTCGTCAAGATCGGCGTGCTCAACGACATGTCCAGCCTCTATGCCGACATCGGCGGACCGAACTCGGTCGCAGCCGTCAACATGGCGGTCGAAGATTCCGGCATGAAGGCCAAGGGCTGGACCATCGAGGTCATCAGCGGCGACCACCAGAACAAGCCCGACATCGGCGTCAATATCGGCCGGCAGTGGATCGACACCCAGAAGGTCGACGTGATCATGGACACGCCGAATTCCGGCGTTGCTCTGGCCATCTCCAATCTGGTCAAGGAGAAGAACTCGGTCCTGATCAACTCCGGCGGCGCGAGCGCCGACCTCACCGGCAAGGCCTGCAACGCCAACACCATCTCCTACACCTACGACACCTACATGCTGGCGAACGGCACCGGCAAGGCGCTGACCAAGGCCGGCGGCGACAGCTGGTTCTTCCTCACCGCCGACTACGCGTTCGGCCATGCGCTGGAGCGCGACACCTCGGCGGTCGTCACCGCCAATGGCGGCAAGGTGCTCGGCTCCGTCAAGCACCCGCTCAACACCGCCGACTTCTCCTCCTTCCTGCTGCAGGCGCAGTCGTCCAAGGCCAAGGTCATCGGCCTTGCCAATGCCGGCGGCGACACCACCAACGCGATCAAGCAGGCCGCCGAATTCGGCATCGTCCAGGGTGGCCAGAAGCTCGCCGCGCTGCTGCTGTTCGTCAACGACGTGCATGCGCTGGGCCTGAAGGTGGCGCAGGGCCTGACCTTCACCGAGTCGTTCTACTGGGATCTCAACGACAAGACCCGCGAATGGTCCAAGCGTTTCCAGAAGGTGTCGCCAAAGGGCACGATGCCGTCGATGACGGTCGCCGGCGTCTATGCCGGCACGCTGCATTACCTCAAGGCGCTGGACGCGATGGGCGGCAATCCGCATGACGGCGCCAAGGTCGTGGCCAAGATGAAGGAGATCCCGACCGACGATCCGCTGTTCGGCAAGGGCCCGCTGCGCGCCGACGGACGCCGCCTGATCCCGGCCTATCTGTTCGAGGTCAAGAAGCCGGAAGAGTCCAAATATCCGTGGGACTACTACAAGCTGATCGCGACGATCCCGGCCGAGGACGCCGCCAAGCCGCTCGAGGCCAGCGAGTGCCCGCTGGTGAAGAAGTAATCGTCCCGCATCGGTCCGGGCTGGCGCGCCAGCATCAGTCCGGACTCACGCCCATTTCCGATGCGCCGTCGCGCGCATCGGGATGATGTCAGGAGGCGGCCTTCGCTTTTGCGAGCGTCCGCAGCGCGATCACGATCGCGACGATCATCAGCCCCGAGGCCAGCAGGAACGGCGCGCCGGGCAGATGCACGGGCGCAGTGGCCCCGATGAAATAGGCGAAGCTCAGCGTGAACAGGAACGGCCCCGTGAGCTGGGCCACGCTCTGCACGCTCGATGTCGCGCCCTGGAGCTGGCCCTGCTTGTCCGGCGCCACCAGCCGGGTCATCAGCGCCTGCAGCGCCGCGCCCGAGACGCCCCACAGCGCCATCACGGGAATGCCCAGCCAGCTCAGCGGTCCGGTCGGCGCCACGCCGAAAATGAAGAAGCCGACCAGCCCCGCGGATAGCCCCAGCATCAGCGCGCCGCGCTCGCCGAACACGCGCACGATCAGCCCGACCGCGCCGCCCTGCACGATCATCGCGCAGACGCCGACCATCGCCAATGTGAGGCCGACGGTGCGCGTGTCCCAGCCGTAGCGATAGGTCGCGTACAGTACGAAGGTCGACGGCAGCACGACATGGGCGAGCTGGGTGATGAAGTTCACGGTCGACAGTCCGGCCAGGATGCGGTCCGATGCCAGCAGCCGCAGCGCCCCGAGCGGATTGGCCGTTCGCCACCGGAATGGACTGCGCCGCTCCGGCCTCAGCGACTCCGGCAGCACCAGTAAGCCGTAGAGCGCGTTGGCGAAGCTGAGCCCCGCGGCCGCCCAGAACGGCAGCCGCGGATCGATGTCGCCCAACAGCCCGCCGGTGGCAGGCCCGAGCACGAAGCCCGCGCCGAACGCCGCGCCGATGCGGCCGAAGATCGCGGCGCGGCGGTCCGGCGGCGTCAGGTCGGCGATATAGGCGAAGGCAGTGGAGATGCTGGCCGAGGTGACGCCGGAGATCAGCCGCCCGACGAACAGCCAGGCGAGCGACGGCGCCAGCGCCATCAGCACATAGTCGGCGGCGAGGCCAAAGTTCGACAGCAGAATCACCGGCCGCCGGCCGAAGCGGTCGGACAGGCTGCCGAGCACCGGCGAAAACACGAACTGCATCAGCGCCCACGCGGTGCCAAACAGCCCGAAGATGCGTGCCGCCTGCGCGGTGTCGTTGCCGACGAAGCTCTCGATCAGCTTCGGCAGGATCGGCATGATCAGCCCGAGCGCGAGCATGTCGAGCAGGATGGTGACGAAGATGAAGGCGACCGCGCCGCGGCGCGGGGCCGGCGCATTTTCGGTCGCGACGCTCGGCGGGCTTGCTTCCATGGCCGGACCGCTTCCGCTACCGCGACCGATCAGTTCGGCCGCTTGCGCTTGTGCGCGAACGGGTTGGCCTTCTCGCGCAGGGTGATGCGCACCGGCGTGCCCGGCAGCTCGAAGGTCTCGCGCATCGAGTTGGTGAGATACCGCAAGTACGATTGCGGGATCGCGTCGGCGCGCGAGCAGAACAGCACGAAGCTCGGCGGCCGCGCCTTTGTCTGGGTGATGTAGTTCAGCTTGAGCCGGCGGCCCGACACCGCCGGCGGCGGATTGTCGGCGATCGCCCCCTCGAACCAGCGGTTCAGCGCCGCGGTCGGCACGCGCCGGTTCCAGACCGCGTAGGCTTCGACGATCGCCTGCATCAGCCGGTCGATGCCCTCGCCCATCAGGCCCGACACCGCCACGATCGGCGCGCCCGCGACCTGCGGCAGCCAGTGGTCGGCATCGCGGCGCAGCATCGAGATCTGGCCCGGCTTGGCCTCCATCAGGTCCCATTTGTTGACCGCGATGACGAGCGCGCGACCCTCGCGCTCGATCAGATCGGCGATGCGCAGATCCTGCTCCTCGAAGCGGTTCTGCGCATCCATCATCAGCACGACCACCTCGGCGAAGCGCACGGCGCGCAGCGCATCCGCCACCGACAGCTTCTCGAGCTTCTCCTCGATGCGCGAGCGCCGGCGCAGGCCTGCGGTGTCGTAGATGCGGAAGCCGCGGCCCTTCCATTCGATCTCGACCGCGATCGAATCGCGCGTCGTGCCGGCCTCGGGGCTGGTCAGCAGCCGCTCCTCGCCGAGCAGATGATTGATCAGCGTCGACTTGCCGGCATTGGGACGGCCGACGATCGCGACGCGGATCGGACGTGCGGCACGCTCCTCGTCGGTCTCCTCGCGCTCGTCGTCCTCGTCGTCCGTGGGCGGCACGAGCTTGCTAACGGCGTCGTAGAGCTCGCCCATGCCCTCGCCGTGCTCGGCCGAGATCTGGATGGGATCGCCGAGACCGAGCGCATACGACTCCATGGCGCCGAGCTCGCCATGCTTGCCCTCGCTCTTGTTGGCGAGCAGCAGCACCGGCTTGTCGGCGCGGCGGGCGAAATCGGCGAAGGCGCGGTCGGCGGGCGTCAGGCCGATGCGGGCATCGATGACGAAGAACAGCGCATCGGCGAGCGCGATCGCGGTCTCGGTCTGCTCCTGCATGCGCGCGGTCAGCGAGCCCTTCGGGCCCTCGTCGAGGCCGGCCGTGTCGATGATCGTGAAATGGAGATCGCCGAGCTTCGCTTCGCCCTCGCGGCGGTCGCGCGTGACCCCCGGCATGTCGTCGACGAGCGCCAGCTTCTGCCCGACCAGACGGTTGAACAGGGTCGACTTGCCGACATTGGGCCGGCCGATGATGGCGATGGTGAAAGGCATGATGATCCGTGCGCGTGAGCGCGCAGCTTTAGCGCATTCGGCCGCAAAACCGAACGGGCGATCAGTCGATTCGCGACTGAGATTAACGGCTGAAGGAGCCGCTCGGCATCGGCGCCGGGAAGCCGCCGCCCGAGCTCTGGGCGGCCGGCGGCTGCGCCGGGGCCGTGTCATCCGCCGGCGGTGCGGTGGTGCGGCGGCGCACGATCTTCTTCGGCTTCGGCGCCGGCGGAACGCCGGCGGCGCCCTGCTCGACCGCAGCGGCCTCGCCGTCCTGCGGATCGGCCGTGGTCGGGTTGCTCACGGCGGCCTGCTGCCGGCCCTTGGCGCCCTTCTTGCCCTTGGGCTCCTCGGCCGGGGGCGCCGGCATCGCCTCCTGGGCGCCTGGATCGGTCATCGGCTGCTGCTGCGCGCCCTTGTAGAGCTCCTTCGGCACGCCCTGCTCGAGACCCGGCACGCCCTCCGGGAACACCGGCTTGCGGTCGCCCGGCAGCTTCTTCTTGGTGTCGAGGAAGTCGAGCATGTCCGAGGGGTCGAAGCTTCCCCCGCTCGCGCAGCCGCCCAGCACGCCGGAAAGCGCAATGAGGACCGTGAGGGCAATGGCACGTTGGGCGCGGCGCATGATCGTCGTTCCAATCAACTCGGTTTCGCCGTCGCGCGATCCGCGATCAGCTCTTGGCGACTGCAGGCAACAGCGCCTGCAGCGCTTCGGCGCGCGAGCGCAGGCCCGGCGGGGTCTCACCATCCAGCGCAATCATGTCGAGCCATTGACGCGTCGCGGCGGCATCGTTGGCCTTCCACGCCGACAGCGCCAGCAATTCGCGGGCCGCGTGGCGGAACGGCGCACCAGGCGCCGTTTCGCCTTCGAGGCGCTGCTTGAGGTCCGCGTAAGGTGCCGTATCGGCCAGCAGGCCTGCCGCGCGCAGCCGCGCCATCGACTGCTGCTCGGCCCCGATGCTGCGGTCGGCAGCAAGCTCGTCATAGAGCTTCACGGCCGCCGCCTTGTCGCGCATGGCGGCCTCTGCGGCCTGATGGAAGCGGGCCAGCGTGCGGTATCCCGATGGGGCCGTGGCCGCGACATCCGCAAAGGCCTTTTCCGCCTCGGCATGCTTGTTCTGCTCGGAGAGCTCGAGGGCCTTGTTGAAGGCCGAGCCCGCCTCGGCCGCCTTCTGGCCTTCCAGGTATTGGTAGCCGCGCCAGCCGCCAACGCCGGCGATGATCAGCACGGCCAGGGCGATGATCAAGATCGAGTAGCGGTCCCACAGCTTCTTGAGCTGTTCCCGGCGGACCTCCTCGTCTACTTCATCAATAAAATCAGACACCTAAGGACATCCAGTCAGGTTCGCTGCGAACGCGCGCGCATGGCTTCGAAGGGCCGCGCGAGCGGCCCGTTGCCCACGCGCCGGCGCCGATACCGCATCGGCATGGCGGTGGCAAGGCGAGTCCAGCCGAATCAAGGCGTTACTCCCCGGTTCTGCCACAGGGTCCGAACGCGGCTATCACGCCGTCAAGGCTTCGCGCAACTGCCGTTTCATCACCTTGCCGTTGGCGTTGCGCGGCAGGGGGTCCGCGGTCACGGTCAGGGTTTCCGGAACCTTGTAATCCGAGACCCGCTCGGCACACCAGCTGCGCAGCGCCTCGGCGCTGATCGGCTCGCGGGTCACGACCACCGCATGCACGCGCTCGCCGAGCACGGGACATGGCCGGGCGACGATCGCGCTCTCGACCACCGCCGGATGGCTCGCCAGCACCGATTCGACCTCGGCCGAGTAGATCTTCAGACCGCCGCGGTTGATCATGTCCTTCTGCCGGTCGAACACCCGGACGAAATTGTCGGCGTCGACGGAGCCGAGATCGCCGGAATGCCAATAGCCGGCGGTGAAGCTCTCGGCCGTGGCCTTGGGATTGTTCCAGTAGCCCCTGATGACCTGGCCGCCGCCGATCCAGATCTCCCCGATCTCGCCGCGCGGCAGTTCCCGCCCCTCCCCGTCCATGACCAGGATGCTGGCCCCTGGACACGGCAGCCCGACGCTGTCGATATGGCGCGCGGTCAGATCCGAGGGCATCAACGTTGCCGGCGAGGTGGTCTCGGTCGAGCCATAGGCATTGACCAGCCGCAGACCCGGGATCTTGGCGGCCAGCCGCTCGATGGTCGCGACCGGCATCGGCGCGCCGCCGAAGCCGCCGATCCGCCACGACGAGAGATCGTGGCTGTCGAAGTCGCGCTGCAGCAGGCAGAGATTGTACATCGCCGGGACCATGACCGTGTAGGTCACGCGCTCGCGCGCGGCGAGCTTCAGATACTCGCCGGCCTTGAACTCCGGCATGATGATCAAGGTGCCGGCGCAGCGCGCCATGCTGGTGATGTTGGCGACGACGCCGGTGACATGGCCGAGCGGCACCGCGGCGATCGAGCGGTCGGCTGGCGTCAGCCCCAGGCAGGCCTCGTAGATCATCGAGGAGTGGATGATGTTGCAATGGGCGAGCATCGCGCCTTTCGGCCGACCGGTGGTTCCGGAGGTGTAGAGGATCATCGCGGTGTCCTCTTCCGCCACCTCGACCCGAGCCTCGTGCGCGGCATGATCGGCCAGCGCTGCAAAATCCGATCGCGCTGGACGATCATCGACGGCAATGCGCCCCGCCAGCTCCGGCGTCTCTGCAGCAGCCGGCAACCGGTCCGCCAGTGCCGCCTCGTGCAGCAGCAGCTTGGCGCCGCAATCCTTCAGCACATAGGCGATTTCCGGGGTCTGCTGCCGCGTCGACAGCAGCACCGTGATCAGCCCGAGCTTGGCGGCAGCGAACAGCGTGAGCACGAACTCGATGCGGTTGCCGAGCAGCAGCGCCAGCCGATCGCCCTGGCGCAGGCCCCTCGCCTGCAGCCCGCCGGCGATCCGCGCGGCGGCCTCGGCGACCTCGCGCCATGACAGCCGCACGGCCCCGCAGACCAGCGCCTCGCCGTCGCCGTTGCGCGCCGCGGCCTCCTCGACCATGGCCCAGATGTTCGCCGGCCGCTCCGTGAACAGCGGCACCACGCGATCGCCAAAACGGGCTTCGCGCCGCATCGGCGGCGTCACATAGGTCGACCAGTCCATGGCATTTCCCCGAGCTTGGCTTTTTTGTCGTTGTTTGCCGCGATGCGGACTGGCCCAAGCATAACCATCGGGCGATGCGCTTGGCTATCTCCGGCAGCGCCGGAGATAGCGCAGTGCCGCCGCGCGCATCACGGCTGCAACGCGACGACCAAGCGAGAGGCGCCCGTCAGGTCTTGGACTTCATGCCGTAGACATGTTCCGCCGCCGGAAACACACGGCTACGCACGTCGGCCGCGTAGCGCTCGACCGCCTCGTCGATCGCCGGACCGAGATTGCCGTAGCGGCGGACGAATTTCGGCGCGCGTGGCGACAGGCCGAGCATGTCCTCCAGCACCAGCACCTGGCCGTCGCAGGCGGCGCTGGCGCCGATGCCGATGGTGGGGATCGCGATCTGCTGCGTGATCTTGCGCGCCAGCGGCTCGGCCACGGCCTCGATCACAACCGAGAACGCGCCGGCCTGCGCGATCGCCGCAGCGTCGCTCTCGATCGCGGCCCAATCCGCCTCGTCGCGGCCCTGCGCGCGGAACGAGCCGAGCGTGTTGATCGATTGCGGCGTCAGGCCGACATGGCCCATCACCGGAATGCCGCGCTCGCTGAGGAAGGCCACCGTCTCGGCCATCCGCACCCCGCCCTCGAGCTTGACCGCGCCGCATTGCGTCTCCTTCAGGATCCGCACCGCCGCATGAAACGCCTGCTCCTTCGACGCCTCGTAGCAGCCGAACGGCATGTCGACCACCACCAGCGCCTGACGCGAACCACGCATCACGGCGCGGCCCTGCAGGATCATCATCTCCAGGGTCACCGGCACGGTGGTCTCGAAACCGTGCATCACGTTCCCAAGGGAATCGCCGACCAGGATCACATCGCAATGGCGATCGACCAGCGCCGCGGTATGGGCGTGGTAGGACGTCAGCATCACGATCGGCTCGCCGCCCTTGCGGGCGCGGATCTCGGGAGCCGTCTTTCGGCGGACCGTCGACTGCACCGACATCGCTACCCCCCAATGACCGGAATGCCGAGCACGACGGGATGGAACGCGAAGCCCAGCGCCAGATAGACGACGATGCCGACCACCACCGCGATCACGTCGTTGCCGACGCCGCCGACCGGGATCGGCGGGCCGCCGGCGTCAGCGCGCCGCTTCAGCGAAATGCGGTCGAACACCGCCCAGGCCAGGATCGAGCCGAACAGGATGATGCCGCCGAGGTCGCCATTGGCGAGCAGATGCCCGAACGCCCACAGCTTCACGCCCGCCAGCATGGGGTGCTTCAGCACGGTGTAGATGCGGCCGCGGATGTAGGCGGCGACCACCATGATGACGGCCGGCAGCATCAGCGCGAGATTGATGTGCTTGAGCGCCTTCGGCGGCGTCCAGACCTGGATCCAGCCGCCGCTGCGGTAATCGGCAAAGCCCCACACGATCAGGACGAGGCCGGCAAGGGCCACGACCGTGTAGACCAGCTTGTACGTGCCCTCGCCCAGCCGCGCGATGACCTGCGCGCGCGCCTCGCGCCGGGTCGTGAACACATGGGCGCCGAGAAACAGCACCAGCCCCACCACCATCACCAGAAGTCCCACGGCATCCCCCTTCGCTTGCACGCGACCTGTGCGTGGGCACCGGTATCATTTCCGGGGGCGGCCTCGCAACGTGGCCTGCATTTTCGAGGTGAGGCGCCAAGCGCCTCAGCCGTCATTCCGGGGCGGCTCGCAGAGCCGAACCCGGAATCTCGAGATTGGCTTGCGTTCTTGCAGGCAATCGCGAAATTCCGGGTTCGACGCGAACGCGTCGCCCCGGAATGACGATGGGCGCGAGACACGGGGCGGTCGAGAGGTCGTGCCCAGCGGGCGAAGCCATCACCGCTCCGACGTGTTCTTCAGATCACGATTCTCGACATAGCGGATCGCGATCGGCCGGCCGGCGAGCGCGCCGCCCAGCCCTTTTGTGAACTTCAGCGGCAGGCAGCCGTCGAGCGAGGCATTGATCGTCTTCAGATAGGTCGCACGCGTGTCGGCCGGGGCGCCTGATGTTGCGAAGGTCACGCGCGGCGGCGCGATCATCTCGCCGGTCCGCTTGAAGCTGAAGCGCACCGTCATCTGCATCCCGGCGCGGGCGTTGTCCTCCGGCGGCGGCGTCCAGCATGCACGCAGCGCTGCGAACAGATCGCCGATCGTGTCGAGATCGTGATCCGGCTTCTGATATTTGGCTTCCTGATCCTTGGCAGGCCGGCTCTCGATCGTCAGTTGCAGGTTCTGGCCATAGGGATAGTTCATCTCGGGAATGCAAGGCCACGGCCCGTAGACGCTGCAGAACGACGGCGTGCATGGTCCCTCGTCGAGCACGCTGCACGGTGTGTGCGCGAACGGCACCGGATTGATCTGCTGGCGGCGCGCGTCGGCGGTGGCCGGAGCGGCCACCATCAACAGGACGAGCACGACGACACGGAGCATGGGACTCTCGGGCTGGAATGGACTCCAAGCTGGATCCGATCGCAGAATTCGCAAGCTCAATCCCGTTCACGTCTGCGCGTTCCCGCGTCGCGAACGGCCCTCGACCGTGCCTGCGGAACTCGGCTAGAACACGGCAGGATGCGACAACGGACGGACGCGACGATGAGCCACAGCGAGACCGTGATCAACGTCATCAACCCGAACATGACGGTGACGATGACCGAATTGATCGCCAAGGCGGCCCAGGCCAGCGCAAGCCCGTCGACGCGGATCGTCGGCCGCACCGCGCGGTTCGGCGCCGCCTCGATCGAGGGGCACTACGACGAGGCGATTGCCGCGGTCGGCATGCTCAAGGAGATCGAAGCCGGCGACGCCGAGGGCTGCCACGCCCATGTGATCGCCTGCTTCGGCGATCCCGGCCTGCTCGCCGCGCGCGAATTGTCGGGCGTGCCGGTGCTCGGCATCGCGGAAGCCGCGATGCATGCGGCGAGCTTCGTCGCCACCCATTTCAGCATCGTAACCACGCTGTCGCGCACCAAGGTGATCGCGGAGCACCTCGTGCGCAACTACGGCATGGAGCAGCATTGCCGCAAGGTGCGCGCGGTCGACGTCGCCGTGCTCGATCTCGACAAGCCCGAGGCCAATGTGCGCGGCACGCTGCTCGGCGAATGCCGGGCGGCGCTGCGCGAGGACGGGATCGGCGCCATCGTGCTCGGCTGCGCCGGCATGGCCGATCTGGCGCGCGATCTCTCGACCGAGCTCGGCATTCCCGTGATCGACGGCGTCGCCGCCGCCGTGCGCTTCGCCGAGGCGCTGGTCGGGCTGGGGCTGAAGACGTCGAAACACGGCGATCTCGCGTTTCCGCTGCCGAAGTCGCGGAAGACGCTCTGAGTTCAACTCATAGCCTGCCCATCCGGGGAGTTCCGAAACGCCGACCGACGCTCCACATTGGGATCAACCCATGGAGCCCGCGATGTCCGATCTGTCCACCCTCTCCTCGCTCTCATCAGCGCTTTCGACGACCGTCGCCGCGGTCGCACCGTCTCTGGTCTCGGTCCACTCGCACCGCTTGCGCGCCTCCGGCTTCGTCTGGAAATCAGGCCTCATCGTCACCGCCGATGAGGCGCTGGCCGATGAAGGCGACGTCACTATCGTCTTCGCCGACGGCACCACACGTCCCGCCGGGATGGCAGGCCGCGATCACACCACCGACATCGCCCTGCTCCGCTTCGATGGCGGCGCGGCGGCGCCAGTCAAACTCTCCGGCGAGGTGCCCGCGCTCGGCTCGCTCGCGGTCATCGCCGCCGCCGACCAGGGCACGCCGGTCGCAGCGCTCGCCATGGTCTCGAAATCCGCCGGCCCGTGGCGCAGCCTGCGCGGCGGCGACATCGATGCGCGGATCGAGCTCGACACCCGGCTGCGCCACAGCTCCGAAGGCGGCCTCGTGCTCGACGCTGCAGGCCACGCGATCGGAATGGCCGTGCGCGGCCCGCGCCGGACGCTCGTGATACCCGCGGCTACGATCGAACGGGTCGCGGGCAAGCTCGAGACGCATGGTCGCATCGCGCGCGGCTATCTCGGCGCCGGCCTGCAGCCGGTCCGGCTCGACGACGGACTCGGTGCGATGATCATGAGCCTCGACAAGAGCGGCCCGGCCGCTGCCGCCGGCCTGCGCCAGGGTGACGTCATCACCGCTCTCAACAAGGAGCCGTTCAGGGGCATGCGCGCGATGATGCGCGAACTCGGTCCGGACAGCGTCGGCGCCGTCGTCGAGGTCGCAGCGCTGCGTGCCGGCGAGCCGGTGCAGTTCGCCCTGACCATCGGCGAGAGGCCGGCGTGAGCGAGGAGGCGCGCGGGCCGATCAGGATCGCAATCGCGGTCGACGATGCCGAGCTCGCCGACCGGCTGGCGGCGCTGCTCGGCGATGTCACGGGCCTGACGCTGGTCGCCCCCGGCGAGAGCGCCGACGTCGCGATCGCGCCATTGCATGGCAGTGATGAGACGCACAGCGGCGACGACAGGATCGACGGCCAGGCGATCGATGATTTTCAGCTCACCGCGCGCGAGCGCGACGTCCTGGCGCTGATGGCCGAGGGCTGCTCCAACAAGGAGATCGCCCGCAGCCTCGGCATCTCCGTGCACACCGCGAAATTTCACGTCGGCTCGCTGCTCGACAAGCTCGACGCCACCGGGCGAACGGATGCGGTGGCGCACGCGGCAAGGCGCGGCATCATCGAGCTGTGAGCAGCCCCGAGTTTTGGAGGGAACTCTCTCCCCACGTCATTCCGGGGCGCCCGCAGGGCGAGCCCGGAATCCATCGGACGACAGAACCAGAGGCAAGATGGATTCCGGGTTCATCGCTGCGCGATGCCCCGGAATGACGGCTGACAACGGAGCCAGCCCTCACGCCTTCTTCTTCACGTCCTTGACGTTGGAGAACACGATGCCCTCCGCGCGCTCCTTGGTGTAGCCGAGATAGAACTCGTTCTTGGCCAGGAACACGGGGTCGCCATCGACGTCGTCGGCGACGCCGGAATTGTTGGCGGCGATGAACGCCTCGAGCTTCTTCTTGTCGTCGCAGGAGATCCAGCGCGCCAGCGAGAACTCGGAGATCTCGAACTCGACCGGCAGTGAATATTCCGCATCGAGCCGCGCCTTGAGCACGTCGAGCTGCAGCGGTCCGACCACGCCGACCAGCGCCGGCGCGCCATCGCGCGGACGGAACACCTGCACGACGCCCTCCTCCGACATCTGCTGCAAGGCTTCCTTGAGCTTCTTGGCCTTCATCGCATCGGTGAGGCGGACGCGGCGGACGATTTCCGGGGCGAAGCTCGGCACGCCGACGAAGGTCAGGTCTTCGCCCTCGGTCAGGGTGTCGCCGATGCGCAGGCTACCGTGGTTGGGAATGCCGACGACGTCGCCGGCGAAGGCCTCGTCCGCCACCGAGCGGTCCTGTGCGAAGAAGAATTGCGGGCTCGACAGCGGCATGGTCTTGCCGGTGCGCACCAGCTTGGCCTTCATGCCGCGGTTGAGCTTGCCCGAGCACAGCCGCGCGAACGCGATGCGGTCGCGATGGTTCGGGTCCATGTTCGCCTGGATCTTGAACACGAAGGCGCTCATGCGCGGCTCGGCGGCGTCGACCTTGCGCAGGTTGGACTCCTGCGCGCGCGGCGACGGCGCGTAGCGGCCGAGACCTTCCAGGAGATCGCCGACGCCGAAATTGCGCAGCGCGCTGCCGAAATAGACCGGCGTCAGATGGCCCTCGCGGAACGCCTCCAGGTCGAACGGCTTGCAGGCTTCCTTGACCAGCTCAAGCTCGTCGGTGATCTGGCCCATGTCGAGATTGGCGTTGAGCTTGCCGAGCTCGGAGATCGCGATCTGCTGCGCCGCGCCGGTCTTGGCGCCACCGCCTTCGAGCAGGCGCACGCCGCCGTCTCTGACGTCATAGGTGCCGATGAAGTCGCGGCCGCGGCCGACCGGCCAGGTCATCGGTGTGGTGTCGAGCGCCAGCGTCTTCTCGATCTCGTCCAGCAGGTCGAAGGTGTCGCGGCTCTCGCGGTCCATCTTGTTGATGAAGGTGATGATCGGGATGTCGCGCAGGCGGCAGACCTCGAACAGCTTGCGCGTGCGCGCCTCGATGCCCTTGGCGGCGTCGATCACCATGACGGCGGAGTCGACTGCGGTCAGCGTGCGATACGTGTCCTCGCTGAAGTCCTCATGGCCCGGCGTGTCCAGCAGGTTGAAGACGAGGCCCTCGAACTCGAAGGTCATCACCGACGTGACGACCGAGATGCCACGCTCGCGCTCGATCTTCATCCAGTCCGAGCGGGTGTTGCGGCGCTCGCCCTTGGCCTTGACCTGGCCGGCGAGGTTGATGGCGCCGCCGAACAGCAAGAGCTTCTCGGTCAGCGTGGTCTTGCCGGCGTCCGGATGCGAGATGATGGCGAAGGTGCGCCGGCGCGCGACCTCATCGGAGAGCGCGGAGCGGGACGGCTGTTCAGTGGTGACGGCGGAATCGGACATGAGGCGGCGGACGTCGTTTTGAGGCCAGAGAGAGCGCTATGTGATGAAAAGGCGCGGGATCACGGCCGCCGCGCGCCCTCCATATAGGCGTTTTGCACCGCAACTCCAACCGGGGAGTTAACCGGCCTGACCGTGGCCCGCCCGGACCCCGCATCCCGCCCACGGCCGTCCTTCAAGACGCGCGCCAAGCGGCGCGCTCCTCAGGACGAGGTCTGAATCTGTAGCGGAGTCCGTTTTGCGGACCAGATCCAGCCCCAAACCCTCATGGTGAGGAGCGCCGCGCTTGCGGCGCGTCTCGAACCATGAGGCCCCAACGTTTCAGGACGGTCCCGCCGTCTTTAGTGCCTGAGCACCGACACCAGCCAGAAGCTCAGTGCCGCTACGATGGCCGAGGCCGGAATCGTGAAGATCCAGGCATAGACGATCGATCCGGCGACGTTCCAGCGCACCGCCGAGGCGCGGCGGGCGGCGCCGACGCCGACGATGGCACCGGTGATGGTGTGGGTGGTCGAGACGGGCACGCCGAGGAACGTCGCCAGGAACAGCGTGATGGCGCCGCCGGTCTCGGCGCAGAAGCCCTGCATCGGATTCAGCTTGGTGATGCGCAGGCCCATGGTCCGGACGATGCGCCAGCCGCCCATCAGCGTGCCCAGCGCCATCGCGGCCTGGCACGACAGCACCACCCAGAACGGCACCGTGAACTGCTCGCCGAGATGGCCCTGCGAGTACAACAGCACCGCGATGATGCCCATCGTCTTCTGCGCGTCGTTGCCGCCGTGGCCGAGCGAATACAGCGAGGCCGAAGCGAATTGCAGGATGCGGAAGGCCCGGTCCACGGCAAACGGCGTCGAGCGCACCGAGGCCCAGGACACGATCGCAACCAGGATCATCGCCAGCACCAGCCCGACCAGCGGCGACAGCACGATCGCGAGCACGGTCTTGGACAGGCCGCTCCACACGGTGGCCGAGATGCCGGCCTTGGCGACCCCTGCCCCGACCAAGCCGCCGATCAGCGCGTGCGAGCTCGACGACGGAATGCCGGCCGCCCAGGTGACCAGGTTCCAGACGATCGCGCCGACCAGGGCCGCGAAGATCACGTGGGCGTCGACGATCGCGGGATCGATGATCCCGGTGCCGATGGTCTGCGCGACATGCAGTCCGAACACGCTGAACGCCACGAAATTGAAGAACGCGGCCCAGAACACCGCATATTGCGGCCGGAGCACGCGGGTCGAGACGATGGTCGCGATCGAGTTGGCGGCGTCGTGCAGGCCGTTCAGGAAATCGAAGGCGAGTGCGACGGCGATGAGGCCAACCAGGATCGGAAGGCCGAGTTGAGCGTCCACGGCGCGGCCCTACCCTAGACCTGTTCGATCATGATCGAATTGATCTCGTTGGCGACGTCGTCGAAGCGGTCGGCGACCTTCTCCAGATGGTCGTAGATCTCGGCGCCGACGATGAAGTCCATCGTGTTGGCGTTGCGGTGCTTGAGGAATAGCTCCTTCAGCCCGATGTCGTGGAGGTCGTCGACCCGGCCCTCGAGCTTGGTCATCTCCTCGGTGATCGCGGTGATCATCGGCACGTTCTGGCCGATCGCCTGCAGCAGCGGCAGCGCCTTCCCGATCAGATTGGCGCAATCGACCAGCAAGGTGCCCATCTCGCGCATGGTCGGCTCGAACTCCTTGACCTCGAACAGCACCACGGCCTTGGCGGTCTGCTGCATCTGGTCGATGGCGTCGTCCATCGAGGTGATCAGGTTCTTGATGTCGCCGCGGTCGAACGGGGTGATGAAGGTGCGGCGGACCGCGGTCAGCACCTCCCGTGTGATGTTGTCGGCCTCGTTCTCGAGCTGGCTGACGCGCTGGCAGTGCCTGAGGATGTCGTCGCCGCCCTTAAGCATGTCCTGCAGCGCATGCGCGCCTTGGATCACCACCTTGTTGTGGCGGGCGAACAAATCGAAAAACCGCTCCTCCCGCGGGAGAACGGCGCGAAACCAGTGCAGCATGGGACGAGATCCATCCATTCCGAAACGGGCCAGGGCCGACCCGTCACAGAACTGTCATACTCCGGATCGCGCACCAGCAGAAGCGGTGGCCGGTTCATCCACCGCTTTCTGCCCTTTCGACGATCTCTTTACAGATCAATAGCTTAGAGGGATCGCTTGAACAGATGGGCGATTTCTCCGACCACGCCGCGGCGGAAGGTGAGCACGCAGGCGACGAAGATGCCGCCCTGGATCACCGTCACCCACTGGCCGAAGCCGGACAGATATTGCTGCATGCCGACGATCACGAAGGCGCCGACGACGGGGCCGAACACGGTGCCGAGCCCGCCGACCAGGGTCATGAGCACGATCTGGCCGGACATCCCGACCTCGACGTCGGTCAGCGAGGCATTCTGGGCGACGAACACCTTCAGCGCACCGGCCAGGCCAGCCAGCGTCCCCGACAGGATGAAGGCGAGCAGCTTATACTGGTCGGTCTTGTAGCCCAGCGAGATCGCCCGCTGCTCGTTCTCGCGGATCGACTTCAGCACCTCGCCGAACGGCGAGTTGATGGTGCGGAAGATCAGCAGGAAGCCGGCGAGGAAGCCGGCCAGCACGACGTAATACAGCACCGTCGGCTTGGACAGGTCGAGGATGCCGAACATCCGCCCCTGCGGAATGCCCTGGATACCGTCCTCGCCATGGGTGAACGGCGCCTGCAGATAGATGAAGTACAAGAGCTGCGACAGCGCCAGGGTGATCATCGCGAAATAGATGCCCTGCCGGCGGATCGAGATGTAGCCGGTGATCACCGACAGGACGAACGATCCGGCAACGCCCGTGAGGATGCCGAGCTCGGGCGGCAGCCCCCACACTTTCAACGCGTGGGCGCTGCAATAGCCGGCCGTTCCCAGGAACATCGCGTGGCCGAACGACAACAGGCCGCCATAGCCGATCAGGAGGTTGAAGGCGCAGGCGAGCAGCGCGAAGCACAGCGCCTGCATGACGAAGAACGGGTACAGCCCGGTCCACGGCACGATCGCCAGCAGCGCTGCCATGATGACGAACACGATCATCTCGTCGCGCATCGCGCGCGGGGTGATCGGCAGGGTCGCGTCGGTGATGGATGTCATGTCAGGCCGCCCGTCCGGTCAGACCCGTCGGCTTCACCAGCAGCACCAGGACCATCAGAACGAAGACCACGGTGTTGGAAGCCTCGGGGTAGAAATACTTTGTCAGTCCCTCGATCACGCCGAGCAGGAAGCCGGTGATGATCGAGCCCATGATCGAACCCATGCCGCCGATCACAACCACCGCGAACACCACGATGATGATGTGCTCGCCCATCAGCGGCCGCACCTGGTTGATCGGCGCCGACAGCACGCCGGCCAGCGCCGCAAGCCCGACGCCGAGGCCGTAGGTCAGCGTGATCATGCGCGGGACGTTGATGCCGAAGGCCCGCACCAAGGTCGGGTTCTCGGTGGCTGCGCGCAGGTAGGCGCCGAGCCGGGTGCGCTCGATCAGGAACCAGGTCGCCAGGCAGACGACCAGGGAGAAGATGACGACCCAGCCGCGATAGACCGGCAGATACATGAAGCCGAGGTTCATGCCGCCACGGAGCTGATCCGGGATCGCGTAAGGCAGGCCGGACGAGCCGAAGAAGTTCTGGAACACGCCCTGGATGATCAGCGCCAGTCCGAACGTCAGCAGCAGTCCGTAGAGATGGTCGAGCCCGGCAATCCATTGCAGCATGGTGCGCTCGAGGATCATGCCGAAGGCGCCGACGATGATCGGCGCCAGCAGCAGCGCCCACCAATAATTGATGCCGCCGAGGTTGAGCAGAAAATAGGCGCAGAACGCGCCCATCATGTAGAGCGCGCCATGGGCGAAGTTGATGATGTTGAGCATGCCGAAGATGACGGCAAGCCCGAGACTGAGCAGCGCGTAGAACGAGCCGTTGATCAGTCCGACCAGGAGCTGTGCGTAGAGGGCCTGCATCGTCTTGTTTCTGTTTTCTCTCGGCGTTTCCTAAAGACAGCGGTTCCGGCGGGATCAGCCGCCGGGACGGCAGCGGTTCACTTCTTCAACAAGGCGCACGCGCTCTTGTCGAGCGGTGTGAAGGCCTGGTCGCCCGGTACCGAGCCGACCAGCTTGTAGAGATCCCACGGGCCCTTGGACTCCGAGGGCTTCTTGACCTCGAACAGATACGCAGTGTGGATGGTGCGGCCGTTCGGCTGGATCTCGCCCTTGCCGAACAGCGCATCGTCGGTCGGGATCGACTTCATCTTGTCGACGATCTTGACGCCGTCATGCGGGTTCTCGCCGAGCGCCTCCAACGCCTTGAAGTAATGCATCAAGCCGGCATAGACGCCCGCCTGCACCATGGTCGGCGGCGCGCCGTTCTTCATCCGTTTGGCAAAGCGGTCCGAGAACGCGCGGGTCTGGTCGTTCATGTCCCAGTAGAAGGTCTCGGTGAAGTTGAGGCCCTGCGCGATGTCGAGCCCGATCGACTTGACGTCGGTCAGGAACAACAGCAGCGCCGCGAGCTTCTGGCCGCCCTTCGTGATGCCGAACTCGGCCGCCTGCTTGATCGAATTGGTGGTGTCGCCGCCGGCATTGGCGAGGCCGATGACCTTGGCGTTCGACGACTGCGCCTGCAGCAGGAAGGAAGAGAAGTCGGAGGTGTTGAGCGGGTGCTTGACGCTGCCGATCACCTTGCCGCCATTGGCGGTCACGACCGCCGTGGTGTCGCGCTCCAGCGCCGCGCCGAAGGCGTAGTCGGCGGTCAGGAAATACCAGGTCGAGCCGCCCGCCTTGACCAGCGCCTGGCCGGTGGTGTGCGCGAGCATGTAGGTGTCGTAGGTCCAGTGCACCGTATTGGGCGAGCACTGCGCGTTGGTGAGATCCGAGGTCGCAGCGCCCGAATTGATGTAGACGCCGTTCTTTTCCTTGACGACGTTGTTCACCGCCAGCGCCACGCCCGAGTTCGGCACGTCGACGATGACGTCGACCTTGTCGACGTCGAACCACTGCCGCGCGATCGAGGTGCCGATATCCGGCTTGTTCTGGTGATCGCCGGAGATGACGTCGATCTTCCAGCCCTTCGCGGTGAGACCGGAATCCTCGATCGCCATCTGCGCCGCGAGCGTCGAGCCGGGACCGCCTAGATCGGCATAAAGACCCGACTGATCGGACAGCGCGCCGATCTTGATGGTCTTGTCGCCGGCCGAAGCGACGCTGCCAGCGGCGAGCGTGAGTGCCGTTCCCAGCAGCAGCGACGCGATGAATTTGCTCTTCATTTCCAACTTCCAGAACTTTCCAAGACAACTGCCGAGAAAACTGCCGCAACACTAACGATCAAACCGTCGAGCCGACATCGCCGGCGCCGGTCAGACGCCGAGGTAAGTATGCAGCTTGTCCATGTTGGCCGACAGATCGGCATTGGCGAAGCCGTCGATGACCTTGCCGTGCTCGACCACGTAGTAGCGGTCAGCGACCGTCGAGGCGAAACGGAAGTTCTGCTCGACGAGGAGAATCGTGAAGCCTTCCTTCTTCAGCCGCGCGATGGTGTGGCCGATCTGCTGGATGATCACGGGCGCGAGACCCTCGGTCGGCTCGTCCAGCATCAGGAAGCTGGCGCCGGTGCGCAGGATGCGCGCGATCGCCAGCATCTGCTGCTCGCCGCCGGACAGCTTGGTGCCCTGGCTCTTCAGCCGCTCCTTCAAATTCGGGAACAGCTCGAAGATCTGATCGAGCGTCAGCCCGCCCGGCCGCACCACCGGCGGCAGCAGCAGGTTCTCGCGCACGTCGAGACTCGCGAAGATGCCGCGCTCCTCCGGGCACAGCGCAATGCCGAGCCGCGCGATCCTGTCCGAGGTCATGCGGATCAGCTGCTGACCGTTGAACTGAACCGAGCCGGTGCGCTTGCCGATGATCCCCATGATCGACTTCAGCGTCGTGGTCTTGCCGGCGCCGTTGCGCCCGAGCAGGGTGACCACCTCGCCGGCATTCACATTGAAGTTCATGCCATGGAGAATGTGGGATTCGCCGTACCAGCTCTCGAGGTTGTTGACGTCGAGAATGGTGCTGGTCGCAGCCGCCGCGCCTGGCTTCGTGGCCGTCATCACCTCAGGCATGTCCGGCTCCCAGATAGGCTTCCTTGACGCGCTCGTCCTTGGAAAGCTCTGAATACGGCCCTTCCGTCAGCACCTGCCCGCGCGTCAGCACGGTGATGGTGTCGGAGAGGTTGGCGACGACGCTGAGATTATGCTCGACCATCAGGATCGTGTATTTGGCGGAGATGCGCTTGATCAGCGCGGCGATCTTGTCGATGTCCTCGTGGCCCATGCCGGCCATCGGCTCGTCCAGCAGCATCATCTCCGGATCGAGCGCCAGCGTGGTTGCGATCTCCAGCGCGCGCTTGCGTCCATAGGGCATTTCGACCGCCGGAATATTGGCGAACTCGCTCAGGCCCACGTCGTTGAGCAGCTCGAGCGCCCGGCCGTTGAAGCGGTTCAGAACGCTCTTGGAGCGCCAGAAGTCGAACGACGAGCCATGCTGCCGCTGCAGAGCGACGCGGACGTTCTCCAGCGCGGTCAGATGCGGAAACACGGCCGAAATCTGGAACGAGCGGACCAGGCCGAGCCTTGCCACGTCGGCCGGCGCCGTCGCCGTAATGTCCTGACCCTTATAGAGAATCTTGCCGGCAGACGGCGTCAGGAACTTCGTCAGCAGGTTGAAGCACGTGGTCTTGCCGGCCCCGTTCGGGCCGATCAGCGCGTGAATGGTGCCCCGGCGGATCTTGAGCGAAACATCGCGAACGGCAAAAAATCCCGCGAATTCCTTCGTCAATCCGTGGGTCTCGAGAATGAACTCGTCAGCCAAAGATTCCCCCCAAGCCGGCGCCTTCAGCGCCTGGCCCTCGCTTCTTCCTGTACGACGGCTCTGCTGGACGGCTGGACGATTCCTCGCCGCCACCCGCGACCGCTTCGCGGCGGAATATGCCGTCAATCGAGTGAGTTAGGCAAGGCGGAAAGCTGGGCAACGACGTCGCAAGGCGGCCGGCGGACCTTGCGTTGAAATCTGCCGGTATTTCCCGTTGACATAGAATATCATGCCACCGGCATTTTCCCACACGCGCGCAGCGATCGCCGGCTCAACTACTTCGCGGCCTTCACGTCCCTGGCGTAGAGATCCGGCTTGAAGCCCACCACGCGCCGGCCGCCGAGATCGAGCACCGGGCGCTTGATCATCGACGGCTGCGCCAGCATCAGCGCGATCGCCTTGCTCTCGGTGAGTCCGTCCTTGTCCGCGTCGGGCAACTTCTTGAACGTCGTGCCGGCGCGGTTGAGCAGCACCTCCCAGCCGAGTTCGTCGCTCCACGCCTTGAGTTTAGCCTTGTCGATTCCGGCGATCTTGTAGTCGTGGAAGTCGTAAGCGACGCCGTGATCGTCGAGCCAGGCGCGCGCCTTCTTCATCGTGTCGCAGTTCTTGATTCCGTAGATCGTGATGCTCATGCCACGCGTCCTCAAACAATCGTGTCCGACGGTGATGGATGTCCCACGTTGCGACAATCGGCCCTGCATTTTGCAGTGCGATTCACCCGCTTTTGATGCGGCGGAGGCCACGCGTTCCGCGGTCGGAATTCACTCCGACCTTTGCCACGAAACTGTCGGCTGAGCATTACATTTTCTTCGCATCCCCGGCGTATCTGGCCCACGAACAGGAGACCGCGATGGGCAAGATCATGGTACGTTGTCCGCAGACCGGCCGCAGCATCGAGACGGGGATGGAAATGGACGCTGCGCGCTTTCAGCGCATGCCCGTGTTCTTCTCGCGCGCCTACTGCCCGCACTGCCGCATCTACCATGAATGGTTCGCCGCCCATGCCTGGGTCGAGGAGATCAGCGACCGCGAGCGGGTTGCGCTGGCCTGACCTGACCCGCGAAAGGAAACGGCCCGCGCGATCGACCCTACCCACGCCACTGCTGCGGACGTCGCTCCAACGCACCCGTCCGCTGGAGATCTCCCTGGAGCAGGCGAAACGCGATCGGGTGCTCAATCGTCTTTCGGATCGCCTTTCAACGGCGTGTTGGAATCGCCCGGCATCAGGCAGGGACACAGCTCTGTAAACTTGAAATCGGCCTCGCCCGCGGCGCGGTCGAAGCGCAGCACGACATCGAAGCGTTTGCCGGACCAGTGGGTCGGCAACTGGCCTTCATTGCTCACCGGCAGCCGCGGCAGGATGTCGGAGATGATCGCCTTGTGCTCCCACGCCACCAGCACGGTGCCGGACAGCGGCAGCAGGGCTTCGACCAGCGCCGCCTCCTGCCCCTTCGCAAAGGACGTGTTCGGCTTGTCGAGCCCGATGCGCGCCGCGAGCTCGAGCACCGTCTCGTACGGCCGGCGGCTCGGGTCGGAGCCGTCCTTGGTGCTGTCGGGATCGGCGGCATAGACCGCCTGCGGTGTCGGATAGTCCGTGCCGCCCAGCCCGCTGCCGAACAGCGCGGTCCACGCCCCTGCCCGCTCCCAGCCGAAGATCACCAGCGACTTCGAATCCGGCTTGCCCGTGTGGGTCAGGCCCGGGCCTGTCGTGTCGCCGTCAGGCTTCTCGGCATGACGGATGATCAGCAGCGTCAGCGCGTTCATCGGCAACCCTCTCGGGCGGCATCATACGGCCATCACACGGAATTGCTACTTGAGATTGCAATCGTGAGAACGCAACATGGCGTTTTTCCAACCAGGATTCATTTCAGATGAGCATGGGATTGCGACAGACCCGCCGAACGTTCCTGGCGACGGCCGCGATGGCGGCAGCCGGCACCGTCATCTCGCCGAGACCAGGCCACGCCGCCGCGAAATATCGCCGCCACAACGTCACCAGCGCGGAAGGCCAGAAGATGCTCGCGAGCTACGCCAAGGGCGTCGCCGCCATGCTGCAGCTTCCCGCAAACCATCCGCAGAACTGGTTCCGCAACGCGTTCATTCATCTGATGGACTGCCCGCACGGCAATTGGTGGTTCTATGTCTGGCATCGCGGCTATCTCGGCTATTTCGAGCAATCGATCCGCGCGCTCAGCGGCGACGACAGTTTCGCCCTGCCCTATTGGGACTGGACCGAGCTGCCGGAAATTCCTGCCGGCATGTTCGACGGCGTGCTGACGCCGACCGACAAGGCGTATCAGCCGTTCACCGGGAATCTCGCGGTCTTCACCTCGTTCATCAAGCCGGCGCTGACGGATTACTGGAACGGCCTGTCGAAGGACCAGCGCGGCCAGCTCGAGATCCGCGGCTACAAGTCGATCGACGATCTCTGGAACGACGTCACCGGCTTCTCGCCGTCCGCCAATGCCGGCATCTCCGGCAATGAGGCATTCGCGACCACCTGCGCCTCACGCTATCTGTCGCGCGACAATCCGAAGCTCGATGCCAAGACCACCTACGACGTCTCGCCGTTCGTGATCATGGCGGGCCTTCTGCCGACCGACTTCTACAACCCCGACAACTATCTGAGCTTCACCAGCTCGAAAACCGCTTCACACAACACCCAGCCGAATGGCGCGACCAAGTTCTCGACCTTGGAAGGTCTGCCGCACAACAAGGTCCACAACTACATCGGCGGTGTCGGCCCGCTCGATCCCGGCCCCTATGGCAACATGACCAATTTCCTGTCGCCGGTCGATCCGATCTTCTTCCTGCATCATTCGAACATGGACCGGCTCTGGGATGTCTGGACACGCAAGCAGCAGCGGCTCAAGCTACCCTACCTGCCGCAGGGGGCCGACCTGAAGACATTCTCGGACGAGCCGTTCCTGTTCTACGCCGATGGCAAGGGCGGCTATGTCGGCCCCAGCAAGGCCGGCGACTACATCTCGACCGACCGCTTCGACTACGATTATGCGCCGGGTTTCGGCGAGGACATCGTGGGTCCGCCCGCGGTCGCCTCGGCGCCGCAGATCAAGCCGCAGCAGGGCTCGGTCAAGGCCAATGCGGGCACGGTGAAGATTCCTGGCGACGCGCTCGAAGCGCACCTCGCGGCAACGCGGCCGCAGCCGCTGATGGCGCAGATCACGCTGCCCCGCCCGAGCGGCTATTCGACCGTGCGCGAGTTCGACGTCCTGGTGAACGCGCCCGCCAACGTCACCAAGGTCACGGCTGACAGCCCGTATTATGCAGGCACCATCGCCTTCTTCGGATCGATGATGCCGGGCATGGCCATGACCATGGATGCGACCTTCGCGGTGCCGCTGCCGACGAAGCAGGAGGCGTTCTCCGCCCTGCGGGCCGCGCCCAACCAGCCGCTGAGCATCCGCGTCGTGCCTTCGGGCGGCGTCGGCACCGCGCCGACCCTGAAAGCGCTCTCGGTCGGACCGCTGCGCCGATGAACGGCAGGCGCGCCGCGCTGCGGGCCTGCGCCGTGCTGCTCTGTACCGTGCTGCTCTATACCTTGCTGCGACCGGCCTCGTCCTTGGCGGCGGAGCCCTTCAGAGCGGTCGATCTGGTCGTGCCGCGGCCATTGGATGCGAGCGACGCTGCGGTCGTCGAGATCAGCCTGGGCGCACTGGGGCGAGGCCAGGAGGTGACGGTGACGACCGCATCCGGGATGCCGCTCGGGACCATCTCGCCATTCGGCCTTCGCACTGGTGCGGAGGCCGGGACCTATGCGCTCCCGGTGCCGAAGGAGGCCATCGAGGGCGGACGGCTGTCGATCCGCCTCAGCATCAGCCAACCCGGCGGCAGCCGCGCGCCGACGCCGCAGGAGGTTCGCGGCATCACGCTCAAGCTCGCTCCACGGCCGTGATCCGTCATCGGCGCCGCAAGCGCGCCGGTCTCAGAGCGTCCCGCTCCGCGCACGGTCCGCACGCGGCTCGAACGGGCTCGCCATGCTGGGCTGTCCGATCCAGGCGCGGTTGAGCAGCCGTGTGAACGGCGGACACGTCGTCCCCTCGATGCGCGCCATCGCCTCCTGATAGGGGCCAACGGTACGCAATCTCTCCGGCAGCAACGCGTAGGCGCGTGGCAGAAACCGTTTGGCCCGCGCCGCGCTGCGGCGTTCGCGCTCGCCATAGGGCAGCGCGAAAGCAAGGCGCAGCCGCTCCGGCAGCATCTCGGCCGTCAGCGCCGTGAACCAGCGCGGCGGTGCGATCCACGTCGCCTCGCCCGAGAAGATGCGTTGCGCGATGTCGCGCGCGGCCGTGCCAACCGTGAGCGTCTCCGACGCCATCATCTCGGCCGCATAGACCTTGAACGACGTCCAGTCCGGCGGCATGGCCTCGTGTGGAATTCCGAACAGGCCCGCGAACCGCATGGCCTCGCGCCAATATTGCTCGCGCTCGGCATCGCCGAGCGGCGGACACAGCAGGCCGTAGGACATCATCGCGGTCTCGACCAGGGTGGCATGGACCCAGCGCAGCGCGTCGACGTCGTTGGCGCGATAGCGCGAGCCGGCGGCGAACGGTCCGACCGTCTCCGGCATCACGCCATCGACCGCGGCGTGCCGCCTATACAGCCGCCGCGCCACCGCGACCGCCTGCGCGCGCGTGCCGAACACCATGGTGTAGACGATGCTGAAGGTGCGGTGGAAACGGCCGAGCGGATCGGCAAACACTCTGGACTGCTCGGCAATGCCGGCCGCCACCCAGGGATGGGCGAGCTGCAACAGCAGCGCGCGGCCGGCGCCGAGAAACAGCGCGGCCTCGCGATGCACGCGCCACATCACGCTGTCGGACGGCAGCACGGCGTCGCCCGGCATCGCCGGCGCGGCCAGCAGTTCGGCGATGCAACGTTCGAAATCGGCCTCGCTGACGATCACGGCCGCTGCGGGATCTCCAGCCCGCGCTGCACCGCCGGCCGCGCCAGGCCGCGCTCCAGCCAGGCCGGCACGTGCTTGAGCTCATCGAAGGCGACGATGTCGCGCGCGCCGTAGAACCCGATCAGGTTGCGCACCCAGCCGAGCGTCGCGATGTCGGCGATGGTGTAGTCGGCGTCCATGATCCACTGCCGGCCGTCGAGCCTGTTGTCGAGTACGCCGAGCAGCCGCCTGCTCTCCGCGACGTAGCGCTGCAACGGCCGCTTGTCCTCGTACTCACGGCCGGCGAATTTGTGGAAGAAGCCGAGCTGCCCGAACATCGGGCCGATGCCGCCCATCTGGAAATGCACCCACTGGATGGTCTGCCACCGCCGCGCCGGATCGTCGGGTAGAAATTTCCCGGTCTTCTCGGCAAGGTACTGCAGGATCGCGCCGGATTCGAACAGGCCGAGCGGCTTGCCGCCGGGACCGTCGGGATCGATGATCGCGGGAATCTTGCCGTTCGGATTGAGCGACAGAAATGCCGGCGTCTTCTGCTCATCCTTGCCGAAATCGATCGCATGCGGCTCGTAGGCCAGGCCGGTCTCCTCCAGCATGATCGAGACCTTCACGCCGTTCGGCGTCGGCAGTGAATAGAGCTGGATGCGGTCGGGATGCCGCGCCGGCCAGCGCGCGGTGATCGGGAAGCTGGAGAGATCGGACATGATGGCTTTTTGCTCGCGCTGTCTCGTTGAGAGCTCAATCTAAGCCCGTGAACCGCCGCTGCAAGGTTCGATGCGGAACTGGCCGCGGCCGGCGATCTTATGTTGCTGCATCGTGCAGAAGGCCAGCATGCCGAGCCCGACCTACCGATTGATCATGCAGGCGATGCTCTCGCGCCAGCAGATTCTGTGCATCTATGGCGGCTTCGCCCGCGCGATCTGCCCGATCATCCTCGGCCACACCGCCGGCCGCGAGCGCGTGCTCGCGTTCCAGTTCGCGGGCGGCGCGAGCAGCGGCCTGCCGCCGGGCGGCCAATGGAAGTGCTTCGATGTCGCCGACATGAGCGAGGTCGAGCTGCGCCAGGGGCGCTGGCATTCCGGGCGCAGCCACCGCCGGCCGCAATATTGCGTCGCCGAGGTCGAGCTCGACGTCAATCCGGACAGCCCCTACGAGCCGAAACGACCGATCGCGACAGCGCAGCGCGGCAAGCTCCGGCGCAAGCGCTGACGCTACTGCGGCTCGCGCAGGCGCACGCGCAGCAGTGCCGGCAGCTTCGAGGTGGCGTCGTGCTGCGCGAGCTTGGCCGCGACGCGGCGCATCAGCGACGACGCGCCCTGCCTGGCAAACACCTTGATGCCGCGATAGCTGAAATCCACCACCACCTCGTGATGGCGCATGCCCTTGCCGCCCTTGACCAGGCCAAGGTCGCGCACCAGGCAATAATGCCCGTCGCTCATGCGTGCCAATCGGGTGTTCTCGAACATGCAGCGAAGCAATGCACCGAGTCGCAAATCCGTCAAGATTGACAGGAACGACTCATGAACCCAGCACGTCGGCAACGCGCCGCCGCGGCGCAAACGGCAGCGCCGGCCCGTAGCCGAAGCGCAGCACGAGATCCGGCCGCCTCGTCGTTCCGACCACGCGCGCCAGCTCTGGCCGCAACGCGGCGACTTCGACCGGCTGGTTGACGAAGGCGAGCTTCAGCCCCAGCCGCGTCGCTTCGAGCGCGAAGCGCTGGCACGCCTGCCCGGCCCTGATCCAATGCGAGGCGTCGGCCTGCTCGGCGGTGAACACGGCGACACCGGCCGATGAGCTGATCTGCCCCGCATATCTGTCGTTCTCCGATGCTGCATTGAAGAGCTGATCGAAGGCGAGGCCACCGAGCGCGGTCGGCAATGACGGATTGCCGCTGGCCGCCGCGAACAGGCCGTCGCCCGTCTCCATCGCGCTCCGCGGATTGAACCGCAGCCAGCTCTTCAGCTCGCGCAAGAACGCGGCATCGTGCATCTGCGCGTCGTTGCCGGCGACCACGAGATCGCGGATGGCAGCGATCACGGCGGGAGCCGTGATGATCGCGAGATCGACGCCTGGCATCGCCGAGGCCGCCTGCAGCGCGGCGAGATCGCCTGGCGGCACCGCTCGTCCGTCATACTCCGCGCGCGTCGACTGCCTGCGGACGATGGCCGCAAGCCGCGCATCGTCATGCGCCGTGCCGTTCGTGAAGCTGTACCGCACCATCCGGCCGTCGCTGCTGATCTCGCCCGGACGGCCGCTCGCATCGGCGGCGATCGCGAGATTGGCGGCCGCGCAGCCGAGGCTGACGAACAGATGATGGTCGTCCGGATCAACCACCGGCGTGCGGCGTGACGGATCGGGCATGATCTCGATCGCATCCCGCGTCACGCGAAAGCGCCACGGCTGCGTGTTGTGGCTGTTGGCC
Source organism: Bradyrhizobium sp. HKCCYLS3013 (assembly GCF_051167615.1). Taxonomy (NCBI): domain Bacteria; kingdom Pseudomonadati; phylum Pseudomonadota; class Alphaproteobacteria; order Hyphomicrobiales; family Nitrobacteraceae; genus Bradyrhizobium; species Bradyrhizobium sp. HKCCYLS3013. Next base: position 552,489 of record NZ_JBNPTK010000002.1, read on the forward strand.
GCGAGCGTCGCGTAACGGATGACATCGGTGATGTCGGACGACAACGGCGCGCGCAACCGGGCACTATAGTCGTCATATGCGCGCATCGTGCCGGTCGCGGCGCGCCAGGAGCCGGCGCCGAGCGCGGCCGCTGCAAGCGCGCTGCCGCCTCCTATCAGGACCCGCCGTCGGTTCATGACTCTGCGCCCGCAATTCTCGCCGCATCTCGATATGCTCACGATAAGCATGCTCCGCATCGGCGCGTTGTTGCAGATCAAGGCCTCCGCAGCAGCCGGCAAAACATCAACGCCATGCTGTTGACAGCACCAACAAAGCGGCGTATGTCCCGCGGCCTCGCGAGCGACTGCGCCCGCGACAAACATGAGCGAGACGATGTCCTTCGGCTACGAACACTTCATCCGCACGTCCAACGGCGTCATGCCGGTGGATGGCGCGCGCCGTGCTCGGGGGAGCGATCTTGCTTGAGGCAAGATCAACAGTCCGCATCACACGGACCCTCCCGAGCCCGCCGCTCCGGAGGGTTTTTTGTTGCCCTCACGTGAGCCGGCTGCACGGCGAACAACCAGATGTCCCGGCCTCGAGCCGGAACGGGAGACCCGGATCCCGGGGCTCGCGCAGGTGATGCGCGTGGCCTGCGCGCGCGGGGCCTGTCGGAGGGAACGAGGCGGCAACGCCGGACACCGATGACAGAGCGAGCTCCCTGGAGCTCGCAACACGCGGCGCCGTGCAGCGCCGCAGACAAGCCAATTGAATTCCCGGCCGTTCGCAGCCGGGAGCTGCTGGTGGTGAAGATCGCGGCTCCTTCGCGCCAATGCGGCCGCGCGCCGCCTTCGATCGATCGTACCGTGGAATCCGTCAAGCGAGATGGGTGAGTCGCGGGTTGCGGCGAGGCTGATGCCAAGCCTGCGTTTCGATCGTCGTATCGCCGTGATCGCCCGTTCCCCAGCATGCCATCAATGCCGCCCGGCCGCATCCCGCAGTCGTGCGGCCAAGGCGGTGGTGAAGATGCCTGTTACTTCGTTGAAACCGAGCGCCCCACTGGGGCAGCAACAGCATCACCCATTCCCCGCCGAACTCATTCGCGAGCCGTGGTGAAGATGACTGTTACTTCGCCTTCCACGCCAGAGGTCGCGGGTTCGAATCCCGCCCGGCGTCATGCCGGTAGCTTAGAGGTCAGAGCGCTGTCCGGGCCATGCAAGTGGCCCGGGTCTCAGTCATCGCCCGTTCCCGGCTCGTGATCCATCTCAACCGGTGGCCGTCCGCCAACAGGCGGTCACGTCGTTACGGCGCAGCTGCTGGCTGTGCCGCCGTCTTCCACGCGCCGTGGTGAAGAGTGCTGATACTTCGATTGCTAATCGAGAGGTCGTGGGTTCGACTCCCATCCGGCGTTCCACGCGCCGGTAGCTCAGCGGCAGAGCACTATCCGCTCCACGCGAGTGAAGCGGAACTCAGCATTCGCCCGTTCCCGGCGCGTGGTCCGTCTCGGTGCGCGGTCGTCTCTGACGAGGCGGTCGCGTACCGGCCGGTGGTGAAGAGCGCTGTTACTTCGGGGCCACAAGGCTGGAGGTTCGACTCCTCTCGAACGACGGGCTGATCTTCAGCCCGGGTTCGAAGCTCGTCGGATCGAGCGTGTGGCTGCCAGCAATGGCAGGTCAGCCTCGCCCCTTCCCCGGCACGTCCATCCATCATCAACCCAAGAGGAGGCCATCATGGTCAGGCTCAACAAGGTCCTGCGCGCCTTCACCCATGAGGGTGCGCCGTCCCGGCAACTCGCGCCTGCGCAGGCGCTGCAGCGCACGCTGATGAGCTGCCTGCTGTGGGAAGACCAGTTCTACGAGGACGGGGTTGGAATCGCCGACCGCGTCAAGGCGCTGGTGCCGTTGGTCGAGCCGCGCGAGGTGGCTCAGCTCGCGGTCCGTGCCCGCGAGGAGATGAAGCTGCGGCATGCGCCGCTGCTCGTCGCCCGCGAGATGGCGCGGCTGCCCTCGCACCGTGCGCTGGTCGCCGAGACGCTGGCGCGCATCATCCAGCGGCCGGACGAGATGACCGAGCTGCTGGCGATCTACTGGGCGGACGCTCTCGGTCCGCAGCAGCAGCGCAAGCGGCAGCCGGTCTCGGCGCAGGTCAAGAAGGGGCTGGCGAAGGCGTTCGCGAAGTTCGACGCCTATCAGCTCGCGAAGTATGACCGCGAGGGGCCGGTGCGGCTCCGCGACGTCCTGTTCCTGGTTCACGCCAGGCCGAAGGACGCCGCGCAGGAGGCGGTGTGGAAGCAGCTCGTCGATGGCGGGCTGCCCGCGCCCGACACCTGGGAGGTCGCTCTCTCGGCCGGTGCGGATAAGCGTGGGAGCTTCGAGCGGCTGCTCTCAGAGAAGCGGCTCGGTGCGCTGGCGCTGCTGCGCAACCTGCGACTGATGCAACAGGCCGGAGTGCCGCGGGCGATCATCGCGGCCGCGATCGAGACGATGCGGACGGACCGGATCCTGCCGTATCGGTTCATCACGGCGGCCCGGCGCGCGCCGGACTTCGAGCCCGAGCTCGAGGCCGCGATGCTCCGATCGATCAAGGGCTACCAGCGGCTTCCGGGCCGCACGCGGCTCTTGATCGACGTCTCCGGCTCGATGTTCGCATCGCTGTCGGCGAAGTCGGAGATGACGCGCGCGGACGCGGCGTGCGGGCTGGCGATCCTGGCCCGCGAGGTCTGCGACGAGGTGGAGATCTTCACGTTCAGCAATGAGGTCGTGAAGGTGCCGCCGCGGCGTGGCTTTGCGCTGCGCGATGCGATCCTCGGGTCGCAGCCGCATTCCGGGACCTATCTCGGCCGTGCGGTCGGCGAGGTCGACCGCAAGGGCGACCGCCTGATCGTCTTCACCGACGAGCAGAGCCACGATGCGGTGCCGCCGCCCAGGGCGCGCGGGACCGTGGTCAACGTGGCGTCGTACCAGCACGGGGTCGGCTACGGGCCCTGGACGCGGGTCGACGGCTTCTCCGAGGCCGTGATCGCCTGGATCGCGGCGCAGGAGGAGACTCTGCGCGGCGCGACCCTGCACTGACGACAACAGACCCGGACGCGTCACAGACGCGCCCGGGTCTTCCGTTAACCAGGCACATTCGGCGGCGACTTGCGCTGCTTGGCTTCAAGGCGTCTGCTTCAGCAGCGGCGCCACGGTTTCGATTTCGTCGGTCATGACGCCGCCGGTAAAGTTCTTGGGCAACCTGGCGATGTCGTCCCGTGTGTCCAGCCCGGCCGAGAACGCCTCACCACTATAGGAGCCGAGGACGAAGACGCTGCTTTCGGCGCGTGTCATGCGCGCGAGGAATCGATCCGGCCAGCCCCACAGCCACGGCGCGACATTGATCGGGACCAGCACCATCATGTTGTGGCACGCGGACGGCACCAGGCCGGTCCAGCCATAGCCGAGATAACGGACCAGGCAGCTCTTCAGCATGCCGCGCGACATGACCTTGAGATCCGGCAGAGACGCCCTGAGCGTCGCGATCGGCGCGTCGCCGCCATAGACCATCAGTCGCGCCCGTCGCGCGCCTGGCAAGCGCGCCAGAGCATCCGCCAGCAGTCGGCCTTCCGCCGGATCATTGCTCTTGACGTTGATCAGGAAAGGCTTGTCCGGAAAGGCTGCGAGCACCTCGTCCAGCGACGGCATCAGGCCGACGCCCTTTCCGCGGAATGGAAACGTGCGCCCACCATCGGCGGTGTAGCCATAACCGATGTCGAGCTGCCGCAACGCCGTCATCGCATGCTCGCGCGTGACGCCCTTGCCATCGGTGCGACAGTCGAGCGTCCAGTCATGGAACACCGCGAACTGGCCATCGGTGGTTCGGTGCACGTCGAATTCCACGATATCGGCGCCGGCCAGAAAGCTGGCGCGCATCGAGGCGATGGTGTTCTCGAGATACTCATGCGTCGGCGGCAGCATCCGCGCCGCGGTGCAGGTTTCGCTCGTCAGGCCGGTGCGATCGAACTGCTGTGACATCCCTCGATGAGCCAGGAGATGCAGCCGCCCAGCCTCCTTTGTCACCTGCAGATTGGCGTTGTTGAAGAACATGAAGCCGGCGCAGATCAGCACCAGCAGCCCGGCGATTTTCATGACTCTGCTCATGCGATGTCAATTCCATGATGATTCGAGCCGAATTGCGTCCCTGCCCTCGTTCTCCGCAAGAGTCGTCCTGCGGAGATGGCGCACCTTTTGTCCAGCGCTCCCAGAGCCGATGCGAAAGCGAATGCGAGAACGGCCACCGCCAAACTTTGGCTTCGAAGCACTGGATCGTTGTTTCCTCATCCGGTATCTGACCTCATGTACCTGTCCATCGCCACCACCCATCAGCCTGCCACCGATCTCGGCTACCTGCTCAACAAGCATCCGGAGCGACTGCACGAGCTCGCGCTCACCTATGGCAAGGCGTTGATCTTCTATCCCGAGGCCAGCAATGATCGCTGCGAGGCGGCGCTGGTGCTCGACGTCGATCCAATCGGCCTCGTCCGTGGCAACGGTCAGGGCGACGGGCTGCTCGATCAATATGTCAACGACCGCCCCTATGCCGCGTCGTCGTTCCTTTCGGTCGCGCTCAACAAGGCGTTCCGGACGGCGATGAACGGCGTCAGCAGTGCGCGCCAGGAGCTTGCCGACAGCGCCATCGCGCTGGAGGCGGTCGTGACACCCCTGCCCCTGCGCGGCGGCGAAACCGTGCTGCGGCAGCTGTTCGAGCCGCTGGGCTGGCAGGTCGAGGTCGCGCCTATCGCCGGACCGCAGGGCGATCCCACCAGCCGCTACGTGCGACTGACGTTGCGCGGCACCGCCAGGCTCAGCGCGCTGCTCAACCATCTCTACGTGCTGATCCCCGTCATGGACGATGCCAAGCACTACTGGGTCGGCGACGAGGAGATCGACAAGCTGCTCAAGCGCGGCGAAGGCTGGCTCGACGCCCATCCCGCCAGGGAGCTGATCGTGCGCCGCTATCTGCGCCATCGCGGCGTGCTCGCGCGCGCGGCGCTGGCGCGGCTTGCACCGGAGACGCAGGACGAGACCGCCGAGCCCGAAGCGCGCAGCGAGTCAGAGGAGAAATTGGAAGCGCCGACCCGGCTCAACGACCTGCGCATGGCGGCGGTCGTCGACGCGCTGCGCGCCACGGGCACCAAGACCATCGCCGATCTCGGCTGCGGCGAAGGCAAGCTGCTGCAGCTTCTGGTGCGCGAACGCTGGGTCAACAGGCTGATCGGGCTCGACGCCGCTGCCGGCGAGCTGGAACGCGCGGCCAAGCGGCTCAAGCTGAGCCTGCTTGGCGGGCCGCCCGAGGGGCGAGTCACGCTCCTGCACGGCTCGCTGACCTATCGCGATGCGCGCTGGGCGGAGGCCGATGCCGCGGCTCTGGTCGAGGTGATCGAGCATCTCGATCCGGACCGGCTGCCGATGGTCGAGCGCGTCGTGTTCGGCGCCGCGCGGCCGCGCGTGGCGATCGTGACCACGCCGAACGCCGACTACAACACGCTTTTTCCGAGCTTGCCCGCAGGGCAGTTCAGACATCGCGACCATCGCTTCGAATGGTCGCGCGCCGAGTTTGCCGATTGGACGCAGCGCATCTGCGCCGCGTTTGGCTATCAGGTCGCCCTCTCCGGCATCGGCCACAATGACGAGACCCATGGCGCGCCCACCCAGATGGCAGTCTTCACCCGCTGAGCAATTCCATGAACATCGACATTCCCGACTTCGCGCTGGTCGTGCTGATCGGCTCGACCGGCTCCGGCAAGTCCACCTTTGCCGCGAAGCATTTCCTCCCGACGGAGGTGATCTCCTCGGATCATTGCCGCGCACTGGTCGCCGACGACGAGACCGACCAGGGCGTCTCGACCGACGCGTTCGACATCGTCCGCGAAATTGCCGGCAAGCGGCTGAAGCACCGCAGGCTCGCCGTCATCGACGCCACAAATGTGCGCCCTGCCGACCGGAAGGGCTGGGTCGAGCTCGCGCGCAAATGGCATGCGCTGCCGGTCGCGATCGTGTTCGATCCCGGCATCGACGTCTGCATCGACAGAAACAGGACGCGTCCCGAGCGCGCCTTCGGCGGCCCCGTCGTGCAGCGCATGGTCTCGGAGATCCGCCGCGGCATCAGTGGCCTGCAGCGCGAAGGCTTTCGCCAGGTGTGGAAGCTCGACAGCGTCGCGCGCATCGAGGCCGCCACCATTGCGCGGCAGCCGCTGTGGACGGACAAGCGCCACGATGCCGGACCGTTCGACATCATCGGTGACGTCCATGGCTGCGCGGCCGAATTGCAGGCGCTGCTGGCGAAGCTCGGCTATCAGGTCACATGGAGCGACACAGAGGGTCGACGCGCCGTCGCAGTGACGCCGCCCGCGGGCCGCAAGCTCGTCTTCGTCGGCGACCTCGTCGACCGCGGCCCGCAATCACCCGATGTGCTGCGCATCGTCATGAGCATGGTGGCGGCCGGCACCGCCTATGCCGTGCAGGGCAATCACGACCGCAAATTCCAGCGCTGGCTGGCGGGCCGCAAGGTCACGATCGCGCACGGCCTGCAGGCCACGATCGATCAGCTCGCCAGCGAGGAGCGAAGCTTCCGCGACACTCTGCCGGGCTTTCTCGACGGGCTGCGCAGCCATGTCTGGCTCGACGGCGGCCGGCTCGCGGTGGCGCATGCCGGGCTGAAGGAGGAGATGATCGGCCGCGGCTCCGGCGCAGTGCGCGAATTCGCGCTGTATGGCGAAACCACCGGCGAGATCGACGAATTCGGCCTGCCCTTGCGCGCCGACTGGGCCGCGAACTACCGCGGACCGACCACCGTGGTCTACGGTCACACGCCGGTGCGATCAGCCGAATGGGTCAACAACACCATGTGCATCGACACCGGCTGCGTGTTCGGCGGCCGGCTGACAGCGCTGCGCTGGCCGGAGCGTGAGCTCGTCGAGGTCGAGGCCGAGCGCGTCTGGTGCGAGCCGGTCCGTCCGCTCGCGCCTCGCGCCGGCAGCGCCTCCGCGCAGGCCGAGGCCGATCAGCTGCTCGATATCGATGACGTGAGCGGCCGCCGCTGGATCGACACCACGCTGCGCGGCCGCATGGTCGTGGCCGAGGAGAACGCGGCCGCCGCGCTGGAGGTGATGAGCCGCTTCGCGCTGCCGCCGCAATGGCTGGTCTATCTGCCGCCGACCATGTCGCCATCGGAGACGAGCGCGCGCGACGGTTGGCTGGAACGGCCCGAGGAGGCGTTCGCGCATTTCCGCGCCCGCAACGTTGCCGAGGTCGTGTGCGAGGAGAAGCACATGGGCTCGCGCGCCGTCATTGCGCTATGCAACAGCGCCGATGTTGCCAGGGCCCGCTTCGGCATCGCAGGCGACGAGAGCGGCGCGATCTGGACCCGCACCGGCCGCGCCTTCTTCAACGATGCCGCGATGACCGAGGCGCTGCTGGCACGGCTGCGTGACGCTGTCGACAGCGCCGGCCTGTGGCAGGAGCTGCAATCCGACTGGCTGCTGCTCGACGCCGAGATCATGCCCTGGTCGGCCAAGGCCGGCAGCCTGATCGAGAGCCAGTACGCGCCGGTCGCGGCGTCATCGGTCGCCGGCCTCGAAGCAGCAGCCGACGCAGTGGCGCGCGCCGCCGCGCGTGGCCTCGATGTCGCCGCGCTCGGCGACCATTTCCGCGATCGTGTCGCGCGCGCCAAGCGCTATGGCGCTGCCTGGGCGCCTTATGTCTGGCCGGTCGGCGGCATCGACGATCTCAAGGTCGCGCCGTTTCATCTGCTCGCCAGCGAGGGCCGGGTCTGGTTCGATCAGGACCACGTCTGGCACATGACGCTCGCCGATCGGCTGGCCGCCGCATCAGCATCCGTCGTCACCCGCACGCAATGGCGCACTGTTGTGCTGGCCGACGACGCGGCCGTCGCCGACGCCATCGCGTGGTGGGAGCAGCTCACGGGAAGCGGCAGCGAAGGCATGGTGGTGAAGCCGAAAAACTTCGTCGCGCGCGGACCGAAGGGCCTCATTCAGCCGGCGCTCAAGGTGCGCGGGCCGGAATATCTGCGCATCATCTACGGCCCGGAATATGATGCGCCGGAGCACATCGTCCGGCTGCGCCAGCGAAAGCTCGAGGGCAAGCGCAACCTGGCCCTGCGCGAGTTCGCGCTCGGCCACGAGGCGCTGACCCGCTTCGTCGCCCGCGAGCCGCTGCGCCGCGTGCACGAATGCGTGTTCGCAGTTCTGGCACTGGAGAGCGAGCCGATCGATCCGCGGCTGTGAGCCGCTCAACAACCAACCACGGCGATCTTCTGCGATGTACAAGCCGGTCTTGCGCGATTGGATCTGGGCTGACGGACGCGGACCAGAGCTGCGACGAGCGCACTTTTTCGGCCACGGATTGAACTTGATCGCCATCGACTATCTGAACCCGGACTGGGCTTCCGAGGACGATATGCGACACTTGATCCTTCACAAGACTCAAGTGCATCAAGTCACCCCAGAGGAAGTCCATGACTATTCCCGTGAAACCGTCGGTTGGGGGCCCGCGATCGATCAAGCCGCCGTGGTGGACCTGGGACGATCAGCCTGGCTGATGAGCTTCTCCCAGCGGCATCTTGCCCGCTGCCGACATTTTCGCATCATGTTCTATGACGAATATGTCGACGTCATCTGCGAGAGTATCACAGCCGCCCATGGTGCCTACGCTCCGTAGTTGTGGCGCCCAGTGACGGGCGCTCTCGAGCCAAACGTGACTTTGGGCAGCCGAACTGCGGAAGGGAGCCATGGGATCGTTCATCACCAACCTCCACGTTCGCGACGCCGCACCTCGCAACGCGGTCCGTAAGAAAGCGATCGAGGCCTATCCGATGATTGCCGCCAAGATGCCGAATCCGCCGAGCCTCGAGCAATATCTCGCCGACATCGAAAAGCGCATGGCTACAAGGCCTGCCGCAATCGTCGCCACGCCGTCCCCAGCCAGGCCGTTCATGTTTGCCGAAGACAGGTTGACGGGCCTCGCTGAGCTTCTCGGCATTCCCAGCGGACATGCACTTGATAGCTATCACTACCTCTCCGGTGGCGAGGGCACGCCCGGAATGTTGACGCTGATCGGGCCGGACGGCGAAACCGAGATCAGCTTGTCTTGAGTGCGCGGACCGGCTTCTGAGACCCGTCTCGTCATCGCAGCGCGCAGCCGCAGGGGCGTGCGAGCGAGCCGATCGAGCGGCGGGGTGAGCGTAGGACGGTGGCCTCAGGTCGACGGGGGTGAGCTTCCGCAGGGCCGCTGACATCGTCACCGATGTGCCGGCTGCCTTCGAGGAGATCGAAGCCATCGCGGTCATGCTGCTGACGCAGCAGGTATTGGTACTGCCTCTCGATGTCGGCGATATCATCATCGTGGAGCAGCTTCCTGGCAGTCACGCCGTCTCGTCCAGGTACGATTCCCGGAACGCGACGCCGTTCCTCCGGCGCGATCCCCTTCGGCTTGATCCTGCGCAACGAACGGACGCAGGACACACGCTACCTCGCTACCGTGCCTACACCACTCCCCAAGGAGGCTTGAATGAGGACGTCCTTGCAACTCGCCATCGTCATCGCCGCCACCGCGGCCATGCCCGCTTTCGCTCAGGGAACCGGGCCGGTGGCAACGCAATGCGCCGCTGACATCCAGAGCTTCTGCTCCGGCAAGCAGCACGGCGCAGGCCAGGTTCGCGCCTGCCTCGCGACCAACCGCGAGAAAGTCTCAGCGGATTGCCGCCAGGCTCTCGACACGACGGGACCCGGCCGAGGCAAAGGCCAAAGACGCTGAGCATGCGCATCGGCTGGCCTGGCCCGGTTCCGGGCGCAGGCCAGCCGGCAACTTCCACGGCGATCCGGCCGCGCCCGGGCGAGATCGCCTGCGCCCAGACGAAGCCGATCTTCGGCGCCAAACACCAGCCTTTCCAATGCGATCGGGGTTCGCACGCCGCGTCCACGAAAATTTCGCTTTCGTTTTTCCGAATTTTATGAAATACTCCGCCTGTCCCGCCTCGCCATGAGGGGCGCTTCGCGATCGTCACGAACGTGGAGGCGGTGATGCGACGGGCGTAGGCTGCCGCAGCATGGTTCTCCGTGCGGACGAACGGCAGAATGCGCCGGCGAAATCGTGTGGTCCTGGCCTCCCGATGCTGAGGTCAAGCCGGCCGAGATGATGACCGGCTGGCGACGGGGGCAAACAAGCCGGTCCCCGGGGAGCAACTGTCTTTTTTGTAGACCGGTGATCGGCCGGCCTCAAGGCTGG